>DASUSI010000028.1:0-17454 GCA_036375165.1 Micromonosporaceae bacterium | reverse complement strand
CCGCACGCTTGCTAGTTTGGCGGGTCGGCGAGAGTGCCCGTGGTCGCCAACACATCACGCCATCCCGACTTTTGGGGTCTGTCCGGGTCTCGTGGAGCCGTTGCACCAGGTCCCAGTTTGTCAAGAAGCCGAGTTCGGTGTGATCGTCGGATCTGGTTGACGCTGCAGTCGATGCCGCCCGTCGCCTCCAGCCGGTCTGTCATCCGGATAGCGCCGGACGGGTTGACGACCGCGCAACAGACCGCTGCATACCGTGCCCGCGCGCTGGCGGTGCCGACCGCCTGGTGCTGGGCCCATACGCGGTAGTCGGATGGTTGGCTGCCGCGCCGGACCGGAGGCTGCTTTCATGCACCAAGAACTGTCTGGGGTGGTCCCTACAGCGAGGTGTGGGCATACAGAGGAGGTCGCCGGGTGAGCGAGGGTTCGACCGTAGGACGGGCCGTATTCGACGAATCGTTCGGCGGCCGCGTGCGGGTGCTCCTGCGCGCTCGACCGGTGGCCGATGCGGCGGATAACGCCACGCGCCAGACATGGGGCGAACAGGGCTACGACGTCGTGACCCTCGCATTGGCCGCCATCGACACGGTGATCGCCAGACAGGGTTTCGATGACGAGGCCGTGGCCGGGCTGGCCGCGTTGGCCGCCAACGCCCACCGTTGAAGAATGTGCTGCGGAGGAAGAAACGATCAGGGAACGCGAGGCGCCGTTCAGCTACCAGGTGTCGATCTTCGGTCGCAGCGAGGACGGCTCCGTGCGTCATCGGCTCACGCCGGTCGAGTTCCGCCTGCTCACCGAACACGAGGACCACGGCCGAGGCGTCAACGTGCTGCGCGCATCGACCGACGCTATCAATGCCCTGGTGGGTGGACTGGAGTTCGACGTCGAAGACGAGCAGGCTGTGCCGGAATGGCTTCCGCCGGCGGTGCATGGCGGACGGGACTCCCCGGCTGTGAACCCAAGGCGGACATGCTCGGCCAGTCGACCCATGTAGAACGGTGCCCGGCACTTGCGGCAGAACTTTCTCGGAGTGGCCCCAATGAACATCGAGGATGGGCACAGACTCGTACTGGCCTTCCCGCCCCCCGGTTTCGTGCCCTGTGACCACGGCGCGGCGTTGTGGGAGCTGACGGCCCGCATGCTCTGCGTCGCAGGCACCGCCGTGCAACAAGTGCGGCTCTAACTGAGCTGCTCGACCCCGGGGCTTTCGGTGTGAGGGCTCGGGGCTTTCTGCGTGCGGAGAACCCCACCGTGTGCCTCTGGAGTCTTGTTACGGACGGTGCTCCTCTTCACGGGCGTCTTCGCCCGCCCATGCGTATCCCGCATTCGCACCCCGCGCTCCCGCAGCCGGTTCAGCACTGTCGTCGGATTCACGCCCATCCGTTCACCGATCCGTGCCAACGACCAGCCAGCCTCGTAGAGGCGCACCGCCTCATCGACCTCCTCGGGTGCCAGCCCTTGCCGCCGCATCTTCACGCCCTGCCGCTTCAAGATCTTGCCGACCGTTTGTCGAGCGATCCCGAACTGAGCGCCCAGCTCGTACACCGTCGCACCTGCCTGGTAGCCCTCGATGAGCCGCTGCACCTGCTCGTCATCGAGCTGACGTGCTCGGCCGGGCTGCCGCCGTTCGGGTGATGGCTTGATCGGTGCATCGAGGCTGGGGAGCTTTCGGATCAGCGACTCCAGGGCACGGACCTGGACCTTTGTGTTGTAGTAGCTTCGCCCAAGGTCCGCCCTGGAAGGCTTACTAGATCAACCCTCAGGAGTCCAGCGACCGCCTGCGCTGGTGGATGGAGTGGCTTCATCACCGCGAGCGGATGGCCCGTCGTCAAAACTCAGAACGCTGACAAAGGGGGCGTGGCCTCGCGGTAGGTGACGCCGCCAGGGCCTCCTGGGTACGGTGTGCGTTGGTGATCATGAGGTTGTCGGGCGCTATATGTTTTTCAGCGCGGGAGCGGAACCGCTCTGAGCGTGACTCGTGTCGACCTGCTTGCGGTTTTTTCGAATAGCGGTAGCCTGGGGACATGGTCGACGCGCTACGCGAGCGGACGGTCCTCCCTCCGAAGGACGGCACCGACCTGGCCCGGTTCGCCCGCGGCCTCGCCGACGTAGAAGCACCCGCCCGCGCACGGCTGGTCGGTCCGGACGGCTCCCAGATCGACATCCCCGAGGAGCTGTACGACATCCTGCGCGATGTCGTAGCTGCCCTGTCACAGGGCCTGGCGATCTCGATAGCGCCGCACAACACCATGCTCACCACCCAGGAAGCCGCCGATCTACTCAACATCTCCCGGCCAACTCTGGTGCGGCTGCTCACAGATGGCGAGATCCCGCACACAATGCGCGGCCGGCACCGGCGGGTCATGCTCCGCGACATCCTCGACTACCGGGAGCGCACCCGTCGCGAACGGCGCCAGACGCTCGACGAGATGGCCACAGAGGCCGAAGAAGCCAACCTCTATGAGGTGACCGTCACGCCCAAGCGGACCAGGTGAGGCAGACACCGCCGTGGCCTTTCCCGCCCTACTTGATACTTGCGTGCTCTACCCCGCCTACCTCTGCGACACCCTGCTCCGGCTCGCCGAGGCCGAGGCGTACCGGCCGTTGTGGTCCGCCGACATCCTCACCGAGCTGAGGCGTAACGTCGTCGAAGCGGGCGTCCCGGCCGACCGGGTCGACCGGCGCATCGCCCAGATGAGTCATTCGTTTCCCGATGCCATGGTCACCGGCTACGACTCGCTCATCGACGGCATGACCAACGACCCGAAGGACCGCCATGTCCTGGCCGCAGCGGTTCGCGCCAACGCTGAAGTCATCGTCACCTTCAACCTCCGTGACTTCCCCGAGCCGACGTTCAAGCCGTACGACATCCTTGTTGTCCACCCCGACGACTTCCTGCTCGACCAACTCGATCTCTACCCTGGCCTTACGGTCGAGGTCCTCGAGCAACAGGCGGCCTCCTACCGACGCGAACCCACCACGATCGCAGGGCTGCTGCCACTGCTCGAACGCACCGGCCTACCCCAGTTCACGGCCGGAGTACGTCGGCATGTCAGGTGACGTGGCGTTCGCGCGTCACCGGAAGCCGCAGGTCAGGGCCGGTCGTCAGGGCCAGGGTGTTCGTATGCCGTAACCTCCGGTCCACTAGGATTTTGTCCGATCTTGTCCGCGAACCGGTCGGACCGGTTGGGAGTATGCCCGTCACGTATCGTGTTGCGTTTTTGGCGTTTAGCTCGCATGCCTGAGACATGACAGGCAGTCCCGACGAACTCCTGACCACGGGTGAGGTAGCAGTACTGCTCCGGTCGTCGCGCCAGCACGTGGTAGATCTATGTGAGCGTGGGCTACTGCCATACGTCAGGGCGGGAACCCATCGGCGGGTGCGGCGTGCCGACGTCGAGGCGGTACTGCGTCCGGACCTGACTCGTGACCAGCTCAAGGCGTTGTGGCTGCACCGCGCGGTTGCGGGCCGGCTGGTGACTGACCCGGGCACGGTGCTCTCCAAGGCCAGAGCCAATCTCGACCGGCTACGCCGGATCCATCCCGACGGGATGGCCGCGGTATGGCTTGACCGTTGGCGAACCGTGTTGGAGGACGGCGCGGAGGCGGTCCTTGACGTGCTGACCTCCCGGGCACCCAATGCCGTGGAGTTGCGGCAGAACTCGCCGTTCGCCGGTGTGCTGTCGGAGGTAGAACGGCGTGCCGTCCTCGCGGCCTTCGCCGCGCAGTGGCGAGAAGCCCGGACCGCATGAAGCGCGAACAATTGGAGCACACGTGCTGCGGGCGGCGTCCCAAATCGCCGATGATCCCGACGTGCTCGTGATCGGAAGTCAGTCGGTGCTCGGGGCGATCCCTGAGCACCGACTCCCGCTCGCCGCCACCGCCTCGATCGAGGTTGACGTCGCCTTCTTCAACGACCCTGATGATCGCAAGGCCGACCTGGTTGATGGTGCTATCGGTGAACTCTCGCCATTTCACGAGACCTTCGGCTACTACGCGCAGGGCGTCAGCATCTCGACTGCGGTACTACCGGACGGCTGGCGTGATCGGCTGGTGGTGGTGGAGACCGCGAGCACCGCACCAGGTCGCGGACATCTGCTCGATCCGGATGATTGTGTGGTCTCGAAGCTGGTTGCCGGGCGGGAGAAGGATTACGCCTTTGCCGCCGCGCTGATCCAAAGTGGCTTGGTCAATGCTGCGGTACTCGCCGAGCGGATCGAAACGGTGGATGTGGTGCCTGCTGTGCGTCAACGGCTCCGAAGCTGGATCTCCAGCCAGCTCAGCGTCCTCGGCCGGCTGGGCGGGGGTGGCCCAGCGGGATCCCGCCGAGTGAGTTCATGAGCTGCTGGTGCGCGGTCTTGCGGTTGATACGGCTACCTTCGGCGATGTTTGGATGCGCGACGACGTTCCTCTGATGAGCTGCGCCGGTGGTACGGCCACAACTTGGTTCGGTTCGCCGACCGGTACCGGGCAGAGCTGCGGGACGGCCACGCACGCGGCCGCAGTGGCGAAGCTTCGTAGCTTCGTGAGTACGCCCAAGCGGTCGCATGGTCCGGGTTCACCGGAGCGAGCCGCGGCGGTGGTCGTACCAGCTGATCCGCTCTAGGATGATGATCATGACGCGTCCTGACTGGGCCTCGCCTGAAATCGACGTGACTCGGCCGAGCCCAGCGCGGATGTACGATTACAACCTCGGCGGATCGCACAATTTCGCGGTCGACCGGATATACGCCGAACAGATGAATGAGGCAATACCGGATTTGCCAATCATTCATCGGGCGAACAGATCGTTCCTCCGTCGGGTAGTCCGGTTTCTCATGAATGAGGGCATCCGCCAGTTCCTCGATCTCGGCTCCGGTATCCCGACAGTCGGGAATGTCCACGAGATCGCACAAGGGATCGCTCCCGAATCCCGAGTGGTCTATGTGGACATCGACTCCGTCGCGGTGATCCACAGCAATGCGATCCTCGCAGGCAATGACCGGGCCGCGGCCGTTCGCGCCGACGTGCGAGATGCTGCCGGGATCCTCGCCGACCCAACGGTGCGGTCGCTGATCGATTTCACTCAACCGGTCGGTGTCCTCATGCTCACCGTGCTGCACTTCGTACCCGACCAGGACAACCCCCTGGACGTCGTACGTACCTACCGTGCCGCCACCTCCCCCGGCAGCCACCTCGCGATCTCCTACGCGACGACAGAAGGCAGCACCGGCAACCAGCTCGAAGAAGGCCTGCGGGTCTCCTCCCGCAACAGGAGTGTCGCGTCAATGCGAGGACGCGCCGACCTGCCCCCCATGTTCGAGGGGTTCGACATCCTCGAACCGGGAGTCGTGTTCACACCGGCATGGCGACCCGACTCCGCCGACGACTACTTCAGTGATCAACCCGATCGAGCGGCCACCCTCGCGGCGGTGGGCGTGAAGCGGTAACCCTGCAGCGACAGCACCCCGTCACCACCCCCGCCCCCGCCCATGCCTCTCCACCCCCCGACTCCCACAACCGGTTCAACACCGCCGCCGGGTCCACGCCCATCCGCCCCACCTGCACGCCATCGAGCTGACATGCCCGACCAGGCTCCCACCATTCGGGTAATGACTAGACCAACGCATCAAGACTGAGAAGCTTCCGGATCAGCGACTCCAGGGCGCTGGTCTGGGCCTTTGTGTTGTAGTAGCTTCCCCAAGGTCCGCCCACTCGCCGTTCCCGCGTGACGTGTGGCCGTTATCGAACCGGCCGAGGAGTTGGCGCGGCACCGCACTGGCGAGGCCGATCGAGGATCGCAGCTTCGCGGACAAGCTGCGAAACCTGGGCTTCGCGGTCACGAGCGGTTCACCGCCGGTCGCGTAGAACGGCGTCACCGTCACCCCGTGCCGTGAGCCATCGGACGGCCGGGGAGTCGGGACTTGATGGACCGACCGTGATCCGACCAGCGCCAGACGACAGCACCACCACGGGTACAACCGCGGTGGTGCTGTTCGTTTTTCACCACGACCAAGCCCCCGACCCGGCGCTCAGTCAGCATTTTCGATAGCCGATCGCTTCGTGTCCCGGGACATGTCCCGCTACGGCGGTTTTCACCCGGTCAGGCGCTTGACCGCGCCCAAGGTCCCCCGTTCCCTCCCGCGTGCTGTAACTAAATGTCTGGACAGCTTTGGGTGCAAAATCGCAGGTCAAAGTGCTTTTTCTTCGGGACTGAATCACCGGCGGGTCGGTACTACCGACCCCAGGGGAGTCACCTGGACTGACGCCCTTCACCCGGGGGTGGTCAGCCACCCGCATGGCGACGTGACCAGGGAGTACCGACGTGCAGTCACCAGGGACTACGTCGAATGGTAGACAGTCACACAGCAGGGAGTGACGCCCGCAGCACCCTCCCGTTGCCAGTCATCCAGCCCAGCCCGCTACTCCTTTCAGGATCACAAGCGCGCGAGTCTACATTGGACGAATAGAGCGCCCAGCGGCAAGACCATACGTATGCCTGGTCCCGGTAGCGCCGCCGCCATCAATACCGGGCCCGCACACGCCATTACCAGAAGACACCGTCTTAACGAGCTACCGCTGGAGTACTGGCGCGGCCACTACGGTGCGCCGCTGTGGAGGGCTGTCATCTGGAGGCTGCTGGGACTGGACAGCGTTTGAACAGCCAATGTAGTCGGGCTGTATGTGAAACATACTTCGCGCCGGATAGTTCCCCGTACGGCTCACCACAAGGCGAGCCGCGGGCCATATCCCACCGGGAGGACAATCGACATGACGCAAACAGTCCGTAGAATGTCGCTACTCGCGGCATCGATCGTCGCCGCTCTGGCCGCGACCCTGCTGTTGGCGGCATCACCGGCTCAGGCGCACACCAGAGGCGAGACCATCCAGTACGGCTGCGGATGGACCTCCGGCTACACCATTCACGCCGCGCGTGCGATCACGACCAGCGGCGGCACGATTTATGGCTACAACTACCTGGTGCAGCGGGGGAGCTACTGGTGCTCCGCGACCCGAAAGGTCTACTTCCATAACACGCCGACCTGGACAACGGCGACCCTCCGTGTCGCCGGCACCAACTACACTGATGCCGGCGACTTCCGCGAGTGGGCTGCGGTGGTCCGGTATGCCCCGAGCGGATGCAAGCAGGCCTGGGGATACATGTACAGTACGAGCGGCACGAGCGGCACCCGGGCCTTCAGTGGCATAACTTCTTGCTTCTACTGATCAGAACGCTAAGTAACCCGCCCTCTTGAGGAAGGGCACGCGGGGGTTCTGCGGCCGACGCACGGGGTCGCAGAACCCCCATTTTCCGTCGTGGAAACACTGTCAATTCAATCAGGAGACGCATTGAGCGTGTCCGCCTGACGCAGCACCGCTGCCGCGCGGGGGTCGCCGCTCAGCCACAAAACGACGCCCAGATTGCGTAACGTATCGAGCTCCAATTTTCCACCGCGCTCTCGCGCCGCGTCGACCGCGCGTTCGGCGTCGGCGATCGCGCCCTCCTCGTCGCCCAGAGCGTGCCTGGTGAGACTGCGCGTCTGCAGCGCCCACAACAACCCCGCACCACCGTTCTCCTCGGCGATCCGGACCGCCCAGTCCGCGCAGCGTAACGCCGCCCGCATCCGGTTCATCCGGTAGTAGACGACGGCGACATTGTCGAGGATGCCGCCGATGTCCTCCCGACCCCCGTAACGACGCATCAGCGGAACGCACCGGACGTGGTATGACAAGCTCTCGTCAGCACGTCCTATGAGAATGGCCGCGCGCGCGGCGATGTCAAGGCACAGCCCCATGGCGAACCACCGCTCGTGTGCGCCATAGAGTTCGACCGCGTCGACAGCGAACCGCAGGGCGGGTCCACAGTCGCCACTCCTGAGGCTCGCATCCGCGCTCACCCCGAGGATCCGGGCGCGAAGGCGGTCGTCGTCGATCTCCGACAAAGCGCGGCGGGCACGTCTCATGAGTGCTGCTGCCTCGACGTTGCGGCCGAGAAACATCTGGCAGTTGGCAAGCGTGCAGAGGACCTGTGCCGCCAGGTTGCGGTGCTCGTCGCGCTCTGCGGCGGCCAGCACAGGCTCGTAGAGCCTGATGCACTCCGCCGGCTGGCGGGAACCCAGGGACCGGTGCAGTGGCCGAACCAGATCGTAAGCGAGTAGCGTCGTGTCGGGGTCGGCGGCGAGTTGTCGTGTCAACGCGGTCAGGGCTGGCAGGTGCCGGGAGAACCACTCCATGGCCTCCGCCATGGTGCGTGGTCCCGAAGGGTCGACGACCGCATGGGACGGGGGATCGTCGTCTTGGCGTCGCCGCAGCGCGGCCGAACTCATGATGATCCTGATGTACTGCCGAGCGGTACGGCGAACGGCGGCGGCGATGTCGGTGGGCGACTCCTCGCGGGTCGCGAGTTCCATGGCGAACAACCGCAACAGGTCGTGCAGGCGGTAGGTGCTTCCGAAGTGTTCGATCAGCCCGTGATCGACGAGCGTGTCCAGGCACCGCTGCACGTCATGCTCTTCCACGTCGATCAAGGCCGCCGCGGCGGTCGGGGTGAACTCCGCGAACTCCACAACGCTGAGCCGGCGAAACAACCGCGCGGCCGCCATGCGATGCCTACCTCGTCCTCGGTCATCGACAAGCGCCTGGTAACCCACCTCGAAGGTCGAACGGACGTCAAGATCGTCAAGACCGAGCTCGTCCAACCGGGAACGCGCTCGACGCAGTCGGCGGGCCGCCTCGGGCAGATCCCACTCTGGATTGCGAGCCAGCCGAAACCCGGCGACGCGCACCGCCAGCGGCAGCCGCCCGCACAGTTCCGCGATTTCCTCCGCGGCCTCCGGATGCCGTTCGGTCCGCTCCCTCCCGGCAAGTCTGCGCAGCAGCTCTATCGCGGCCTCACGCGACAGCTCGCCGAGGCCGACTCGCAGCGCCCCGTCCAAGGTGGTCAGGGCCCGCCGACTGGTGACCAGGACCGAGCAGCCGGGACCTGAGGGCAACAACGGACGCATCTGCTCCACGTCCACGGCATTGTCCAACACCACGAGGACCCGGCGGCCGGCCGTGGTGGAGCGGAACCATGCCGCCGCCTCGCTGGCATCCGGGCTGATGTGCTCCTCAGAAACGCCGAGAGCCCGTAGAAACCGTCCCACCGCCTCTGCGGGCTCTAGCGGCCGCACACCTGGTGAGGAACCCCGCAGGTCGATGTAGAGCTGCCCGTCGGGGTAGTCAGCGGCCACGTGGTGCGCGGCGGCCACCGCGAGGCTGGATTTGCCGACGCCGCCCATCCCGTACAGCGCCACGATCCTGGGGCCGTGCTGCGCTGCCGGGTCGGGTCGCCCCTCCTCGGCGAGTTCCTTTCGCAACAGCTCCAACTCCACGTCCCGACCGACGAGAACCGCAGGCGCAAGCGGCAGCTGCCGCGGGGTCATCACGGCTCCACGCGTGCGCCTGGACCGCAACCTGGTGGCGTGGGGTGTCCCGTTGAGAACCTCCCGGTGTACGGCCTCCAGCTCCGGCCCGGGCTCCAAGCCCAGCGTCGTCACGAGTCCGTGCCGTGCCTGCTGGTACGCCTCCAAGGCGCCGACACGGTCTCCAGAGGCGTACAACGCCCGGATCAGCATGCACCACGCCGACTCACGGGCCGGGTGCTCGACCAGAAACCGACGAAGCCTGACCGCCGCATCGACTTCGCCGGCCAACAGCTCCGCCTCCAGAAGGCATTCCCTGGCATCGACCCGCGCCGCGGCGAGCGCGGTGACGTACGGCTGGAGAGTAGGGCCGGCAGGCACGTCCTGAAGCGGTTCCCCGCGCCACAGGCGCAGCGCCTCCCGATAACGAAACACGGCCTCGTCAACCGCGCCCTCACGCAGCGCGATCCGCCCCCGAGCTGCCTCCCGCTCAAAACGCACCACGTCCAACTCGTCGTCAGCCACGCGCAACAGATACGACTCGGTTATTGTGGTCAGCCGGTCGCGATCGGAACCAAGCGACCTGCGCAACGCCGACACATAGGTCCGCACGTTGGCCGTCGCCGACCGTGGAGCCCGGCCCGGCCACAACTCCTCGATGATGCGTTCAAGACGTACCACCGTGTTCCGCCGGGCGATCAGCAAAGCCAGAACAGCGCGTTGCTTCGCCGCTGAGATCTCGGCACTGTGATCCGTACACCGCAGCAGCAACGGACCCAGGACCCCGAATTCGATCGCCGCGTCCCCTCAATGAAGGAAAGCCAATGGAGCGCCAACAATGAAAACTACCGGAACCGTTATCTGCGGGGAAGGCGGTACGTACATGCGATCGCCGCGCGAGCAGAGTCGGCGAAGTAGCCGGGGGAACAGGTGCCCAGACGCGCGATGGGGCGGCCCGTAGCCAGGGGTGTCCGTCGTTGCGGCGGCGCAGCACCTGGGTCACGGGCAGACAGACCAACTCGGCGTCGCTGACTGCCGGTGGCCGGCCTGGGAACTGGGCGCGTCGCGGCTGGACGGCGACGGCAAGCGGTTTCGGGTCTTCGTCGATCCGGCCGGGCATCCGTTCTGCCTGAGCCTGTAGAGCGGGTCCGGGGCGGCTTGAGCGGTGCTGTGGGCGTCGTTCAGGGTGCGGGTCGGAACGAGCGGATGAAGGTCTTGAAGTAGTCCTGGCTTTCGTCCCACTGGTCCTCCGGCGTCGACCAGTACAGCCCGTACGCCTGGTCTTCCGAGGTGACGAAGCCGCGGTTGATGACGTGCAGCCGGGTGTCGCCCCTGGTGTGCAGGAATTCCCAGTCCGCGGCTTCAAGGAAGTAGTCCACGCGTTCGATGCGAACACGTTCGTAGTCCCGCATACCACTTCGGCGTGCCGCCTCCTGTCGGGTCCAGTCGGCCACGGCGTCGTCCTTCGGCTGATCGGTCTGATCGATCAGCAGGAAGCGAGCACCCTCGGGTTCCCGGACATACACGTAATGGTTCCGTCGCGACACCGTCCAACCTCGTGGAATCTCCAGAGAGAAGCCTGTGGGGTCGCGGTGCAACCGAAAGTCGGGTAGCCCGGGTGCCGGTTCCTCCGGCTCCGAAGGCGTCGTGGCCCGTGGCGCCTCCGACGGACTGGCGGTGGCGGAGGCTGGGCCGCTGGTGACGGCGGAGGACGGTAGTGCTGGTCCGCCACCGGCCTGCTCGGGGTTCCTGGTTTCCTCATCGGTGAGGGTTCTCGCGAGCAGTACGCCCGCGAGGACCGCCACGACCGCCACCGCCGCGACCACGGCGAACCATTTCCGACGTCTCGACGTGGCGGGGGGCGGGCGTACCGAGGGATCCCGGTAGGGAGTGACGAGCGTGTCGGAGACATCCAGGTTGGTCGTCACCGACTCGTCCGGCTCCGGCTCCGGCCCTGCCCGCGCCGTGGCGGCCGGCACGTGAGCAAGTGGCACAAGTGGTGCCGCGATCTGGCCCAACAGGGCCGTGGCGAGTTGGGGCGACATCCGCGTCTCGGGGTCCTTGCGGAGCAGTCCACTCAGCACCACCGCCAGCAGGCCCTCCTGCCGGTGCGGTGCGGGGGGATCGTTGATCACCGCGGCCAGCGTGGCCACCGCTGAGTCCCGTTGGTACGGCGGATGGCCCTCCACCATGGCGTACAGAGTGGCTCCGGTCGACCAGAGGTCCGACTCCGGGCGGGCGGGGTCGCCGAGCGCCCGCTCCGGTGCCAGGTATGTCGGTGATCCGAACAGCGCCCCGCCGCTGGTGAGTGCGGGATCACCCTCGATGATGGCGATCCCGAAGTCGGTCAGCACGACGTCATCGCCGGGTTGCACGATGACGTTGCCCGGCTTGACGTCCCGGTGCACTACGCCAGCGGCGTGTGCGGCCCGCAGTGCGTCGAGGATCTGCAAGGTGATGCGAGCGGCGCGGTCCGCAGGCAGCGGACCCTCGGTGTGGATGATCTGATCGAGGGGACGACCGGACACCAGTTGCATCACGATCCAGGGGCGGTCGTCGTGATCCACCACGTCGTACACCGTCACGATGTTGCGGTGTACCAGGCGGCCGGCTGCTTGCGCCTCCCGGACGCTACGGCGGATCAGTTGATCCGCCTCCGCCTGGTCGACCCCGGGCGGGATCCTGAGCTCCTTGAGAGCGACCTGACGCCCAAGCACCTCGTCGCGTCCCCGCCACACCCGGCCCATGCCGCCACTGCCCAGCAGCGTGTCCAGGCGGTAGCGGCCCGCCAGCAGATCGCCCGGTCTCACATCGATGGACATCGCGGAATCGGGATACCCCGGGTGTAGCGGCCTTAACCGGGACGTGCCCTTCCCGCTGCGAAGGGGATGGGTCAGCCCTGGCGCTGGACGCGGTGGGATGGGATCTGGGGTGGGCCTCCGGCGGCCAGGCTTTCCGCGGCGCCGAGCATCTGGTCGAAGGCCCCTGCCGGACCCGGTGGGGCGAAGTAGTGGCCCTGGCCCGCCCGGCACCCCATGGCCCGTAACTGGCGGACCTGCCCCTCGGTTTCGATGTGCTGTGCCGTGACGCTGAGTCCGAGCCGTTCCGCCAACCCGACCACGGTCTGGACGATGTCCACGGTCACCGGGCTGGCTGGGCGGTCGGGGTGGAGCGCCTCGATGAACCGGCCGGCGATCTTCAGTCCGTGTACCGGCAGCGCCCGCAAGCACTCCAGGTTCGAGTGGCCGCTGCCGAAGTCGTCGGCGATGATGCGTACCCCGTTGTCCACCAGGGTCCGCATGGTGGCGTGCAACCCCGGGTCGGCGAAGCGGTCACCGTACCTGGTGAGTTCCAGCTGAAGCCGATGTGCCGGCAGGCCAGCAGTCGCCAGGATCTCGCGCAGGTCGTCCACCAGCCGCCGGTCGGACAGTTGGCAGGCGGAGACGTTCACACTGACCAGAGGGCTGAGCCGAGGGTGCGCCGCGGTCCACCCGGCGGCCTGCTGGCACGCCTGGCGCAGCACCCAGCGGCCGATTTCGTGGATCAGGCCGGTCTCCTCGGCGAGCGGGACGAACCGGTCCGGGCCGAGCCGGCCGTACCTGGGATGCTGCCACCGCAGCAGCGCCTCCGCGCCGATCGGAAGCCCGCTCTCCAGTCCCACGATCGGCTGGTACTCGAGAAGGAATTCATCGGCGGACAGAGCGGCCGGCATGGTCGTGGCCAGGATCTGCCGGACCACCACCCCGTTGTCTCGCTCCCGGTCGTACAGCGCGCAACGGTCCCGGCCGCCGGCCTTCGCGCGGTAGAGAGTGATGTCGGCGGCTTTCATCAACTCACCGGGGTCGGTGTCGCCCGGGTCGCGCTCCACCACGCCGATGCTGGCGGTGACGCGCAGCCGGTGGCATCCGACGTCGACCGGATGACGTACCAGTTCGGACACGGACCGCGCCACGTCGACCGCGGCCGTACCGGTGCCGGCACCCACCAGGACCGCGAACTCGTCACCACCGACCCGCGCCACCAGGTGTCCGGCCGGGGCCAGTCGATCGTGCAACCGGTTGGCCAGCCGGAGCAGCAACTCGTCCCCGATGTCGTGTCCAAGGTTGTCGTTGACCGCCTTGAACCCGTCCAGGTCGATATAGCACAGTGCGATCCGGTCGCCAGGCCCGGCGGTTTCGAACGCATGGTGCAACCGGTCCAGGAACTGCATCCGGTTCGGAAGCTGGGTGAGCGGGTCGTGCAGTGCCTGGTGCCGCAGCCGCTGGTGCAGTCGCTCCCGTTCCGTGATGTCGTGCACCATGACCACCACGTACCGTGGCCGGTCCGGCTCTTCTCGGACCACGGAGACCGACATGTCCGTCCAGATGTCGCTGCCGTCCCGGCGCAGCAGGCGTTTCTCGATCCGGAACTGATCCCGCTGTCCGATCACCAGCTCCCGGTACAGTTCGCCGAGTTCGGTCGGGTCGGACGGGTGGAGGAAGTCGTACACGCTGCGGCGTCGCAGCTCCGGCACCGTGTGGCCGAGCATCCGGGCGAGCGCCTCATTCGCCTCGACAACCGCACCGGCCAGGTCAGCGACAGCGATCCCGGTGGCCGCTCCGGCGAACACCGCGCGGAACCGGGCGTCGCTGGCGCGTCGGGCCCGTTGCGCCTCTTCCAGGGCGGTGATCGCGGCTGTTCGGATACCTTCCTGCTCGTCGCGGGTTCGGTCCACCAGAGCCCCGGAGTAACCGGCTGCGATCTCACCGAGCAGGGCAGCCCGGCGGCTGTACTGCTCGGGCGCGTCCAGAGCGTCGTCGAGCTCCGGTGCCAGGTCCGGGAGTAGTCGACTGTCGAGTACTTCGAGGGTGGCACCGAGCGCCCGCGGACCGGTGACTCGGGCATCGGCCAACGCACGCCCGATCCGATTCGCCGGCCCCGCACGGAACGGCTCACCGGTCAGCGCGTCCGCCATCTGGTCGGTGAGCCGGCGCAGGTACGCCACCAACTCGGTCCGGTCCATCGCGATGTAGCTGGTGTCGCACACGGCCTGCGCCCAGGCCCGGGCCAGCCTGTCGCGGCCCGGATGCGGTGTACTGCCTGGGATGCCGGTCACTGTGGGTTGAACTCTCGTATCCGGTGGGTGCCTACAGGTCGAGGATACGGATGTCCTGGGCGCCCTCAAGCACTTCATGTGTCGGCGCTCACATTGTCCGTCGCGCAGAGTGATCGGTTCCGCTGCGGATCCGGACGCGATACTCAGGCGAGGATCCCGGCATGGAGGAGCGGATGCGGGTGTACGGGTACTGGGAGACGGTCGGCACGCGATGGAAAGACAATGACATATACGGACATATCAATAACGCGGTTTACTACTCCATCATGGACACCGTGATCAACAACTGGCTGATCCGGTACGCGGGGCTGGACATCCACCATGGCGGGACGATCGGACTCTGTGTGGAGTCGCATTGCGTGTTCACAGCGCCGGCCGCGTTCCCGGAGCCGATCCGGGTCGGCCTGCGGGTCGGTCACCTGGGCCGCTCCAGCGTCCGGTACGAGGTGGGCCTGTTCCGCGCCGACAACGACGGCACGATGCTCGCCGAGGGGCACTTCGTACACGTGTTCGTGGACCGGGAGCACCGCCGCCCCGTGCCGATCGAGGGGCCGATGCGGCAGGCGATGCGCGACATCGCGGCGGTCACCGGGGCAGAACCCGGTACGTCAGGTGCGTGACGGTGGGGGACTGCACCACCCGGAGCAGATCCAGCTCCACGGGCGGATCCGACAGCTCACCGAACAGCCTGCGGCCTCCGCCGAGCAGCACCGGCACCAGATGAACCTGGATCTCGTCCAGCAGTCCCGCGCTGAGGAACTGCTGGATCGTCTCGGCACCACCGGCCACGGAGACGTTCCTGTCGCCCGCGGCGGACCTGGCCCGGCGCACCGCCTCCGCAACGCCGTCGGTGACGAAGGTGAACGTGGTGCCGCCGCGCTTGGCGATCGGATCCCGGGGGCGGTGGGTGAGCACGAACACCGGTACGTGGAACGGCGGCTCCTCCCCCCACCCGCCCGCGTTGTCGTACATTCGCCGACCCAGCACCACCGCCCCGACCTCACGCAGGACCTCGTCGAGGAGTTCCGAGTCCTGGTTGTTCTCGCCACCGGCCAGCCCGTGGCTTTCCCGCCAACTCGCCAGCCCGTACACCCACTGGTGAAGCCGTTCACCCCCCTCCCCGAGGGGCAGGTCCGGCCGGCCGTCACCGGGCCCGGCGATGTAGCCGTCCAGCGACATCGAGATGTCCGCGAGCACCTTGCCTGTCATGGATCCCATCCTCGTCCCGGCGGGTGCCGGTGTGCTGGCGGTTCGGCCGGCTCCGGTCGCTCCAGGAACCCGTACCGGCAAGTACCGGGCCGCGGAGCAGTAGGGTCGGCCCCATGGTGGTGACGCACGACGAACAGGACTTCATCACGCTGGCTGACCCGTACCGGCGGGAACTGCTGGCGCACTGTTACCGGATGATGGGATCAGTCAACGAGGCCGAGGACCTGGTCCAGGAGACCTACCTGCGGGCGTGGAAGGCGTACGACCGGTTCGAGGGCCGCTCCTCGCTGCGAACCTGGCTGTACCGGATCGCGACCAGCACGTGTCTCACCTCGCTTCGGAGCCGCGCCCTGCGGCCCCTGCCGACCAGTCTCGGCGCTCCGACCGACAACCCGGCCGGTGACCTGATACGTGGTAGCGAGGTGCCGTGGCTGGAACCGGTGCCGGACGCCATGGTCGGTGCCGCACCGGACGACCCGGCGGGGATCGTGACGTCCCGGGAGAGCATCCGGCTGGCGTTGATCGCCGCGCTGCAGCACCTGCCGCCCCGGCAGCGGGTGGTGTTGATCCTGCGTGACGTCCTGAAATGGCGGGCCGCCGAGGTGGCAGACCTGCTGGAGACCACGACCACGGCGGTGAACAGCATCCTGCAACGTGCCCGCGCCCAACTCGACCAGGTGTCACCCAACCCGGACGAGGTCGTGGAGCCGAACCCCGCCGAGCAGCGTGACCTGCTGGAACGGTACGTCCAGGGGTTCGAGAGCTACGACGTGGCCGCGATCGTGGGCCTGCTGCGCAACGACGCGGTCTGGGAGATGCCGCCCTTCTTCACCTGGGTACGGGGTGCCGAGCAGATCGGCCGCCTGATCTCCGCGCACTGCCCCGCGCGAGGACCCGGGGACCTGCGACTGCTACCGACCGGGGCGAACGGCCAGCCGGGTTTCGGGATGTACCTGCGTGACGAGGGCGACGGCGGCTACCGGCCGTTCGGCCTGCACGTGGTGGACACCGTCGGCGGGGCGGTCCGGCACGTCGCGGTGTTCTTCGACTCCGGGTTGTTCGGCTGGTTCGGCCTGCCCAAGAGGCTCCCGGCGGCTGGCTGATCTCCCGGCCCCGCCGGGTGGGCTGACCTCCCGGTGCCACCGGGCGGCTTTTCGGCGTCTCGGGGATCCGGCCACGCGTACCGTGAGGCTATGGCGGGCCGCCCGCTGACCCTGTTCCTCGCCGGGGACGTGATGATCGGTCGCGGCGTCGACCAGATCCTCGGCCATCCGTCAGACCCGGTGCTGCTGGAGGCGTACGTTCGTGACGCCCGCACCTATGTGCGGCTGGCGGAGGAGGTCAGTGGGCCGATTCCCCGCCCGGTGCCCCCCGAGTACATCTGGGGTGACCTGCTCGGCCGGATCCGCGAGCCTGACGTACGACTGGTGAACCTGGAAACCAGCGCCACGGTCAGCGACGATTTCGCGCCCGGCAAGGCGGTGCATTACCGGATGCACCCGGACAACGTGGCGTGCCTGTCGGTGATCCGGCCGGTGTGTTCGCTCGCGAACAACCACGTGCTGGATTTCGGGCCGGCAGGGCTGCTCGAGACCTACGACACGTTGGGTGCCGCGGGCATCGCCGCGGCCGGTGCCGGCCCCGACGTGCGGCGGGCCGACCGCCCGGCCATGGCCGACCTCGGGGAGCGCGGCCGGGTGCTGGTGTTCTCGGTGGGTTCCGGCTCCAGCGGGATCCCGGCGGACTGGGCGGCCGGTGACGGACGGCCGG
>DASUSI010000027.1:0-2029 GCA_036375165.1 Micromonosporaceae bacterium | reverse complement strand
TCCGGCCCGGTCACCCAGACTTCACCCATGTGGGAGAGGTCGAAGATACCGGCGGCGTTCCGGACGGCATGGTGCTCGGCGAGCTCGGAGGTGTATTTGAGCGGCATCTGCCAGCCGCCGAAGTCGGTGAAGGAAGCGCCGGCCGCTTTGTGCGCGTCATAAAGCGCGGTGTAGTTATCAGTCATTGGAAGTCCTTAGTTTTCGAATGCAGCTGTTAGTTCTCGAACGCTGCTGTTAGTCCGCTGCTGTTAGTCCTCGAACGCTGCTGTTAGTCCTCGAACGCTTCGAGGGGCGGGCAGGAGCAGACCAGGTTCCGGTCACCCGCCGCGCCGTCGATGCGGCCCACTGGGGCAAAGTACTTGTCCTGCTTCAGCGAGGGGACGGGGAACACGGCCTGCTCGCGGGGGTAGGAGCGGTCCCAGTCGGAGCTGATGACCGCGGCCGCGGTGTGCGGGGCGTTGCGCAGCGGGCTGTTCTCCACGGTGAAGTCACCGTTGGCCACCTGGTCGATTTCGTGGCGGATGGAGATCATGGCCTCGATGAACCGGTCGATCTCGGCCAGGTCCTCGGACTCGGTCGGCTCCACCATCAGGGTCCCGGCGACCGGGAACGCCAGGGTGGGGGCATGGAAACCATAATCGATCAGGCGCTTGGCCACGTCCTCGGCCGTGACCCCGGTCCTGGCCGTGAGTTCACGCAGGTCCAGGATGCACTCGTGCGCCACCAGGCCGCCCTCACCGGTGTACAGCACCGGGAAGTGCTCATCCAGGCGGGAGGCGACGTAATTCGCGGCCAGCAGCGCGGACTTGGTGGCCTCGGTCAGGCCGTCGCCGCCCATGAGCTTCACATACGCCCACGAGATCGGCAGGACACCGGCGGAGCCGAAGCGCGAGGCCGAGATCGGCACGTCATCGCCCTCGGTCCAGGACGCGGCGTTGCCGGGCATGAACGGTGCCAGGTGTGCCTTGGCCGCGACCGGCCCGACGCCGGGTCCGCCGCCGCCGTGCGGAATGCAGAAGGTCTTGTGCAGGTTCAGGTGGGACACGTCCCCGCCGAACTTGCCCGGCTGGGCCAGCCCGACCAGGGCGTTGAGGTTCGCACCGTCAACGTAGACCTGGCCGCCTGCGGCGTGCACCGCGTCGCAGACCTCGCGGACGTCGGCGTCGTACACCCCGTGGGTGGAGGGGTAGGTGATCATGATCGCCGAGAGAACATCCTTGTGGGCCTCGATCTTGGCGTACAGGTCCGCGTGGTCGATGGTGCCGTCGGCGGCGGTGGCCACCACGACGACCTTCATGCCCGCCAGCACGGCCGAGGCGGCGTTGGTGCCGTGTGCCGAGGCCGGGATCAGGCAGATGTTCCGCTGTCCCTCGCCGCGGGAGCGGTGGTAGCCGCGGATGGCCAGCAGGCCCGCCAGCTCGCCCTGGGAGCCGGCGTTGGGCTGGATGGAGACCTGGTCGTAGCCGGTGATCTCGGTCAGCTGCGCCTCCAGGTCCGCGATCAGCTCACGCCAGCCCTCGGTCTGGGAATCCGGCGCGAACGGGTGGATCGAGGCGAATTCCGGCCACGAGATCGCCTCCATCTCCGCCGTCGCGTTCAGCTTCATCGTGCACGAACCCAGCGGGATCATGGTGCGGTCCAGCGCCAGGTCCCGGTCCGAAAGCCTGCGGATATAGCGCAGCAGCTGCGTCTCCGAGCGATGCGTGTTGAACACCGGATGCTGCAGGTAACCGGAGGTGCGGAGGACAGACTCGGGCAGGTCAAAGCCCGCTGCGTCACGCACGGGACCGGCACCAAAGGCGACGGCAACGGCGGACAGTGTTGCCGCCGTCGTCGTCTCATCAACGGAGACGCCCACAGTGTCCTCGTCGATGAGGCGCAGGTTGATGCCGCGGGCCTCCGCGGCGGTGATGACCTTCCGGCCCTTGCCCGGGACCCGCACAGTGAGGGTGTCGAAGAAGGACTCGGCGACCAGTTCGCGGCCCGCTGTTTTCAGGGTCGCTGCCAAAGCACGGGTGTTGTTGTGGAC
>DASUSI010000026.1:0-20497 GCA_036375165.1 Micromonosporaceae bacterium | reverse complement strand
GACCTGGAATCGGCGGGGCGGCTGTTGCGGCTGCTCGCCGACGGGGCCGCGCCGGAGGACCTCCGCGCGCTGCTCGAGCACTGTCCCGCCGAAGCCGCCGAAGAGCTGCGCCCGCTGGTCGCGGATGCCCTGCGGCTACGGGCCCAACTGGAGGAACGCCGCCGCCGGGAAGCCGAACTCGCCGCCCTGTACGAGACCGCGGGCGACCTGTCCGCACTGCACGACCTGGAAGCGGTGCTCCAGGCGATCGTGCACCGGGCCCGCGCACTGCTCGGCACCGACGCCGCGTACCTGATGCTGAACGACACCCAGCGGGGCGACACGTACATGCGGGTCACCGACGGCATCCACACCCAGGCGTTCCAGCAGGCTCGGCTCGCGATGGGAGCCGGGCTCGGTGGCCTGGTCGCCAAGACCGCCGTGCCGTACCACACCCAGGACTACTTCGTTGACGACCGGTTCGAGCACACGATCGACGAGGTGGTACACGACGAAGGGCTGATCGCCATCCAGGGGGCGCCGCTGAAGCGGGGCGAGAAGGTGATCGGGGTGTTGTTCGCCGCGAACCGTACCGCCCGGCCGTTCTCCGACCCCGAGGTGGCGCTGCTGGTGTCGCTGGCCGACCACGCCGCCATCGCGATCGAGAACGCCACGCTGTTCCAGGAGGTGCAGCGGGCGGTGGACGACCTCACCGAGGCGAACGCGGTGATCCAGGCCCACAGCACCTCGCTGGAGCAGGCCGCCGCCCTGCACGAGCGACTGACCAGCATCGTGCTGCACGGCGGCGGGCTCGCCGACCTGGCCCAGAACCTGGCCGACGTGCTCGGCGGCGGCATCCTGGTGCTGGACTCGCACAGCCGCACCCTGGCCGCCGCCGGGGACGACCCGGTGATCGAGCGGGCCCGCGCCACAGGCGAATTGCCGGACCGGTCCCCGGTGACCCGTACCGTCCGCAAGGCGTGTGTGCTCAGCACCGAGTCCCGGCGCACCTGCCGGATCTCCCGGGCCAACGATGATGTCTCGGCCTGCGCCACGCCGATCATGGCCGGTGCCGAGGTGCTCGGCGTGCTGGTGCTGTTGCAGCGGCGGCTGGACCCGTGCGACACCAGGTCCCTGGAACGGGCCGCCGTGGTGATCGCGTTGATGCTGCTCACCGAACGTACGGTCGCCGAGACCGAGCACCGGTTGCGCGGCGAGATCCTGGAGGATCTGCTGGGAGCGCCACACCGGGACCTTGACGGGGTACGCCGTCGCGCCAGCCTGATGGGGCTCGACCTGGCCCGGCCGCACACCGTGCTCGCGGCCAGGTGCCGGGGCGGCACGCATCGTCGCCGGATCGCCGACGCGGCGGCCGGGTACGCCGCTCACGGCTCCGGTCTGGCCGGGGAGTACCGGGGGAACGTGATCATTCTGCTGCCGGGGGACATCGACGCGGCGGAGACCGCCCGTACGGTGGCGCGGCACCTGTCCCAGGCGGTGGGGGATCCGGTCACGGTCGGCGCGGCAACGGCTGGCGGGGGAGTGGACGCCGTGGTGGCCGCGCACCGCGACGCGTCCCAGTGCCTGGACGTGCTACTGGCCCTGCACCGGGACGGCGAAGGCGCGTCGCCGAGCGAGTTGGGGGTGTACGGGCTGCTGCTCAGCCAGAGCGGCCAGGACGAACTGCGGCATTTCGTACGCCGTACCATCGGACCGGTCCTGGACTACGACGAACGCCGGGGCTGCGAACTGGTGCAGACCCTGCTGGCGTACTTCTCCTGCGACGGCAGCCTGACCCGCACCGCCGCCGACCTGTTCATCCATGTCAACACGCTCTACCAGCGGATCGACCGGATCACGTCGCTGCTCGGTCCACAGTGGCGGCACGGTGATCAGGCGCTCCAGGTCCACCTTGCCCTGAAGGTTCACACCGCGCTGTCCGCCGCCCGCTGACCTGTCGTCCATTATGGGCACGAAAAACATTTTCGCGAATTGTCGGTGACTGGATCCCCGCGTAACGGCTGCCTGCGGGAAAATGAACGTGATGACAGGTTCACAGGGGGGAAACAGCCAGTCAGGGCGGTCAACTGTCGCGCTGCGGGTGTGCGAAGTCGTAGTGGACAGTGGCTCACGTCGAATCCTCGACGAGGTCAGCTTCGACGTCTCAGCCGGTGAAACCGTGGTCGTGGCCGGGGAAGCCGGTTTCGGCGGTACGACCCTCGCCCGGGTCATCGCCGGCCTGCTCCAGCCGCTGCGGGGGGAGATCCTGGTCGGCGGTAGGAACATCATCGGCGCGGGGCTGACATCGCGCCAGCAGGTCGGCTTCGTCCCGGCGGGCGGGGGCCTGTTGCCGCATCTCACCGCGACCGACAACATCCAGTACGGCATGCGGCTCCGCAGGAACCCGAATTACCTGCGCAGACAACGGTTCGACGATGCGGTGAGTGCGCTGGAACTGCGTCCGTCGCTGGATCGGCGACCCCATGACATGTCGGTGGGGCAGCGCACCCGGGTGGCCATCGCTCGGCTCGCGGTACGGATCCCGCGTCCGGCGGTGTGGATGGTGGATGCCACCGGGGAGGGGCAGGGACGCGGGGTCGCCTCCTTGATCGGTCGGTTTCCCGGTGAGGACCCGGCCATCGTGATCTGTACCGATGTGCGGCACCCCTCGCTGACCAGCGACGCGCACCAGTTGGTCCTGGTACGGGATGGACGCGTGGTGAGCGACGCTGCGCTCATCACGGCGCGGGCCGAGCTTCCCGACCTGTTGACCGCCCGGCTGGTGCTGCCGGCACCGCTTCCGGTGTGCGCCGGGGTGGTGGCGGACGACGGCGTCGAATGCGACGGGATCCGGCTGCCGCGTCCCGCCTGGCTGTCGCCGGGGGAGCGGGTGTCGGTGGCGCTGCCGCCGGATGCGTTGGCCCTGGCCGCTGACGGACAGGTACCCGGCCGGGTGGTGGACGTCAGACCGGAAGGTGCCAGGTCACGGGTTCTGGTGGTGCCGAACCGGGTTCCGGGTGACCGGTGGCTGGTCCACTGCGACAGCGTTGATCGACCCAGGGTCAGGGACGGGTGCCGGGTCCGGGTGGACCCGGTACGGATGTTGGTGTTCTCCACCGCCACCGGGCGGCGGATCGTGGACCAGGGAGCGACGACGTGACCGGGACGTCCCGCCGTACTGTGCTGCGCGGCCTGGCGGCTGGCGTGGCCGGGCCGCTGCTGCTGCGCGCCGCCCCCGCGGTGACGGTGGTTCCGCTGGCGGCGGCCTGCGCGCCGGGACGGGACACGGTGCAGATCGTCGTGGTCTGGAGTGGCCGCGAACTGGAGATGTTCCGGCGCGCGCTGAACAGCTGGGAGGAGCGCCCGCCGATCCAGTTGATCAGTGCCGGTAACGGAATCGATTCACTGATCAGGTCCCGGATCGAGGCGGGGAACCCGCCGCACATCGCCGTGCTCCCCCAACCGGGTTTGTTGACAGGACTGGTTGCGGATTACCCCGATGATGTGGTCGCGCACCCGCACAAACTGGCACGGTGGCCGGGGTGGCCGTGGCGGGATCTGCTCACCGTCAGCGGGACGCTGTACGGGGTCTGGCTGAAAGCGACACACAAGTCGGTGTTCTGGCACCGACTGCGGCGTGGTTTCGATGTGAGCTACCAACCGGGGACGCTCCATCAGCTCCGCAGGGACCTCGTGACGGCACCCGACGCAGTGTTGGGGGTCGGTGCCGGTGACGGGTGGGTGCTCACCGACTGGTTCGAGAACGCTCTGCTCGGCATCGCGCCGGGTGTCTACAGGGGACTCACCGACAACACCGTTTCCTGGGACTCACCAGAGGTCGCCGAGGCCCTGCGCTGGTTGGGGGAGGTCTGGAGCATCGACGATGTGCTCTCTGGCGGACCGCAGCGTGCCCTGCTCACCCAGTACGACCAGGCCGCGATCCAGGTCCTCGGAAACCGTCCCGGCATTGGCCTGACGTTCGAGGGCGATTTCATCGCTCCGGCGCTCGCGCCGTACCAGAAGAGCAAGCTCGTGGACCTGCGACTCGGCACGTTCCGATTCCCGCCGAAGGAGAAGGAGGAGAAGGAGGACGCCTTTCCTCTCGTGGTCGGTGGTGACTTCGCGGTGCTGCTGAAAACCGGAGACCGGGCCACCGACACAGCGGCCAGAAGGGTGGTGGAATGGCTCGCGGGCCCCGAGGCGGCGCGGTTGTTCGCCGCACACGGCTTTCTCACCATCCACGAAGAGGCCGGCAATGCTGAATACCTGACATCGGTGCGCGACGAACTTCCGGCAAGCAATCTCCCGAATTTGCTCAAAGACCTCGCGGGCCAGTTACGGAACCCCGGAAGCTCGGTGGAGTTCGACCTCTCGGATCAACTCAAGGGCCGGCTCGCGGGCGGCGACGGCCAAGGCATCTGGCGACTGTTCCAGGACTTCTTCTTCACGGTGACGCGCCCGGACGCAGACATCAACATGGTGGTGGACGATGCCCAGCGGGCGCTCGCCGCAGCCGCTCCGGAGGCGTAGGGCCGATGACAGCGCAGAGCCGCCGTCCCAGTCCGGTCGTGCCGTCCGGGTCGTTGCTCGCCGAGGTGGCCGTGCTGGACGACGTCGGCCCTCCCCGTCGCCGACGGTTCAGCCCGTACAACTGGACCGGTCTGGCCTGGCTGACACCCACCGTGCTGCTGCTCGGCCTGGTGATCGGCTGGCCGGTGGTGTGGACGGCGTACCAGGCGCTGCGCGGTGGGATGGGCGAGCGTTTCGGGCAGGCGTTCGCTGACCCGTTCGCGGTCCGTGCGGTGGTGCTCACCGTCGTGTGGACGGTCGTCGTGCCGTTGGTCGTGGTGATCCTCGGCTACCTGTTGGCCCAGGCGTCCCGGCGGACCCGGCTCGGCAGCATCGGCACCGCCGTGCTCGCCGCGCCGATGGCGCTGTCCATGGTGGTCACCGGTATCGCGTGCCGCCTGCTGTACGACCCGTCGCAGCAGCGCGGCGCGGCGACCCTGGTGTCCATCGGCTTGTCCGACCTGATCGGGGTTGACCCGCCGCCGTGGCTCGGTCCGACGCTGATCACGGTCTCGGTGATGTCCGGGTTCGTGTGGGCGTGGGTGGGAATCGCGGTGCTGGTGTTCCGGGCGGTACTGGACGGCACCCCGCTACAGGTGATCGACGCCGCGCGAGCCGAGGGTGCGACCGTGTGGGACCTGCTGTTCACGGTCCGGCTGCCGATGCTGCGGCGGGTGGCCGCACTGCTGCTGGCACTGGTCGCGGTGGGCACCGCCCGCAGCTTCGACCTGGTGCTGTTGATGGTGCCCGGCTGGGTGCGCGACGACGCTGTGGTGCTCCCGGTCTACATGTGGCAATACCGCGGCGATCCGGGCATCCCAGCCCTGGGTCTGGTGTGGCTCGCGATCCTGGGCGTCGTGGTGGCGCTGGCGAGTATCGGGGCCCGGCAGCAGTGGCCGCTGCCGATCACGCTGCCCGATCTGGAGCACGCCGCGTGGTGGCCCCGCCGGTCCGCCCTGGGGCTGGCCGGCGCGGAGAGCCCGCTGCGGCGACGGCTGAGTCTGGTGGCGGTCGCCGTGGCGGTCACCGTGTGGGCGTTCCCGATGCTTCTGCTGGTGTCCACCGCGATCCGGGATCCGGTCGACGCCACCACGACCAGTTGGGCGTCGCTGCCGTCGCCCGGCTCGTTCCGGAGGCTGTTTGCCGAGACCCCGATGCTGGACGCGCTGGTGCAGACGTTTGCCCTGGCTTTTGTGGTGACCCTGGTGGTGGTCGTGCTGGCGTCCCTCGCGGCGTACGGACTGGTCTGGCTGCGCCCGCCGGGACGTGGCGGGACCGTCGTGGTGCTGCTGTTCGCCGCCGCCGTGGTGCCGGTTCCGATCATCGCGCCCGGCGTGGCGCACCTGCTCACGTCGCTGGGGATATCCAACACCCCCGGAGTTCTGGTCGTCATCCACGTCGCCCTCGGCCTGCCGTTCGCGATCCTGCTGTTGCGGCAGGCGTTCGCCGCGATTCCGGTGGAACGGCTCAACCAGGTACGTCTGGTCGCCCGTGGCCAGGGTGGGGTGTTGCGTGCCGTGGTGCTGGGCCCGGCGAAACCCGCGCTGACGGCGGTCGCGGCACTGGAGTTCGTACGGGTGTGGAACGACCTGATGGTGGCGCTGCTGGTCGCGGTGCCTGAGGTGGCCCTGGTCGGTCCGGTGCTGCTTACCGAGGCCCGGCAGTTCGCCACCGGGGCGGGCGTGCTCGCGGCCGGTGCGGTGGTGGTCTCCCTGGTACCGCTGGTGATTATCACGTTCACCTGGCGTCACATCGTCACCGCGCTGGTGAACGGGGTGGTGCGACGGTGAGCCGATTCGGCCGTTGGCTGTCCCGCCTGCTCAAGCGGGTCTGGCCGCCGCGTGCCGGGCACGGCGCGGAGCTGGATCACTCCCGCCACGAGCCGGTGGCGATGACCCCGGGGGGCTGGCGGCCCGGAGTCACCGGGCTCGCCGTCCAGGCCGCCCTGGCCGGGTCCGGCGCTGTCGTGGTCCAGATTTTCGTGAATTTTGTGACCGGCGAGGAGACCAACCTCCTGGTCGGCGCTGCGGCCCTGCTGGCACTTCTGGTGTCCGCCTGGCTGTGGTACCGGTGGCAGGGAGGCAGGCCGCCAGCACCTGATCCACCGCTGGAACTCCCCGGCCCGCCACCGGACACGCTTCCCCCGGACGTTTCCGGGTTCGTGGGACGACGTGCCCAACTCGACGAGGTGGTGAACCTCGCCGACACGAAACCGGCCATCGCGGCCGTTGGCGACCGTGGTGTCGGTACGTCCGCCTTCGTGCTGCACGCCGCCCACCTGTTGCGTTCCCGGTTTCAGGACGGGCAGGTGTACGTGGACG
Source organism: Micromonosporaceae bacterium (assembly GCA_036375165.1). Lineage (GTDB taxonomy): Bacteria > Actinomycetota > Actinomycetes > Mycobacteriales > Micromonosporaceae > WHSM01. Next base: position 13,628 of record DASUSI010000026.1, on the reverse strand, counting down.
TGCGCGGCAGCGAACGTCGCCCGCTCACGTCGGCGCAGGTCCTGGACCGGGTATGCCGAGCGCTGGGACTGCCCCCGCCACGTTCCCGGAAGCACTCCGATCTGGACGCGGCCAGCGAGACGTTACGAAGCTGGCTGGGACGCAAACGGACCCTGCTGGTCCTGGACAATGTGGACGATCCCGACGTGGTGACTCCGGTGCTACCCAACTCGAGCCACTCCCTGGCGCTGTTGGCCAAGTCCACCACCGCGATGGACCTCGACGCGGTACACCCGGTCAGCATCGACGCGTTGTCCACCGACGAGGCGGTGGAACTGCTTGCCCAGGCCGCCGGTCGTGACCTGGTCGGCGGGGACGCCCGGTCCGCCCTTGAACTGGTGCGCCTGTTCACCGGTCAGCCGCTGGCCATCCGGCTGCTAGGACAACAGCTCGTCAAGCACGGGTTGACCGTCGAGAACCTACGGCGTGCGATGGCGACGCTCACCAACCAGCCGAGGTACGAGCAGGAGCCGGACGCACCGGCACTGCGGGAACTGTGGGATACCAGCGACCTCACGTACCAGGATCTGACGCCGGCGCAACAGCGGATGTTCCGGCTGCTGGGCCTGGTACCGGCGACCGAGATCGGGGTTGTGGCCGCCGCGGCCTTGGCCAACCTCCGCCCGACGCAGGCCCGCCGGGTGATGGCGGGCCTGGCGTCGCACGGCCTGCTGGAGGTGGAGACCTACGGCCGCTACCGGCTCCGTAAGCTGCTGGCCGGTTCGGCCAGGCTGCACCTGAAGGCCGAGACCCGGGCGCAACAGGAGCGGGCCCTGTTGCGGCTGGCCCGGCACCTGGCCCGCGCCGCCACCACCCATGCTGAGGCACTGATGCCGTCCGCCTGGCACGAAGCGGCGGAACGGAAGGCGGCGCACGACTGGTTCGTCAGTGAACACGACCTGTTGTTCCGGCTGGTGACCAACTGGCACCCGCCTGACGTCACGGTTGGGGACGGGGCCACGGCGGCAGTCGAACAGCCGCCCGAGCCGGTCCAGCGGTGGCTGCACCGTACGGCGGTGGCGCTGTGCGTCTGGTATGCCGAGGAGCACCGGCTGACCGAATGGCACGACGTGTGCCGCGCCATCCTCGAGATGCCCATCGCCACGGGGGACTCGTCGGTGGCGACCTGGGCACACAACGAACTCGGCGCTGTCTACCGGCAGCAGGGAGATCCGATCACGGCCTGCGACGAACTCACCAGGGCGGTACGCCAACAACACCAGCCACGGGCACAGGCGGCACAGGTGCAGGCCAACCTTGGACTGGCGTGGCTGGACCGGCTGGCCTGGCACGACCGGGGCGCGTCGCACGAGGCGATGTTCCACCTCGACACGGCCCGCTGGCTGAGCAGCGAACCGTACGGACGTGCTCTCCACCACCTCGCACTGAGCGGGGTCTACCTTCACCTGCGCGACCACGAAGCCGCCCAGTACCACATCGGACGGTGCCTGGACATTTTCGACGACCTGGGAGACCAGCGTGGGCTGGCCGCGGCCCAGAACAACCTGGGACTGGCACTGTGGCTGCGGGGCGATCATGCCGATGCTGAGGAGTACTGGGAAAGGGCCCGAAACGACTACACCGGGCTGGGTGACACCGCTGGGATGGCACGGGTCCGGCTCAATCTCGCCGCGATGCTGCTGGATGTGGCTCCGCGCCGGACCGGCGAAGCGGTGAAACTGCTCCAGGAGAGCCTGCAGTTGCGGGACACCAGCCCGGACACTCTCGGCACCGGGCTGTGCCACCTGCACCTCGGGGACGCGTACGCCCAGAAGGGCGAGTCGCGGGCCGCCCGCGAGGAGTGGTCGCAGGCCGAGAAGATCTTCCACGAGCTTGGCGCGATGAGCGGGTACGAGGAGGCGGCCCGGCGGCTCGCGCGGCACGAACACGATCGCTGAGTCCTACCTACCCAGGCATCACGGGGCCGTCGGAGTGCCGGGTGTGTCGGGTGTACCCCCGCCCGATGCCACGGGAACAAGGAGCGGTTCCTTGAGTAGGGTCCGACTGGGTTTCCGTTCGGTGATCCGCGTCCGCGCGCCGAGCGTCGGTCGTTACGGGGGTGGGGTGGTGCGACGGTTGCCACAGTGGACGCTGCTGGTGGTGTTCGGCCTGGCGGTTGTGGCCGGAATCGTGGCGCTGGTGTTCGCTCCGGCGTGGCTGTATCCGCCGTTGACGGATGCGGAACTTCGCGGGGTGACGGACGCGGAGAAGCGGATCACGTTGCAGCAGGCGCAGTCCCAGTTGCAGAACGACGCTCGGGCGACCCTGTTGCAGGGGCTGGCCGGACTCGTGGTGGTGGCCGGCGCGGCGGCGACCTGGCAGCAGGTGCAGATCAGCCGGCACGGCCAGATCACGGATCGGATGACCAAGGCGGTGGACCAGCTCGGGGAGGGCACTGTCGACGTGCGGCTGGGTGGGCTGTACGCGCTGGAGCGGGTGGCAAAGGATTCGTACGAGGACCGGGCCACCGTGACCACGATCCTGGTGGCCTTCGTGCGGACGCACGCCCCGGTCCACTCGGCTCCCGGGCCTCGGGAGGCGGGCGAGGCCGATTTCTGGCTGGGGATCCGGGCACCGGACGTGCAGGCCGCGTTGACCGTGCTGGGCCGGCGGCCGGAGACAGACGACGATCGGGAGATCTACCTGTCGCACACCGATCTACGGAAGGCCCGGCTGGTCGCGGGCCGATGGGATGGCCTGGTCTGCGCGTACTCGAACCTGGCCGGTGCCCGGATGCGCAACGCCAGCCTGTTCGGTGCCGTATTCGATCACAGCGACCTGCGCGGTGCCTCTCTCAGCGAGGCAGTCCTGGTCGATGCCTCGCTGCGTCACGCCAGCCTGGTCGGGGCCAGGCTGCGCGACGCGGACCTGCGGGGAGCGGACCTCACCGGCGCGAACCTCGACGGTGCCGACCTGACAGCGGTACGCACCGACGCCAGGACCATCTGGCCCGACGGCTTCAACCCCGCCCCCCATGTGCCGTAGCCCAGGAGGCATTAATCTCGCTTGGAGCCATTTACGAGACTGATATCGTACACCGTAACCCAATCGTCATCGGTAAGCCTTGGGTAGATTGTTGTCAAGTCCCGTCGCATATGGTCGAGGTCTTCAAAACCGTCGCGCGTCGCGTCTGTTGCGGTCAACTCACCAAAGCGGCGGTAGCGTATTGCTGCGACTCGGACATACTCGGTGGGAGTCGTCTTGTCATCCGGTGCACTGTAATCGGGAGTCTCGAACAGCGGAAGCACAGAGTTGAAAGGTATCTCCACCGCACCGCGCCGGAACCGGATCGTGGTGACCTTGCGGCCTTGTCGCATCCATTCGAGATACTGATCGTAGAGTGGCAAGGCGGTGCGAACAAAGACTACCGCGCCCGTCAGTTTCTGAAGCTGTCTGACCATACGTGACAGTGAGACCGCCGTATTGATCGCGGTGGAACTGCCTTCATTGCGGACGTCCATCTCCAGTCTTTTCAGGGACGATTTAATGGGGAGATCGGCGATATCCGGCGATAAATTTTTGACTATCACAAAACGTCCTATTGAGAGTACGTTGACGGGCATCTGGCTGAATGTAGTGAGGGCCTGTTGGATCGTCTCAACTATGGGTTTCCCGCCCAGATTGAAACTCGTGTTCAGCAGAACAGGGACGCCCGTCGTCTGCTCGAACGCCGTCAAGATCCGGTGTATTGCCGTCCCATCGGCTGCTTCCACGGTTTGCACACGAGCTGTGCCGTCTGCGTTCACGACCGCTGGTATTTCGTGAAGCGCTCGCGGAAGAGCCCGTAGTGCGAATGACATGAACGGACTCTTCGCTATCGGCTCGAACCATTCTCCCATCCGATCTCTAAGGACCGCCGGAGCGAAGGGCATGAACCACTCGCGTCCCTTCAATGAGTTCAGCTCGGAGACTGCGGTACCCCTACGCGGGTCCGCCAGAATACTACGGCAGCCAAGCGCGCGTGGCCCGTACTCGCTCCTGTTTTGAAACAGGCACACTGTTGCGCCCGAGGCCAAGAATTCGGAGACAAGTCGAGAATAGTCGGACGTCTCCAGCACCACGTATCTGGCCAGCCCGAGCTCATGGAGGTTGTGCGTGACGGTCGCTGAATCAATTTCAGCACTCGTTCCGAGGCATGCGCTCGAACTGGTCAACATGGATGAAGCTCGATGCTGCTTGCGGTGAGCCGCAAGCAACGCATACACGTTGCCCAAGGCTTGTCCATCATCGGCCGGTGCGCTGGGAATGTAGACGCCCTCTGGGAACTCTTTCAGTAGACGGCCGTTAGCCACTACGTTGAGTGCGACGCCGCCTCCGATGCACAGTCGTGAAGCACCGTGTTCGGCTCTGAGGTCACGCAGTCTACGTAGTAAGACCCCCTCGATCTCGCGCTGCACGAATGCGGCGACGTCGCGATGGATCTGGAGGATGGCCTGGTTGGGTACCCGTGGCTCGCCGAGGTTCACTCCCAACGCTTGGCCAAGGTTGAGTACCACATCGACAGGGCGGTACGGATTGTTTCTGACAACGGAACGAGGCTTCCCGTTCTCGAACGCATACAGTTCAGCGCTGATAGCAGCCCTACGGCCATGTCCGGCGAGCGCCATCGTCTTGGATGCGTGGCGCGAAGAATGCCAGCCCAGAAAGTAGGTAAAGGCGCGATACAATTCGCCCAGGCCAACGTCGTACGGTTCGTCGAAGTCACGTGCGATGAGTTTGATCCCGCCAGTGCGCGTGGCCAAATAGTAACTGTTCTGTTCGCGGGGTTGTGTCCACCATTCATCGGACACAGTCACCAGCGTGTTTCCCCCGCCGTCCGCCACGACGACGAGTGCGCTCTCGAATCCTGAACCGTAAAAGGCCAGTGACGCGTGCGACAGATGGTGGTTGACGCTGACCAGGTTCTCTTCGCCTGCCAGCTCATGGCCCAGCAAGGCGTTTTGTTCAGGTTCGCAGCACGTGCTGACGCCGATGACATCGAAGTCATCGATATCAACTCCCCGATAGGACAGAAGTGCCGCCAATGACCTTTCGTAACCACCAGCGTACTTCTCCCCGCTGGCACGCTCTTCCGCCAGCGCACATATTTCGCCGTCGATGTAAGCTGCGGCACTACCATGCCGAAGGGTTTTTCCGCTGAGAGTGCTCCCCTTGCTGATGCCGAGGACTCTCATCGGGTCACCGGCCACGGCCACGACGGCCACATGCTTGTCAGGGCTCGCTGCCACCCTGACATGATGAGAACGAAGGTGATCGTTGCTATGTTTCTCACCATTTGTTCAGACTCCTTGCCTGAGACACCGAGGTAACCGAGGAGATTCGGGCGGAAGATCAACACGAGACTGGCCAGGAGGACGAGGACGGCGAGTATCAGTTGCGGTGTCAGCCCGCGACTACCCCGGATAGGTATGTACAGGGAGACACTTGCGTTGTCCCCTATTGCCGCACCAGGAGCGTGAGGAATTTCCATAGCGGTGGTCTCACCTGGCCGCAGATTGCGGAACTTCAGATAGAACGTAAGCATGTCGTACTTGCCAATGGCCTGCTGACGGTTCCGCAGTGTCGTTACCTGGTCGCCGAATGTCTGTAGCTCGATGGAATGCGGAGGTATTGGTAGCGCCCCGGGAGCGGGAACGTGTTGGAAAACCCGAAGCGTGTAGGTCATCCCAGGGGCCACGATGAAGGTCTCATCGACCACCGGTGCGGGCCTGTTGGTAGCATCCACCAGTTCAACAATCTTGAGGAACTCCACACGCGAGTATGCGGGCGACGCGGCTACGGCAGAGATAACATTCCCCCAGGCGGTGAGGTCCGAGGCGTCGATCTCGCTCAGTTGCCATCCCACTTTGCTGAGGAAGACCGAAGGGTCGCTCAGGCCGGTCCCCTGCGTTCCCGGGAGCCAGTGGTGGTTCTCCATGAAGAGTCTGGTAGCTTCAATTATTTGTTGCTCGCGAACGTTGTCTGCGGATTCGTAGTGAATCAGCTTCCCCAACCGGTATTCGAAGTAGCAGATTGGGCCGATTCGTCGCACGACCACCAACGATCCCCATCGGACCGGCACCAAGCGATTCTGGTCGACATCCCGCAGCACTAAGAGAACTGCTCTGCCCAGTAACTGCTCTTCTATGTCTGGCAGGACATCTTTGTCGATCCATTGCTGATCAAACCGGTTTCGGTATCGAAACCCCTCGGGAAGCGCCAAGATCTCATTGAGGTCAAGCTGGTAGGGAAGCTGGGAGTGGATGATGAAGCAAGCGTGCTGCGCTGCGTGTCCTCGGGATGGCATTGGACGGAGCTCACCTCTGTGCCTTGTGGACAGTGTAACGAAGTCTATGGCGTTGATCATGCGGTGACCAGACCGACAAGGGACGGTTCTCAAGGTGGAACCACCGTCGTGCATGACCTTCCCGGTCTGACCATGGCCCGGAGCGGTCAAACACCCCGCTGAGCTCGGCAGACGCCTCACCATGCCAGCACGTTCTCTATGTGTCCCGAGCATTGCTTGGCCGGCGCTTTCCTCATGTCCTGCTCCGAATGGGGGATCTCTACCCCCCGCGGGTAATTGACGGCCCCGACTCGTGCTATGTGGGTAATTACTGATCACGGGCTTGGCTGCGAGGCTGCCGCGGTCGCCGCCGGAGTGTTCCAACTGCTGCTTGAGCGGCTTCCAGTGCGTTGCGCAGGGCGCTCGCGTCCTGGGTACCTGTTCATTCGTCGACCGAGCTGCCGCTGCCGTGCTGGTGGCACGGATCTCCCGGTCGGATGGCGCCGGGCTCGTAGGCCGCGCCGCGCCGGGTCCGTACGGTCCCCGGGTCCGAGATCCGCTACGGACCTGGAGGGATGTGATGGTGATGGGTGTGCCGGACGACGTCGCGGCGTTGACAGCGGGGGAGCGGGACGCGACGGATCCGCTGCGCGGGTTCCGGGACCGGTTCGTACCGATGGACCCAGACGTGATCTACCTGGTGGGGCACTCGGTGGGGCGGCCGGCGACGGCGACCCGGGCGGCGTTGGACGCCGTGGTGGAGGTGTGGGCCGCGCGGGGTGCCGCCGGGTGGCATGAGGAGTGGGTGGACCTGCCCTGGCGGGTGGGGGACGTGATCGCCTCGGGGGTGCTGCGGGCCGAGCCGGGTGAGGTGATCGTGTCCGATTCGACCAGCGTGAACCTCTACAAGCTCGCAGCCGCGGCACTCAATGCGGTGCGGCACAGACGGGTGATCGTGGCCGACGCCGCCGAGTTCCCCAGCGACGCGTACGTACTCCAGGGCCTGGCGCGGGCGCACGACTCCGAACTGCGGCTGATCAAGTCCGATGTGGACGGCGGGCCGACCGTGCAGCAGGTACGGGAGGCGTGTGCGGGCCGCGCCGACCTGGTGGTGCTCTCGCACGTGTCGTACCGGTCCGGGGCGCTCGCGGACATGGCCGGGATCACCGAGGCGGCGCACGACGCGGGCGCGCTGGTGCTGTGGGATCTCTCGCACAGTGCGGGGGTGGTGCCGGTGCCGCTCCGGGACACGGGCGCTGACCTGGCGGTGGGGTGTACGTACAAGTATCTGAACTCGGGGCCGGGCGCGCCGGCTTTCCTGTACGTCCGCCAAGACCTGCAATCCGAGCTGTCCCAGCCGATCTGGGGCTGGTTCGGCCACGCCGACCAGTTCGCGATGTACCCGGATTTCGAACCGGCGACGGACATCGCCCGGTACACCGCCGGCACGCCGCAGGTGTTGGGTTGTCACGCCGTGGCTGAGGGGGCACGGCTGGTGGCGGAGGCGGGCATCGAGCGGATCCACGACAAGGCGCAGGCGTTGACGGCGTACGCGGTCGATCTGGCTGAGGTGTGGCTCGGCCGGTACGGGGTGCGGCTGGCTTCGCCCCGGCAGCGCTGGCGGCGTGGCGCTCACGTGACGCTGTACCACCCGGCGGCGTGGCAGCTCGTCCAGGAGTTGGCCGACGTGGGGGTGATGTGCGACTACCGGCACCCGGGGCGGATCCGGTTCGGTCTCGCCCCGCTCTACACCTCTTTCACCGATGTGTACGAGGCGCTGTCCCGGCTGCGCGGCGTGCTGGAAGGTCACCGGACCACGGGCCAGGCCGGCTGAGCCTGCCACCAGTCGGGGGGCCAGGTCAGGTCGGTACGGATCACCGCGGCGACCCGTACCGGCAGGTCGGCGCCGAGCGCGACCAGGCAGGTGCCGGCGGCGGCGTTCCCGGCCAGGATGGCGTCGCGGCCCCGGACGACCAGGATTCCGGTGACGACGTCGGGGCCGGGGGCGGGGTGCCAGGTGGTGGCCAGGTGCGGCCTGGGGTGGATGTCGTGGGCCAGCGCGTCCTGTTGCCGGGGGGTGAGCGGCCGGCCGAACTCGAGCAGAGCCACGTGCCGGGGGTGCAACGGGTGCAGCACGGCGGCCTCCCGGTCAGATGTCGAGGGGTGCTCAGATGTCGAGGGGCACATAGCCGCCACGCCGCCCGGTGTCCGGGTCGAGCAGCCAGCCGAGCCGTTTCACCGGCCGCAGGGTGACCACCTGCCGTACGGTGAGCGCGGCCGGACACCTGCCGGCGACCCGGGCGGTGAGTTGCCGGGCGGCGGGCAGGTCGCGGGTCCACGCGGCGGCGAGCACCGTCGCCCCGGTGGTGGACAGCACGCCGGCCACCCAGCGGACGTCGGACTGGGCGAGCAGCGCGCCGACCAGTTCGGTGTGGTGGCTGTCGGGGACCCGTAACCACCAGTGCAGTCCGACGGGCCGGTTGGCAGCCAAAGCGGTGACCTCGACCCGGATTCCCAGGTCGCCTCCTGCGAGGGCGTGTGCCAGCCACCGGCTGGCGGTCATGTAGCTGACCCGGCAGGCGGTGGCGATGTCGGTGACGGGTCGTCGCGGGTCGGGGCCGAGCGCGGCCAGCAGGGCGCGTACCCGGTCGTCTGACGGACCGGTGCCGGGTGCGTCCAGCGGCGGACCGCTGGGGTGTCCGTCGTCGGGCAGCGCCCCGATCCGCCACCGGGACGCGGTCGAGTACAGCTCGCTGGCGAGGTGGGTTTCCCGGGCCGGGGGCAGGCCGTCCAGCAGCGGGCGGCCCACCGCCTGGTAGTCGCGGGTGGCGACGGCGGCCAGCAGGCTGGAGTCCAGGTCGACGTCGAGTGACAGCACCCGTCCGGCAGTGGACAGGTGGGTCACCACGGCGTCCAGGTCCGCGGGCGGCACATCCTGCTCGACCCACGCCAGTTGATGGGTACGCCACCAGCGCGGTCCGGGGTACGCGGCCTGCCACGCCACCCGTGCCTCGGCCAGGGCGTGCCAGCGGGCGGCGGCGATGTCGCGGTCGACGCCGACCCGCCGTGCCACGTCGACCCAGGGCGCTCGCGGCGTCTGCTGCAACGCGTGCAGTAGCCGCCGTTCGGTCTCACTCAGTGTGATGTGCCGGGTCGGTGCGGCAGGTCGCGGCGGGTCGGGCATCAGGTGTCCCACAGCCATGGGGGGTGCAGGGTTCTGCCCAGTCTGCACCTGTCCACGTGGTGAATGTGCGGTGTTTCCGCAGGTCGGAGGGCTTACGGCCAGAGACTGCATCGCGACTATCACGGTCTGTGCAGGTGTACGTACGGAGGCGGATCAATGGACACGATACGTAATCGAGTAGGCGCTCATTGTGTTGGAGGGCCGGTGGTGCCGGCGCAGCGAACCGGACGTGACGCTGTGCGACCACCGCTGTCCGGGCATCGGGTTCTGCGCACCCGGGACCTGGTCGCGGCGCAGGCCGGGATCAGCGGCTACGTGTGGCCGGCGCGGCTGCGGATCTGCGACCAGCGCTCCGGCGGTGAGGGCTTCGCGGCGCGGTTGCACCACGCCAGCCTCGGGGTGACCGGGCTGGCGTACCTGGACTGCGGCGACGTGGCGGTGTCCGCGACACTGGCCGCCGATCCGGGCGGGGAGCGGGCCGTACTGGTGGCGCTGCCGTGGGCCGGGACGGTCGAGTGCTGGCGCGGCCGGGAGCGCACCGCCATCGCGGGCCGTACCGCCGTGGTGCTCCAACCCGGCCAGGTGACCGTGACCCACTGGCAGCCCGGTGCCGCGCTGTTCCTGGTCGTACTGCCGCAGCGGCTGGTCACCGAGACGCTGGGTGACCTGACCGGGGAGCCGACACCGACGCCTAACTTCGACCTGGCCCAGCCGGGTCTGGGTGGGTGGGCGCGGCTGGTCCGCGCGGTCTGCGACAGCCTCGACAGCGGCGGGCTGGTCGACCATCCGCTCACCACCCGGTACGTGCAGCAGGCCCTGGCCGCCGGGCTGCTCACCGCCGCCCGGCACGACCAGGCCGGGCGGGTCCGCGACACCACTCCGGGCGTTCCCGGGCGGCGGGTGCGAGTGGCGATGGACTGGATCCACGCCCACCACGGCGACCCGACGATCGGGCCCGCCGACATCGCCCGCGCCACCGGGCTGTCGCAACGCACCCTCTACCGCGCGATCCGCGCCGAGACCGGGATGACCCCGGCGGAGTGCCTGCGGCGGGTACGGCTGGTCGCGGCTCGCGCCGCGCTGCGCGCCGCCACCCCGGCGGAGGCCAGCGTCACCGAGATCGCCGGCCGGGTCGGGTTCATCGACCTGTCCTGGTTCGCCACCCAGTACCAGCGCGTCTACGGGGAGCGCCCGGTGGACACGCTGCGCGCCCGTACCACCATCTGAGGAGGACCACGATGTGCCTGGAAACCACACACACCCACTCCCATTCCCACCCGGTGAGCCGGCGCGCGGTGCTGGCCGGTGGCGCTGCGGCGGCGGTCGCGACCGCGTTGCCCGCGCCGGCCCACGCCGTGGCGGCCCGGCCCCGGATCGCCGACCTGACCCACACCCTGACGGCCGGATTCCCGGTGTACGGGCTGGACGCCCCGGCCCGGCAGACCGTGCTGACCATCGCCGACCACGGCGTCTACGTGCAGAACTGGACGCTCGGAGAGCACAGCGGCACCCACGTTGACGTGCCGGGACATTTCCGCGGCGGTGGTCGGCTGCTGCCGCAGATCACCCCGGCGGAACTGGTCGGGCTGCCGGTCGCCGTGGTCGACATCTCGGCCCGGGTCGTCTCGGATCCGGACACCCAGGTCAGTGTTGACGACCTGATCCGCTACGAGCGCACGTACGGCCGGATCCCCCGGCGTGCAATGGTGTTCATGCACTCCGGCTGGGAGAGTCGGCTGCCGTTGGGCCGGGCGGCGTACCGGGGTGAGGACGTCAGCGGCGGGTTCCACTTCCCAGGGTGGTCCGCGACCGCCGTGGCCTGGCTGCTGGAGCGGCGCGGTGTCAGCTCGGTCGGGGTGGACACGTTGAGCCTGGACCCCGGCCGTTCGACCACGATGGACGTCCACCACCTGCTGCTCGGCGACGCCGACCGGATCGGCCTGGAGAACGTCGCCCATCTGGGCACGCTGCCGCCCGTCGGCGCAACGCTCACCATCGGGGCGATCCCCTTGGAGGACGGCTCCGGTGGCCCCTGCCGCCTCCTCGCTACCTGGTGATGCCCACGGGCGCCCCGGGACCCGCACGGTCCCGGGGCGTCCCGCCATCGGCCACAGGGTGTCTGGGCACACGCTCCCCTGTGGAAATTTGGCCGCGTGTCATGCTGACAAGATGCAGCCCAACAACCCCGAACAGCAACCGCAGCAGCCAGGTCAGCAATATCCGCACACCGTCGTCACGAAGGGCGGGATCAGCGCGGTCGGGCACGCGGTCCATGCGGTGCTGACCGTGTGCACCCTCGGCCTATGGGCGCCAATCTGGTTCCTGCACTGGTTATTCACCCGGAACAAGACGGTGTCGCGGGTGAAGTGAACGCGAACTCCGATTCGGGTTGGCACGGACGTCCTCGATGGATGGCAGTCGACTCGTAGGAGCGGCTCTGCCGCGTGAATAACGTGCCGGGTATGACAGTCGGTCTGGTCAGAGCCGCATACGGGCACGGCACTGCGATGGCCACCCTGCGCCGGCAGTTCGGAACCGACCCGGAGACGGGATTGGTGACAACCCGTACCCAGGGTCGGATCCTGGATGCCATCAGTGGACTGCCGGCGGAGGTGTCCACCGGGGTGGGACTGTCATCGGTGGTGGCGGTGATCCGTGGCGCGCATCCGGGAGGGGTCGCCCTGCTGCGCGCCGACACCGACGTGATCGCCGCCACCACCGCCGGCCACCCGGGCGGGTACGGGGTACCCGCCGCCGCGCTGGTCGGCACGGCCCGGCTGCTCGCGGAACGTCGCCACGAACTGTCCGGGGACGTGGTGCTCGCGTGGCAGCCGGGTTCGGCCGGGCACGGCGGCGCGGCCCGGATGCTGGCCGAGGGTCTGCTGGACGTGGCTGGGCGGCCAGTGGACGCGGCGTACGCGCTGCGTACCCTGCCCGGCCTGCCCCGTGGCGTGGTCGCCGTCCGATCCGGACCGATGCTCGCCAGCGCCGACCGGCTCCAGGTCACCATCCGCGACAGCGGGCAGGGTGGTGGTCCGGCCCGGCCCGTCACCGTCGCCTGCCAACTCGCCGCCGCCCTGGACCGGGCCCACCTGGGGGACCGGGTCACGCTCACCGTCGACCAGATCAGCGCCAGCGGCCGGAACCTGGACTCCGCGACCGTGGTCGCCACGGTCCGTACTCACCACGCCGCCGCGCGGTCCGGGGCTCACGAGGCGGTGGGACGGCTGGTCGGCGGGTACGCCACCGCCCACGGCATGCACGCCGCGATCCAGTGGCACATCACTCACCCGGTCACCGTCAACGACGCCGCCGAGGTCGCCTGGATCCACCGCACGGTCACCGAGATGTACGGCCGGGAGCGGCTCGTCCAACTCCGCAGCCCGGTCGCGCTGTCCGACGATTTCGGGTACGTGCTCGACGCCGTGCCCGGCGCGCTGGTGCTGCTGCTCGGCGCCATCCCGGAGTCCGACTCCGACGACATGACGCTGCTGCCGACCGCCGCCGCGCTGCTCGCCGGCCTGGCGATCCGCCGGCTGGCCGCGAGCCGGGTCACCCCGCCCGGGGTACGCCGTACCCGCCACCGAGCCGCCCCCACGGTCCTGGCTGTTCCGCCTTCGCTGCCTCCCACAGGAGCCGGGACCGGGCGGGCATGTGCCGGGAGCCAGACCCTGGTTCGGGGTCGGGCTCCCGGCACCCCACAACCGGGAGGTGATGACGGTGTGTCCACACCGGCCGCGCTGCCCTGACGCCACCGCACCTGACAGGGAGGCGGCACGGGTCGTTGCCGCGCACCCCGAGCAGGGTTGGAGTCGCCTGTGCAACGGCGTCATCGCGTTCGAGGACACCGGGCTACTGCTCCCGGACGGGCGGGCGGTGCCGCCACGGCGTTGGCCCGTGCCCGGTACCCGTACCGCCGCCTGACCCGCCATTGTCGACATTCCTGAGGAGCCCCTGTGATGCCGCGCCTGCATGTCGTTGTCGCCAGTACCCGTCCGGGTCGGGTTGGTCCTGCTGTGGCCGACTGGTTTATGGAGATCGCGAAGCGTTTCGATAGTTTCGATACGCATTTGGTTGATCTGGTGGACTTCAACCTGCCGTTGTTGGATGAGCCGAATCATCCGTCGGAGCGGGCTTACA
>DASUSI010000025.1:0-15764 GCA_036375165.1 Micromonosporaceae bacterium | reverse complement strand
GCTTGGACGCACAGCGCCTGACTCGTGACGGAAAGGTGCTCGCCTCGGCGCTCGTGCTGTCTCACGACAGCCAACTCGACGTCCTGAAAAGTCAGTGTCCAGAAGCGATGCCGGTCGCCGTCGTGGCGGGAGACCCGTGTTTTGACCGGCTCATCGCCAGCCTGCCGTGGCGGGCGCGCTACCGCTCGGCGCTCGGCGTCCCGCCCGGACCGGAATTCCTCGTGGTGAGCTCGACCTGGGGACGGCACGGGCTGTTCGGCCACTACCGTGAACTCCTGCCGTGGATCATGTCCGAACTGCCTGCGGACCGGTTCCGCGTCGCGGCGCTGTTGCACCCGGGGGTCTGGAGCGCGCATGGCCGCCGTCAGGTCAAGGCGTGGCTGAGCGAGTGTCGCGCCTCGGGGCTTGTCCTGATCGAGCCCGAAACTGACTGGCGTGCGGCACTTGTCGCCGCGGATCACGTGATCGGTGATCATGGCTCGGTCACCGCGTATGCCGCGGCGATCGGCCGGCGGGTGCTGCATCTGCCGCCGCCCTTGAGTGTGCTGCCGGCACCCGGCTCGGCGCAGGCTCTGGTGGCTTCCGACGCCAGCAGACTTGACCCCGCACGGCCCTTGCTGGATCAGTTGCGCAGTGCGCGGACGATCGATCGTGAGGCGGTCGCCGGCCGGCTCACCTCTCGGCCCGGACATGCCGAACCCGCATTGCGGCGTGCGATGTACCGGCTTTTGAAACTGTCCGAGCCGGACAACGTCCGGCGGCCCGTCCCTGTGCCTGTGGCCTCCCGGGCGAGGGGTGTCTGATGGGCACCGATCCGATCATCGCCTGGTTCCGGGTGGGAAGCGCCATCGTCCTCGATCACCGGTTGGCAGATGTCCTGCTCGTCGATCGGGTCCCAGGTCCGCCAACCGTCCTGTTGGCTGGCCTGTTCAGCGGGCTGCCGGGCCTCACGTTGGTGGTCGCCGCGAGGGGCACCGGGATCACGGTCGGGATCCGGGACGGCACGATGCTGACGTTGCTTCCCGGGGACGTGACGCACCAGTCACGGGGTCCACTGATGGCGGGCATCGCCAGAACGCTGTACGCGCGATGGGCGGAAGCCCCCTGGTTCGCGGTGCCTGAGAGTCACCTCATCTGGGAACCGGTGCCTGGTTCAAGGCTGCTGGTCCTGTTCGGACGGTGGACCGGGGTCCGAGGCGGCGACCGCGCCGTACCCGCCGAGTTCCCGTACCCGTTCCCGAACCCGGGTGGCGTGGGGCGACCCCAGGGCATCGAAGATCTCTGAAGCCTGACGCAGGTACCCGAGGGAGACGCTGTCGTCGCCCTGGCCATGCGCGACCTCACCGAGGGCTTCCAGGGCTTCGGCCTCACCGCTCTGTGAACCGAGGTCGTGCATCGCACGGGCAGCCTGGGTCGCGGCCTGCTTGGCCCTCGACAGGTCGCCAATACCCAGGTGGGCATGTGCCAGGGCAACGAGAACCCGAGCGCCGTTGTAGGGATCCGAATCCGTCAACCCCGCGAAGATCTGTTGCGCCTGGCCCAGCAGGTCCACGGCCTGCTGGGAGCGGCCGAGCCGAGGAAGCACCTTGCCCAGGTTGATCAAGGTCAACCCGCGGCTCCGGTGCCGGCCCATCCGCTCGTTGAGCGTCGCGAGTTCCTGGAACAGGCGTACGGCTTCTTCCAGCCTGCCCGTGGCCAGACGAAGCAGTGCCAGAGCTTCCTGGGCATCGATGGCGCCGTGGTCGTCATCGACATCACGGCACAGCGTGATCGACGAGCGCAGGCTTGCTTCTGCCTCGTCGTAGCGGCCCACGCTGGTGCACACCAGACCAAGGCGCTTCAGCATGTCCGCTTCCGCCCAGGTGTTCCGCCAGATTCGCGCGGCCTCGACACCCCGGCGGTCGATCTCAAGGCGGTTCCGGTAGTGCTTGCGGTACAGCAGCAGCGGCCACATCACGTCGCACAGCTGCCAGGCCAGCTCCGACCAACCGTGGTCCAGTGCGGTCCGGCCGGCGCTGATCAGGTTCGCTCGTTCCCGATCCAACCAGCACAAAGCGACTTCGCGGCCGGTAAAGGCCGGCAGTTCGGTCGGAGCCGCATCGAAGGCGTACGGAAGCCTGCGCCGATACGGAGTGACGACCAGATCGGCCTGCGCCGCCACCGCGAAGTACCACTCCAGCATGGCGAGCAGCGCGGCCCGCCGTTCCGCTTCAGAGTCGTCGATTCGGGCCCGTTCCCGTGCGTGCAGCCGAAGCAGGTCGTGGAACCGGAAGCGGTCTTCCGGGAGTTCTTCCAACAGGTTGCTCTCGACCAATTGGGCCAACGGGTCACCGCTCGGCGCGGTTTCGAAACCCCCCGCCGTACGGTTGGTCACCGCGGTCGCCAGTCGGAGGCCGAAGTCCTGGCCGGGATGTAGGGACAACCTGCGGTACAGGGCCGCCGCGGGCTGTTCCAGCAGTCGGTACGACGTGTCGAACATCCCTTGCACGGTGGGTCCGTCGCCGACTGAGAACGCGCCGAGTCGGCGGTTCTCGTCCGTGAACTCGCCCGCCACCCGGCTCACGGACAGTCGCGGCCGCGCGGCCAACCGCGCGGCCGCGAGACAAACCGCGATCGGCAGGCCACCGCACATTCTGGCCAGGTACTCGGCGGGTTCGCGCTCCCGGGCCACCCGGTCCTCACCGGCGACCCGTCCCAGAAGCGACACGGCATCCGGTGCCGAAAGCGGGGCGACCTCTATCATTCGGGCGCCGTCCGGGAAGAGACTGACCAGCCGGCTCCGGCTGGTCACCAGGACCGCACTGGAAGAAAGCACTGGTAGCAGGGCACGCACCTGCGCGGCGGAGTACGCGTTGTCGAGCAACACAAGCAGTGAGCGGCCCATCGTCACGGACCGGTACAGGGCAGATTGTTCCGCGAGCCCAAGGGGCACCCGCTGGGGCGGTACCCCCAGTGCCCGGAGGAAGGAACCCAGGACCTCGCCGGGGTCGAGTGGTCCCTGCTCGCTGAAACCGGCGAGATCCACGTAGAGCTGGCCGTCCGGGAATCGATCCTGGACCTGGTACGCCCAGCGCAACGCCAGCGCGGTCTTTCCCACACCCCCGGGGCCGCTCAGTATCGCGAACACCGACCTCCCGGAGTTCAGTAGCTGGTCGAGCGCGGCCAGTTCGGCTTCCCGGTTCGTGAAATGCGCTGATGGAGTCAGGAGTTGGCGCGGCACAGGCGGAGGCGCCGTGGCGGCATGGTGGAAGTGCACGCCCCCATGAATCGCGCCCGCCTGGATGCTGGGGCCGGCCACGGAGCCTGACAGCTCATTGCCGACCACCAGGCCGTCGAGGCGGCCCGCCGCACGTTCGTCCGCCATGCTCCGCACCCCGTTTGCTCAGGATGACCGTACGGTTGTGCGCTGGGCTCATGATGGACGTGTCCGAACCGCCCCGTCCAGGGGTTGGTCGCCAGATTTGCCGGACGCCGGTTCGGGCACCGGTCGGTCCCATCCCTTGGAGACGTGTGAGGGTCGATGCGGTTGGCTTGTGGGGCGCGGCAGCCACGTGCCTCCCGTCGGA
Organism: Micromonosporaceae bacterium; assembly: GCA_036375165.1. Classification (GTDB taxonomy): domain Bacteria; phylum Actinomycetota; class Actinomycetes; order Mycobacteriales; family Micromonosporaceae; genus WHSM01. The sequence continues at coordinate 12,198 of DASUSI010000025.1, read as the reverse complement.
CCGTCGTTGACTTGAAGGAACATACTGCCGTCCGGGTGCAAGGAATCGAGTCCAACCTGAGCCGTTGAGACCGCAGCAGGTGGGATAATTCACCCAAAGCAGTTGGGGTGATTGCGGCTAAGCGGTATATACGTCTTATCGGGTCGAGTACGGGATTTTACGTACAACGCTCGTCCGCGGAGTTGGTGGGCTCGGCCCTGTGGCGAGCGCTCCCGTCCGGCATTGCCATCCCCGACGGGATGAATGCCGCCCTCGGGATCTGATCAGAATAGCGACACATCGTCGTGGGGTCATGGCATTGTGTGATGTGATGGTGATCGACTGATCGGGCGGGTCGGGTCCTGGGGTGTCGCGAACCGAGTCACGTCATGCCTGGCGATGTGTCATCGGGTGAGTACCGCTTGTAGTTCAGGTCACTGGATATCAATCCTGACTTGGGCGGTGAGTGGCGTGTTACGACACCCTTTGTGACCCCGGCGGGATTGTGCCTACCGAAGAGTTTCTCGATGCTGGCCGGCTGGGTGACGTGTGACATGCCGGTGGTTGGAGTCTTGAGAAAGGTCCCCACGACCGTTTCCAGCTGTTGCTCAGCCACCCCGTGCCGAGCTGGAGTCGGGCACACTCGTTGCCGGCCGGACTCGTCCGTGGCTCGATCGGTCCGCCACTTCCGGGCCGCACGCCACCGGGCGGTTTTGAGGTCGGTACCTCAAAATCGCCACGGCAACGCCGTACCCCGCCGCGCGGGTGCCGAAAGAGACCGCGCACGTCGTGAACGCCTCAACTCAAAAAGCGCTCTGACCTGCGGAAACACCGGATTACCGGCAGGTTCCCAGCAGCCTGTCCCGACTGGTTGCGACAACGACGTCGGTTCCCATGAGTGAGTGACCGAGGTAGCGCGACAAGGGGAGTAGACTTTGATCAGTAAACGGTGGTAACACTCAGCGATGGTCAGATCGTGATCTGTGTCAGTCCATCGCTCAGACTCGATGCGGTTCTCCGCCATTTTGGTTCAAAGCGTCGAACCGGTATGTGACCTCCGGCACAGGCCGTCATGACCGGAACATCAACACCACAATCAGCCTTTCCACTGTAGACACCGGTCCGACAAACACGTCGCATCGCCGTCGCACAGACCAGGTACTGAAGCGAGAAGACAAGCCGTTCAAACGCATCCCGAAACGAGGGATTATGCGATCAACGTTCCCGGGGGCCACGCCGGCTCGACGTTGTGTTCCCCACGCTGTGAGAAAGTTCCCGCTGGTCAGGCTACCAAAACGGGGTCGATGATGAGGAACTCGACATGGTGGGCGGCCAGGCTGTTGCGTGCGGTCGCTACGGTCGTCCGGCACCGGGCGGCTCGATTTAACTCCCTGGCCGAGAGTCGTCTCGGCATCGATGTATTGCGGAGGTCCTTACACTTGGCCGCGGTGCCACAGCCGTCACCGTCTCCGCATCCGGCGGGCCGGGAACACGTTGTGGCTAGATCACACTTGACTGCGCGGGAGTGGAGAAGGACCATTTGGTCAGGTTCATTCGTATGGACTTTCCTGGGGGACGTTTCGTGTTGAACACTGTCACACGGCAGTACGTTGAAGACTGCCTGAACTCCGGATCACGGCTGCGGTCGGCGGCAACTGAATTGGCGCTGCCCGACGCTTTCGCCAAGTCCTACGGTCAGGTCCAGCTGGACCGTCCCCTGTTCGTACCGGAAAAGGAGATCTCCTCCTTCGCCGCCGACCTGGCCATGCTGTTCGACCTGCTGGTCTCCTTGCCGGCCCGGCTCTTCGACGGTGATCTGCGGCGGTACTGCACCGCTCTCGGGATGGACGACCGGATCGTCGAGCTGATGTGCCGGGGGGCGGGTGAGGCCACCCCGCCGCTGTACGCCAGGGCCGACGCCTACCACGACGGCACCGCGTTCCGGCTGCTGGAACTCAACGTCGGCAGCGAACTCGGGGGCATCGACAGCGCCCAGGTCAATCGGGCCTACCTGAACGTGCCGGCGTTCGCCGACTTCGCCCGGCGGCACCAGCTCGGCCACGTCGACACCCTGAGTCGTCTCGTGGCGAGACTGCGCCGGGTTGCCGAGCCGGTCACCACCGACGAGCCCGTGATCGGGCTGATCGAAAGTAACGGTGGCCTGGCAGCGCACGATCACGTGTTCCTCGCGATCCAGGAAGCCATGTCCGAACAGGGCGTGCGGTTGCTCCTGGGCGAGCTGCACGAGCTGGGAGAACGCAACGGCAAGGTGACGCTGCGTGGCACCCCGCTGGACGTGGTGCTGCGCTACTTCGTCTCCGGTGAACTGGTCGACGACCCGGCCGGCCAGCAGACGCTGGACACCGTTCTGCGTGCCCAGGAGATGGGTCGCACCGTGCTGTTCACCCCGTTGGCGGGCGGCGCCTTCGCGAGCAAGGCGAGCCTCGCCCTGCTGCACGAGCCCGGCGTGCGCGTGACACTGTCCGCCGGGGAGCGCGCGGTGATCGACCGGGTTGTGCCCTGGACCAGACTGCTCAGCACCTCACCGGAACTGGTCGGGTCGCCGCCGCGCGGTGATCGGGCGGAGTTGATCGACAGGTGCCGCACGGACCGGGAGAACCTCGTCCTCAAACCGGGGGTCGGTTACGGCGGAGTCGGTTCCGTCATCGGCCACGCCGTCACCGATGAGCAGTGGCAACGTGCGCTCTCCGACCAGGCCACCGGTGACTACGTCGTGCAGCAGCGGGTCCGCCCGGCTGGTGAACCCGTTGTGAACGCCGCGACCGGGACCGTGCAGGACTGGGTCGCGAACTGGGGGATTTTCGTGGACGCCGACGGCTATGCCGGCGGGTTCGTGCGTGCCCTGAAGCCGTCCGATGGCGCGGTGGTGTCCTACTCGAACCCGGGCACCCGTGGCACCTGCGTGTTCACCTTCCCGAACGAGCCTTCCCACCCGGACAACGCTGCGAAATAGGGGCCTACGCCTGGCCCGCGAAAGGACCTTGCGGCAATGACTGAATCCTTGATGGATGAGGCACGTCCACATGTCGTGATCATCAACCGATGGCGTGAGCACTATGCCCACTACGGAAGCTACCTGGACCACTCGTCTCACCGTGTGACCTACATCAGTACCGAGGTCGGCCTCGGTTCCGTGCCGGCAGGTGCGGCCGACGTCGTCCTGGTGGATGCCACCGACGACCTGGCCCAGGCCCGCACCGCGATGAGCGAACTCGTCCGGCGCAACGGAGTGCCGTACCGGCTCGTCGGACTCAAGGAGGACGACCTCCTGGTCGCCGCTCAGCTGCGAGCGGACTGGGGCATCCCGGGGGGACGACCGGACGACCTGATCAGGTGGCGCGACAAGTACCTGATGTGCCAGGCGATCGCCACCGCGGGACTGCCGGTCCCCGCGTTCACGGCGGTCACCGGTCGGCAGTCGGTGCTCGACTTCGCGGCGTCGGTCGGCTGGCCGCTGGTGCTCAAACCACGTATCGGTAGCTCCAGTGCCGGCATCACGGTGGTCACCGGTCCGGACGACCTCGCCGGGCTGTCGTTCACCGAGCCAATGCTCGCGCAGGCGTTCAATCCGCACCCCATCCACCACGTGGACGGTGTGTTCGACGGCGGCGAGTTGGCCCACTGGAGAGTCTCCCGGTACGTCAACACCTGCCTCGGCTTCCGGGAAGGCACCTTCCTCGGCTCGGTGGAGGAGGACGATCCGCAGGTCAACAAGGCGGTGGAGAGCGCGGCCACCGCGTTCCTGGGCGCGTTGACCGACGCTCCGACCCCGTTCCATCTCGAAGTGTTCGTGGAGCGTGGCCCGGACGGCGTGTCCTGCAGCTTCCTTGAGGTCGGGGCCCGGGTCGGTGGTTCGGAGATCCCGTTCATCTGGCGCGACCTGCACGGTTACGACCTGATGTGGACCGCTTTCGACCTGCAGCTGGGTCGGCCACTGGTGGCGCGGAAGCAGGGCGTGGCCACGGGCGAGGTCGGGGGATGGCTCCTGGTTCCGGCGCCGGCTGCCCGGCCGTGCCGGATCACCGAATCCACCTCGATGGTCGGCCGGCGGCCGGGACCGTACGCGGAGGCGCTGCTCAGCCGCGGCGAGGTGCTGCCCGCGGCGGACGCCTACTACGAGCACGTCGGTGGCAGGTTCCGGTTCCGCGGCTGGTCGAGCGCCGAGGTGGAGGCCGCGTTGGTGGCCACCGCGGCCGGGTTCCGGGTCAGCGCCGAACCCGTCGAGAGCGCGGACGCCATCGAGATTGTCGAACCCGTAGACCGGATCAGCGCACAGTTGCAGGAGACGACGCGATGAGGGATTACTCCCAACAGATCCTCGCAGGCGAAGGCAAGGACGACTACGCCCGCTACATGCGGACGGACACCCTGTTGTCCCTGCAACGGCGTCCTGACGAGGTGGTACACCGCGACGAGTTGCTGTTCCAGATCGTTCACCAGTCCACCGAGCTGTGGCTGAAGCTGGCCTGCGCGGAACTGGACGAGGCCGCCAACCAGATCGAGGCGGGTGCGTTGGAGGGTGCGATCGCCCTGCTGCACCGGGCATCGCTGGCGGTCCACCTGGTGACCGAGCAGTTGGAAATGATGCATCACCTCTCACCCTGGGATTTCCAAACGATCCGTACCGTGCTGGGACACGGCTCCGGCGCTGATTCGCCCGGCTGGCGCTCGGTGGCGCGGCAGGGTCGCGAGCTCGAACGTGTCTTCACCGAAGTGGTGGCGGAACGCGGGATCGATCTCGCCGAGCTGTACCGCACCGGCCAGGGAACACCGGAACACCGGCTGGCCGAGGCGATGATCGAGTGGGACGAGCGGATCTCGTTGTGGCGGGTACGCCACTACAAGATCGCGACCCGGATCCTCGGCAACCAGACGGTTGGTACCCAGGGCACACCGGTCGAGGTGCTGGCCAAGTTGATCGAGCACAAGTTCTTCCCCGTACTGTGGCAGGTGCGCACCGAGCTCACCGAAACCGGGCCGATGGGCCAGTACCACCTGGCGATCCAGTCATGAGTGCCAGCGCCTTCCGGTCGCGGTTTCCCGCGCTGCGGCGCAGGGTCTATTTGGCCAGTTGCAGTCTTGGTGCGCGGTCGACGGACCTGGACGAGGCACTGGACCAGATGCTCCACGACATGGCCGACTCCGGTAATCCCTGGGAGCGGTTCGAGGAGCAGGTGTTCCAGGCACGCCAGCGGTTCGCGGCGCTGATCGGGGCACGGGTGGACCAGGTGGCCGTGATGCCCAACGCCTCGGTCGGGGCGTACCAGGTGGCGTCCACGGTGGACTGGAGCCAGCGGCCGAAGCTGGTCAGCACCACACTGGAGTTCCCCTCCATCTCGCACGTGTGGCTTGCCCAACGCCCGAGAGGGGCACAGGTCGTCCACGCGGCGCGGGCCGAGGACTACGCCGGTCTGGTCGATCGGCGGACCCGGCTGGTGTCGGTGCCGCTGGTCGGATACCAGTACGCCGAGCGGCTGCCAGTGGCTGAGCTGACCCGGATCGCGCACGAGGCCGGTGCTGAGGTGTTCGTTGACGCCTACCAGGCCGGCGGAGTGGAGCCGATCGACGTCGAGCGGCTGGGTTGCGATTACCTCGTCATGGGTACGTTGAAGTATCTGCTCGGATTGCCCGGGCTCGCTTTCCTCTACGTGCGCGCACCGGAGCGAAGCGACCGTCAGCCCAGCCTGACCGGCTGGTTCGGACGGACCAATCCGTTCGCCTTCGATCCGACGACGTTGGACTTCCCCGCCGTGGCGTCAAGGTTCGAGACCGGGACCGCCGCCATTCCGGCCTGTTACACGGGCAATGCGGGAATGCGGCTGATCGGGGAACTCGACCTGTCCGCGGTACGGGAACACATCCAGGACCTGGCGGACCTGGCGGTCGAGAAACTCACCGAACAGGGAGAGCGGGTGCACACCCTGCCCCGGCAGCGACGGGGCGCCCACATCGGACTGTACGACCCGGATCCCGCCGGACTGGGCCGTTGGTTGGCCGAGCGCGACATCACGGTCAGTCCGCGCGGCCCGGTGGTGCGGCTGTCTCTCCACTACTACAGCAACTCCGACGACCTCGCCGCGTTGTGTGCGGCACTCGATCAGTACCGGACCCGGCACGGTCGTCACCCTCACCCAAGCGATCACGAGTCGAGTGGTAGGTCCCATGTGCACAGCTGAACTGAAATTCTGGCTTCACGAGCCCGACGTGCGGACATTTCCCTACGATGCCGTGGTACGGCACTACCACAAGGTGGGCAAGCACTTCGTCCGGCCTGAGGCTCTGGAACTGCTCGGGAAGGCACGGGACATGCTGCCCACGATGCCCGGACCGTGGCCACAGGTTCAGACCCTGGCGTCGTTCCTGAGCACCGCCTTGGACAAGCCCGACCAGCGCTACGACTACCCGACGTACCTGGCGCTGCCGCTGCTGCCGTTGCCGACCGTGGAGGACCCACGGGAGCAGGCACCCTTCGCCCGGTCCCGCTGCGACCGGCTGACCGCCCATCTGCTGACCGACTCACTGGCGTTCGAACTGGCCGTCGCGGAGGGGGACACCACGGCGCTGCCCAAGCAGCGGCCCGCTCCCGACCTCATCACCAAACGGTTCAAGCACGGCATGCGGGTGCTCCGGCCGGTGCTCGCGCGAATGTCGTTGGACAGCAAGCTGACCGCGGCCGACCCACAGGAGCTCACACGACAGGCCTGTGTGACAGTCCAGGCCGACATGTCCGTGGCGGAGCGGCGGACCATGGAACTCAGCGTGCTGCCGGTGTACACCGCACACGACGAGTACATGTTCCTGCGAGTCCTGCAGGCATTCGAGACCACGTTCGCGTTGTTGGCCGTGCAGTTGCGTGAGGTGGTGTCGGCGCTTCGGGAGCGGTCTGTTGACCGGGCGATGCACTTCCTGAAGGCGTCGGAGTCCGCGTTCGCGGAGTCCGCGCCGCTGTTCTCGATGCTGGCCACGATGCAGGTCGAGTCCTTCCGGACGTTCCGCCAGTTCACCGAGGGCGCGAGTGCCATCCAGTCGCGGAACTACAAGACCGTGGAGTCGCTGTGCCGCAAGCTGGATCCGGAGCGGTTCGAATCCCCGGCCTACCACCAGGTCCCCGAGGTACGGCAGCGGGTGCTGGCCGGTCAGCCCACCCTGGACGACGCCTTCCAGGAGGTGTGCCAGTCCGGTGACATCTCCGACGAGGACCGGGACCGGCTCGCCAACTCCATGCGGGGCTTCGCCAGCGCCCTGCTGCGCTGGCGCAACACTCACTACCGTCTGGCGGTGCGGATGCTCGGTGACGCCACAGGCACCGGATACACCGAAGGAACGCCGTACCTGAAGTCGGTGCGGGCCATACCGGTCTTCCGCACCGTCGACGTACGGGACGAGATGCTCGAAGACAAGACTGCGAGGACCCGATGAGCAAACTCGAAGCGCCGGTGGGCATCGTCGGTGCCGGCCCGGTCGGGTTGATCGCCGCGCTGCGGCTGGCCGACCACGGAGTGTCCAGTGTGTTGCTGGAAGCCGAGCCGGAACTGCTCAAGCAAGGCTCCAAGGCCTGTCTGATCCAGGGTGACGTACTGGAGATCCTGGACCAGGCCGGTTGCGCGCAGCCGATCGACGACGAGGGTGTCACCTGGACGGTCGCGCGCACCTACGTACGCAACAAGGTGATCCGAACCGTGGAGTACCCGCACGGGCCGGGCTTTGGACCGTTCGTCAACATCTCCCAGTTCCGGATCGAGCAGGTGCTGGCCGAGGCCGTCGAGGCCAACCCGCTCTGCGAGCTGCGCTGGGGCCACGAGGTCGTCGCGGTGTCCCAGGACGAGGCCGCGGTGACCGTACGGGTGAGCACTGACGCCGGCGAACGCGAGCTGCGGTTCGCCTACCTGGTCGCCTGCGACGGGGTACGCAGCCGGATGCGGGAGCTGATGGGTACGGAGTGGACCGGTTACACCCACCAGGACCGGTTCCTGATCACCGACATCAAGGCGGACCTGCCGTTCGACAAGGGCCGGCACTTCCACTACGACCCGTCGTTCAACCCCGGCCGGCAGCTCGTGATCCACCCGCAGCCGAACGACATCTGGCGCATCGACTGGCAGTTGCCGCCGGACGCCGACATCGAGGCGGAACGCGCCGACGGTCGGTTCGATCAGCGGGTCCGTGACGTGATCGGTGACATCCCGTACGAGGTGGACTGGGTCAGCACGTACCGGTTCCACCAGCGGGTGGTGGCGCGGCTGCGGATCGGCCGGGTGCTGTTCGCCGGGGACGCCGCGCACTCGCTGCCGCCGTACGGATCCCGGGGCATGAACAGCGGCATCCAGGACGCCGACAACCTGGCTTGGAAGGTCGCCTTCGTGCTCGCCGGTCACGCCGACGAGTCGCTGCTGGAGACGTACCACATCGAGCGGTATGCCGCGGCAAAGGAGAACCTGCGGGTCACCGAGGCGACCATCCGGTTCATGGTGCCGCCCAACTGGATCCGCCGATGGACCCGTAGCGTGCTGCTCGGGTTGTCGCACTGGCTGGGACTGGCCCGCAAGCATGTCAACAGTGGCCGGATGGCCGAGCCGTACGTCTACACCGACTCGCCGATCGTGCAGCGGCTGCCCGGGGATCCGCTGATGGGATCGTTCGCTCCGGACGGACGGGTCCGGGTGGACGCCGAGCCGACCAGGTTGCGCAGACTGCTCGGCACCAGGTTTGTCGGACTGTGCGTCGCATCTGACGCCGCGAGTGCGCTGGCTCTGATGGAGACGGTCCGGGCGGGAACTGAGGAAATCCCGGTCGACGTCGTCGTCGTACTACCTGACGGGACGTCCGCTGACGGACTGCCGGCGGATGCCACCGTCGCCCGTGCCGAGGAGGTGTCCTTGCTGGACAGTTACGGCGCGGCCGAGGGCACGTGGTGGCTGGTCCGCCCGGACGGCCACCTCGCCGCCCGGGGCGACCGGCACGCGGACTTCTCAGCCGCACTGCGCGCCGCGGTCGGACACGCCAGCCAGGACCGGTCACTTGTGAAGGGAACCAGCTCATGACCACCGCACCGCCGTACGCCTGGCTCAATGGCGAGATCGTGCCGTGGGACCGGTGCGTCCTGCACGCCCGGAGCCAGGGCGCGTTCTGGGGCGCGAACGTCTTCGAGGGGATCCGCGCCTATGTGAACCCTGACGACAATGGGCTGTACGCCTTCCGGGTCGGCGACCACCTGGCCCGGCTGCGTCGCTCGATGAAGAGCCTGCACATGGAGATCCCGTACACCGACGACGACCTGATGCGAGCGTGTACCGACCTGTTGCGGGCCAACGACTTCGGCACCGACGCGCACGTGTGTGTGGTGCCGTACTTCGAGATGGGCCCGAACTTCGACCCGTTGTCGTACACCACGGAGACCGGGGTCCACATCACCTCGGTTCCGATCCCGCGCTCGCCCAAATACACCAAGGGAGCGGCGGCCTCGATCTCGTCGTGGCGGCGGATCAGCGACGACTCGATGCCGCCCCGGATCAAGACCGGCGCCAACTACCACAACAGCCGGCTGGCCCACCACGAGGCGGTGCGCAACGGGTTCGACACCACGCTGCTGCTCAACCAGCGGGGCACGGTCTCCGAGGCGCCGGGCTCCTGTGTGGTGATGGTTCGCGACGGCGAGCTGGTCACCCCACCGGGCACCAGTGGCGTGCTGGAGGGGATCACGGTCGAAACGGTCGCCGTTCTGGCCGCCGAGAAACTTGGACTTCCGTTGCGGCGCCGGGAGATCGACCGCACTGAGCTGTACGTCGCCGACGAGTTGTTCCTGTGCGGCACCATGAGCGAGCTGTTGCCGATCACCAGCATCGACCGGATCCCGGTCGGTGACGGTGTTCCCGGCCCGGTCACGCTCGCGTTGCAGGGCCACTACGACGATTCGGTACGGGCCCGGGGCGACCATCCGCAATGGTGCACCCCGATCGTGCCGGCCCACGAGGAGGTGTCGGCGTGAGTCTGCTCGCCGGGCTGGTGACCGCACTGCGCAGTGGCGCGATCCAGGTGATCGACCTGACCGCGCCGCTGTCGGAGGACACCCCGATCATCAACCTGCCGCCCGAGCGGGGTCAGCCGTGGCGGTTCTCCCGCGAGGTGATCAGCAACTACGATGTCGCCGGCCCCACGGTGTACTGGAACAACCTCAAGCTCTCCGAGCACACCGGCACCCACTTCGACGCGCCGGTGCACTGGCTGTCCGGTAAGGACCTGAGCGACGTGTCGTCGGTGCCGCCGGGGCAGCTCATCGGACCCGCGGCCGTGCTGGACATGACCGAAGAGGTGGCGCGGGACTCCGACTTCCTGCTGCGGCGGGAGCACGTCGATGCCTGGACCGCCGAGCACGGCCAGCTGCCCGAGGGCGGCTGGCTGCTCTACCGCACCGGCTGGGACACCCGCAAGGACGACCCGGAACGGTTCCTCAACGACAAGCACACCCCGGGAGTGGCCCCGGAGTGCGCACGCTGGCTGGCCGAGGAGACCCCGCTGGTCGGGATCGGGGTGGAGACCGTGGGCACCGACGCCGGCCTGGCCGGCGACTTCGACCCGGCGTACCCGTGTCACTGGTATCTGCACGGCGCGGGCAAGTACGGCCTGACCCAGCTGCGCAACCTCGATCTGCTGCCACCGACCGGTGCGGTGCTGATCGCCGGTCCGTTGCCGATCGTGCGTGGATCCGGCAGCCCGACCCGGGTGCTGGCGCTCGTCGAACGCACCACCTCTGAATAGCCGATCGTTCATACCTCTACAAGGAGACATCTGGTGGATTGCACGGGGTTCCGACGGGGCAGCGCCCTGATGCGAAAACATCTGGAGGACAACCAGAGGCCGGCGGAGTTCACGCTGCTGGGCCGTACCTGGGAGCTGCTGGACGGCGTGTTCAGCCCGACGTACACGCCGGTCACCGAGTTGTTCTCGAGCTGGTTGCCGTACCCGCGGGGCGGCACGTTCCTGGAGATGGGCTCGGGTGCCGGGGTCACCGCCGTGGTGGCGGCCCAGTCCGGTTGCCGTGCGGTCACAGCGCTCGACATCAGCGTCGCGGCGGTGGAGAACACGAGGCGTAACGTCAGGCGACACGGCGTGGCCGAGACGGTGCGGGTGGCCCGGAGCGACCTGTTCTCCGCGCTGGATCCTGACGAGCGGTTCGACATGATCTTCTGGAACTCGAACTTCGCTGAGACCCCGAAGGGCTTTGTCAACGAGACCGAGCTGCACCACGCGTTCTTCGACCCCCGGTACGACGCACACCGGCGGTTCCTGATCGAGGCACCCACCCGGCTGACCGAAAATGGGCGACTGATGCTTGGATTCTGCAGCATCGGAAACATCGGGTTGCTCACCGAACTGTGTGGACGGGCCCGCCTGCGGGCGTTGCCACTCAGGTCCGAACGACGCCAGATCGACCCGAACACGATGCTGGAGTTCCAACTCCTGGAACTTCACCCGATCTGGTCCATGGCAGGATCAGCCAGGTCATGAAGATGGATCGAAGGGATTGACCGTGCCAGAGAAAGCCGGGTGGGACCGCTACCTGAGCCTGCTCTCCTCCAAGGGAAGGGGTGTGGTGGCCACGCTGAAGGCGGACGGCCGGCCACAGCTGTCCAACGTCGACTTCTGCTACAACGCGGAAAGCCGCCTGGTGCGGCTGTCCACCACCGATGGTCGCGCCAAGGTGCGTAACCTGCACCGTGACCCCAGGGTGAGCCTGCACCTGTCCACCCCCGACCTCAGTTCCTACGCCGTGTACGAGGGGGTCGCCGAGATCTCTGAGGTGGCGGCGAAACCCGATGACACGACGGTGGCGGAGTTGATCGACGTGTTCCGTGAGGTGCAGGGGGAGCATCCCGACTGGAACGAGTACCGGGCGGCGATGGTCGCTGACCGCCGGCTCGTCGTCCGGTTCCACATTGACTACGCGTACGGCTGGATCCGTCCCTGACCGGTCCGGTCCATTTCTGAAACCGATTCAACACCAAGGAGTTCAGCTACCGATGCCCCGCCTGCATGTCGTTATCGCCAGTACCCGTCCGAGTCGGGTTGGTCCTGCTGTGGCCGACTGGTTTATGGAGATCGCGAAGCGTTTCGATAGTTTCGATACGCATTTGGTTGATCTGGTGGACTTCAACCTGCCGTTGTTGGATGAGCCGAATCATCCGTCGGAGCGGGCTTACA
>DASUSI010000024.1:0-77769 GCA_036375165.1 Micromonosporaceae bacterium | reverse complement strand
GGTAGATCGCCCCTCCCTCGGTGTTGATCTGGACAACGTCGGAGAAGGGTTCCGCCATGGTGAGGTACGTGAATGCGCCTTCCGGGCTGGCCGGCGCTCCCGCTGTGAAGGGCAGGACGTTCAGCGTGAGGCTGGGATGTTCCGCCAATTCGAGGAGGTAAGCGAGCTGCGCTCTCATGACTTCCGGGCCCCCGACCTGGCGGCGAAGCGCACCCTCGTCGATGATCGAGGTGTACTCGGGAGGGTTGCCGCGATCGAAGATCTCCCTTCGTCGCATGCGGAACTCGATCCAGAGTTCGAGGTCGCCCTCGTTGACATCCTTGTCAGCGGCCCACATCACCGCTTTGGCGTACTCGGGCGTCTGGAGTAGACCGTGCAGCACCAGCGCGCTGAAGTCGCGGAACTTCTCCGCGCGGGACTCCAGCCAGGCGAGATCAATGATCTTGCCTGGGATCCATCCGGTGTAGCCATCCCACCAGCCCTTCCGCCAGATGTCCCGACTCAGTTGCTCCAACGCGGAACGTACAACTTGGTCGGAGACACGGAACAGGTTGAGAAGCTCCAGGACATCGGGAACCCGAGCCGGAACGAACCCGGCTTCCATTCGACTGATGGTGGAAGCGTCACGGAGGATGTGCTCGCCCGCGTCCCGCAGGGTTAGACCCGCGGCCTCGCGGAGGTCGCGCAACTGCTTGCCAAGCCACTGCGCCCGCAGGGTCGGACCTTGTTTGCCGCTCACACCGCACGCAGCCTTCCAGTTCTGGGTAGACGAGCCCAATGTTTGTATCAGTGTGAGGACATGGCCTGCAAGCTTGAACTTTTTCTGACTTGGTGGCATGCTCCACAGCAGACATTTCGCGGGTGATCTTGTCGCGAAGGTGACGGTACGGCGTGCGCGCGGTTCGCCGCTGCGTACTCGTACCAGAGAAGAGAACAGAGCCGAGACGGACCGTCTGGTTTGGCGGCCATGGCCCGTCCCGGCTCCTAACCGGCAAAGGAGCCGTGATGGAACACAAGCCCGATACCGTGCTGCCTGTCTATCACACGCCGACCCCGCCCGACGAACTCGCGGAGCGGTCCGCTGCGGCATGGGTTCGGTTTGGCCGAGATGTCATCGCCGCGCACCAGCCCGACGGCGACACGTGCGCCGGCTGCGGGCGGATCTGGGTCTGCTGCCCGGTCGTCGTCGCAGCCCGGCAACACGGCCTCACTGACTACCTCACCCCGTCCGGCGCTTCCGCGTACCGGTGAAAGGCCGCCACCACAGCGCCCCGGCGCGTCGTGACGTGAGCCTCCGCCGCGAACCGGGAGACCGGCGGGTCGGGACCGGGCGCACTCCAGCGACCCGGCCCCGGCCCGACCGGGAGCCAGCACCACATCCGTTCGGCGTCGTGGCCACCGCGCTCGGCGTACTCGTCGGAACCCTGCTCATCACCGCAGCCGCGACCGGCCTGATCTGAAGCCGGCCCGGCCCGGTGGTGCCGCATAACCGGCGACCGCCGCGTGGCCGACCACCTCGCCCGCCCCACAGACAGGAGCTTTCCCATGTCCGTCCGAACCCTGGAGCGCACCGCCTTGTCCCGGCTCAAGCGCATCCTGCGCACCCATGACCAGAGCGGCCCGGAGGTCCCGCTGCCGCTGCGTACCGAGTTGTTCCTGATCGCCCACGACGATGAGACCGGCCGCCCGCACCTCAATGAGCGGTCGCTGACCCTCGGCCTGTCAGCGGCGGTACTGCTGGAACTCTGGCTCGCCGGCCGTATCCACATTGGATGGCGGTACGACGTACGCCGAGGCCGTTGGGTTGTCGACCCCGGCCTGATCACCGTCGCGAAGCGGGACCCGATCGGGGATCCGCTGTCCGACATCGTCCTTGCCGAGATCTGGAACTCCGGCACCCCGCTGCGGGTCGGGGAGTTCGTGAGACGGTACGCCGAAACGGTCGACTTCCATGAGCGGGTACGCGCCCACATGGTCGCCGCCGGGGTGATTCGCCGTACCGTCCAGCGCCGGTTCTGGTTCTTCCGGACCGAGCGGTACGTGCCGGTGGAGACCCGCGAGTCGGTACGGGTCCGTGCCCGCGTCCGCAGGCTGGTCAACCGCAACCGGGACGACGCCGCCAGCGACGATCGCCACCTGGCGCTGGCCGCTCTGGTCATGGCGCTCGGGCTGACCCGGTACCTCTATCCGCCGGAGATGTCCCCGGCTCAGCTTCAGCAGCGGCTGGAGAACCTGATCGCGATGCGCCCGGACCCGACCATCCGGGAGGCGGCCGCCGCGATCAACCCCAAGTTCGTACCGGCTATCCAGTGACAATGCGGGTTGGCTTCCGGCGGTACCCGCCGGAAGCCAACCCTGCCCGTTCCCGCAGTCTCGCAACTCCCACAATGGACCTCGGGAACCAGAATGAAGATGAATGATGACCCGCTTCCCGCGCCCTCCGCGAGATCTTGGAAACCTACCGCGATTATTTCGCGGTAGGTTTCCAAGATCTCGAGGGCGCGGGGATGAGGCGCGGGGATGAGGCGCGGGGAGGGTCAGACCGATGATCTGCCTGCCGCCGGAGCGTCGGTTGTGATCAGGGGGTGTCAGCCGTTCGAGGCGGACATGGACCGGAGGGCGGCGCCGATACGTGTCACGCCCTCCCGAAGGGTCGCCTCACCCACGGAATGACACAACCGGAACCAGCCGGGCTCCGCACACTGGAAGATGCTTCCCGGCGATATGCTCACGCGACCCTGATGGAAGAGCATCCGCCACAGGGCGTGCTCAGCATCAATGCTCGGTTCGGCCAACCATTGCCTGAGATCGATCCAGACGAACAGGCCCGCGTCTGCGGCAAGATATGGGATTCCTTCGGTACGGAGCGTTTCACACGTGGTCTCGTAGGACTCGGCGAGGCGCTGCCGGTTCTCCTTGACGAAAGTGTCCGCTCGCCCCGTATCGCCGAGCAGACCTCGCAACAACACCTGCGTGTCCGTGGACACTGGTGTCATGTAGGCCAGCTCGCGGGCTGCGGCGCGGACCTCGGGGTGTCGGGTGTGCAGTACGCCAACCTTCAGACCCGACAGACCGAAGTCCTTCGCGAATCCCCACACCGTATGGACCTGATCTGGCGGGAGTGTCTCGCTGGGAAGGGTTAGGGCACTACGGAAGCCGTTCCCCCCGAAAACCGAGCAACCGTAGATCTCGTCGGAGATAAGAGCCAGATCATGATGCCCGGCAAACTCGGCAACCTCAGCGAGAATCTCCGGGGGATAGGCCCGGCCCAGCGGGTTGCTCGGCGATACCAGGGCGATCGCACGGACCCGCACGCCGTCTCGCTGGGCGTCCCGCACAGCGGCTTCCAGCGCGTCCAGACGCAGCGCGAAACCGTCAGCGCTCGACGAGCTGACCGGGACGATACGGGCACCGGCCCGGCCGGCGAAATCGACCTCAAGACCGTTGTAGTACGGGGCTGGCACGACGATGCCTTCACCCGGCTCGCACAGCGCGTACGCCAGGATGTCAAGCGCTGCGGAAGCGCCCGAGACAATCACCAGGTCATCCGGGCTGACTGACGCGCCGTGGACCCTGGCCAGAAACTCCGCGACCACAGTTCGGAGCGCCGTCATCCCGTACAGCTCGTGGTAACTCACATCCGAGGCGGCCACCGAACGAGGCGCCCGCACGATCGGCTCGAGCAGGTCCCATAGCAGGTGGTTCTGCGCGGTACCGAGGTTGACGTAGCCCGTTGGGTTACTCGATTGATGGTACGGGTCGGCTGCGGCCTCGAAATGCGCCGTGACCAGCGGTGAAGGATCAGCCACCAGACGCCGGGCCCGTGCTGACAGGATCGTCATGTCGTCCTCCCAGAGGACATGTTGGCCGAATCCCCAGTGATCAGGCCGGGATGAACACCTAAACCCATCGAAGCGTCTATGACCGCACCATGCATCACCTGTGACACATCAGTACTCAACCACCACAGCACTTCGGCGATCTCCTCGGGTTCGATCAGCCGGCCCTTCGGCAAACCGGCAACGAAGCGTTTGCGCTCCAGGTCCTCCATGTGGTTGAGAGTGCTCGCCCGGAACATGGGAGTATCCACCGCGCCCGGGCACACCGCCACCACGTCCAGCGGCGTGTGCACCATTTCGGCAGCCAGCTGCCGAGTCAGGTACGCGACCGCGGCCTTCGCCATCGCCTCGGCGATCCGGAACTGTGGAAACTGGCTGACCCCGCCACCGACGCTGGCGACGAAGACAACCTTGCCGTAACCCCGATCGAGCATTCCTGGAAGCAAAGCCTCCGTCAGCCACAGCGGACCGAGCGCGCCGACCCGCATGAACGCCAGGTCCTGCTCATGACGGGACCGTGGAACGTACCGCTCGACAGTCTTCGATCCAAGAGCCGCGTTGTTGATCAGTACATCGACGGGGCCCGGCAGTGCGCCGAGCAGATTCTCATGGCTTTGCAGGTCGCCCAACTCCAGCTTGAAGGCCTGGGCCTCCAGCTGTTCCTGCTGGAGGCTCTGCACCAGAGACCGTGCGCGCTCCTCCCCGATGTGATAGGTGAACCAGACCCGGTCCCCAGCCGTGGCAAACCGGCGTACTGTTGCCGACCCGATGCCGCTCGAACCACCGGTGATCAACACATTACGAGTCATGACTCGCCTCCTGTGGTCTCAACCGCGAGCGCCGCTGATACAGCTCCCGAGCCGTATAGCCGATCCGCGACCACACGGCGTAACACGCCATGAAAATGCCGAGGCCCAACCAGCGCGCACGTCGTTCCTGCCGCGTCGCCTCAGCGACGCATTC
This sequence comes from Micromonosporaceae bacterium, assembly GCA_036375165.1. Lineage (GTDB taxonomy): Bacteria > Actinomycetota > Actinomycetes > Mycobacteriales > Micromonosporaceae > WHSM01. The sequence goes on along the minus strand of DASUSI010000024.1, from coordinate 72,967 downwards.
CGCATACGGAGTAGTGGTATGCGTCACCATCTCGTAGAGACGTGTGCCTGGAAGGCCCACCAACCGGTTCAACGTCACAGACATTCGATACCGGGTTTCCCGCATGGCGTGGCGTACCGGATCCACCAGGCCGTCCAGGTGCCGGATTGAAAGCTCGGCAAGAGCATCGGTATTCGGTTTGCGCAGCGCGACGTACTCGGCGAACGCCGATTCCCGATCGTTGCCGTGCGCAGGAAGACAAGATGCCAGTACGGCACAGTCCTCGAGGGCGGCATTCATTCCTTGGCCGAAAAACGGCACGATGGTGTGGCATGCGTCGCCGACAAGAACTACTTTGTCGCGGTGATACCAACGAGAGGTACGGACTGTGGGCAATGTGGCCGGCTTCCGAGCCATGAATTCGTCGACCAGATCAGGCATCAGCTTCGACACATCAGCGTAATTGTGCTCGAAGAAGTTTCTGACATCGCTCTCGGAACGCAATGACTCGACGCTTTCACTGCCCTTGAGCGGCAGGTAAACAGACCCGTTGAACGATTTATCGAGGTTTGGTAGAGCGAACAACATGTGTCGACCACGTGGCCAGTCATGCGACGTGTGAGGATCGAGCTCGACCCTGTCCTGGCCTTCTGGCTGAATGGTCAACTCCTTGTAACACCAGGGCAGCACGGTTTGCTCATAATCCGCGGGTGCGCCCCGCAGGAGGTGCTCGCGGACCACGGAAAAGGTGCCGTCGGCTCCGATCACGAAGTCTGCGGACACTTCATGGCGTCGTTTCGTGCTGGTTTCGACAAGACTGACTGAAGCCGTATCCGGGTCGACGCCGACGCACTGCTGACCGAGATGAAGGGTCACGTCAGGAAGCCGCTCGACCTCTTCCATGAGCATCCTGTTGAGGTCCCAACGGGAACAGACGTAAACCGGCTTACGGCCGTCGTCGCTGTATGGAACGAACGACGTCGCACCGGTAATGCTGTGCACCGTGCGCCCATACACCGGTACACCTATCGCCTTTTTTGCCGTCTCCTCCAGGTCGAACTCGCGTAATGCGGAAAGTCCGCGTGCGGACAACAAGAGGTTGAGTGAGCGTCCGCTTCGGCGTGAACTCGTCCTGAGATTCCGCCGTTCGAATACCTGCACCTGACCGCCCATGCTGGACAGGTGCAAGGCCATTAACAGCCCGCTGAGACCGCCACCAACCACGATAGACGAAAACATCTGATCCCGGTCCGCTCGCCGTTCTTACACGAAAGTTATTCAGCACGCACGGGCGCGCCCGTGTCACTATACAGAGGACAGTCCACCAGGGACACTCCTCGCAATGCCGAGATTCCGACCACGTATAGTTGTCTGCGGACCACTCACCGGGATTTGTGCTTGTCGTGATTTATTGTTGATTTGGCGGTTAATTTGGGATGATCCTCATCCCAAGCTGAGCCGGATTATTACGGCCTGCTGTTCCCCGCGCACTCGGGGCAATCCGTAGGCGGATCTCGATCACCGCACACACGTTGTTGATGTTCTGCTGATCCTGGAACGTGAAGGCAGTGTGTTGCTTGCCGAACGCATTGGCACGGTTACGCGGATGGGTGGTTCAGTCGCACGTCCAGCACGTTCGAAGCTGACAAATACGTGATCCCGGTTGTGATCCGTGAGGCGCGCGAAGAGATTTCCATATCGAACGAGGCGATATGCGATCCGTACCTGTCATGTGTCACTGCGCCACTCAGCAAATGCCGTCCAGTGGCGGGTGCCGCCGCGCTCGAACGTGAATGATGTACACAATGTCAGGGTGGAACAGCGCGTGGATCTCACGGCCGATCCCTGGTGGACCGACCCGAAATCGCACCAGGTCGCCGTACCGTCGGTGGGCCGCCGTCGGGGCACCGAGGAAGTCGCGACGCAGTTCCCGGGCCGAACCCAGCGGGCCGCCGGCCACCAGGGGCGCTGGGGGGAGCAGTGTGGTGCTGGACATGCCTACCAGAGTGACCCAGCCCCGGCACCCAGGGCCAGCCACTAGGCCGGTTGAGGCACACTCGGGGGCCGACGACCCGCCGCAGATCCGTGGATTTCGTTCTTCTGCCCCCGCGTGCGCGGGGAGAGTTCTGGTCTGGCGTGGATGCCGGGACGGTCCTGGATCGCCTTCGCCGCACGTCCCGTGAACCAGCCCGCCACCGTCGCGTACCCATGCATGGTTTGTGGACTTTTCGTTGTTAAGCCGGGCCGGTAAGCAACGAGAAATCGAAAAACCGTGGGAATGCCGACACCCGGTAGTGAACGGACGGGACGCGGCGTTCTCCGATCCACCGCGCAGCGGCGGATCATCCCCGCCTGCGCGGGGAGCACAGACGAGCCTGGACCCGGACAATTCCCTAGGATTGAGCCGCCGTCCGCCTTCGCCGACAGGAGACGCCGATGATCACGGAACTCGCCACCGCCGTACGGGACCACTGTGAGCTGTTCAACAACTGTGTCCGGTCCGGCGACTGGAGGCCGTTCGCGGAGACCTTCACCGAGGACGCCGAGATGGTCTTCGTCGGCGTGCCGTTCGGGCCGGTGGTTGGTCGCCCCGCGATCCTCGCGGCGTACACCAAGGCACCGCCGCGTGAGGAACTGGTCATTGGCGACATGGCCCCGGTCGACGACGACACGATCAAGGTGGACTTCACCACGACCTCCGGGAAGCCGGGCGGGATGATCGTGACCTGGCGTGGCGATCAGGTGGCGCGGACCGAGATCTCGATGGGGCGCTAGCCGCAGCCGCCCGCGTGGCCCAGGTCGCCGGCAGCGGCCACCGGCTCCGCCACGGCGGATTCCGGCACCGGTTCCGGAGCGGATTGCCGGGCGCGTACCGCCGCCACAACATCGGGAAGCCGGTCCACCCCCCAGAACTTCTCCCGCCCCACGACGAAGAACGGCACCCCGAACACCCCGTCGGCGTCGACCGCCTGAAGCGCCCGGAGCGCGGCGTCCCGGATCTCCGGGTGCTTCTCCGCGGTCACCAGTTCCACCGGGTCGAGGTCCAGTTCGGATCCGATCGCGGCGATGGTCTCGGGGTCACTGATGTCGCGGGCCTGCTCCCAGCGGGCCCGGTACACCCCGGCGATGAACTCCGGGCCCTTGCCGTGTCGCTGTGCCACCAGGTACGCCAGGTGCGACACCTCCCAGCGCGGCTTGCGGTCCACCGGCCAGGCGACCTTCAGGCCACGCTGGTTCGCCAGGCGCCGTACGTCCTGCAAGATGTAGAGCGCTTTGGCCCGGGACATGTCCACATAAGGGAACCTGCCGCCGGCCTCCGTGAGCATCTCGAGGAACCCGTCGTCGGGTTCCCAGAACGGGCGCCACTCCAGGATGTCCGCCACGTCCGGGTGGTGCGTCAGCAGGTCCCGGTACGCCAGCCAGGAGTACGGACTGCGCAGCGAGAAGTAGAACCGCGCGATCACAGCACGATCCCGCCGTCCACACCGAACACCTGGCCGGTGATGTACGAGGCGCGGTCGGACACCAGGAAGCCGACCAGGTCGGCGACCTCCTCCGGGGTGCCCATCCGGCCCAGCGGGATCTGGGCCAGGGCGCGGTCCTTGACCTTGTCCGTGAGGCCCGCCGTCATATCGGTCTCGATCATGCCGGGAGCCACCACGTTCGCGCGGATGCCGAACCCCCCGACCTCCTTGGCGAGGGACAGGGTCAACCCGATGATGCCCGCCTTGGTCGCCGCGTAGTTGGCCTGGGTCGCGTTGCCGCGCAGACCGACCACTGAGGACACCGTGACGATACAGCCGCTACGCCGTTTCATCATCGAGAAGATCGCCGCCCGGCAGGCGTGGTACGTGCCGTCCAGGTTCACGTCCCGGACCTCGCGCCAGTCGTCCTGGCTCATCAGCACCATCGGGTTGTCCCGGACGATCCCGGCGCTGGTCACCACCACGTCGACCGGCCCCAGCTCCGCCTCCGACGTGGCGACGAAGCTCTTCACCGCGTCGAAGTCCCGCACGTCGACCTGGTGCGACAGGACCGTCGTGCCGCTTGCCGACGCGGTCTCACAGACCTGTTTCGCGGCGTCCGGGTTGGAGTGGTACGCGAAGCTGACGTCGAACCCGTCGGCGGCGAGCCGACAGACCACGGCCCGGCCGATGCCACGAGAGCCGCCGGTGACGATCGCGACCGGCCGGTGGTCTTCTGCCATGCTTCTCTCCTTCATCGCGACGTGGGGCTGTCTTTCGCGCGGTCTTTCGCGCGGTGCCGAGGGTTCTGAGTGGTCCACTCAGGGCGCGGTGAGCGAGGCGGCCGGGCGCAGCGCGATGACCACCTGCCGGACCCGCATCACCGCCACGTCGTCCACAACGGACTCGCCCCGCAGTACGGCGGCGTCCGAGAGAATCTTCAACGCACGCACATGGTGCCGCACCACGTCACCCGGATACACCGGTACGGGCAGCTCAAGGCCGCTGATCGCGCCGAACAGCGGAACCTGGGCGCTCAGCACGTCCGGGTTCGGCCGGTCCTGGACCGCCAGCACCCCGGCGGCCTGGCACCACGACTCCACCAGCAGTGTCGACGGGTAGGCGTGGTCGGCGTCGTCGGGTAGCCCGTCGTAGCACGGTTCGTTCACGGTGACCGCCTTGGTGGCGACCAGCGAGACTCCCGGCTCGACCTGGTCAACCCGGTCGACCAGCAGGATCGGGAAGCGGTGCGGCAGCACCGCCCTGACCTCACGCACGTCCATTGGCCCCACCCGTCCGGTAACGCAGCCGCACCACTGCGGCATCAACCGGCTCGCTGGCCGGTTCCCGCAACGCGGTCAGTCGGCCCGAGCAGATCCATTCGGACGTGCCCTCGTCCGCGGAGATGTCCACATCGATCCGCACCTGGTCGCCGGGGAACACCGGAGACAGGAACCGCACCTGTTCCATACCGACCAGTACGGCACCGTCCGGGAGTCCCATCAGGGCAGTCTGATGTGCACACTCCACGAGACACACCCCCGGGAAAATGGGGAACCCGGGAAAGTGACCCGCCAGCACCGGTTCGGTGCGAGCCGGCGTGTACGTCGCGACCAGACCGCCCGGTCGCCGTTCCCGGATCACCGGCGTACCGGTCAATGGGGACGGTCGGTTGCGGGACCTCGGCTGGGTACCGGAAATCACTGCGGGAACTGCGGACATGTCAGCTCATCACTCCTCGGCGGCCACAGAGCTTACCCCAGCTTCACGCCCTGGACCTGCATGATCACCGTGCTAGCATGGCCGGCACCTGACGTGGAGCCACGAGGCGGTGAGCGGGTGGGCAAGCGGGAAGCCCGGACACAAAGACCGGCGGCCAAGCGACCACCCTCGCCAGTGCTCGATGTGGCATCTGTGGTGACTGTTCTCCCGTTGGCGGCAGCCGCCTGGTTCATGGTGAGAGCCGCGTGGCGGATCTACCACCCGCCGCGCCGGCCGGTCCGGCAGACTCCGGAGTCCTTCGGCCTGTCCGCTGAGCGGGTCACCGTCAAGGGTGCCGACGACCTCGCGCTGGCCTGCTGGTTCATCCCGGCTCCCGGGGACAGTGACGTCGTGGTGGTGCTCGGGCACGGCATGGGCCGTAACAGCGGCATGTTGATGCCGCTCGCCAAGACCCTGCACGACGCGGGCTACCACGTGTTCACGTTCGACCTGCGCAACCACGGCGACACCGCGCAGGATCGGCTGTGGCGCGGTCAGTCACCCCGGTACGCGATCGACCACCACCACGTCGTACGGCATGTGCGCGACCTCCCCGGGCTGGCCGACGCGAAAGTGGCCTGCCTGGGGTTCTCGATGTCGGCGTGGACGTCACTGGAGGCGGCCCGGCTGGAGCCGGAACTGGTCCGCGCGGTGATCTGCGACAGCGGTCCGACCCTCGACATCACCGGCACCATCACCCGGATGTTCGACGCCACGCGGCACCTGCTGCCCAGGTTCATGCGGGGCAGGCTGATGTCGGGGTTCTCCCGGGCGGTGTTCACCCGCGCGTCGCGGTTCTTCCTCAAGCCCGCGCCGTGGCCCATGGAACTCGGCGACCACACCATCCGGATCCTGTTCATCGCCGGGGAGGCGGATCCGGTCGCGCGTCCCGAGGACATCCAGGCGCAGTTGGCCTGGTACCCGAAGGCCGATGTGTGGTTCGTACCGAGGGCCGGACACATGCTGGCGCAGACCGTGGCCTCGGACGAATACGCCGAGCGGGTCCTCGGCCATCTGGCGGAGACCTTCGGGCGTCCGGCCGGCGGCACCTGAGATGCGCTCTTTCCTGTTCATCGAAAGCCGTGGCGAGCACGAGAGCCCGGACGTGACCGCACTTCTGGAACTCGGTGGCCGGCTGCGCGGGTCTGGACACGCCGTCACGGTGTTCCTGATCCAGAACGGGGTCGGCACGCTTGGTGTCGGCGAGCCCTGGCAGGCAATGGTCGAGCAGGGCATCGACGTGTGGGCCGACGAGTTCTCGCTTCGTGGTCGAGGGCTGGGCCCGAAGCAGGTTCCGCCCGGGGTCCAACTGGGTGGCGCGGACGACCTGGTACGGCTGCTGATGACCGACGGCGTCGTCGCGGTCTGGCACTAAGGGGGCCCTGGTATGACGCAGGCTTCGCAACCGCCGGAGGGACAGCGCTCCCTGTTCCTCGGGCTGATCGGCACTCCGTACGAGTCGGACCTGCTCACCACCACGACCCGACTGGCCGAGGCGGCGGTGCGACAGGGACACCAGGTCACGGTGTGGACCTGCGGATACGCCACCGCGCTGACGGCGTCGGCACTGGACCCGGTGAAGCCCCGCAACACGATCGCCTGGGACACCAGGGATCCGTCACCCGCCGCGCTGGCCGCACACCTGCTGGAATGGGCGGGCGGCCGGCTGGCCTGGTTGGTCTGCCGGTACTGCGCCGAGGAGCGCGGCACGATGGACCAGATGCCGGGAGTCCGGATCCGGCCACCGTACGAGTTCGTGCAACGGGCCCACGCGGCCGATGCCTGCCTGGTGCTGGGGACCAAGTAAATGGGCAGCACGCTGGCGATCATCGAACGGTCTCACCGGGGCACCGTGGAACAACAGTATGCACACGTGTTATGGCTGGCACACGGCTTGCACCGGCAGTCGCCGATGATTGTTCTGCTGCGTGGCGCCGCGGCACTGTATTCATTGAATCCTCAATGGGAATCACCACTGGAGATCGGTGGCGTCCCGTGGGGAAGCTACCCGGACTACCGTTCGGCACTGGAACGGCTTCGCGTCGACGGCGCGGGGCTGCTCGTGGCGGCGGACTCACTGAAACGTCTGGGGCTTGACGACGCTCAGCTACTGCCCGGTATTGCCGCTGTCGATGACGACGAGATCGTCCGAGTAGCCGCCGAATGTGACCGGATCTGGTATCTGTAACCCGCCCGCGACCAGGCAACTTGTCCGGTAGTGCGGGCTCGCGCCGGGCTGTACAGTGTCGTACGTTGAATTGCCGCCTCAGCCGGCTCGCCAATCCACCATTCCGAAGGAGTCGCTCGATGTCGATGAGCGTGGAACAGACCCTCGACCCGGAAGAGCTTCGCCGGTTCGTTGCCGACGTGCTTGACGTGGAAGTGGACAACGTCACGGACGACGCGCACTTCGTGGCCGAACTTGGCGTGGATTCTCTGAAGGCGCTCGAGGTTCTGGTTGCCCTGGAGCGGAAATACCAGATCAAGATCTCCGAGGACGAGGTACGCGACATGACCACGTTTGCTGAGGTCAGGGACCTGGTGGCCGGCAAGCTCGCTTGACGGGGGAAACCATCTGGTGGCCGGTGCGGCGGGTACGCCGCACCGGCCACCAGCGCGTTGTGGGGTCGCCGCTCAGAACTCCACCGGCAGCGCGACCAGCCCCCGATTGCTCGCCGACGGCAGGAACCGCAGCTTCGCACTGGTCAGCCGCAGGTCGGGTGTCTTCTTCAGCAACTCGCCGATCGCGATCCGCGCCTGGAGGGTTCCCAGGTACGCGGCCACGCAGTAGTGCAGGCCGCGACCGAACCCCAGGTGATCGTCCACAGTCCGGGTGACGTCCAGTCGATCCGCGTCCGGATAGTGCTCACTGTCCCGGTTCGCCGCTGCCAGGCAGAGCCGGACCAGTTGCCCCTGCCGGACCGGCAAACCGAACAGTTCGAGGTCTTCCAGGGCAACCCGGTCGTTCATCTGGACCGGCCCGTCGTACCGCTGAAGCTCCTCCACAGCCCCGGGCAACAGCGACGGGTCTTCGCGCAGCCGGGCGAGTTGGTCCGGATGCTTCAGCAGGGACAGCACCCCCAGGGCGATCAACTGAGTGCCCGTGGGATGGCCGGCCTGGTAGAGGAACGTGAGGCTGTCCAGTAGTTCCTCACGAGTCAGCCGTTGCCCGGCAACCTCGGTCACCGCGAGTCCGCTCAACACGTCGTTACCGGGATTGCTGGCGCGCTTGTCGGCCAGCGGCCCGAAGTAGTCGTACATCCCGTGCAGCGCGTCCCGCCCGGCCTGGAGCACCTTGGTCGTGAGCATCGGCTCGGAGGTCAGGGAGATCGCCTTCGACCAGGCGACGAACTGGTCCCAGTCGGCCCGTGGCAGGCCCAGCAGGTGATTGATCACGTACACCGGAATCTGTTCCGCGAACCGGCCCACCAGGTCCGTACCGCCGTCGGTGACACCCTGTTCCAGCAGGTCAGCGACGATCTGCTCGACCACCGGCCGGGCCCCGGTCAGCAACTCCCGGGTGAATACCCGGTCATGCACGGCACGCAACGGAGTGTGCCGCGGCGGGTCAATCATGACCAGCCAGTTCGCCATCATCCGTTCCAGCGGCCCGTCGGTGACGCCCCTGCGCCAGTCGGCGAATCCGTCCCACTGCCGGGTGTCGCGGGACAGCCGGGAGTCGTCGTACGCGGCGATCACATCATGCCACCGGGTCAACATCACGAATCCGAATTTCGTGACATGCACCGGGTTGTCGGTGCGGAGGTCGGCGTAATGCGGGTACGGGTCGGCGAAATAGCCGGGCGTCATCGGGTTGTACGTGACGCGGTCGGTCTCCATGCTCCCCTCCTCGGGCAGTCCGGTCGCTGTCTGATTCACGTCTGTTTTGCCAGGCTGCGCCGCTCCGAAGCCGTGCTGAGTCACGGTCCAGAGTGCCCGTACATACTTGCCTACCCGCTACCAGCGGTCTAGCGTGGGCGCACGACTGACATTGGGGGCGCATGGAGCGGGCAGTCATTACGGGCCTTGGTGTGATTTCGTGCCTGGGCCTTGATATCGACAGCTACTGGGCGGGATTGATGCGGGCGCACCAGCGTCCGTCCGAGGTGCCCGACCCCCACGCGAATATGTCGAACCGGTTGCTCTATCAGGTCACCGGCTTCACCAGCCCAGAGGTTGGTACGGGTGCCGGAAGGCTCGGCCGGACCTCCTCGTTCGCCGTCGCCGCGGCACAGCAAGCGGTACGGGACGCCGGACTGAGCCCGACAGCCCTGGCCGACGCCGGGGTGTCGATCGGCACCGGAGTCGGCGACACCAGCCTGTACGAGGACGTTCCCGCTGGTGGGGCGTTCCCGACCGGTGCCGACGCGTTCCCGTTCAAGGTCGCCTCGGCGCTGGCCGGCGAGCTGAACCTGAGCGGTCCGATGACCAGCGTCAGCACCGCGTGCTCCGCCTCCGCGTACAGCGTCAGCCTGGCCGCTGACATGATCCGCAACGGCGAGGCCGACGTGGTGATCACCGGAGGTGCCGACGGCTACACCCGAGTCGGCGTGGCCTGCTTCAACCGGATGGGCGCGTTGGACCCCGACCGGTGCCGGCCGTTCGACGCGGAACGCCGGGGCACCGTGTTCGGGGAAGGCGCCGCCGTGATGGTGCTGGAGTCCGAGTCGCACGCCCGCGCCCGGGGACGCACCAACTGGTACGCCACTGTGGAGGGTGCCGGTTGGAGCTGTGACGGTTTCCACCCGACGGCTCCGGAAGGTCGTGGCACTCAGATCGTCCGGGCGATGCGGGGTGCGCTGGACGAGGCCGGGCTGCGGCCTGAGGACGTGGGCTGCGTGGTGCCGCACGGCACCGGCACACCGCTCAACGACACCGTGGAGAGCCGGTCGATGTCGGCGGTGTTCGGCCCGGCCGTGGAATCGCTGCCGGTCTACAGCCTGAAGGCGTTGCTCGGACACACCGGGGGTGCGGCCGGTGCGTTCGGGCTGCTGACCGCCGCGCTGATCCTGGACCGTGGCGTGATCCCGCCGAACGTGGCCATCGAGAAGCCGGACCCGGACTGTGTGCTGCGGCTGCACACCGACGAGCCGGTGCCGCCCGCCTCTTCGCACGCCCTCGTCAACGCGTACGCGTTCGGCGGCAACAACACCTCCGTCGTGATTGGACGTACCGGATGACGGCCGTGGTCATCACGGGTACCGGTCTGGTCTGTCCCATCGCCGCGTCCGTACCGGAACTGCTGGCCGGGTCATCCGAGGCCGGGCCGCCGGAGCGCAACTGGTTCGATCCCGTGCCGTACCTCGGCAAGCGGGGGTGGAAGTACTTCAGCCCGGCCACCCGCTACGTTCTCGCCGCCGCCGGCCTGGCGCTCGCGGACGCGGAACTCGACCCGGCGGCACAGCGGGACGAGTCGATGGGCGTGGTGGTCGGCACCAACTTCGCGGCAGCGCCCGTGGTGGGACGGTTCGACGATGTGGTGATCGCCGAGGGCGCGGACATGCTGAGCCCGGCGGAGGCCGCCAACTTCTCGGTCAACATCCCGGCCAGCCAGATCTCCATGAAGTACGCCATGCGCGCCTTCAACCTGACCCTCACCGACCCCGTGGTGGCTGGCCTGGAGTCGCTGCTCACCTTGTCCGCCGCGATGCGCCGGGGCCGGGCACGGCTCGGTATCGCTGGTGCCACCGAGGAACGGCCACCGACCCCCCAACCCACGGCAGCGCTCAACGAGGGGGCGTGCTGCTTCACGCTGGAACTCGCCTTTGACGCCGCCGCGCGCGGGGCTCGGGTCCGGGCCACCCTGGCGGGTGGCTTCAGCAGGTTCCTGCCGCCGGGCGCAGATCCGGCGGTGCTGGCGGGGCCGCTGACGGCGCTGTTGGAGGACGCGGTGGGGCCGCTGCCGTACGCGGGACCGGGCGCTGACGATCTGGTCGCCCGGCAGGTCGACGGGTTCGTCACCAGCAAGGCGGGTGTCGAGCTGGTCCGGTGCGAGTACCCGGGCGCGGACGGACGGTATGCCACCGCCTCGCCGTTGCTCCAGCTCGCCGGGCTGGTCGCGGAACACGGGCAGGGCCTTGTCGTGGCGACCAGTCCACAGGGGCATGTCGCGGCGTTGCGGGTGCGAGACGGAGGAGACGGTACGTGAAGCAGGACCTGAACGGCACCTGGAGCCTGATCCTGGGTGCGTCGGCCGGGATGGGCCGCGCCTGCGCGCTGGAGCTGGCACAGGCCGGGTCGAACATCCTGGGCGTCCACTTCGACACGTCGTCCCGCCAGTCCGAAGTGGACGACCTGGTGAAACAGTTGACCGGGTACGGCGTACACGTCCAGTTCTTCAATGACAACGCGGCCAACGACGCGGTCCGCAAGCGTGTTGTGGGTGAGATAACCGAGCTGGTCGGCGGTTCCGGGATCCACGTGGTGCTGCATTCGCTGGCGTTCGGCTCCTTGGTGCCGTTTCTGCCGTCCCCGGACGGTTCGGATCCAACCGTCACCCCGCGCCAGATGGACATGACGCTCTCGGTGATGGCGCACAGCCTGGTGTACTGGGTGCAGGGCCTGTTCGCGGCAAAGTTGCTGCCGTCCGGGGCCAAGGTGTTCGCGATGACCAGCGCCGGCACCGCACGGATCTCCAAGAACTACGGGCCGGTGTCGGCGGCGAAGTGCGCGCTGGAGTCGCATGTCCGGCAACTCGCGGTGGAGGCCGCCCCGTACGGGGTGAGCGTGAACGCGATTCGGGCCGGCATCACGCTCACCGAGTCGTTCCTGCGGATCCCGGAGAGCGGCGAGTTGAGCGAACGGGCCCGGCGGGGTAACCCGCACGGAAGGCTCACCACCCCCGAGGACGTGGCCGAGACGCTGGTGTTGCTCGCGCACGCCCGTTCGTCCTGGCTCACTGGGAACGTGATCGGCGTGGACGGCGGCGAGATCCTCACTGTCTAGCGGGCGTCACCGCTGTCGACCTGGCCCTCTGGTATCTGATCCGCATCCGTGACCGGCTGCGGGTCGGTGCCGCTACGTGCGGCCCGGATGATCGCGACGGCGTTCTGAGTACGACTGTTGTCCTTGATAACCCAGCACGTGACCGCGATCCCGGCGAGAATCAGCGCGCCGACTCCGGCCAGAGTCACCTGACCGGCCGTTGCGGCAGCCGTGATGACGGTGCCAATCCCGGTGACCAGCGCCGTCTTCATGGCCGTGCTCGCCGCGCTGCGGGCTTGCGAAGTTCGTAGCGCAGTTCCCAGGACCGGTCCAGCAGCCGGATCGCGTACCTCATCTGTTGCCACCACGACGCTCCGGCCGCCGCCAGTTCGTACAGTTCGGACTGATACTCGTCGCGGTACCTCGCCCGATGCGCTACCGGCAGTGCCTTGGCCGCTATGTCCGCAGCCCGTATCGCGACCCGCCTCGGCCTGACCGGCGGCCGTTCCGGTGCGGTGGAGCTGACTGCTGGATTCTGCGGCCCACGTCCCTTCCAAGTGCGGTAGAGCAGGTCAGCCTTCCTAACCGCGCTTCGGAGCACGACATCGAGTTGGCCGGCACGAGTGCGGGCGAGGCTGTGGGCTTTGAGGAGGTCGCGGATGCTGGCGAGGTCGCGGGCTGCGCGGGCGTGGACGCGGCCGAGGTTGCGGGCGCTGGCCAGGTTGCGGGCGCTGACGATGTGGCGGTCGAAGTTGCGGGCGCGGACGATCTCGCGGTCGAGGTTGCGGGCGCAGGAACGGGCGAGTTCGCGGGCGCGGGCGATGTCGGGGCCGAGTTCGTGGAGGGGGTCGATGTCGCTGACAAGGTAGTAGGCGAGTTCGCGGGCGAGGTCGATGTCGCGACGGAGGTCGTCGATGAGGTGGCGGTCTTGGGGTGTCTGGGGTGTCAGGCTCATGCGGCACCGCCGTTGGGGGCGAGGCCGGGCCGGAACCCTGGCAGGCGGTTGATGGACGTGCGGGCGTTCGCCAGCGCGTACCGGGCCCGTTCGGCCCCGTCCCGGCTGAGCCGGTAGTACCGCCGCTTCGGCCGACCCTCCTTCACCGGGTCGATGTCTTCCCAGCGCGATTCCAGCCAGCCCAACCCCTCAAGCCGGGCGAGGATCGGGTGGATGGTGCCGGACGCCAACCCGGCCGCCTGGCAGATCTCCAGCCCGTACATCTCCCGGGTCGGATGCTCCAGCAGCGCCCGCAGCACCAACTGAGTAGGAATGGTCATCCTCGGAGCCATACGCTAACTCTAGCTAGGGGCTAGGTAGAGTACAAGCCTGCCAGTCCTCTGTGGGCTCCATGGTTTGTGGACTTTTCGTTGTTTACGGCGGCCTCTTAGCAACGAGATATCGATAAACCGTGGAAAGAAGGGGGTGGGTGGGGGCGCGGGGTGGGTCAGGAGTAGTCGCGTTCTTGGAGGAGACCGGCCTTGATCAGGATGCTGGCCACGTTGTGCAGCGAGGAGAACTCCTCCGGGTGGACGCTGCCCGCGAGCACGCCGAAGAACCGGTTCCGGGCTTCCTCGTCGTCCTTGAGCGCGGTGAGTACCAGCGTCGTCATCCGGTCGAGCGGCTCGTACTTCGCCTGGTCGATGGTGTACCAGTACAGCGGCTCGGCCAGCTCGTTGCGGCGCCGTTCGTAGTAGCCGAACGCCGCTTCGGCCGGCTTCTCGCCCGACATCGTCTGGTGCAGCGCGTCGGCGGCCAACTCCACGTCCCGGAACGCGTCGGCGATCCCCAGCGCGGTCACCGGGTCCTTGTGGTAGCCGGCGTCGCCCACCAGCACCCAGCCGGGACCGTACGGCTTGCGGAAGAAGTTGGGCGAGTGGTGTGTGCCGACGAAACGCTCCGCCCGGCGGGCATCGCGGATCCGTTCGACGAACTCGGGTGAGGCGTTCTTGTAGATGGTGTCGAAGTAGTGGAACTCGACATCGCTGCGGTAGGTCTGCCACTCGTTGTGCGACCAGCCGACCAGTACCACGGTCAGCCCGTCGTTGGTCGGGATCGCCGGTACGCACCGGCCGGGCCGCCAGTGGATCAGCAGCCGGTCCATCGGCAGGTTCTCGAAGTACGTCAGGAACGTCGTGGTCAGGGACGGGACCGTGTTGTACTCGGCCGCCCCCACGGTACGGGCCACATAGGAGCGCATTCCGTCCGCGCCCACCACGTACCGGGCACTGATGTCGACCGGTTGCCCCCCGCTGCGCCGGGCCCTCACCCCGGTCACCCGGCCGTCCGCGGCGAAGTTCAGCCCGACCACGCCGGTCGCCTCTTCGAACTCCACGCCCGCCTCGACAGCCGCGTCGATCAACAACTGGTCGAGCACGATCCGCCGGGGGCACACCCCGAAGTTGATTCCCTCGTACGCCGGTGGGGTGCCGGTCAGCTTGATGTCGCCCCAGTCGGACGCGAGCAGGTCGACCGGCGGGCAGCCGGTGGCGAGCAGCCGGTCCAGCAGGCCCCAGCGGGCCAGCCGGGCGATCCCGAACGCGTGGATGAAGTGCGAGGACATCATGTCGCTGGGGAACCGCATCCGGTCCAAAAGCAGCACCCGGTACCCCTGGCGGGCCAGCAACATCGCGGTCGGCGCCCCCGCCACTCGTGCCCCGACCACGACGACGTCGTAGTCGGGGTCACGCATGGCGGGGCTGAACCCGGTCACGTCAGCCGCCGCTGATCGCCGGCAGGATCAGGACTTCGTCCCGCTCCGCCACCGGGGTGTCGACCCCGGCGCTGAAGCGGATGTCGTCACCGTTGACGTACATGTTGACGAAGCGGTGCGGCTTGCCGTCGGCGTCAAGCAGCTTGGCCGTCGCACCGGGGATGCGCTTCTCGACCTCGTCCAGTACCGCGCGGAGGGTGGCCCCCGCGGTCACCTCCACATCGATCATCCCTGGCTTGCCGTTCTTGCTCAGCGATGCCGGTAGACGCACGATCATGGCTCACCGCCTCCAGAGGGGTGGATCAGGCTGACCAGAACTTGTTGACGAACTCGTCGTCGTACACCCAGATCCGGGACTCCGTGACCTTCAAGTTCTCCGGGTTGAACTTGAACACCTGAACCCCCGGCATCTCCAGGACCAGGCCCTTGCGCTCGCCGCGCCAGGTGGCGACCACCACGGCGGTGTCCTCGTCGGCCAGGATGTTGTGGGTGTCCGCGCGGAAGGTGCCGTCGGTCACCTCGTCACTCTTGCGGCACCACTCCAGGACGGCGTCAATGCCGACGATCTTGCCGGACAGCGGGTGGTTGCCCGGCGTGTACCACTCGATGTTCTCGTCGAGGCCCTCCCGCAGCCGCTCCAGGTGGTGGCTGTAGTAGCGGAAGTGGCCGATTTTCAGCAGCCTGACCATCGGGTGATCGGCCATGCTCTTCAGAGCCACGGTGCTGGTGGTCACGGTGTTCCCCTTCCCGTTGTGGTGTCGATGCGGATTTTCGCCAAACCGGACCGTATAGTCCGATATGGACGGTCCATTTAGTACGCCCAGAATTCGTCTGAGGCTGGCTGGTCCTCCATGAACAGCTCCCGTTCG
Organism: Micromonosporaceae bacterium; assembly: GCA_036375165.1. Taxonomy (GTDB): domain Bacteria; phylum Actinomycetota; class Actinomycetes; order Mycobacteriales; family Micromonosporaceae; genus WHSM01. The sequence goes on along the minus strand of DASUSI010000024.1, from coordinate 57,262 downwards.
TACACCTTGTTGTCCGACGGGCGGAGCTTCCAGACGTTGACGACCTTCTGGTCGAGTGTTTTGCCGTTGCGCTTTGCGCGTACGTGCATCACGCAGAACACGGCACGCTCATTCGCCGCGATCTCCGTGACCTCGGCACTGAACGTGCCATCGGTCTCGTCCTGTACTCGCCGGAAGAAATCCAACACCGCGTCGATGCCGACGATGTCGGCGGCCAGCGGGGTCTTCTTCGGCACCTTCCACACCACATCGTCGGCGAGCATGTGGCGCATCAGCCCGACCTTGCCGCTGTGGAAGAGTTCGATGGCGAGCTTGGCCGCCTCCAGATTCAGCGGGTTATCGCTCATGACCTGCCCATCCTCTCGGCCACAGTGCTGTCGCCGCGCAACGCGGCCAGGGTCTTCCCGTCGAACGGGACGTGCTTCCAGTCGCGACGGTCGAGAATCACCGCGTACCCGTGCGTGATCCGTCCGGTGGCGGTGTGGACCAGGCGACCGTCGCGCGGCACGTAACAGTCCATCCGCGCCGTGTAGAGCAGATCCTTGAAGACCTCCTCCACCGTGAACACGGTGTGGATCTCCTCCTCCATCAGCGCCTCGCGCAGGATCTCCACCCTGGCCCGGGGGACCACCGGGATCCACCGCTGCCCGTCGACCATGGTCCGGATCGAGATTCCGCGCTCGGCCAGGAAGATGTCGACCACTTCCTCCATCAGCCTCAGGTAGCCCGAGTGCTGCATCCGTTCGGAGAAGTGGCAGTAGAAGTACGGCACGTGCCAACGCCACACGATGGCGTTCGCCCCGTCCACGATGGAACCGATGTCGTCGGCGTCCACCCCGCCGGACCGGACGATCTGGTCCACAGAGTACGGCGTGAGGTCGGCCGGTGTCGGCTCGCCGTCCCCGGTCCGGCGCAGCACCACCGTGACCGTGGCGGTGGCGGCCTTGACCGGCTCGCCGTTGCGGTCCACGTACGTCTCGGTGCGGAACACCAGCGCCCCGGTCTCGTCCGGCGGGCGGGTCAGCACCTCGGTCCGAACCTCGTCGTCCATGTGCAGCGCGGTCAGGATCCGGGCGTCGCTGTCCACGATGTCCACGCCCAGCCCGTACTCCTCGTAGAGCTGGCGCGGCACCAGGCCGCTCTGCCGCAAATGGTCCAGCACTGCCTCCTCGATCAGGTACATGACGTGCTTGAACCCGATCCAGGTGCAGATGTTGGAACCCTCGAACCGGGGCCGGCCGAGCACGAGCGAGCGCTCGCGCACCGGCATCGTGGTGGTCATATGACTGCTCCCTTCGCCGCTGCGGTGGGATCACCGAGCCGGTGCAGGAATCCCCGCAGCAAGTCGGCCACCCGTGCGGTGTTGTCGATCATCGAGAAGTGCCCGGAGTCGGGCAGGATGTGCGCCACGGCGTCGGGCAGCGCGTCGGCCAGGCCGCGCACGTCGTGCGGGTACGCGGCGGTGTCATGGCCGCCGCCGAGTACCAGGCACGGCACGTCCACCGCGGACAGATCCAGCAGCGGGGTACGGGTGTACAGGTCGAAGAACCGCATCCACCCGTACGGTCCGATCCGGTCCCTAACCTTCGACACCATCGCCTCGAGCACGTCGGTCGCCGGGCGGGAACCGTTCAGGCGCGCCAGGATTCCAGCGCGTACCAGGTCCTCGAAGTCGTTCAGATAGTGCTTGATCGCGGCCCAGTCGAACATGTCCGGGTCCGGCCGATAGAACGGGGACATCAGCACCACGCCCCGGCAGCCGGCGGTGCCCTGCCTGCTCACCCAGTCGAGCAGGACGTTTGCCCCGAACGAGTGCGCCACCACGATGTCCGGCCGTCCGGGCGCCGCCGCCCAGGCGTGTTCCAGCCAGACCCGGGTGTCCGGTTCCATGGCCCATCCGGGCCCTTGGCCGGAGTCCCACGGAAAGGCGAACGCCCAGCTCTCCACATCGGACGGCAGCGCCGAACGCAACGGGTCCCACACCGTGACGCTGGATCCCAGCCCGTGCAGTAGCGCCATCCGGATCGCGGGGGAGTCCTGCGCCGGCCGTACGTCCACGGTCACGCCACCGGTCACGCGGGTACCTCCGACGGGTCGCGCCGCAGGCCGAGACTCGCGTAATCGCCGCGCCAGCAGCCGCCCGCGCTGACCACCGCGTCCGGGCCACCGGCGGCCATCCGGGTCGCGGCGGCGGCGTACTGCAACACGCCGTACGCCGCCGACGCCTCACCGAGGCTCGGACTGAGCCTGAGTACGTGGTCCGGCTTCAGGTCCCGGAGTCGTACGGCGGCGTCGGCTTCCCGCTCCGCCCCGCTGTGTCCCAGGCAGGGCAGCGCCCACAGTCCGTCGGTGGCCGGAGCGTCATCCAGCCAGGTGTGGCGGGCGTAGTCGCCGACGTAGCCGAGCGGCGTGACGCCGCGTGACCGCGCCAGGTCCGCCGCCTCCAGGATCACCGCGCCGGCTCCGTCGAAGGCCCGCACTGAGTCCGGGTCCTCGCCGTGCCGGCGGGCGGTGTCCCGCAGCAGCCGCAGCGCCACCTCCTCGCCGGGTTCCACGCCGATCACCAGCATCCGGTCGGCACGGCCGGCCCGGATCGCGGTGGCGGCGTGGTAGAGCGCGTCAACCCCGGACGTGGGTCCGGAGGAGAGGGTGAGGGCGAGTCCTGCCAGCCTGAACCAGATCCCGATGTGTGCCGCTGCCGCGTTGCCCGAGGCATTGGGCAGGTCCATCGGGCTGGTCTCCGGGACACCCCCGGAGTGAATGGTCGCCACCACCCGGCACACCGTGTCGGCGAGCGCCAGTTCGGTGGCGACCACGATGCCGAAGGACTCGTCGGCCTCCTCGGGCAGTTCGGACCGGCCGGCGGCGTCCAGCGCCCGCTTGGCGGCGCACAGGCCCAGCAGCGTGGCGCGGTCCTTGTACCGCAGGCCCCGCCGTCCCAGCACCGCCGCGGGGTCGAATTCGCGGGCCGGCAACGGCGCACCGGTCTCGGCGAGTGCCAGCAGGTCGGCCAGCGACGCCACTCCGGGGATCTCGGTGCCGACTCCGGTGACCGCGACGGCCCGGTCCGCCGGGATGGTCTGGTCTGCCGGGATGGTCTGGTCTGCCGGGACGGCGCGGTCCGCCCGGTCCAGCACCGACACCGCGTTGACACCCCCGAACCCGAAGGCGTTGACCTGCGCGGTACGCAGCGACCCCTGGTACGCCTCCCCGGTGACCACCTGGAAGTCGCGGATCTCGTCGATCGGGGTGGCGTGGTTGCGGGTGGGCGGCACCCGCCCGCTGTGCAGCGCCTCGATCGCGGTGACCAGGCTCATCAGTCCAGAGGGTCCGGAGGTGTGCCCGATCAGCGATTTCAGCGCGGTGACCAGGGGCCGCCGCGACACGTCACCGAACACGTCACCCAGCACCTGGGCCTCGGTGAGGTCGTTCAGCAGGGTCCCGGTGCCGTGCGCCATCACCAGGTCGATCTGGTCCGGGCCCACCCCGGCTCGCCGGTGTGCGTCCTGGAACGCCCGACTGACACCCTCGCGCAGCGGCGCGGTCACGTGGTGCGCGTCGCAACTCGTGCCGACCCCCCGCAGCATCGCCAGGGCAGCGGCACCCCGGTTCTGTACCCGGTCCACCGGCTCGACCACCACGGCCGCGGCACCCTCGCCCATGATCACGCCCAGGCGGTCCGCGTCAAACGGGCGCACCTCCGAGGGCGGTCGCATGTTCACCCGGTCCAGCAGGCCGAACATGGTCTCGCTGAGCGCTTCGGTGCCGGCCACCACCACCGCGTCCGCCTCGCCGAGGGACAGCAGGTCGGTGGCGACAGCCAGCGCGTACAGGCCGGCGGCGCACGCGTTGACGATCGTGACGGTGTGCCTGAGCCCGGTCTCCCGTGCCACCACGCCAGCGAAGTGCAGGTCGTCCAGGCCGATGTCGGCTCCGGCGGTCTGCCAGAGTTCCAGCGAACGCTGCTCCGCGAGACCGGTGCCGACCAGCACCGGGATCCTGAGTCCGGCGCGGTCCGTCCGCTCGCCCAGTCCCGCCTGGGTGAGGGCCTGGCGTACCGACCCGACCAGCCAGCGGCCGGCCCGACCCGGGACGTCGGTGGTGCCGTCGGGTCGGTCGTCCATTTCGTACGCGACCCGGACCCGGTACTTGGAGGAGTCGAACGCCCGGAGCGGATGCACGCTGGTCTGGCCCGCGAGGTACGCCTCGAACGAGCTGGCGACGTTGCCTCCGAGGCTGCTGACCAGCCCCGCCCCCGTGATGGCCCAGGTCATCGCACCCCGTCCGGTTTGGCCAGAATCAGGATCGCGTTGTTGCCGCCGAAGGCGAACGCGTTGTTCTGCACGATCCGCAGTTCGGCTGGACGTGCCTGGTTGGGTACGCAGTCCAGCGCCACATCGGGGTCGGTGTTCTTGTGGTTGATGGTGGGCGGGATGAAGCCCCGGTCGATCGCCAGGGAGCAGCCGATCGCCGCGAGTGCGCTGGCAGCACCCATGGTGTGCCCGATCATCGACTTGATCGACACGGTGGGTGGCGCGGCCTCCCCGAACACTTCCCGGATCGCGTGCGCCTCGGTGACGTCGTTGGCCTTGGTGCCGGTGCCGTGGGCGGAGATCAGGTCGATCTCCTCCGGGGCCACTCCGGCGTTGTGGTGTGCCCGGCGTATGCACGCCGCGATGCTGGCCCGGTCCGGGGCCACCGGGTGGTTGGCGTCGCAGGTCATGCCGTACCCGAGGATCTCGGCGTAGACGTGGGCACCGCGTCGCTGGGCGCTGTCCAATGTCTCCAGGAACAGCATCCCGGCGCCCTCACCGGTCAGGATGCCCCTGCGGTCGGCGTCGAACGGCTGGCACACCTCGGGTGCGATGGTGCCGAGCCGGTAGAAGCCCGCGAAGGTCTTGCGACACATCGCGTCCGCCCCGCCGCAGAGCGCGAAGTCGGCTTCGCCGAGCCGCAGCACGTCGTACGCGTACCCGATGGCGTAGTTGCCGGCTGCGCAGGCGGTGGGCAGGGTGACCGCCTCGACCGACCCCAACCGGTACTCCTGCGCGATCCACATGGACAACCAGCTCGCCGGGACCCGCGAGAGCACCCGGGCCGGCAAATGGTCGGGTCCTTTTCGGACCGACATTTCGGTGAGCTGGTCGAGGTCCTGGGACTCGCCGTCCGTGGTGCCTACCGACACCACTCCGCGCCGGCCGGCCAGCTCGCCGGGGTCCACCCCGGCGTCACGCAGCGCCAGCCCGGCGGCCGTCACCGAGAACTGTGAGGCGCGGCCGAGCCGGCTGGTGTCCAGTCGCTCGAAGGACGGCTGGAAACCCCGTACCTCGCATCCGTTCGCGTAGGCGAACCCCGAGGTGTCGAACATCGAGATCGGTGACACGCCACTGGCCCCGGCGGACAGCCCGGCGGCGAAGTCGTCGGCACCAATGCCGATGCTGGTGACCGGGCCCAGTCCGGTGACGACGACGCGGGAGTCTGCGGGTGCGTTGGCGACTGGCGCCACCCGGTCAGCCTCTCCGGGCGTGGGCCTCGGCGACTACGTCGTAGATGCCCTGAAGGTTCACCATTCGGGAGAGTTCCGCCTGGTCGATCTCGATGTTGAAGCCGCGTTCCAGCGCGGCGAGGATCTCGATCGCGCGCAGGGAATCGGCGCCATGGTCCTCTTTGAAGCGACTGGTGTCAGACATCGCTTCGGTGTCGATCTCCAGGATTTCCGACACCAGCGAGACGATTTGCTCCTTGTGCGCTTCTGCAAGGACTGGCATGAAGTTACACCCCCGACTGTAGAGGGACACGGACCGGAATTCGTGGCCAGGCCGCTGAGAACGGCCGGGTGACAATTTAGCCTGTGTGGACGCGTCTGTCATCGCCAGACCTGCCAATACTCTAGGGTCCGGTACTCGGCGACACGTCGCGTGAGCGGGCTGAAGGGGGAGGGTGATATGGCGGTACGCACTACCGGACCGTACGTCACCGGATGGTCGGCGCTTTCGCCGTTCGGGGTGGGACGGCAGTCCTTTGTGAACGGTCTGTGCGCGGGGGAGTCCGGGAGGCTTCCCGATGCGGACCCGTCCGGCCCGCCGCCGTCGGGCTATCCGGTCGCGGACTTCGAACCTGCCCGGTTGTTGGCCGGGAAGAGCATCCGCACCCTGGACCGGATGACCCTGATGGTGATCACCACAAGCGGGATGCTGCTGGACCAGGACACGGTGGCGGCGGCCCCTGACCGGGGCTCGGTCGGACTGGTGCTCGGCACCAGCACCGGCAGCCTGGCCAGCATCACCGACTTCCTCAAGGACACGTTCGTCCGCGACAAGCCGTACTTCGTCGATCCGGCGGCGTTCCCGAACACGGTGATGAACGGGCCGGCGGGTCGCACCGCCATCTGGCACGGGCTGCGCGGGCTGAACAGCACGATCTCCGGCGGGCACGCCACCGGGCTGGACGCTTTGCGGTACGCAGCCCGCATGATCCGCAGGGGTTACGCCGAGACGCTTGTGGTCGGCAGCGTGGAGGAGCTTTCCGCACCGGTCGGTTGGGCGGCCGACGAGTTGCGCGCCGGGGCTGCCACCCCGCTCGGTGAGGGCTGTGTGATGTTTCTGCTGCGCGGTGGGGAAGGTGCCGGGGAGCCGCTCGCGGAACTGGTGGACTTCGAGTTCGGCACGGTGGCCTGGGACGCCGACGTGGACACCCGTGCGGCGCGACTGGCAGACACGATCCGGGCGCTGCTGACCCGTACCGGCATCGACCCCGCAAAGCTGTGGCTGGTCAGCCTGGCGCAGAGCGGCGACGGTGAACTGGACGCCGCCGAACAGTCCGGAGTGGACCGGGGGCTCGGCACGGCCGGTGCCGGGGTACGTCGGGTCGCGGTGTCGCAGCAGGTCGGCAACAGTTTCAGCGCGCTCGGCGGGTTCCAGGTCGCGGGCGTACTGGCAATGGCGGAGCGCGAGCCGGACGGCGCGAACCGCCCGTCACTTGTCACCACACTGGGCGCGGACGGTGCGGTCGGGTGTGCGGTGATCCGCACCTGCTGATCTCCCCGATCGATTCGCATTAGCGGCTCTACCAGCGGAAACGTTCCGCTGATTCTGTGGGCCGCTGTGGGCCCTTGACGCGCGTCGTGGACCGGACGGCCTCTGGCGCTGCCCGACAGTTGATTCCTCGTTCAACTGATCGTTGGTTGTCGAGCCATTGGCATTTCCGTTTTCCTCGTTCCGGCTTTTGACTTCTGTACGGCGTATATATCGGCTAGATGTATATACTGACGGCATGACTGAAGCTCCGATGCGGGAACCGGCGTTCCTGGTGCTGACCGCTCTGGTGGACGAGCCCCGACACGGGTACGCCGTGATCCAGGAAGTGCAACGGATCTCCGACGGCCAGGTCCGGTTGCAGGCCGGCACCCTCTACGGAGTGCTCGAACGGCTCCGGAACGAGGGACTGATCGAAGTGGACCGCGAGGAAGTGGTGCAGTCCAGACTGCGCCGCTACTACCGGATCACCGCGCTCGGTGCCACCCGCCTGGCCAGGGAGACCGAACGACTACGCAAACGCGCCGACCTGGCCGCCTCGCGGCTCCGCAAGCTGGCTCTTGGCGGAGGTGCCGCATGAACCCCTTGGAGCACCGGTACCGGATCCTGCTGGCGCTCTACCCCGCCGATCACCGCGCCATCTACCAGGAGGAGATGATCGGAGTGCTGATGGAGGGCACATCCCCGGGCCAGCGGTATCCACGGCCACGCGAGGCGGTCAACCTGGTCTCGGCGGCACTGTGGCGACGGCTCGGCGGCACGGCCGGGTATTTGACCGACCCACGCTGGGCGCCCGCGGCTGCGGTGTTCGGCCTGCTCGGCTCGCTGCTCATGCTGGTCGCAGGGTCGTACTCGATCCTGGAGTACGCGTTCCTGAACCAGTGGATGATTCCGGAGGGAGCCGGACCGGGATACCACCCGGGCTACGGTGCCGAGTTCTGGTACGCCGTGCTGCCGGTGGCCGCGTGGGTGGTCCCCATCGTGGCCACCGTCGTCGGCTGGCGGCTGCTCGCCGCGACCGTCGCCTTGGGACTCGTCGCTTGGGACGGGGTGTGGTTCGCCTGGGTCGTCGGCAAGTCCGCTGCCATCACCCCGCCGTACAGCCTGGTGTGGTTGACGCTCGGGATCACCACGGTCGCCGCGCTCTGGGTGCCGACCGCGCGGCAATCCGTACGGCGGCAACTCGGCTGGCGCCGGATCGGGCTCCTGGTCGGTGCCGCCGGGCTGCTCGCCGCAACCAGCTACCTGGAGTACCTGCAAGGGAACTACAAGGTCATTCCGGTCGCCGGGATCCGGTTCAGCGCATGGAGCCTGCCGCTCGCCGTGGTGGCGGTCGGGTTCATCGGCTACGTGGTGTTCCGACTGGAGGCCGGGACCCGGCGTCGGGTCCTCGCGCTTGTCGCGCCCACCCTGGTCCTCCTCATCGTGATCGGCTACGACGTGTTCGGCATCAACCAGGGCTGGCGATTGCAACCGTCCATAGCGGACATCAGCGGCGAGGACATGGGGGTGCGGGGCTGGGGCGAGGTTGTCACGTTGCTGGCGGTGCCACTGGTGACCTTCGCGATCGCGGTCGTTGCGGTACGGCAGCGCGAGCACACCCTGCGACTGGTGGAACTGGGTCGGGAACGCGAGCGGAAAGCCGCCGCCGACCCCCCGAGGGAGGACGGCGTACCCCCGAGTTGATTCCTGGCCACTTGTCCGGATTGAAGATTGAAACTTCCGGATCGGGTCATAGATAGACCATGAACGAGCGACGGCGCGTGCTGATCACCAACGACGACGGCATCGCGGCCCCCGGACTGCGGCGGCTGGCGGAAGCCGCCGTAGCCCACGGTCTCGATGTCGTGGTCGCCGCACCGCTGATTGAGGCCAGCGGCAGCGGTGCCGCCATGGGGGCGTACACCAGCGACGGCCGGGTGATCATCGAGCGCACCACCTTGGACGGACTGGCCGATGTCGCGGCATACGGCGTGGCGGCGTCACCGAGCTACGTCGTGGTGCTGGCGCTGCTGTCCAGTTTCGGACAGCCGCCGGACCTGGTGTTGTCCGGTATCAACCTGGGCGCCAACGCCGGCCGCGCGGTGCTGCACTCCGGCACGGTGGGCGCGGCGCTCACCGCCGCCGCCCAGGGGCGTCCCGCGATGGCGGTGTCGCTGGATGTGCTCTCGTCGCTCGGCAACGACGATGCGGCCCCGGGCCCGACGGCGGACGAACTGGACGACGATGCGGACGACGAGGAAACCGTTGGCCTGGCGGCAGCCGATCACGAGGACCGCAACTGGGCCACCGCGACGGGGCTGGTGAGCAGGCTGCTGCCGATGCTCGCAGAGGCACCGGACGGTACGGTGCTCAACCTCAACGTCCCGGACCTGCCGCCGGACCGGATCCGGGGTCTGCGCCGGGCCAGGCTGGCCCGCTTCGGGCAGGTCCAGATGGCGATCGCGGAGACCGGGGAGGACTTCGTACGGATCTCCGTGGAGCAGAGCCGGTTCCGCCATGAGCCCGGCACAGACCTGGCGTGGCTCGCTGAGGGGTACGCCACCCTGACCGCGATCCGACCAATGACCGAGGTTCACGACTTCCAGGTTCCGGAGTGGGCCGAGTGGGCCCCGCCAGTTTCGACCGGATCTTGGAAACGTACCGCTAAATAATCGCGGTACGTTTCCAAGATCCAGCAGGGGGGTGTGGCGGGGCGGGTCAGTGGCGGTGGGTGTTGTCCGGCTGCGCCGGGTCGCCCGGGTGCTCCCAGCCGGGGCAGAGTTCCACCAGCGCCGTGGTCTGGGTGTCGAGCCAGCGTAGGAACTGGCGACGGGCGGCGGCCTCCCGTAGCCGGGTCTGGATCCGCTGCCGCACCCGCTGGTACGGCAGGGCCGCGTCGCCCCCACGGGCCAGCGCCTCCGGGGTACGGAACAGGTCCCGGTTGCGGCGGTAGTAGTCCTCGGCGTCGGCATCCGGCACCTCGCTGGCGGCCAGCAGGTGCCGGTAGACGCCCCGGGCGTACGGGGAGGTGTCCAGCACCGCCGCGGCGAGGCTGCCCAACTCCACCACGGCCACCTCGTCCGACTCGTCCAGCCGTAGCGGGTCCTCGGCGGGGACCAGGCCGGCCCGCCGCGCCGCCGTCTCGCAGACCGCTTCGGCGACCACGAGCTGCCCGATCCACCGGCGCAACTGCCGGAACTCGCGCCCGCCCCGGGGCAGCAACCCGGCGTGCGGCCCGGTACGCAGCGCGGCGAGCCGCTCCTCGACCCGGGAGGCCGGTACCGGCTCCCCGGCCACCCGTGCCACCGTGTCGGATACCCCGGTCCGCGCGGTCACGGCCGGGTCACCCGCACGGCGATCGCCGGGGAGTATCCGATCCGCCCGTACCAGTTGACTTTGGCCAATAGCCACCAGGTGCCGGGTGCGGTGTCCACGGGTGGGGCCAGCTCGATGTCGACCGCCGTCGCCTCGCCGGGCGGCACCGAAAATCCCTGGGCCGCGGGGTGTACGAAGTCCCAGGTGCCGTACGGGCTCACCGCCTGCAGCTCGCCACGGATCTCCCCGCGCGTGGAGTTCGCCAGGCGTACCGGAAGGGTGGTCCGGTCACCGGCCGCCACGGTGATCGTGTCCACGGCCAGCGACACGGCCAGCGACACATCCAGCGACACATCCAGCCCGCCGGGCGGTCCACCGGGGACGTGAACCGTGGTGACGTCCTGATAGCTCTGTCCGCCGTGGATGATCTGGGCGGCGAGGAAGTGGTTGCCGGGTGCCGGGTCAGCCGCGGGGCGTACATTCGCGTCGAAGATCGAGAAACCGCCTGGGGCGAGCCGTACCTCCTGGTCGGGGGGATCCACGCGCCAACCGTCCGGTGCGACGAGTGCCACCCGGGTCGACACCGGGGCGGCCACGAGTTCGCTGGACACCGTGACCGTGACCGGGACCGGTTCGCCGGAGGTGAGCAACCGCTCCGGGGAGAGGAACACGCTGACCGGCTGGTTACCGAGTGGGGCGGGACCCTTGTTGTGCAGCCAGTAGCGGGTGGGTACCGGCTGCACCGGCTCCCGGGCCGGCTCACCCGGAAGCGCCGGGGCCGGGTCTGTCGGCACCGCCGTCAGCGTCAGGATGCCCGCGCCGGACAGGTCCGCCTCGATCCCGCCGTCGACTTCCGCCGCCGGTTCGACCGGCTGTTCCAGCAGGTCGGTGCGGGTTCCCCGGGTCAACGGCAGCGGGCCGGCGACCCGTACCCGGACCGGGGAGCCGGTGGTCTCGTAGCACCGTACGGTCAGGCCGGCGGTCGGGTCGGCGCTGGCGTCGTGGCCCTGGGCGCGGGGGTTTCCGGCGGCCTTCACGGTGCTGACCATCACCTGTCCGGTCGAGCCGCCCGCCGGGCCGCTGGCGGGGCTGACCTCCAGCAGTCGAGCGGCGGCCGGCAGGTGGGAGTCACTGTCCGAAGTGGCTGGTATTGCGCACAAGGGACGGTTGTAACCGGCGGCGCGGGGTACCATCCCTAACGCGCGCCAGTCGCCGGGTCCAGATGCGAACGCATACTCGAAAGTGTGGGTCCAGTGCATAAGCTGGAACGCGGAACCATCCGGTGCGGTCCGCTTCGGAGGGTCGATCCAGATGCCGGACGGCCACCCCGTACAGGACCGCAGCAGGGACAAGTGCAGAGCGCCACTCGGGTCGACCGCGAACCCCGGTATTCCCCGGTTGAACAGCACTGCGGTACGGTCCCGCAGAGGCTCGCTAAGGGCATCATCCACAATGGACTGTCGCAGCTCGACGATTCCGTCGGCGAGATCTGCGACCAACGCGGCGACCTCACCAGCCAGCTCATCGGAGTCCACCCCGGCGATTACCAGCACCGGAAGCAGATCCGGGCTGGTGAGGTCGCCGCCCGGTTGCCACACCTCAGCGAGTGGCTTACCGGCCGGCAGCAACAGCCGCGCCCGACCGGTGACGCTCAGTTGCGCAGCTAACGCGGTAGCGTAGTCGCTTTCCGCAAAGATTTGGTGGACGAATCCGTGGGTGCCGACCGCGATTCGGATGTCCGGGAGGTTGGAGTCCACGTCAAGGTTCCCGTAACGTGGGCCATCGGCCACGGTTGTGGTAGAAGTCACACCTCGTCGGGCGAGTGCGGTCGCCAGTTCCCCGCCCAACGCCCCGGCGGCCTCCCAGTCCGCGAACACCAGCTCGGCAATCCCGATCGCCCGTTCGCCGACCACACGACCCGCCGGGTCGGACACCCGCAGCCGCGCCGTCGAACCCAACCCGAACCAGTTGTACGCCGGGTTGTCCAGGGTCCACGGAGCCCGCGCGCTGTCCACGTCGATCAGCCCGAAACCCCGCCCGATCACCGCGTTCCCGACCTCGCTGACCGGCAGCCCGCCCGGCACCGGGCAGGGCCAGCGCACCCGGATCAGTCGGTCCGAGTCCGCGTACTCGTGGATCGTGGTGGCGCAGTCGAGCCGGTCCATGCCGTGCCACAGGGTGAGGGTCTGGGTGTAGCGGACACCGGCCACACTGCCGGTGACCGTGAGTCGCTGACCTGCGGGGGACACCTCGCGGCGTACCTCGGCGGGCTGTGAACCCGACGTGTCGACCGGCGGGCCCTTCGGTACGAGATGCCATGGGCCTTCCCCGAAGTCCGGATGATCCGGGTACTCCTCGTACACCAGCAACTCGTTGCCCACCCGGCCGCGTGCGATCAGTTCCTCGCCGCTCGCCACCTCGACCAGGCTGGCGACGCAGCCGCCCCGGGCCGGGTCCACCCGCAGCCGGTAGTGCTGGTTGGCGATCTCGCAGCCGTCGTCCGACTCCCAACCCGCGGCTTTCCCCGCCACCAGCGGCACGGTGCGGTAACCCACCCCCGGCACCTCCGGCGCGAGGAAGCTGAGCCGGCCGGAGTCCACCACGTGCGGCAGTGCGTCGCCCCGCTCATCAGCCGGCAACAACCCCTCGAACGGCACCGACACCAGGTCGGACCGGTCCACGTTCAGGCTGTTGAACAGCACCAACCCGTCGGCGGCCACGGCCTGCGCGAGCGCCCCGACGGCCTCGTCCCGGGCGGCACGCGCCAGGTCGTGCGCCTCCCGCCAGCCGGTCAGCAGGTCGATGTACACCTGGTCGGACTCCGAGCCGGTGATCGCGTCGTGGTGCGCGCCGAACAGCAACAGCCGCCACGCCCGGTCGAACGCCGCGTCGTCGTACGCCCGGCCGACCAGCAGCCGGGCCAACGTCGCCCAGGTCTCCGCCTCCACCAGCAACTGCTCGGCGAGCCGGTTCGCCTGCTTGGTGTCCACGTACGACACGTCCTTGCCGGTGTAGACCGGGTTCATGTCCCGGGTCTGGGGCGGCGCTGTAATGCCGTGAGCGGCCATCTGTTCGCGTACCGCCGCGAAGAACTGCCGGGGCAGCGCGGACACGAAACGCGGCCAGACGTACCGCTCCCGCCAACCCCGGTGGACGTCCATCAGCCACTTGTTCGGCGGGTTGAAGTCGCCGCCGACCGGCAGCAGCACATTTCGGGTCAACGCCACCGGTTTCAACCCCAGGAAGAGCTGGTACGCCCGCTCGCACGCCTCAGCCAGGTCCCGTGAGGACTCCATCTGCCAGCCCGCGCCGTAGTGGTTCGGCATGTAGTGGGTGAGTACGCCGCGTCCGGACGGCGAAAGCCACATGAACTCGCTCGGGAACTGCATCACGCTGGCGTCGCGCGGGCCTCGCCGTTCCGGGTCGCCCCAGCTCCGTACCATCGGACCCCACTGGTGGAACGGGCCGCGCGCCCAGGCGCTGGACGTGATGCCCGCGTCGGCGGCCATCCCGGCGAACTGCGGATCGTGCCCGAACGCGTCGAGTTGCCAGGCGGTCGCCGGGTCCGCGCCCAACACGTCCCGCTGGAAACCCACCCCGTACACGAAGTTCCGGATGGTGCATTCGGCGCTGGTCAGGTTGGTGTTCGGTTCGTTGTACGTGCCGCCCATCAGTTCCACCCGTCCGGCGCGGACCAGTTCCCGCAGCACCGCCCGGTCCGCCGGGACCGCGTCCCAGTACGGCTTGAGATAGTCCACTTCGGCCAGTACGAACCGGTACTCTGGGTCCCGCCGGGCCAGGTCCAGGTGAGCCCGGACCAGCGAGAACCCGGGCCATCCCGGGTTCTTGTAACCCCGGCGCGGCGCGCCCGGCTCGTCGCGTACGTCGTAGGTGGCGGTGTAGCTGGCCTGGGTGTTCCACCAGACCGGGTCGTAGTGGAAGTGGCTGACCATGTGCATGGTCCAGCCGGTCTCGGCAACGATCACGTCGAGCGGTTGGTGGACCCGGGTGCCGTCCTCGGCGGTGGCGACCGCCCGCGCGGCCAGCGCGGTGCCGGGTGTGGCGTCGGTGTCGAAGGCCACCTCAGCGACCAGCGGGGCGGTGCCGTCCAGGGTCACGGTCACCTCATCGGCCAACGCCCGGCCCGCCTCGAACTCCAGGCTCACCCGCACCGGGCCGGTGGTCCCGGCCAGGGCCACCCGCGCCACCTGGCGGGGCGCGTCGGACGTGCCGACGAACAGCTCTTCGGATCGGGCGGACTCGATACGCAGCGACACGGTGACCTCTCAGTGGGCCATCAGGAGCGGGGCACGGCCGGAAGATGCGTGCCATGCTGCCGCAGCAGCCGACCCGAGGGAAGCGGTGTCTAAGAGCTATCTGACGGTTGCTTACCGTTGTTTCATGCTCATCTAATCTCGTACCCGGAAGTGGGCTCGGGAAGGGGCCGGGCGGCGAGCCTGATTGGACAGTCCGGCGTCGTAGGGTGGCAGTGCGTGGCGGGCTGTGTGCGTCACGTACCACACCCTCAACAAGCGGTCGGAGATCGTGTATGGGTCGGTGGAGGCCATCTCGGGTCTCAGTGACCAGCGTCGTCGTCGCTGCCGCCGTCGGCTTGGTCAGCGAATTCGCCGCCAGCACCGTGAACGTGTCGTGGTGGTGGTGGCCGTTCGTGACCTGGGCAGGGGTCGGTGTGCTGGTCGTGGCAGCGGTCGCTGTCGATGTGGTCCGGCACAGGTCCGAGCCGGACGCAGCCGGTTCGGCGGACTCGAACGATCGGGTGTTCGGTGCGATCCCGCATGTCGCCTGGCATTGGCAGGATCGACCCACCGAGGCGAAGGAGTTGCGCCGGGCGATGGGCCGTAAGGGGCGGGCAGCGTTGGTTGCGTTGCCGGGCCAGCGCGGGGTGGGCAAATCGCAGTTGGCCGCCCAGTACGCCCGACAGTGCATTGCGGATCGCTACGACCTGGTGGCGTGGATCAACGCCGAGTCCGGGCCGGTTACCGATCTGGCGCTGCTCGCGGAACGGCTTGGCTTGCGCAGCAGCGCTGACGCGGCACCCGAAGATCTTGCGGCGGCGGTGCGCGGCTGGTTGGAACGCGACAACGGGGGCCGGCGGCTCGTGGTTTTCGACAACGTGGGCTCTCCGGATGCGCTGACCGAGCTTCTGCCGTCGACCGGCACTACGAAGGTGTTGGTCACGACCAACCGGCAGGAGTTCACCAGCATGGCCGGTGTCACGCTTGCTTCCGCGTATGAGTCTGCGGGTCGGTTGGATGAGGCGATCGGGCTGCATCAGGCGACGTTGGCTGATCGTGAGCGGGTGTTGGGACCTGACCATCCCACCACTGTCACTGTCCGGAGCATCCTAGCGGCGGTCCGTCACGCCAATGTGGAGGATTAGCCCGGGGTGATGGGCTTACGCTACCGCCGTGGCGAGGCACCACGGTTGAGTAGATCGCTTCGGGGGTAAGGAGGCAGCAAGACCGCACCTCTTGGAGGCAACGTGTTCGCGATCATCGCCGCAGTCCTGTTCGGACTGCTCCTGCTGCTGGAACTGGCGGGTGCCGACCTGGGTCCGCTACTGGACGCGGGCACCCTGACCACCGCCGGACTGCTGTGCATCGCGCTGCATCTGGCCGGGGTCGGCACCGGGTGGCGTACCGGGTGGCGTACCGGGCGTGGCCGCCGCCGGTAACGGATCTGCCGTCCGCGTAGGGCTTGGCGGGGCACCACCGGCGGTTCAGCCGCCGACCGCCAGGCCCAGCGGGCGGACCGTGACAGCGGTGATCAGGTTCGCCTTGGCGTACGGGTCATCGAGCAGCATCCGCCGCACCTGGTACACGTCCTCGCCCCGTACCACCAGGACTCCCGTGTCCACCGGATCCAGAGTGGCCCCCGCCAAGACCATATGACCTGCGTCGGCCTCGGCGCGCAGCCACGTCAGGTGGTCCTGCCGGTGCGGGGTACGCCGGTTCTCCATGTCGGTCACGTACGTGTAGGTCACCAGGAACGTGGACAGCGTCTCGGCCATCCCCCGATCATCGCGCAGCCCCGGACAGGCACGTCACCTGGTGCGGCGCATCCGCTGCCGGATCACAGCCGGTCGGTCTTGCCTCCCTGAAGGAGCGGCCACGAAACGTCGGAGTCGGGTGAGTCAAGCCAAGCTCGTTGTACGCCGTTTACTGACCCGTATCTCCGTGCCATCGTCCATCCGGCCGGCTACCTCGTAGGCGGTTATCAGCACCGTGTCGCGGTACACCATCTCCAGCCATGCGTCATGTTGTTCTGGGTTGTTGCCATCGACAAGGGTTCGAGGAGAGTTGAAGCTGTCCATTGCGTAGAAACGGGGTACGAACACATGACGCGGGGCCGTGGCAAACACGTCGTGCCACTCCGGACCAGTGATCGCTTTAGCGCCACGGAGTGCGTCAGCGAGCGCGTGAGACCGCTCGGTCCACCTGGTCTCTGTCACTCGTCCGCCCCCTTCTGGAGCACATCCGCGATGTTGGCGCTGATAGGCAGGCCAGTGTGATGCTCGATCCAGCCGAACTGACCGCCAGGTTGCATTCCAGGAACCGCCACCCGCCATCAGGAGTCACGACGAAGTCGAACGCCCAAAACACGAGTCCGAACTCTCGCAGGTAGGCGTGTACACCTGCCGTTACAGAGCTTGGGACATCTGTGACCCGGGCGGACAGTCGCGCTGTCCGCCTGGGTCTCGGGATATTCGGGTGGCCACCCCTCCCGCGCCATGCGTTAGAGACTGAACTCGCCGTCCTTGGCTCCGCTGATGAAGGAGTCCCACTCGGCGGGGGTGAAGGTGAGCACGGGGCCGGTCCGGTCCTTGGAGTCGCGGACTTGGACGTCGCCGGTCTCGGTGAGGCGCGCTTCGACGCAGTTCTCGCTCGCGCTGCGTCTGCTCTTCTTCCATGACGTCGTGAGGCTGGTCATTTCAGGCTCCTTGCTACCTGTCGCATGAGGTCTTTGGTCGCTGACTCGTCAAGTGATCTTTCGCGTAGCCGGTCGAACGCATCGGCGTATCGCTCGACGTCCGAAGGTTTGTCGAGGTAGAGGCCACCGGTGAAGTCCTCTATGTACACCGTGTCGGGTTCGGAGAACCCGCTGCGGGTGGTCTGGGGGAACCCCAGGATCACGAAGGGGCCTGACCTGACACCCGGATGTAGCCCCGCAGAGTAAGGGACGATCCGCAGGGTCACGTTGGGAAGCTCGGTCAGCTTGACAACGTGATCGAGTTGCTCGGCCATCACATCGGACGGGACGACCGGTCGGCGCAGCGTGTCCTCATCCACGATGAAGTCGTAGCGCGGTGGATCGATCTTGCGCCTCAAAATGGCCTGACGGTTCAGGCGGACCTCGACCCGCGTGTCAATCTCGTCCGCTGACAAGGTGTGGTCGGTCTGGAGGACCGCGCGCATGTACCGCTCGGTCTGGGCGATGCCGGGAAAGAGATGTGACTCGTACCAGCGGAACGTGTCGGCTGCCTCCTCCAGCCCGAGGAACAGGTCCAAGCTGTGGGGAATGGCGTCCCTGTAGATCCGCCACCAGTCCTTGACCTTGGTCTGCTTCGCCAAGGCTTCCAGACTGGCCGTGGTCTCGGCCTCCGCGCCGTACAGCTCGCACATCTGCCGTACGTCGAGCGAGCGCATCCCGACCTCGCCCTTCTCGATGCGCCAAATCTTCGGCGACGACCACTCCAACTTCCTGGACGCCATAGCGATCGTCACGCCGGCTTCCTCACGTAGTCGGCGTAGCCGACGACCGAGTTCGCGACGCGGCACGGTCGAGCCTGTCGTTTCCCAACTCATGCAACCACCTTAAAGATCGAATACCTGGGGCATCCGATATTTAACACGTATCGAGGGTCGACCGGCAACAGTAGACAGAGAAACGGTCGACCCAGTTGAAATATTGTCATTTGGCCGGCCGTCAAGGTAGCGTGCGCTTGTCCCTAGTGGACGGAGTCGCCCGCCAGATGGGCGTATTCGCCGTGCCCGGGTTCAGGACCAGGAAGGACGTGTAGATGACGGGTCGAGGTCCCGCTGTTGTGCGGCGGGTGTTGCCGTTCGGGGGTGCGGTGGAAGTCGCCAGGTCGTACCTGCGGATTCACGTGCGGGACTGGTGGACGGGCCGGTGCCGCGCCTGCGGAGACGTGTACCCGTGCCGGGACCGCCGGGACGCCCGACTCGTCGCCGGGGGTACTGACCCGCTGGTGGGGCCGGCGGGGAACCGGATCGCCTGGCTCGCGTTACCGGCGTTGGTCGGGCTGGTCCTGACTGTGGTTGCCGCGCTCGGCTGGTCCCGTGAACCGACCCACCAGTCCCGTGTGCGCGCATGGTTTGTGGACTTTTCGTTGTTATGAAGGCCGTCTTAGCAACGAGAAATCGTTAAACCGTGGGAAAGGAGGGGCCGGACGGCGGCGAACCCGGCGCCAGATGCGCCGACACACCCCACAGGTAACAGCACAAATGCCGTATTGGAGGAGATGTTGACCGATGGCCGTTCAACTCATGGAGCGCACCGCCTTGGACCGGCTCAAGCGGATCCTGCCCACCGACGAGGATCCCACTCCGATGTCCTTGCCCACCGAACTGTTCCTGATCGCCCACGACGACGACACCGGCAACCAGCACGTCAACGAGAAAACACTCCACCGTGGACTCGCGGCAGCCGTGCTGCTGGAGTTGTGGCTGACCAAACGAGTCCGGATCGGATGGCAGGACAACGTTCGAGAAGGCGTCCTCACCAGAGACCCAGGCCGCATCACGATCATGAACGACGACGCGACCGGCGACCGGATCACCGACACCGCGCTCACCCTCCTCTCACAATCCGGCGGCACCCTCAGACTGCACGACTTCGTCCAACAGTTCGCCGACACCGGCCTCTACCAGCGGGTACAGGCCGACCTGGTCGCAGCCGGCATCATCCACCACACCACCCGCAAACGCTTCTGGTCATTCCGCCGCCGCCTGGCGTACGTCCCCACCCGACGCGCCTACCCCGTCCGCGCCCGGGGACGCATCCGCCGCATGCTCGACCACTACCGCGCCGGGACCCAACGACCCGACCCCCGCGCGTTGGCGCTGTCCGCTCTGGTCACCACACTCCGGCTCACCCCCCACCTCTACCAAAGGGACATCGACCCCGGACACCTCCACCACTGGCAGAAACACCTCCTCGAACAGCAGACCGACCCCACCATCCGCGACATCACCGCCACGATCACCAATTACAAAGCGCCCATATAGCCCAGCGGCGGCAACAGCCCTCACAGACGAAACCGCCCGAGATCTCGGGGAAGTGCGAGAGATCTCGGGCGGGCTCTGGACGGGACTTCCAGTGGCGAATTGCGGGACCTACGTCCCTGCTGCACGGTTTTTCAACGGCGAAGTGTGGTGGGTAGGCGGGGTGGCCCGGCGGCGACGGGCCGGAAGGAGGTGACGATATGAAGGCTGCGATGGTCACCACGTTCGGGCAGGCATTCCCGGGACGCGAGAAGGCTGCCGTGAAGTACTCCCACGAGGTTGAGGAATTCTTCACCAAGAAGGCGGCCGAAGGCATGTTCACGGAGCCGAAGACCTTCTTCGCGCCGACTGGCAAGAGCTTCTGGTTCATCGAGGGCGAGTACGACGCCCTGGTCAAACTGCTTGCCACGCCCGAGACCGAGAAGTTCCTGACAATCGGCAAGCTGCTGTTCCAGGACTTCGGGTATGGCCTGTACGTGACCGACTACGAGGAGATGATGCGCCGGTACGAATGGGCGCTGCGCGAACTCGAACTGAGCTAGCCGTGGTTCCCGACCGGATCAGGTCACGGGCCTGATCGAGTACGAACCTGACATCCTCTCGTCCTCGCCGACCCTCCCGCCCGATGTACCCCGTCTGGGACCTCCACAGTGGTCTGACCACGGAGGCCCCAGACGATTATGTACGGCTCAGGCGAGCCCGGCCCGGCGCAGCGCTTCCGCCATCGCACCCTGCGGGTCGCTGCCGCGTCCCTGCCGCACCTGACCCTGCCGACTCTGACCCCGGCGGCCCTGGTCACGGCGGTCGCTCTTACCCCCCTGGCCGCCCCCTTGGCCGCCACGCGGCCGACCGTCGCCACCCGGGGCGCGGTCCTGCCGGGCCGGAGTCGCCTCGTCCTCCAGCCGCAGCGTCAGCGAGATCCGCTGCCGGGGCACGTCCACATCGAGCACCTTCACCCGTACCAGGTCACCCGACTTCACCACGTCACGCGGGTCCTTCACGAAGTTGTGAGACATCGCGGACACGTGAACCAGGCCGTCCTGGTGAACCCCGACGTCCACGAACGCGCCGAACGCCGCCACGTTCGTGACCACGCCCTCCAGCACCATTCCGGGATTCAGATCTGACAGCTTCTCCACACCCTCCGCGAACGTTGCGGTGCGGAACTCCGGACGCGGGTCCCGGCCCGGCTTCTCCAACTCCGCGAGAATGTCCGTGACGGTCGGCAGGCCGAAAGTGTCGTCCACGAACTCGGTCGGCTTCAGCGTGCGCAACACCCGGCTGTTCCCGATCAACGAACAAATATCGCCGTCCGTGGCGGTCAAGATCCGGCGTACCACCGAATACGCCTCTGGATGCACCCCGGAACTGTCCAGCGGGTCATCACCACCCGGGATCCGCAGGAACCCGGCGCACTGCTCGAACGCCTTCGGGCCCAGCCGGGGCACCTGCTTCAGCGCCTTCCGGGTCCGAAACGGGCCGTTGCTGTCCCGGTGCAACACGATGCTCTGCGCCAGTCCCGCGCTGATCCCCGACACCCGGGACAGCAGCGGCACCGACGCGGTGTTCACATCCACCCCGACCGCGTTCACACAGTCCTCCACCACCGCGTCCAGGGAACGGGACAGGCTGCCCTCCGCCAAGTCGTGCTGGTACTGCCCGACCCCGATCGACTTCGGGTCGATCTTCACCAACTCGGCCAACGGGTCCTGCAACCGGCGGGCGATCGACACCGCCCCGCGCAGCGACACGTCCATCCCGGGAAGCTCCTCAGACGCGTACGCCGACGCCGAATACACCGAAGCGCCGGCCTCCGACACCACGATCTTGGTCAGCCCGAGCGCCGGATGCTTCCTGACCAACTCGGTGACCAGCCGGTCGGTCTCCCGGGACGCCGTACCGTTGCCGATCGCCACCAGCTCCACCTTGTGGGCCGCGCACAGCTTCGCCAGCGCCGCGATCGACTCGTCCCAGTGGTTCGCCGGCTGGTGCGGGTGGATCACCCCGGTGGCGAGCACCTTGCCGGTCGGATCCACCACCGCCACCTTCACCCCGGTCCGGAAACCAGGGTCCAGGCCCATCGTGGTCCGCGCCCCGGCCGGCGCGGCGAGCAGCAGGTCCCGCAGGTTCGTGGCGAACACCCGTACCGCCTCGTCCTCGGCGAACTGCCACAGCCGGCCCCGCAGGTCGATCCCCAGCTTGACCAGGATCCGGGTACGCCACGCCCACCGCACCGTGTCGTTCAGCCACCGGTCCGCCGGCCGACCCAGATCCGCGACCCGGAACCTCGCGGCAATGTCCACTTCGTACCCACTGGGTCCTTCGGGGACGTCCGGGGACGGCTCCGGGTCGAAGGTGAGGTCAAGCACCTCCTCCTTCTCACCCCGGAACAGCGCCAGGATCCGGTGCGACGGCAACGACGGGTACGGCTCCTCAAAGTCGAAGTAGTCCGAGAACTTCGCGCCCTTCTCCGCCGCGCCCTCCCGTACCCGGGACACCAGGCGACCCCGCTGCCACAGCTTCTCCCGCAGCGCCCCGATCAGGTCGGCGTCTTCAGCGAACCGTTCCACCAGGATCGCCCGCGCGCCCTCCAGCGCCGCCGCCGCGTCCGGCACCGCCTCGGTGACGTAGTCCTGGGCGGTGCCGGACGGATCCAGCATCGGGTCCGCCAGCAGCGCGTCCGCGAGGGGTTCCAGGCCGTTCTCCCGTGCGATCTGTGCCTTGGTGCGCCGTTTCGGCTTGTACGGCAGGTAGATGTCCTCCAGCCGCGCCTTGGTGTCGGCCGTCATGATCTGCGCGGTCAAATCCTCGGTGAGCTTGCCCTGCTGCCGGATCGAATCGAGCACCACCGCCCGGCGTTCCTCCAGCTCGCGCAGGTAGCGCAGGCGTTCCTCCAGGGTCCGCAACTGCGCGTCGTCCAGCGCGCCGGTCAACTCCTTGCGGTAACGGGAGATGAACGGCACGGTCGCGCCGCCGTCGAGCAGGGTGACCGCGGCGGTCACCTGGTTCTCTCTGACGCCGAGCTCCTCGGCGATCCGCTGGTGCAGGGTCGTCGGCGTGGCCCCGGGGGCCGCCGGCACAGAGGCTGGGACGGGTTCCGGTACAGATGTGGTCACGATCGCCTTTCCGCATGCTCGCCTGAACTACGGCGTGTCATTGTGCAGCCTCCGGCTGACATTCCGCGTGCCAGGACACCCGTTCGGGGACGTTGCCCCGGCCCTGCCACTGGGTACGGACCGGGACATGAAGAAGCCGCCGCCCGACCGTACTGTCCGAATGGCGGCTTTGGGGTATGAATTCATCTCTACCGAGGCCCGCGACCGGGACAAGGACGTGTTCGACGTGCGCCTGCTCGGTCGATCAGTGACCTGCCTGACCGGCCCGGAAGCCGCTGCCCTGTTCTACGACGACGGGCTGTTCCAGCGGCGTGCCGCGATGCCGAACCCGATCAAGGAGACCCTGTTCGGCCAGGACGGGGTGCAGACCCTGGACGGCGCGGCGCACCGTGCCCGCAAGGCGCTGTTCATGTCACTGATAACCCCGCGGCGGCTGGCCGCGCTCAGCGACATCGCCGCGGAAGCCTGGGAGTCGGCGGCCTGCCGCTGGGTCGAGACCGGCCGGGTGGTGTTGTTCGATGAGGCGAGCGAAGTGCTGACCCGGGTGGCGTGTGCCTGGGCCGGTGCCCCGCTCCCCGTGGCCGGCAACGCCGAATTGGCCCGCACCCTGGTCGAGATGGTCGACGGGTTCGCCACGCTCGCCCCCCGGCACTGGCGCGCCCGGCAGGCCCGGCACCAGGCCGAAGGGTGGGCGCAGAAGGTGATCCGCGACATCCGGGCCGACCTGCTGCGAGTGCCGGAGGACACCGCCACGCACGCCTTCGCCACCGGTACGGACCCCGCCGGGAGGCTGTTACCGGTGCCGGTCGCCGCGGTGGAGTTGCTCAACGTGATCCGGCCGACCGTGGCGGTCTGCTGGTACGCCGCCTTCGCCGGCCACGCCCTGCACCGGAGTCCACAGTGGCGTGCCCGGCTGCGCGACGGCGACACCGAGCACTTCATACAGGAGGTCCGGCGGTTCTACCCGTTCGCGCCGTTCCTCGGAGCCCGGGTGCAACGCGACTTCTCCTGGCAGGACCACGAGTTCCGGCGCGGCCGGCTCACCCTGCTCGACCTGTACGGGATCAACCACGATCCACGGATCTGGGCCGACCCGGAGGTCTTCGACCCGGACCGGTTCGCCGGCCGCGTGGTCGGGCCGTACCACTACCTCCCACACGGTGGCGGTGAGGCCGAGACCGGTCACCGCTGCGCCGGGGAACAGGTCACAGTGGAGTTGCTGAAGCCGGCGGTACGACTGCTCGCCGGACTCGACTACCACGTACCCGACCAGGATCTGAGTTACCCGCTGAACCGGATTCCGGCCCGGTTGCGCAGCGGCTTCCTGATGACCGGGGTACGAGGTGCCCCGCTACCGGCCACCGCGGGTCCGGCACCTGCCTGACCGGGTTCGACGTGGGACAGGATTCCCGGCCCTGATGGGGTATTGCAGCGACTGACCACGAACCAGTACGTTCCTCGCGAAACAGCTCCACCTTTTGATGCGGCCCGCGGTACGAACTCCGGGAGGCCCGGCCGGCATGACGTCAACACCCCTGGCCGCCGACCGCGACCCGCTCGCCGAACCCATGCAACGCGTCCCCGCGCGTTGGACCTTCGCCTTCTCGCTCGCCACCGTCGGCGTCTTCGTCGGCTGGTACGGCCCCCTGCAGATCCTGCTCGCCAGGCAGGCCGAGACGGTCTCGCCCGGACACAAGGAAGCGGTACTGGGGCTCGTCGCCGGGGTCGGCGCGGCGTTCTCCCTGGTGGCCAACCCGCTCTGGGGAGCCCTGTCGGACCGCACCACCTCCCGGTACGGTCGGCGGATCCCGTGGGTGCTCGGCGGCGCCACCGCCGGTGCGGTCAGCCTGCTGCTGCTCGGCTCGGCGACCAGCATCGCCACCATGATCGTCGGCTGGTGTCTGGTGCAGGTCGCGCTGAACGCCCCGTTCGCGGCGCTGTCCGCGGCCATCCCCGACCAGGTGCCGGTCGCCGACCGGGGGGCCGGCGGAGCCTGGTTCGGGGTGGCGCAGACCGTCGGCGTGATGGCCGGCACCGGACTCGCCACCCTCGCCGGAGGCGTGCTCGCCGGATACCTGGCCTGCGCGGTCGTGGTGCTGGCCGGCTGCCTGCCGTACGTGCTGCTGCGCCGGGACCGGGTGCTGGCTCCCGATCGCCGTCCAGCCTTCGACCTCCGGACGTTCCTGCGCGGGTTCTGGCTCAGCCCACGCGCGTACCCGGACTTCGCCTGGGCCTGGGCCACCCGATTCCTGATCAACCTGGGCAACGCGATCGCCCTGCTCTACCTGTTCTTCTTCCTCAAATACGCGGTACGGCTCCCCGACCCGGAAACCGGCGTCTTCCTGCTCACCGCGCTGAACGCACTCACCCTGCTGGCCACCGTGACACTGGGTGGCTACTGGTCGGACCGGATCGGCAAGCGGCGGGTATTCGTCTGCTGGGCCGGGGTGCTGATGTCGGTGGCCGCGTTCCTACTCGCCGGGTGGCAGACCTGGCCGGGCGCGGTGCTCGCCGCCGTGGTGCTGGGGATCGGGTTCGGCACGTACACCTCCGTCGACTTCGCCCTGGTGACCCAGGTGCTGCCGGCCGCCGCCGACCGGGCCAAGGACCTCGGCGTGATCAACGTGGCGAACACACTGCCCCAGGTGCTCGCCCCGGTGGTCGCCGCACCGCTGGTCGCCGGGGCCGGGGCGTGGCTCGCGTCGCTGGCCGGAGCTGACCGCGTGACCACCGGGTACGCCGCGCTCTACCTGGTGTCCGGGCTGGTCGGACTGCTCGGGGCCGTACTCGTCTACCGCATCAAGTCCGTTGCCTGACCGAGGAGGCCCGATGGTGCCGAGACTTCCCGCTGACTTCCTGTTCGGAGTCGCCACGGCCGCGTACCAGATCGAGGGCGCGGTGACCGAGGACGGGCGGGGCCGGTCGGTGTGGGACACCTTCTGCGAACAGCCAGGCCGGGTGAAAAACGGTGACACCGGCGCGGTGGCGTGCGACCACTACCACCGCTACCAGGACGACGTCGCGCTGATGTCCGACCTCGGGGTGGGGGCGTACCGGTTCTCGGTGTCCTGGCCCCGGGTACTGCCGCAGGGGACCGGCCCGGTCAACCCCGCCGGGCTGGACTTCTACGACCGGCTGGTGGACTCGCTGTGCGAGGCGGGGATCGCCCCGGTCGCGACGCTGTTCCACTGGGACCTGCCGCAGACCCTGGAGGACACGGGAGGGTGGCTGTCGCGCGACACCGCGTACCGGCTCGCGGAGTACGCCACGGTGGTCGGGGAACGGCTCGGCGACCGGGTGCGGATGTGGATGCCGCTCAACGAGCCGGTGGTGGTCGCGATGTTCGGCTACGCCACCGGATACCACGCACCGGGCAGGCAACTCGGCTTCGAGGCGCTGCCGGTGGTACACCACCTGCTGCTCGGGCACGGCCTGGCGGTGCAGGCGTTGCGGGCCGCCGGCTGCCAGCGGATCGGCATCGCCTCCAACCACAGCCCGGCCTGGCCGGCATCCCGGGCCGAAGCGGACGTGACCGCCGCCGAGACGTACTCGACCCTGGCGAACTGGCTGTTCGCCGACCCCATCCTGCTGGGCCGGTACCCGGAGGGGTACGACACGGCGATGCCGGGACCGGTGGCCGATGACCTCACTGTCATCTCCACCCCGCTGGACTGGTTCGGGATCAACTACTACCAACCCGCTGTGGTCGCCGCGACCGGCGGCGGTGATGCCGGTGATGCCGGGTCGGTGCTGGAGGGCGGGCTGCTGCCGCCGGGACTGCCGTTCGAACTGCGCGCGCTGCCCGGCCACCCGGTGACCGACTTCGGGTGGTCCGTGGTGCCGGACGGCCTGCGGGAGATCCTGGTCGCCTTCACCGAGCGGTATGGCCCCCGGGTGCCACCGCTGTACGTCACGGAGAGTGGCTGTTCGTACCACGACGTGCCGGACCCGTCGGGACGGGTGGCGGACGGCGACCGGATCCGCTACCACGAGGCGCACCTGGGCGCCGTCGCCTCAGCGATCGAGTCCGGGGCCGACGTGCGCGGCTACTTCGTGTGGTCGCTGATGGACAACTTCGAGTGGGCGGAAGGGTTCCGGGAGCGGTTCGGCCTGGTGTACGTGGACTACGCCACGCAGCGCCGGATCCCGAAGGACTCGTACCAGTGGTTCCGCGAGCTGATCAAGGGCCACGCCGCCCGCTGACCCCACCTCCCTCCTCTTCCCTCTTCCCTCCCCCCTCCCCCTTCAACGGTTTATCGATTTCTCGTTGCTAAGACGGCCTTTATAACAACGAAAAGTCCACAATCCACAGGCAAGAAATTTGACAGTACGGAGCCGGGCCCGATTCGCCATGATCAGGGCGTGCGTACTCCCACGAAACCAGCCTCACTGCGTCACCGCCCGTTCCTGGCCCGGGAAGCCCTGCGGGCGGGTCTGCTCACGCCGATGCAACTCCGCAGCGCGGCCTGGCGCAGGATCCTCCGAGGCGTGTACGCCGACGCGACCCTCCAGTACGACCATGGCCTGAAGACCCAGGCCGCCGCCTTGGTCCTGCCCGCCGACGCGGCCATCACCGGCGTGTCCGCAGCCTGGCTGTGGGGCGCCCGCCTCGCCACGGCCACCGATCCGGTCGACGTGGTCAGAGCACCCGGACGTCGGTTGGGTACTGTGGCTCCACTCCGGATACGTACCTCACCGCTTCCGGAATCTGATCTTGATTGTGTTGCCGGAATAAGGGTGACTACGCCGCTGCGCACCGCTTGGGAACTCGCACTGCGCCTGCATGTGGTCGAGGCGGTGGCCTACTGCGACGCGCTGGCGGCCCTGGGTCGGGTCGACTCCGGCGGCCTGGTCGGTTACCTCCGGGAAGGTAGCGGCCGGCACGGTTGTCGGATCGCCGGCAGGGTGTTCTCCCTTGTGGACCGTCGTGCTGAGTCACCGCAGGAGTCCCGGCTACGGGTCCACATGGCACTCGCCGGCCTGCCAAGCCCCATCCCCCAGTACGAGGTATGGACAGCCGGCGAATTCGTGGCCCGGGTCGACTTCGCCTGGCCCGATCGCAAAGTCGCGGTGGAGTACGACGGAGTCTGGCACGCGGACGCCGGGCAACTGATCCGGGACCGGGAACGCCTGAACCGGCTGCAGGCCGCAGGCTGGTACGTCCACCACGTGACGGCCCGCAACATGGCGAGCATTCAGCGGACCATCGAGGCTATTGGGTACGCGCTCGCCTACCGCCGCCGCGTCGGCTGATGCCCCGACCTCTTCCCCTCCCGCCCCTCCCGCAACGGTTTATCGATTTCTCGTTGTTATGGGTGCCTCGGAAGCAACAAGAAATCGATAAACCGCGCGAAAGGAAGAGGGGTGGGTGGGGTGTCGGGGTGTCGGGGTCGGGGTGCTGTGGGTCCTAGGTCACGTCAGGTTCCTGACCCCTGCCGGGTCTCGTGGTGGCCTTCGCCCCTGGGAGCACCCGGGCCCCGCTGTTGGGCTGGAAGTAACAGAGGGGGCGAGATGATCAAGGCGGGCGTGTTCTTCGGTCGGTCCGCGGCGATGTCCTGGATGGTCGTGGGCATCCCCGGCGTGACCGCCACGCTCCTTCGCCTGCTTGCCGCCGACACGGCGGGAACCACAGCCGCTCCGGTGCCGCCCCTCAGCGGTCCAGGACCGCCCGAAACGGCACTGAGCGGGGTAATAGAAGGGAATTCACCATGAAACCGATGCATATCTGGGTCGGACTCGTGTTCCTCACCCTTGGAGTCTTCGGAATCCTGGACGCCACCGGGGTGGCGGACACCAGCACCACGATCGGCCGCTGGTGGCCGATGGCTGTGATCGGGCTCGGCCTGCTCGCGATCATCGCGCAGCGGCGGGTGACGTTCGGGCCGCTGGTAGTGACCGCGATCGGGTTCGTACTGCTCGCCGACCGGCTGGACTGGACCGACGAAAGCCTGTTCTGGCCGATGGTTCTGGTCGTGATCGGGCTGGCGGTGCTGTTCAACCTCGGCACCCGGCAGCACGTCGACCGCTCCGGTCACCGTCCCAGCTCCCTCGCCTTGTTCTCCGGTACGAAGATCAGGGATCACTCCGAACACCTGACCCACACCGGGGTGTCCGCGATCTTCGGAGGTGCCACCCTCGACCTGCGGGAGGCACACGTCGACCAGAAGGCGACGGTGGACGCGCTGGCGCTGTTCGGCGGGGTGGACATCCTGGTACCGCACGACTGGCGGGTGGACCTCGGGGGCATCCCGATCATGGGCGGCTACGAGGACAAGACAACCGGAAACGGCTCGCTGTCGCCAGACGCGCCCACGCTCGACGTGAACGCGACCGCGATCTTCGGTGGCGTCACAGTCGCTAACGAGCCGAGCTGACGGGCGGTGGTCGAAACGTACCCCAAAGAGGGTCCTTTGGCCCCCGCTAGATCGGTACCTCGGCACTGCTCGGCGGGGGCCGTACCCGGGCAGCCTGAGACAACGCCAGGGCTGACCGGCTCCCTACGGACCGGGCAACCGACAGCGCCCCGGCAGAAAGGGGACTTCCGATGTCCATCACGCCGCTCGCGACCCGCCCTGACCGGCCGGCGGTCCCATCCAGCCCGGCGAACCCGTCCTACAGAGTCCGTTCGGGCGCGGTTGGTTTTGGCATGGCTGGTTCAGACACGGTTGGTTCGGGCATGGCTGGTTCAGGCACAGTTGGTTCGGGCACGGTCGAGGGTCTGGGCGATCCGTCCGGGCACGCGGCGGTCGCTTCCCGCGGCCCCCGGCTCGCTCACGCGCTGCTGGTCGCGATGGCGCGGCTGCCGAAGGATCATCCCGACCGAGCCCGGCTCCGGGACCGGGTGATCGAGATGCACCTGCCGTTCGCCGCCAAGCTGGCACGTCGGTTCCGCAGCCGGGGAGAGCCGGTCAACGACCTGATCCAGGTCGCGACGATTGGCCTGATCAAGGCTGTCGACCGGTACGACGTGGACCGGAACATCGAATTCACCCGGTTCGCGGCACCGACCATCGTCGGCGAGGTGAAGCGGCACTTCCGCGACAAGGGATGGACGATCCGGGTGCCCCGGGAGCTTCAGGAACTTCGCCTCAAGGTGGTCAAGGCCAAGGGCGAACTGGCGGTGTCCCTCGGCCGATCGGTGACCGTGGCCGAACTCGCCGCACACCTGAACACCTCAGAGCGTCGGGTGCTCGACGCCATCTACGCCGGAAACGCCTACCGTCCGGCGTCACTGCACCAACCGGTCCCGGGGGAGGACTCGCTGCTGGAGATCCGCGACGTGTTGGGCGGACCCGACCCTGAACTGGAGTCGGCCGAGAACCGGGTCTCGCTGCGGCCACTGATCACGCGCCTGCCCGACCGGGAACGCCGTATCGTCGCGCTGCGCTTCTTCGCCGACATGACCCAGGCCCAGATCGCGGCCGAGGTCGGAATCTCCCAGATGCACGTGTCGCGGCTGCTGTCCCGCTCGCTGCGTCAGTTACGGGCCGGACTGGCCGGGGCGACATGGAACGCCGGCTGACCGCAGCCGGATGCTCGCTCAGGACGCCTTCTGGCCGGTGTCGGCGGCGCTGTCGATGATCTCATGCTCGATGTGCTCCACGAGCGTGTCGACAGCGGCGGACACGCGGCGGGTGATGCCCGTACCGGGGGTGAAGTTGGCTCCTTCGACCGCATACACGGTGACCCGCCGTGGCGTGCCGGCAAGTTCCCGGATCAGCTGTCCGCCACGGTCTCCCGGATCCCGGCTGATCGGCAGATCGGTGGTGAGCAGGTGGATCCGACCCGGGTGCGCCGGATC
Organism: Micromonosporaceae bacterium; assembly: GCA_036375165.1. Classification (GTDB taxonomy): domain Bacteria; phylum Actinomycetota; class Actinomycetes; order Mycobacteriales; family Micromonosporaceae; genus WHSM01. The sequence continues at coordinate 26,748 of DASUSI010000024.1, read as the reverse complement.
GTTGCGCGCGGCGGCGACGAAGATCACGAGATCGGCATGGCGCCACCGTTCCCGTAGGGTGTCCACCCGTTCCCCGGTGCTCACCACCAGCGGCGCAGCAGAGGGGGCAGCGTCCTGGTAGAGCCGCCTCACAACGGCGTGGCCGACGCCGTCGTCGTGGTGCTGCTCGTCGCCGGCACCGATGATCAGGACCCGTTCTGTGCCGGCCACACTCGCGCATGCCGCGCGCTCCAGGATGTCTGCCATTCTCATGACTCCCGCTCCCTCGACCGCTCCCTCGACCGCTGTCCACGCGTGTGCCCTACCCGTACCCAGGCGAAGGCATGAACTACCGTCCAGCCGCCGAAGGACCCGACGGGGTCTGAGCGCTCGCCAGCTCCACCGGAGGGGGTCAGCGGGGCCGGTTTGGCGGATGTGGCGACGGGTAGCCGACGCGGATGGACAGTCATGCGCGACAACCGGCCCTGAACCGGCTACTGGATCACGCGTACCGGGAGCGGCTTCGATGCTCCCGAGACCAGGTCCGTGTCTCGGCCGAGACCCTGGAACTGCCGTCGGCGTTGCTGGCACGGGTCGCCGCGCTGCCCAACGGCGAATACACCAGGGAGGAACTCGTCACCGCATTGCCCCGGGGTGACGAGGGGGTGTGGCGCGACGAGTCGCGGGTCCCATTGGCTGATCTGGACCGGGCCATGGGCGGCTATTCGGCCGACGGGCAGGTCGATGACGACACCGGCGGGGACGCCGGAGCGGAGGCGGAATTCGGCGAAGACGCCTGGCCCGGTGCCGGCGGGCGGCGTGACCCCGATCCGGACACGGAGGAGGGGCGGCGGTTGCGCCCGTCACCGGGAGGCGGCCGGATCGGACCGGTCTGACCGGGCACCCGGTGATCCGGCCTGACCCGGCTCAGGTGTCGCGAGGTTCCAGGATCCGGGTCTCTCCCACGGAGAGGGTCCACAGGTCCTCCGGGGGCCGTCCGATGCTGTCCCACGCCGCCACCGCCTCGCGCATCGGTGCCAGCAGCGGTTCCTGGGAGAGTACGAAGGTGCCCCAGTGCATGGTCGCCATCCGCCGGGCACCGAGGTCGTCACAGGCCCGTACCGCTTCGGCGGGGTTGACGTGGACCCGGCGCATGAACCAGGCCGGTTCGTACGCGCCGACCGGCATCAACGCCAGGTCGATGTCGGGGTGACGCCGACCGATCTCACCGAACCAGTGGCCGTACGCGGTGTCGCCCGCGAAGTAGACCTTGGTGTCCGGGGTCGAGAACACCCAGCCACCCCACAAGGTGCGGCAGGTGTCGAACGGGCTGCGCCGGCTCCAGTGGTGAGCCGGTACGAACTCGAACTCCACCCCGTCCAGTTCGGCGTACTCCCACCAGTCAAGTTCGGTGACCCTGGTGAATCCCCGACGGTGGAACCACCGCCCGAGCCGGGCGGGGACGAACACCGGGGTGTCCCGTGGCAGCCGGCGGATGGTCCGGGCGTCGAGGTGGTCGTAGTGGTTGTGGCTGATCACCACCGCGTCGACCCGGGGCAGGGCCTCCCAAGGCAGGCCGACCGGGGTGATCCGCCGGATCTGGCCCGGAATCCGGGAGGACCAGACCGGGTCGGTGAGTACGTTGAGACCGCCGATCCGCAGCAGGTACGTGGCGTGGCCAACCCAGGTCACACCGGTCTGTTCCCGAGTCACCGGGGGCAGGTCGTCCGCGGTGTTCACCGGAATGCGTGCCGCGTCTGACAGGTCACGCTGGGCAAAGCCACCCTGGCGGAGCAACCTCAGTACGTCGCGCGCCGCTGGGATCGAGTCGGTCAGCCGGTCCGCGAAGGACGCCGGCCAGGTGCGCTTCTCGCCGAGGCCGACTCGCCTTCGGGTTCGTTCTGCCGGTGACTGTCCTGTCCGGGTTCCGATGACGCTGCGGTGTTCGCCCATCCGACAACCTTCCTTCGTCCACTCCGTGGTGGCCAGGCATCACCCGGAAGTCCGGACCTTCGTCCCCACTTTTCCCGGGACTCAACTGCGATATGCCGAACCGTGGATCTGGCGGATCATCGGGCGCTGAGCCAGGCCCGGATGTCGGCACCGTGTTCGTCAAGGGACGGAGGTGGCAGACGGTGGTGAGTCGGGGTGGTCGACAGTGTGATCGGATTGCGCACCGTCGGCACCGCGCGTGACCCCTCACCGACGGTGATCACCGGCTCCAGGCCAAGCTCGTCGGCGAGTGCCACTCCCTCCGCGACCGTGTTGATCGGCCCGCACGGGACCCCGACGGCGACCAGATCCCGGAACCACTCCTGCTTTGGTCGCTGGACCAGCCGTTCCACCAGCAGCGGCCGTAGCTGGTGCCGGTGGGCGGTGCGGTCATGGTTGCGGGCGAACCGGGGATCGTCGGGCAGGTGCGACAGGCCGAGCACCGTACACAGCCTGCGGAACTGCCCGTCGTTGCCGACCGCAACCACCAGCTCACCGTCGGCGGTGGGAAGGGGCTCGTACGGACAGAGGCTGGGATGCGCGTTGCCCATCCGGTGCGGGGTGACGCCACCGGCCACGTACCCGCTGGTCTGGTTGACCAGGCCGGACAATGCCGAGGAGAGCAGGTTGACCTGGACGTGTTGTCCCCCACCGCTGGCCCGTACCTGGTTCAGGGCCGCCAGGATCCCGATCGCGGCGTGCATGCCGGCCATCACGTCGACCACCGCGACCCCGGTCTTGTACGGTTCGCCGTCCGACTCCCCGGTGAGGCTCATCAGCCCGGACACCGCTTGGGCGATCAGGTCGTACCCGGGCAGCGAAGCGCCCCTGCCCGGCCCGAATCCGCTGATCGACGCGTACACCAGGCGCGGATTGCGGGCCCTGACCGCCGGCTGGTCCAGCCCGAACCGCTCCAGGCCACCGGGCCGGAAGTTCTCCACCAGCACATCCGCGCGGGCCGCCAGTTCCTGGGCCAGCCGCAGGTCGCCGGGCTCGCGCAGATCCAGCACGACCGAACGCTTGTTGCGGTTGACGGCCAGGTAGTAAGTGGCGTCCTCGCCACGGACCGGCGGTTTCCAGGTGCGGGTGTCATCCCCGGTGGGACTCTCCACTTTGATCACCGTGGCACCCAGGTCCGCCAGGAGCATGGTGCAGTACGGGCCGGCGAGGATCCGGGAGAAGTCGGCCACCAGCAGGCCGGCCAGCGGCCCCGGACCGCCGCCTGCTCCCTCCCGATGGTTTATCGATCCCTGGTTGCCACCGGGTGCGGGGGATGCTGTCGGCGGCGGTGTCCGGTCTTGCGGCATACGACACAAGGTTAGGGCGGCCTCGGCGTCACTCCTCGGCGAGCCGGCGGCGCCGTTCGACTTCCTGCTCGGTCGGCTCATCGAGCGCGAACGACCCGATGTTGATGTCACCGCTGGGCTGGTAGATCGCCGTCACCACTCCGGTGGACGACGTGCTCGATGCCGAAAGAGTGAAGCTCGACGGCATCGTCCCCTCGCCGAACAGCCGTTTGCCAGGGCCCACGACGACCGGGAAGGTCCAGATCCGGAACTCGTCGACGAGGCTGTGCCGGAGCAACGTCTGAATCAGGTTCGAGCTGCCGTGAACCTGGATCTCGGGTCCGTCCTGCTGCTTCAGCTCGGCGACCCGCATCGGGACGTCCCCGCTGAGCAGCACCGAGTTGTTCCAGTCGGCACTTTCCAGAGTGGACGAGGCGACGTACTTACGGGCTGAGTTCAGCGCGTCCGCACCCGGTTCGTCGGTGTACGGCCAGTGCGCGGCGAAGATCTCGTACGTCCTGCGGCCCAGCAGCAGGTCGAAGGGGACGCTCATGGACTCTCCCATGACCTCGCCCATCGCCTCGTCCCAGAAGTTCACGGACCACCCGCCGTACCGGAATCCACCAGTGGGATCCTCCTGCGGCCCTCCGGGTGCCTGCATCACCCCGTCCAAGGTGACGAACGTGTTGATTGAGAGCTTTCTCATGGTCCCTCCAGGACTGGATCACACGGTCTGGGGTGGCCGCGCCTCCCCCGTTGCGGCAGCTCGTGGTCGCTTTGGCGTGCCCAGCAGTACAACCGGCCAAGATCCAGAGACGCGGCGCGAGCAAGACCTTCTCAGAGGGGTACGACATGACCGTCCTCTGAGCTCCGTGCCGGGCCCGGCATCGCTGCGGGATCTTCTCGACGGTAGAACACGTTTCGCGCCGCGTCCGGTAAACCGACATGGACGAATCCGCCCGGTCATCGAATGCCTGCACTGTGTTGACTCTCAGAAGTCGGGGGCGGTGGGCCTGTCGGCCGAGGGGACGTTGGACCTTCCGGGTGATGCCCTCCGGTCCTACGCGCCAGCGCCCTTTCCGGATGGACTTGGTATAGCTCCCCGGTGCTACCGGAAAGGCTGCTGGGGAGATGGAGGAGGAGATTGACGATGGCGATTCTGTCGAAGCGGCCACCCGCGGAAAGGCGGATGCCGGTACGGGAGGAGCGGACATACGGGGATACCAGTCGGTACGCGTGGGCCGTTGCCCGGATCGCGCTGGGCTGGATCTTCCTCTGGGCGTTCCTCGACAAGTTGTTCGGATGGACCTTCGCGACCCCGGCCGGCAAGGGCTGGCTCGACGGCGGTTCGCCGACCAAGGGCTTCCTGAGCAACAGCGCCAGCGGCCCCTTCGAAGCCTTCTACAAGGGCATCGCGGGTGACGGCTGGGCGAACACCCTGTTCATGCTGGGCCTGCTCGGTATCGGCCTGGCGCTGATCCTGGGTGTCGGGATGCGGATCGCCGCGGCCAGCGGTGCGCTGCTGATGCTGATGATGTGGAGCGTCGCACTGCCGCCCGAGACCAACCCGATCATCGACGACCACATCATCTACGCGATCGTGCTGATTGGACTGGCGCTGTTCAACGCCGGTGACACGTTCGGGTTCGGTCGTCAGTGGTCCAACCTGGACCTGGTCAAGCGGTACCCCGTCCTGCGGTAGAAAGTGCGGTAGGCGGTACGGATCTGTTGCGGGGTGTACGGCCGGCGCCGCGAGGCGCCGGCCGCAGTCGTGCGTGGGAGCCGGCTCACCTGTCGAGGCGCACCGCTCAGGAAGCGCTCAGGAAGTGCGGATCGGTGCGATGTCCAGGACCTCGCTGACCGACCGGCGGGGGGTGGCGGGGGTTCGCACCCCGTACCCGAATCTCAGCACCATCTGGGGCCAGCCGCCGGTGTGGCCGAGCGCGACCCGCAGCCGCCGCCGGAGGTCCGGCAGTTCCACCGGCTGGGAGAGCATCGAGCTGGACAGGCCGGCCGCGGTGGCGGTGAGAAGTACCCGGTACAGGGCCATCCCCACCCGTACCTGGGAGCCGGCATGGTCGGTGTCGCTGCCCAGCACGCACACCAGCGGGTTCGGCTCGAAGTCCCGGCCCGGAGACCGCGCGGCGCTGCCGTAGTCCCGGAAGGCCAGCAGGTCGTACGCGGCCGGGCTGGGACCTCCGGCGCGCCGGGGTACCCCGTCCGAACTGCCGTCCACCTCGCGTACCCAGGAGGACACCTCGTGCCGGTACGCCGGATCCGCGTTCATCCGGTCCTGTGCCTCCCGCACCAGGGCGGCCACGGTGGCTCGCCGCTTGGGGTCCTTCAGCACGTCCAGCCAGGCGCCCTCCTGCCGGGCGGCGGGGACCAGTCTGGCGACCGTGTCCGGGTCTGGCGTCACCTCGCTGAACGGATACCGGTTGGTGCGCCGACGCGGGATGGCGGCGTGCAACTCACGTTCCACCGGGGTCGACGGATGGCGGGAACCCACCCGTACCCGGGCGATCAGCTCCGGCTCCGACGGGTCCGGCAGGATGTGGGTCTCGGCCCGGTGACCACGTACGGCTATCCCGAGGCGTACCCCGAACACCGCCGCACCGCACGCCACCCGCGCCGCCCACCCGGTCGGGTCCCCGACCGGCAGCGCTCGGGTGGGATCGGAGCGCACCTCGATCAGTGCCCCGTCGATGTTGTCGTCGGTGGCCGGGACCACCAGAAACCGCCACGGCTGCGTGTTGTGCATCGACGGCGCGCGGGTCGCCCCCGCCACGATCGCGGTGAGCACGTCCGAGGCGGCGTTCATGGCTGAGCCGTCCAATCCGTCACCGGACGGTCCTTCGACCGGCCGGACGGGGGTGGCGTCAATTCGATGGACTCGTCCACCGGCCGCCGCGGCGTGCCGGGAAGTTCCCCGTCCTCTGCCGGCAGTCCGATCCGCACCAGCAGGTACGGACAGCCCATCCCCGACAGCACCTGGTGTAGTACCGCGCGAGCCGCCGGAACCTCGATCACCGAACTGATCGGCCGTAGCGCCAAGCTGTGGCTTGTCGCGGCCAGCCAGATCGCCGACAGCGCCTCACCACCCCGCAGCCAAGAGCTTGGCCGGTCGCCGTTGCCGTAGAGCACGGCGTAACTGCCGGTGGGCTGGTACTCGTCGCCCCGTGGTGGCAGTACCCCCTTCGGGATGCCGGCGGTCCCGTTGGTGGACTCGCCGGTCCAGTTGTCCAACTCGGCCCGGTATTTCGGGTCCGTGACCTCGACTCCCTCGGCGTGTTCCGCGGTGGCGATGATCTTCCGTGCCTGTTCCCGGCTCAACACGTGCAACCAGGCACCCTCCGAGCTGGCCGCCTGCCGCATCGCGTCCAGCGCCTGGGCCGGTACCGCCTTGTCGTCGACCGAGCGGCGGTCGGTCTGGCGTCCGAGCGTGGCACGTAGCGCGTCGAGAGCTTGCGGCGCCACGTCGATCGTCCGTTCCAGGGTGACCCGCGCGAGCAGGTCCGGCCGGCCCTGCTCGGGGAATCGCTGCACCGCGGGCAGGTAACCCATGGCCCGCAGCGCCACCCGTACGTGGTGCAGAGCCGCGCCGCACGACAGGATCAGCAGCCGGCCGTCGGGGTCGGCGATCTGCAGCCGCCATCGCTCGTCGGCGAACAGCTCCAGGCTGTCGACACCTACCCGCCAATGCCAGGGCTGGGTGTTGTGTATCGACGGCGCGTGCAGCGCGACCAGTGCGGCGGTGGCCAGAGCCAGCCCGGGATCCGGGGAGGGGCTGACATCGAGCAGCGCACGGAACGCTCGGCTATGACGAGCGGCTGAGGCCGGTGATCTCAGGTTCATAGTCACCACCTTGCGACCAATCGTCTGCGACGGCATGGGTCCAATGACCCTGCCCGTCGGGCCTCCGGTCGGTTCACGCCGGACCGGGTGGTGCCGCCGCGTACCGCTATCGCAGGATGTCGAGCCGTTCCCGATACTCCTCCACGGTCATCTCGCCGCGCGCGAACCGTTCAGCCAGGAGTTCTCTGGCGCGCCGGGTGGATGTGGGTGTTCCGGGTAATCCGCCCAGGGTGCGGACCAGCAGCCATATCACGGCGGCGATCAGTACCACCCAGAACAGCATCATGAGAGTGCCCCAGAGCCACATTCCGCCCCCGCCCCAGCCCATGTGCCCGTCATGGGCATGATTCGTGAGAAAGGACATCCTGATCACTTCCCTCTTCTCCCAGGTTGCGCGCCCCCCGCGCGGTGTCCCAGGGCCGGACGGCCTTCGATGCCGGGCTGGGCGGTCCTGAACCGGACAGACGCGGGTATCCGTTCAGCCTTGGCCGTATCTTCAACCCGGAGCGGTTCGTACGCACGTCCAGCGAGGAGGACCGGTGTCCGGATCACCTGAACGCGAGGCGCGACTGCGCCGCCACTGGGACCGCCAGGCCGGCGGGTACGACAAGTCCATGGGGTTCTTCGACCGGCACTTTTTCGGGGACACCCGGGAGTGGATCTGTTCCCGGGCCGGCGGTGACGTGTTGGAGGTGGCGGTCGGCACCGGGCTGAATCTTCCTCACTACCCGAACGAGGTGCGGCTCACCGGTGTGGAATGGAGTCCGGGGATGCTCGAAATCGCCCGGGAGCGCGCCCGGCGGCTGGGTCGGGACCCGGATCTGCGTACCGGAGATGCGCAGGCGCTGGAGTTCCCCGACGCCCGATTCGACACGGTGGTCTGCACCTTCTCGCTCTGTGCGATCCCCGATCAGCGGCGTGCGCTCGCGGAGATGGACCGGGTGCTGCGTCCTGGCGGCCGGTTGCTGCTGGCCGATCACGTGGTGTCGTCCCGCTGGTACGTCCGGGCTCTTCAGGGTCTGATCGAGGTGTTCTCCGTTCCGCTCGGCGGTGAGTATTTCCGGCGTCGTCCGATTCGGCAGGTCCGAGCCATGGGATACCGGATCGACGAGCATGACCGGTTCAAGGTCGGCATCGTGGAGCGGCTGGCGGCCCGTAAACCTTCTGGATAGCCCCCGCATAGCGGGCTAGCGGGGAAATTAACAGGGTTTTCCCGATTCTTTCGGACTAATACTGATATTCGGCTTGTGTCGGAGACTACAGCTTGCGAGTGTGCCGACACACCCCGTCTCTCGGGGACCTGCATCAGTGGCTCGGGGGCTCCCGCTGCCAGGTCTGTCCGACGCACCGGAAGGAGCGCGTCATGCGCAGGTTGCTCGCGATGGCCGTCACGACGGCGCTGGCGATCCTCGTCTTCCCCGCTGTAGCCCAGGCGAACCACTCCTGGGGCAACTACCACTGGGGCCGTACCGCGAACCCGTTCACCCTGAAGCTCGGTGACAACGTCACCTCTGCCTGGGACTCCTACCTGCAAACCACGTCCAGTGACTGGAGCCGGTCCACCGTGCTCGACACCACGATCGTGGCGGGCCAGGCCGGAAACCCGAGGCGGTGCCCCGCCACCAGCGGCCGCGTCGAGGTGTGCAACGACACCTACGGCAACAACGGCTGGCTCGGTATCGCGCAGATCTGGATCAGTGGCAGCCACATCGTGCAGGGCATCGTGAAGGTGAACGACACGTACTACAACACCGCCACGTACAACACCCCGGCGTGGCGCAACCTGGTGATGTGCCAGGAGGTCGGGCACACCCTCGGACTGGACCACCAGGACGAGAACTTCAGCAACCCGAACCTCGGCACCTGCATGGACTACACCAACAACCCAGACTCCAACCAGCACCCGAACTCACACGACTACGCGCAACTCGAGAGCATCTACTCCCACCTGGACTCCGTGAACACGGTCACCGGTGTCACGGGCACGACTGGCGACGTGGCGTCCTGGGGCGAGCGGCTGAGCGGCTCGCGTGCTGGCGGTTACTCCGAGTACATGAACGACCTGGGCAACGGCCGCTGGGTCTTCACCCACGTCTACTGGGTCCGCTAGTCGGGGTTGACCCTCAGCTCCACTGAGGTCAGATCCGGCCACGGCCATTCGGGGTCCGGAGTCCAGCAACCCGCGATCTCACCCGACTCCGACGGCCGTCCCTTGACAGGACTTCGGGCGCGGCAGGACGGTACCGGCATCGCACTGGGTTGACGTGACGTACGTGGCCCAGTGCGAAACGGTGAGGGCAGCCGCCCGAGCCGATCGATTCAACCGGTGTCGGGAGCGCCTCTCCGGCACCGGTCGTCCTGGGGAGGATCCATGAGGCTCACTTTCCGTATTCTCGTGCCGGTCGCCGTGCTGGCACTCGCCGGTGCGTTGGCGCCGGCCCCGGCCGGAGCCCACGGCGACCACGACGCGCCGGTCTCTGCCGCACACCAACCGCCACCCTCAAGCGTCCAGTCCAACGTCATGGCACAGGCCGCGGCGACCTGTACGAACGGGTCGGCCGGCGGCTATCCGTGCCGCAACGTCGACCTGCAGTCTGTCCTTCCGCTGTCCAGCATGGGCGGTGGGGCCGGAGCCGGCGGCTGGGGCTGGACCGACGCGACCACCGGCAAGGAATACGCGATCGTCGCGCGCAGCAACGGCACGTCCTTCGTGGACATCTCCAACCCGACGGCGCCCAGGTACCTGGGCAACCTGCCCACGCCCACCGGCACGTCCCAGTGGCGGGAAGTGAACGTCTACAACAACACCGTCTACATCGTCTCGGACAGCAACGGAACGCACGGCCTGCAGGTCTTCGACCTGACCCGGCTGCGTACCGTCACCACCCCGCCGGTGACCTTCACCCAGAACTACCGGGACACGTCATTCAGCCGGGGCCACACCGTCACCGTGGACTACGGGAACGGCTACCTGTACGTGAACGGCACGAACACCTGCTCCGGCGGCCCTCGGATCTACAGTCTGGCGAACCGGCTGCAGCCATCGTTCGTCGGCTGCGTCTCCGCGGACGGCTACACCCACGACTCCCAGGCCACCGTCTATCAGGGCCCGGACACCCGCTACCAGGGCAAGCAGATCGTGCTGGCGTCCAACGAGGACACCCTGACGATCTGGGACGTTTCCAACAAGACCAGCCCGGTGATGCTGTCCCGCAAGACCTACGCCGGGCGCGGCTACACCCACCAGGGTTGGCTCACCGAGAACCACCGGTACTTCCTGCTCGACGACGAGACCGACGAGACCTCGTTCGGCCACAACACCAAGACGTATGTCTGGAACGTGTCCGACCTGACCAACCCGGTGCTGGTCGGCAACTTCACCGGCCCGACCGCCGCCACCGACCACAACCAGTACGTCAAGGGCAACTACAGCTACCAGTCCAACTACAAGGCCGGGTTGCGGATCATCAACCTGACGAACATCGCCACCCCGTCGACCATGTCCGAGGCCGGGTACTTCGACGTCTACCCGTCCAGCAACACCAGCGGGTACGCGGGCACCTGGAACAACTACCCGTACTACCCGAGCGGCAACGTCGCGGTGTTCACCATCCAGGGCGGCCTGTTCGTGGTGAAGCCCAACCTGGGTACGCCACCCGCGAACGACTTCTCGATCTCGGTCAGCCCGACGTCCGGCTCTGTCACGGCCGGCGGTTCGGTCAACGCCACGGTGTCCACCCAGACCACCTCGGGCTCGGCGCAGACGGTCAACCTGTCCGCGTCCGGCCTGCCGTCCGGTGCCACCGCGTCGTTCAGCCCGTCGTCGGTGACCTCGGGTGGCTCGTCCACCATGACGATCTCCACGTCGGCGTCAACTCCTGCCGGCACGTACAACATCACGATCACCGGCACCGGGACCTCGGCGACCCGCACCACGCCGTACACCCTCACCGTGAACGGGACCGGTGGCTGCTCCAGCCCCGGACAGAAGCTGGGTAACCCCGGCTTCGAGTCGGGTAACACCGTCTGGACCGCGACCTCCGGCGTGATCGGGCAGTACGGCTCGTCCGGTCAGCCACCACGTACCGGCACCTGGAACGCCTGGCTCGACGGGTACGGCAGCACGCACACCGACACCCTGTCGCAGACCGTGACCCTGCCGGCCGGCTGCAGCACGTACGGCCTGACGTTCTACCTGCACATCGATTCGGCTGAGACCACCACCACGATCCAGTACGACAAGCTCACGGTGCAGATCGGCACCACCACGCTGGCGACCTACTCGAACCTGAACGAGGCCGCCGGCTACCAGCTCAGGGGGAGCTTCAACCTGGCGGCGTACGCCGGCCAGACCATCACCCTGAAGTTCACCGGTACCGAGGACTCGTCACTGCAGACGTCGTTCGTCATCGACGACACGGCGATCAACGTGTCCTGAGAGGACAAGGCGACACTATGAGCAGTGTGTCGTGACATGATCGGGGGCGGCCCGGCGTTGGGCCGGGCCGTCCACCCGATCGTGAGGAGGCCGGTGCCCGATGAAGCGCATCGTGTTGACCGCACTCGTACTGCTGGTGTCCCAGGTGGCACCTCCCGCGGCGGGAGCAGCAGATCCGGGCGCTGAACCGGGGGGCCACGTGCCCGGCACCGCACAGAACTTCACCCTGGTCGGGCACGAGCCGCTCGCCGGCCGAGGGCTGAACGCGGCACCCGCCGTGTTCGGACGGTACGTCTACGTTGGCAACCGTACCGACGGCTCGTCGCGCTGCGGCGTCGGTGACCCGCGCCGGGACACCACGGGCCTGGACTCCTGCCCGCACGTGCGTCCCGGGGTGTTGGTGGTGGACACCGCCGACCCGGCGAATCCCGGGGTGGTCGGCGAGTTCGGCACCGAGTTCGTCACCGGTGCCAACGTCGGGCAGACCTCCCGGGAACTGCGGGTGTGGCCGCGTCAAGGGCTGCTCGCCGTGATGTACTTCCGGTGCAGCTCGGTGATCCACTCCTGTCCCCCGAGCGCCGACGTGTGGTCGATCCGGTTCTTCGACATCGCCGCCGACCCGGTCAACCCACCATTGGTCGCCAGGTACGTTCCCTCGCGCAAGCCACATGAGATGTTCCTGTGGACCGACCCGGACGACCCGGACCGGACGCTGCTCTACCTGTCGACCCCGACCGGTTCGGTTGACCCGACCCGGCCGAACCTGGTCGTCACCGACATCAGCCGGGCCCGCGAGGGGATCTTCACGGAGATCGCCAAGGGCAACTGGAACCACTTCTACCCCGGGGCGGAGAACCCGGCCAACTACGACAACGACCTCGGCGTCCACTCAATGGCGGTGACCGTCGACGGCACCCGCACCTACCTCGCGTACCTGCGGGGCCACTTCCTGGTGCTGGACACCTCTGATGTCGCCGCCGGCCGGATCCCGGACGGTGGGCTGTCGCTCAACGACAAATTGCTGACCCCGGTGGACAACCGGCCGCGTTGGGGCACTTCGGACGGCGGCTGCCTGGACGCCTGCGCCGAGTCGCATTCCGCGGTGCCGGTGCCGGGACGGCCGTACGCGTTCACCACCGACGAGGTGTACGGCACGTTCACCGCCCGCAGTTTCGGCTGTCCGTGGGGCTGGGCGCGACTGATCCAGACCGCGCAACCCCGCCGGCCGCACATTCTGAGCGAGTACCGGACCGTGCCGAACCAGCGGGAGTTCTGCGGCTCGGCCGCCGACGATCCGGCCACCGAGCAGTTCACCAGCTACTCGTCCCACAACCCGACGCTGACCGGGAACCTGGCCCTGGTCACCTGGCACTCCAGCGGGTTGCAGGCGATCGACATCTCGGATCCGGAATCACCTCGTCAGGCGGGCTGGTTCTCCCCGACGCCGCTGGCGTCGGTGGCCAACGAGGACCCGGCGCTCAGCGCGGGACCGAACAAGGTCGTGATGTGGAGCTATCCGATCATCCAGGATGGACTGATCTACGTCGTGGACATTCGCAACGGCCTTTACGTCCTGCGCTACAACGGGACGCACGGCCCGCAGGTGTCCCGGATCGGTTTCCTGGAAGGCAACTCCACGCTGGGTGACGCGGCCCGCCTGGACCGGGGCGCCGCCTGACCCCTGTCAGTCCGCTCAGTTGTCGTGGACCGCAGGTTCCGGCGGTCCACGACAACTGTCGGGAGTCCCAACTGATTTGCAGGCTCTCTCTTGACAGAAGTTAGGACATGTCGGACGGTACGGGCATCGCACATAGTGCGTTTCGTCCGTTGCGAATGGTGAAGGGTGGTTGCCCGACCCGATCGAATCACCCGGTGCCGGCAGAGTCTCTCCGGCAACCGGTCGTCCTGGGGAGGTTCCATGAGGCTCAGTTTCCGTATCCTCGTACCAGTCGCTGTGCTGGCGTTGGCCGGTGCGTTGGCCCCGGCTCCGGCCGGAGCCCACGGTGACCACGACGCGCCGGTATCCGGTGCGTACCAGCTGCCGGCCTGGAAAGTGCAGTCCGGGGTCACCGCACAGGCCGCGGCGACCTGCACCAACGGCTCGGCCGGCGGTTACCCGTGCCGAAACGTGAACCTACAGTCCCAACTGCCGCTGTCCAGCATGGGCGGTGGCTCGGGCAGTGGTGGCTGGGGCTGGACCGACAGCACCACCGGCAAGGAGTACGCGATCGTGGCGCGTACCAATGGCACGTCGTTCGTGGACATCTCCAGCCCAACCGCGCCCCGGTACCTGGGCAACCTGCCCACCGCGACCGGCACGTCGAGCTGGCGTGAGTTGAACGTCTACAACAACACCGTCTACATCGTCTCGGACAACAACGGCACACATGGCCTTCAGGTCTTCGACCTGACCCGGCTGCGCACCGTCACGACCCCGCCGGTGACCTTCACCGCCAACTACCGTGACACGTCATTCAGTCGGGCGCACACCGTCACGGTGAACGCGCAGACCGGCTACCTGTACATCAACGGCTCCAGCACCTGCTCCGGTGGTCCCCGGGTCTACAGCCTGGCGAACCGCTTGCAGCCGTCGTTCGTGTCGTGCATCTCCGGGGACGGCTACACCCATGACTCGCAGGCCGTGATCTACCAGGGTCCGGACACCCGCTACCAGGGTCGGGAGATTCTGCTCGCCTCCAATGAGGACACCCTGACGATCTGGGACGTGACAAGCAAGACGAGCCCGGTGCGGCTGTCCCGGACCACGTACTCCGGGCGCGGCTACGTGCACCAGGGCTGGCTCACCGGGACCCACCGGTACTTCCTGCTGGATGACGAGACCGACGAGTCCACGTACTTCCACAACACCCGCACCCGGGTCTTCAGCATGTCGAGCCTGACCAGCCCCACGCTGCTGGGCTACTTCAGCGGACCCACCCAGGCGACTGACCACAACCAGTTCGTCAAGGGCAACTACAGCTTCCAGTCCAACTACCGGGCCGGGCTGCGGATCCTCAACCTCACCAATGTCGCCACTCCGTCGTCGATGAGTGAGGCCGGCTACTTCGACATTCTCCCGTCGAGCAACTCCAGAGGGTACGCCGGAACCTGGACCAACTACCCGTACTACCCGAGCGGGAACATCGCGATCTTCACTATCGCGGGCGGCCTGTTCGTGGTGAAGCCGACCTTCGCCACCTGAGTACTGGCTCCCTGACGATGGACCCGTATCAGCAGACACGCGGGGGGCGTGTTCCGTGATCCGGGTCCATCGTCGGGTGTACTACGGCATGGTGATTCGGCTTCAGTGCAGGATCCAGAACTTCAAGCCCTGAATCAGGTAGTCGATGTCATAGATCACCCGGTAATCGGTGCCGTCGGGAACGTTCGTGGCCAGAATCGTCACCGGGCCATGGGGTCCCCTTGAGCAGGCTGTCACCGGGTCTGTGTAGATGGCCTCGCCATCGCTTTGCGGGAATTGGATCAGGAAGGTCGCGCAGTGGTCACCCGGGTTGCCCGGGTCCTTGATGTTCCTGACGGCAATTGTCGTGCAGTTCGGATTGCTCGGCACGGTCAGAAGTTCGGTTGAGACCCGCCCGGCTTCGTAACCGTCCAGGCGTGGCTTGACGACGTCACACCCGGTCTTCTTCGAGGAATGGGTCTTCGCCGACGCGGAGGGTTCCGCTGCCGCCGCCCCGACGGTGGGCCCCATTACCGTTGCCAGAACCGCCAAACCAACAGTGATCAGTAATGTTTGACGCGACAACCGCCGTGCGTCCTTAAACATGAAATTCCCCCCTTAAGAGATAGCGGCAACGTAACACGTACTGATCGGGCAGGCAGCCGAGTTGGTCACATTTCGCCACAACCTCGGGACGGCCGGTCGGTCCGTTTCACACCTGTCGGCGAAAAGCACCACCGGGTCACCGGGGCTCTGCTTCGGCGAGGGAAAGGCTGAATCGACCCTTGGGGTCGGTCCACCAACGCCGCAGCGCGAAGCCGGCAGCCGCCAACTCCGCCTGGATGCCCTCGCGCCGGAACTTCGCCGACACCTCGGTCTGCAGTTCCTCGCCCGCCGCGAACCCGACATCCAGGCCCAGCACCGGCACCCGGACCCGCATCGGCGTGCTGGCCCGCAACCGCATCTCGATCCACTCCTGGTCGGCGTCCCACAGCGCGACGTGCTCGAACGCCTCCGGCCGGAAATCGGCACCCAGTTCCCGGTTCAACACCCATAGCACATTGCGGTTGAACTCGGCCGTGACGCCCGCCGCGTCGTCGTACGCCGGCACCAGCACCTCCGGGTCCTTCACCAGGTCGGCACCGAGCAGGAACCATTCCCCGGACGTCAGCACCCCACGCACATCAGCGAAGAACCGGGCCCGCTGCTCCGGTAGCAGGTTGCCGATCGTGCCACCGAGGAACGCCACCAGGCGCGACGTGCCCGCCGGGAGGCACCCCAAATGCCGGGTGAAGTCACCGACCACCCCGGACACGTCGAGTCCGGGATAGTCCGCCGTGAGGGACCTGACCGCGTCGCGGAGCGCCGGTTCAGACACGTCGAGCGGGACGAATCCGCCGAGGCTGCCGTACCCGCGCAAGGCGTCCAGCAGTAGCCGGGTCTTCTCCGATGACCCAGAACCCAGCTCGATCAACACCTTCGCCCCGGTCAGCCGAGCTATCTCGGGGGCGTGCCGGGTGAGTACGGCACGTTCGGCCCGGGTCGGGTAGTACTCCGGCAGCCTTGTGATCTCCTCGAACAGCGCACTGCCCCGGGCGTCGTAGAACCACTTGGGCGGCAGCCGTTTCGGGGTCGCGGTCAGCCCGGTCAGGACATCGGCGCGTAGTTCCGCGGCGAGGTCGGTCGGGTTCAGGTGGCACTCCAGCTCGGGGGGAGTCACCTCGCCCCCCGGTCGATCGGCAGCCGCGAGATCTCGACCGTGGAACCGGTGGCCGTGACCAGCCCACCATCCGGCACCACCCGCCACCCCGGTTCGGAGTCGAGCGGCTCCGAGCAGATCAGTACCCCCTCGCTGTCCCGACGGACCGACAGGGCGTGACCCAGCGTGTTACCGACTCCGGTGACACCGTCGGTGAGCAGCAGGTTCAGTCGGGAACCCGGTGCCGCCCCGGCCAGTTCCGCGACCGTCTCGGCCACCGCCTCCGATGCCGCGACCCCGGCCCGCAGCCGATGCCTGACCACGGCCCAGACGAACGCCGCGTCGCTCGGTGCGTCCATGGCCAGCAGGTCACGCACCGGCAGCCGCTCGGCGAGCTTGAGCACCGAATCCGGCCAACCGGCCACCATGCCGTTCAGGCTGAACAGCCACCGCCCGTCGGTGAACGGGGCACTGGCCGTCTCCACCAGCGGCATACCGACCGTCGCGGAGCGCACCGCGGCCAGCACCGCTCGGCTTGAGGTCACCTCGGACAGTCGGGCGAAGTTCTCGTCCACCCACATCGGACAGTCGCGCCGGTAACGGACCGGACCATCCTGGTCCGTCCGGTACCAGCCCACACCGAAGCCGTCCACGTTGATCGTGCCACCGCCACGCATGTCGCGGGGCGCCCAGGACTGCCGCAGCAGGGAGTGCGGCGGGTCCAGCAGCAACGCCGAGAGCCTGATCGGCTGGCCGAGCCAGAGCAGGTGCCGGCACATCAGGCCGCCTCCCCGTCGCGGGGATCGCGGGCGCACCGGAATCCACTGAAGATCTGCCGCCGGATCGGATAGTCCCAGTTTCGGAAGGTGCCCCGGCAGGCCACCGGGTCGGTGCCGAACGACCCGCCCCGCAGCACCTTGTACCCGGTGCCGAAGAACACCTCGGAGTACTCCCGGTACGGGAACGCGGCGAACCCCGGGTAACCCCGCAAGTCCGAGGAGGTCCACTCCCAGACGTCTCCGATCAGCTGGTGTACGCCGAGCGGCGACACCCCCGCCGGGTACGCTCCGACCGGTGCCGGGGACAGGTGCCGCTGTCCCAGGTTGGCGTGCTCCGGGGTCGGATCGGTGTCGCCCCACGGGTAGCGGCGGGACCGTCCGGTTGCGGGGTCGTACCGGGTCGCCTTCTCCCATTCCGCCTCGGTGGGCAGCCGCTTGCCAGCCCAGTGGGCGTACGCCTCCGCCTCGTACCAGCAGACGTGCGCCACCGGCTCGTCCGGCACGATCCGAGTGGTACGCCCGAACCTGGTGTATCCGCCGTCGCCGTTCCAGTGCATCGGCGCGGTCAGCCCGGCGTCCATCCGATGCGCCCATCCGGCCGGCGACCACCACCGCGGGTCCTGGTAACCGCCGCCGTCGATGAACTCGGCGTACTGCCGGTTGGTGACCGGCGCGGCGTCGATGAAGAACGCCGGCACCTCCACGGTGTGGGCGGGGCGCTCGTTGTCCAACGCCCACGGCTCGGTGGAGGTGCCCATCGTGAACGGCCCACCCGGGACCAGCACCTCACCGGAAACCGGCACCCTGGCGGGTGGTGTCGGCTCGGCACTGAGCACCGGTGGCCCGACCCGGAGTTGGTGGGTGGCCAGCATGGTCTCGTCGTGCTGCTGCTCGTGCTGGGCGATCATCCCGAACGCGAACCCGTCGTGGACCAGTGGCCGGCCTTCCAGCGCCACCCGGTCCAGCAGGTCCAGCACCTTTTCCCGCACCGTGCCCACGTAGCCGCGGGCATCCCGGGGGCCGAGCAGCGGCAGTGATGGCCGGTCCCTGCGGGGGTGCTTGAAGGCGTCGTACAGGTGGTCGATGTCTTCGCGCACCGGTTCCCGGCCACCGACGTCGCGTACCAGCCAGAGTTCTTCCTGGTTGCCGATGTGTGCCAGGTCCCAGACCAGGGGCGACATCAACGGCGAGTGCTGCCGGGTGAGGTCGGCGTCGTCCACCGCGTCGGTCAGCGTCGCACTGCGTTCCCGGCAGCGGGTGAGTTCGGAGGCGATCCGGCTGCGGATCCGCTCGATCTGCTGCGTCATGGCTTCCCTCCCGGCCCGCCGGCCAGCCGCCGGCCCAGTTCCTCGGACACCTCATCCCGTTGCGACACGGTCAGGTCCGTGCGATGCAACTCGCGGCAGGCCAGGTCCAGCACCCGGCTCGCCACCCGGTGGATCGTCCGGCTGGCGAGGCCGTACTGGGCCGCGGCGTGCCAGTGGGCGGTCACCGGCGCACACAGTTCGCGGACCCGGTCCACCGTCGCCTCGTGGGCGAACAGCGCGGTCAGCACCGCGACCGGCAGGAACCACTGGTGCCCGTGCTGGGCGTCCAGGTAACGCACCTCGAAGTAGCCGCGCGGCCGAACCGGTGGGAACAGCGTGCTGAGGTGCAGGTCCAGATCCGCGATGGTGGGGGGCCGGGGAATCTCTCCGGCCAGCCAGTCGGCGAAGCTGACACCCGGTGGGGCTCGCCAGGAGTCCCGGGACGCGTCACGGACGCACAGCACCGGGGCGTCCAACGCGTACCGGGCCCACGCGGCGGCCGGGTCTTCCACACCGGGTACCGGTGCGGAGCGTAACGGGTCGGCACCGAGCCAGGCCGCGGTCCGGGCCGAGGCCCATCCGCTGTACGGTCCGGTGTCGAGTGCGGAGTTGGCGAACGTCGCCAGCATCACCGGGCCGAGGTCCTGCAATGTCTGCCAGCGGGCCGCCACCCGTCCGGGCCTGCCGCAGTCGAGGCAGACCTGCAGGCCGGCGGTGTTGCACATCATGGTCCGCCAGGGGAGTCCCGGTCCGGTGTAGCTGCTGGCCATCGCGTCGTACCTGGGACTGTGCAGCAACCGGCGCGGCGTCCGGTACGGGTCGATGCCGAGGGAGCCGAGTGCCAGCCCGCTCCGGGCGAGCCGGGTGCTGAGGTACTCAAGATCCTGTTCGGTGGCGGTTCGCAGCTCGGCGAGTGATGCGTACGGCGCGGTGGAGATCTCCACCTGGCCGCCGGGTTCCACGGTCAGGGTGTTTCCCTGCGGAAGCACCTGGTGTGGGCTGTGCGGGTCGAGGGCGGGTGGGGCGTGTGGCCCGAGCGCGGCGGTGAGTACGGTGCGGTCGAGCGGCCGGCTGGGATCGGCGCGGTGGTGGACGGTCCACTCCAGCTCAGCGCCGACCAGGGTGGGCGGCCCGGTCTTGAAGCAGATACCCGCCACGTACGCTTCGACGTCGTCGACCGTGCGGAGCGTCTCTTCGTGCGCGGGCGCGCCGGCGCTCTGCCAGAGGGTCGTCACAGGTTCCTCCTTCGCGAAGCCGTCGGGCGGCCGCGACGCCCGGACCGACCGACTGCCTGTCGCAGGCTGCCACCAGGGTGGGACGAAACCCGGTCACCTGGCCGCCGGAGGCGAGGTACGTCACCGGGCGACGCCCATCCGGGGGTGCCTGTGACCCATTGAGTTGGCAACTTTACGCATAGCTTCTGGGCTGCGCCACGTCTCACGTTGTGCGGGGGTGACCCCCGGGTGGCCCGGCTCGCGGCGCTCCGCCGCAGGTCAGGCGGCTGTAGCCGGGCACCCTTGGCGCGCGGTGGGGCTTCCCGAGCCCGACCCGTTCAGGGACCCTACGGGTGAAACACCCCGATTGTTGTATAAATACCACCAAAATACGCTGGTTCTGCTCTGTCAACCGTCCTGGGGAGGAAAGACATGGGGATTTCGGTACGACGGGTCGGCGCCAGCCTGGCAGCCGCCCTGATGCTGGCTCTCGCGCTGGTCGGGGTCCAGGCGGCCCCCGCATCCGCCGATGTCGGTATCCAGGCGACTACGATCTGCTATGACATCAGCTCGGCGGGATCGTTCCAGAACACCGCGGTCAACGCCGCCGGAATCTGGAACAGCCGGGTGTCCAACATCTACTGGTCCCGGTGCGGCGCTTCGGTCAAGATCTACCAGGTGTACAGCGGCGGCTCCCGCGCCTACGTGTACGGCCTCGGCCGCGGCGTGATCTACATCGACTACTACCAGGCCCAGCAGTACAGCCCACTGCGGATCATGACCCACGAGATGGGACACATCCTCGGACTGCCGGACAACTACAACGGCAACTGCGCGATCCTGATGTCCGGCGGCAGCGCCGGTACCAGCTGCACCAACCCGTACCCCAGCTCCGGCGAGGCATACCAGGTCTACCGCAACTTCGGCGGCACCCTGGCGACTGACCAGCAGTCAAAGGTTTACCAGGACAGCTGGCCGACCGCCGGCTGACCGCATCGGTTCTGACCGTCGCGCCCGGTGCTCCGTTCCACCTGGAGTGCCGGGCGCGATCCAGGTCCCGCGCGGGATGCCGCCGGCCGCCGGGCTGGTGCGCCCGGCGGCCGGTCAGGGTTCAGGAATGTGGGTCAGAAGGTCAGGCTCCACTTGTCGATGTAGCCGGTGTCGAAGGACGCGATGTCCTGAACTCGCAGTCGCCAGGTGCCGTTCGCGATCTCGGCGGACGCGTTGACGGTGTAGGACTTCAGTACGTTGTCGCCGCTGTCGCTGTTGACGAAGTCCTCCAGTAGATACACCGAGCCGTCCGGGGCGATCAGTGAGAGCACCAGGTCACCGCGGTAGGTGTGCTTGATGTCCACGTCGACCCGCAGGTCGGTTGGGGCGTTGCCGGACACGTTGGTCACCGAGATGTTCGAGTACACCGTGGTGTTGTCGCTGATCGTGACGTTGGTGGCGTTCTCGAAGTACGGGCCGGTGGGCGGCGGGGTGCCGCCGTTGTCGATCAGGCTGGAGATCTGGGGGTAGATCAGGCTCATCCGGGCGCCCTCGTTCAGGCAACCGCCGAGGTGGTGCAGGGCGAGCACCTTGTGGCTGGCGCTGAGCACGGGGGAACCGGAGTTGCCGCCCGAGGTGTCACAGGTGTAGCCCATGTTGTACGAGTCGGAAGCGGCGTTCTTCACGGTGCAGACCGCTCCGCCCTGGGTGTCCTCGTAGATCGAGAGCCGCTTCGGCCGGCCGTCGCCGTGCCCCGGGATGTAGATCCGCTCCCCGTTGACCGGTGCCCGGGTCTCCAGGTACAGCGTGCCGAAGCCCTGGATGGCCGTGAAGTTGTTCACCGAGTACAGGGTGTAGTCCAGGGCCCCGGAGCCGCCGGTGCTGGTCTTGTACAGCGTGGCGCCGGTGACCTTGGTGCCCGTGCCGGGATTGTTGCCGCCGCAGGTGGCGCACTGGTAGTTGAACTGCATCTCGCTGCCGCTCACCTGGGACTGGGTGGAGAAGCAGTGGTTGTTGGTCAGCATCCGGTTGGTGTTGCCGACCCGCCAGGTGGTGCAGGAACCGCCGCCGCTGATCAGCAGCTTCGCGACCGCGTGGGAGCGGGCGTACTCGGTGGGGTGGCTGGTCTGGTAGCAGATCACGTCGCGGCGGGCGTCGGTGGCGCAGACGCTTTGCAGGCTGACGTTGTTCGCCTTGACCTCCTGCGCGTCGTACCCGCGCCAGAACAGGTCGATGGTCGCGGCGGTGGCGTGGGAACGACGCTCGCTGTGCAGGGTCACCACAGCCGTGTCCCCGTCCACCGACATCGCCCAGAAGCCCTGCCGGGAGTCCTTGGTGTAGAGCGAGTTCTCGGCCCGGCGCTGCTGCGTCGGGTCGCTGACGTAGCGGTAGCTCTCGGCACTGTCCGGACTGGACACCGTGACGTACTCACCCGGGCCCAGTCGCAGCGAGCTGAAGTGCACCTTGATGTACGTCGCGCCGGGGTGGCTGAGCACCTGCCGCTTGCCGTCCGGCAGGTACGACACGGAACTGTCGACGGTACGCAACTCGCCGACCGTGGTGACGCCCTCGGCCCGGAACTGTTCGGATTCGGCGGCCCGTTCAGACTTCGGTGTCAGCGGCTGGCCGTTCGGCCCGGCCGCGGCGCTGGTACCCGGCAGGAAGCCGATTGCCAGGGCGAAAGCCGCCGCGCTGAGCGCCACCCACCGTAGGCGGCTCGTGCTTTGTTTCATGTGGATCCTCCCCAGGATGCGCGGTTGCCCACCGCGCGGGTCGTGGCGGCCTGTGCGCCGCCACGTGTTGCTCTTCTTACGCCCGCCGTAACGATGAGGACAACCCCCTGCAATATGGGGGAAACCCTCTTTTCACAGGCAGGGGTTCCCACGGACGCGCGCGGGTGAGAGGGAACGGGGTCACCGACCGGCCAGCGTCCGGTTTCCGACAGGGCTTCGCGTCGCAGCGATTCAAAATTCACATACCACCAGGTCACAGCATGGTTGCCGAACGTACGGCCGGCTGGCCGGCCGAGCCGTCAGAACCCGGTACGGAGAGGGTGAAACGGATCGGACTTCAACAGCGAGGGAAATTACGTAGAGGTGGTGTATCGATTACGTAGCGGATGGCTGTGGCCGACCCCTGACGGCGCGTGTGGCCGTGTCGCTCTGGCGGCGTGGGGGGCATGTCGGAAGAGCGAGTTGGCTGTGCCGAATCGCCCGGGGAGGCTCCGGGTGGGCGCGGGGGCCGCGGCGACCGCGACCCGACAGCGGGCTGTAGTGCCGCACTGGAGGACTGGCCATGCGCCTGCTCGGATACGTCAGGACACCAACCGCCGCGCAGAAGATTCTCGAGGTGGCGACCCGCGCTGGTGTCACGGACTCGGTCCTGGTGAAGCTCGGTGCCGACCAGATCTTCACGGACCTGCGGTCCGAGCCGGGACGGGTGGTGCTGCTCGTCGATGCGGTCTTCACACGTCCCGAGTCCGGCCGGTTCACCAGCCGGGTGCTGGCGTCCTGTCCCCGCTCCATCGTGATGATCGCGGGTCAACTCACCGCCAAGGCGGCGGCTGCCGCGATCGCCGCCGGTAGCGCGGGTGAGGACGGCATCTGCTGTCTGTTCCCGTCGCGTGGCGAGGACGAGGGATTCGAGGCCGCCGTGGCTGCCGGCGTGGGCCTACTGCTGGCGATGGCTGGGGCGGCCATGGACATCAGCCCGAACGGTGGGCCACCGCTGAGCGCCAGGGAGATGCAGGTACTGGTGGGCATGACTCAGGGCCGCAGCAACTCGGAGATCGGCCGGGACCTGATGCTGTCGGAGGAGACCGTCAAGACCCACAGCCGTCGGCTGTTCCGCAAACTCGGTGCCAAGGGTCGTAGCCACGCGGTTGCGATCGCGTTCCGCAGTGGACTGGTGCGTTGACCCTGTCGTCATGAAGCCCGGCCATGCTCGGGCCGGCCCGGTGCGGAACCGTCCACCCTGCCGTCCATTGTGAAGTGGACACCGGAGAACCGGCTGCGCCAGGCGGTCACCTCGACGGCGATGGCTGGCAGGTCGGCATCCGGCTCCAGGGCCCGCGCCAGGAAGCTCGCCAACGTCGGCATGTCCGACTCGGTCATGCCAATCCGGACGATCTCCGGCGTGCCGATCCGGATCCCGTTCATGTCCCCGTCGACCAGCGCGGCGGGCAGGTCGATCCCGGACAGCAACAGGTTGGCCCGCCGCAGCCGGCGGGCGGCACGCTGGCCACCCCCGTACCGGTGCGCCAGGATCGCGAACTGGTGGGACCGGGTGCCGCCGTGGTCGGCGGCGAAGACCGGCACGCCGCGGCCGGTCAGTTCCTCGACCAGCCGGCGCGCCGTGGCCACCATGGCCTGGGCATACGCCGTTCCCGCCAGCTTCCAGTCCAGCAGGGTGACCGCCAGCGCGGCGGTCTTCCCCACGTCGAAGTTCGCGGTCAGGCCCGGATAGGCGATCGCGTCGAGACGTTCGGCCAGGTCCGCGTGGTCCGTGACGACCAGGCCACCGGGCGGTCCACCCAGACTCTTGTACGTGCTCATCGTGACCGCGTGAGCGCCCTCGGCGAGTGGCTGGGGCCAGGCCCGTCCGGCGATCAGGCCGCACAGGTGGGCGGCGTCGAACAGCACGGGTGCGCCCACCTCGTCGGCGATCTCCCGGACACCGGTGACCGGATGCGGGAACAGGTTCAGGCTGCCCCCGATGGTGATCAGCTTCGGTCGTACCTCCCGGGCCAACTGCCGCAGCCCGGCGAGGTCGACCGTGTAGCCGTCCGCAACCACCGGAGCGGGTACGGTTCGCAGCCCGTACCGACCGGCGGCCCCGGGTCCGTGGTGGGTGATGTGTCCGCCGATGCTGGCCGGTGGCGTGATGATGGTGTCTCCGGGCTGGCAGGTCGCCATGAACACGTACAGGTTCGCCAGGGAGCCCGAGCCCACCCGTATCTCCGCGTACCGGGATCCGAACACCTCGGCGGCCAGTTCGGCGGCGATGATCTCGATCTGTTCGATCGCCTCCAGGCCGGTCTCGTACTTCCCGCCGGGGTAGCCCAGGGACGGCCGGGAGCCGAGGTGGGCCGACAGCATCGCCTCGGCACGCGGGTTCATCACGTTGGCGGCCGGGTTGAGGTTCACCGACTCGACGCCGTGGATCCGGTGGTTCTGCTCGACCAGGCGCTCGATCTCGGCCAGCACGGCCGGTGCCGGCCGGTCGACGACCCCGCTGGAGACGGTACGGACCCGTTCCTCACTCTCCGGAGGCACCCACGGGCGGGACGCCAGGGCAGGCTGCATCATGTGGTCTCCTCGCTTCTCTGGTCACGGCCATGATGCGGTGCCACGGGCCCGTGTGCTACCGGAATGCGGGCTGGTGCTCCGTTGTTCAGGGTGGGGGTGAAGGCCCGCGCTGGGTGGGCTGCCAAGGGCCTGAGTAGTGCCTTGGACCGGGCGGTTCTGTTGTTCGGTGTACTGCTTTACGACGTTCAGTGGTGCGCCGTCGATGGTGCCGGCGAGGTATGCGCCGGATCAGAGTTTGTTGGCCTGGTAGTAGCGGCGCCGCGGGTCGGGGAATTCCTGGCGTATCCGCCCGGAGGACACGCCTTGAGGGCGTTGACGAGTTTCGCTGGGCCGCGTTGGGTGGGAAGTTGACGGGCGGGTGGCTGTGGTTGTTCTCGCCGTTGGACTCGACCAGTTCGGTCTGGAAGTCGGCGCATACTGCCCGGATGATCTCGCCCATCCGGGTGATGGTGGTGGTCGGTGAATACTTTGTGCTGGGATTTTGTCACAAGGACCACGTGGTGTGTGGGGCAAGGACGCAGTGTCTGCCAGTGTGGATGCCTTCGAGTTCAGCCAATGAGTCAATGGCACAATGCGCGGGTGCAGCTCCGTTACAGCTACCGGTTCTACCCGGATGCCGCTCAGCGTGTGGCGTTGGCACGGTCTTTTGGGTGCGCGCGGGTGGTGTTCAACGACGGGCTGCGGGCACGGCAGACGGCGCGGGAGAACGGCGAGAAGTACCTGTCGGACGGGGATTTGTCCAAGCAGGTCATCACCCTGGCCAAGGACACGCCGGAGCGGGTATGGCTGGGTGAGGTGTCGTCGGTCGTGCTCCAGCAGGCCCTGGCGGATCTGAACACCGCGTACCGCAACTTTTTCGCTTCGATCTCGGGCAAGCGCAGGGGCCGCAAGGTGGCACCGCCGCGGTTCCGGTCGCGTAAGGACAATCGGCAGGCGATCCGGTTCACGAGGAACTCCCGGTTCAAGGTGCTGGACAACGGCCGGCTGCGGCTGCCGAAGATCGGTGATCTGGAGGCGCGCTGGTCTCGGCAACTTCCGGCCGACCCGTCATCCGTGACGATCGTCAAGGACGCGGCCGGGCGGTACTTCGCGTCGTTCGTCGTGCAGACCACCGACCAGCCGCTCCCGGAGATGGACTCGGAGATCGGCGTCGACCTGGGGCTGACCCACTTCGCGGTGCTCTCGGACGGTAGGAAGGTGGCGGCGCCGAAGTTTTTGCGTCGGGCGGCTCGCAAGCTGCGCCGGTTGCAGCAAGACCTGTCCCGTAAGACCAAGGGCAGCGAGAACCGCAAGAAGGCCGCCGTCAAGGTCGCCCGGGTTCATGCGCGGGTGGTCGACACTTGGCGGGACTGGCAGCACAAACTGTCCACGGCGATCATCCGCGAGAACCAAGCGGTGTACGTCGAGGGCCTGTGCGTGGTCGGTCTCGGCCGGACCCGGTTGGCGAAATCCGTGCACGACGCGGGTTGGGCCAGCTTCACCGCCATGTTGGAGTACAAGGCCGCCCGGTGCGGGCGCACGTTCGCCCGGGTGGACCGGTTCTAACCGGTCCACCCGGATGTGCTCGGACTGCGCCCGCATCAACGACAAGATGGCGCTCGACGTCCGGTCGTGGGACTGCCCGTGCGGCAGCCGCCACGATCGGGATGTCAACGCCGCGAAGAACGTGTTGGCCGCCGGGCAGGCGGACAACTCAAACGACCGTGGAGCGCACGTAAGAC
>DASUSI010000023.1:0-17215 GCA_036375165.1 Micromonosporaceae bacterium | reverse complement strand
GCCACCGGGTCACCGGCGGCTCAGCCATCCCCGGGCTCCGGCAGGAGTGCGTTCGCCGCCGCCACCCTGGCGTAGTACCGGCCGCTGTCTTTCACGGTCCGCCGCTGGGTCGGGTAGTCCACGTGGACCAGGCCGAACCGGGGCGCGTACCCCATCGCCCACTCGAAGTTGTCCATCAGGGACCAGTGGAAGTAGCCCCGTACCGGCGCCCCGCCCTGGATCGCCCGGTGTACCGCACTCAGGTGCTCGCGCAGGAACCGCACCCGGCGCTCGTCGTGCACCGCGCCGTCCGGGCCGGGCCGGTCGGAATAGACCGCCCCGTTCTCGGTGATGTAGAGATCGACACCGTAGTCGGCGCGCAGCCGCAGCAACAGGTCGGTCAGTGCCCGCGGGACGATGGCCCAGCCGGTGTCGGTGACCCGGGTGCCGTCCGGGACCGGCACCACCTCCCACCCGAACGGCCGGGCGTCGGGCGCGGCGCGCATCACCCGGTCGGTGTAGAAGTTCACTCCGATGAAGTCGCTGCCCGAGGCGATCACGTCGGTGTCGCCGTCGCGCACCATGTCCAACGGGCCGATCAAAGTCTCGTACCGCCGCCACATGTCCTGCGGGTAGCCCCGGCCGTGCACCGGATCCAGGAACCAGCGGTTGACGTATCCGTCGGAACCCCAGGCCGCCTCCCGGTCGGCTTCCATGTCGCTCGCCGGGTGGTTCGGGAACAGGCTGTACGCCACACCGGCCCGGCCGTCGCCACCCCGGGCCCGCAGCGCCCGTACCGCCTCACCGTGGCCGAGCAGCAGGTGGTGCAGCACGGTGACCGCCGCGCGTGGGTCCTTCTCCCCGGGGGCGTGCAGGCCGTGCAGGTGCCCCAGCACGCCGACGATCCACGGCTCGTTGATCGTGACCCAGTGCCGTACCCGGTCGCCGTACGCGGCGAAGCAGGCATCGGCGTACGAGGCGAAGTGGTCCACAATGGCGCGGGACCGCCACCCGCCCCGGTCCTGCAACGCCTGCGGCAGGTCCCAGTGATAGAGGGTGACCAGCGGGGTGACGCCACGGGTGAGCAGGCCGTCGATCAGCCGGTCGTAGTGATCGAACCCGGCCCGGTTCGCCGGTCCGTCACCGGTCGGGAACAGTCGGGGCCAGGCGAGCGAGAACCGGTACGCGTTCAGGTTCAGCCCGGTGAGCAGGTCCAGGTCGGCACGCCAGCGCCGGTAGTGGTCGCACGCCACGTCCCCGGTGTCAGCGGCCTCGATCCCGCCCGGCTGGCGGCAGAACACGTCCCAGATCGACTCGCCGCGACCGTCCGCGTCCGCCGCGCCTTCAACCTGGTACGCCGAGGTGGCCGCCCCCCACAGGAAGCCGTCCGGGAAGGCCAGGGTCATGCCACCACCTCCTCGTCCCCGGCGACGGCGACGGCGACGGCGACGTGCAGCGCGTACTCGCAGGCGTACAGCAGCACCCCGACGCACCAGGCGTGGGACAGCGTGAGCAGCATCCCCTTGGGCTGGAAGCAGGCCGTCTGGTAGAAGCGTTCGCTGACCATGCCCCGGTACGCGTTGAAGTCGCCGTCGCGGCGGGCGACGAACTGCCGGAAGCAGGCGAGGTTCTCCCGGGTCGACTCCCGGTAGTAAGGGTCGTCGGCGTACTCGGCGAGGCGTTCCAGCTCCGGGGCGCAGATCAACCCGAAGGAGTGCAGGTGCTGGTTGGCCGGGGACGCCTGGTCCGCGCCCCGGGTCCGGAAGCCGTACTGGCCGAGCAGGGTGTACGGGTCGAACGCCACGTCGTACGTGTAACGGAAGGTGAGCATCCAGTCGGCGGCTCGCCGGGCGGCGGTCAGCCATCCGGGATCGCCGTCGTGCTCGTACAGCAGGACGTACGCCATCACCGCCAGGTAACCGTCCTCGGAGCTGGGTGCGAGGTCCACGTCCTCGGGTGCGCCGCAGAGGAACCCGGCGTCGACCGCTTCCAGGTAGTGGCGGCCGGCTCGGCGCGCCACCTCCAGGTAGCCCGGCTCGTCCAACGCGACGGCCGCCTCCACCAGCGGCGGGATCCAGGCCAGGCCGGCGGTGCCGGCGTAGTCGAGCACGGCTCCGGTGTCCGCGTCGTGCGCCGAGCCGAGCGCCCCGTCCAGCCGTTGACCAGCAGCGGCCACGTCCAGATTGGACCGGACCGCGGCCACCCAGGACGGACGGCCCTGCCCCGCGGCCTGTTCGGCGACCGCCGCCCGGAGCAGGAACAGCGCCGCGTCCCCGAGGGTGCGGGAGTGCAGCCGCCGCTGGTCCGGCGTCCAGCCGACGTGCCAACCCCGGGACACGCTCCACTGTCCCCAGAACGTCCCGCCCGGGGCCAGGTTGTCCACGATGTGGTCGAGCACGCTCACGGCGGCGGCGACGTAGTCGGCGCGACTCCGCCGCCGGCCGTGGCGCAGCAGCGCGTACGCGTACGGGGTGCCGCTCACCCACGACACGTGCATCGCGGGCCGGTCGCCGCGCTCCCCCAGAGCCTCCCGGTCGAACGCGGCGGTCTCCAACAACAACGGCGGGTCGGGCCGGTAGTGCCAGCGGTAGAGACCCCACGCGGCCAGGTCGGCTGCCTCGGCCACCGACACCCACGGCACCGCGTCGATGTCACCGGGCGCGGTTCGGGCGTGGACGTCCCGCAGCACGTCGGTGTACTCGTGCCGCTCCCGACCCAGCAGGTGGATGTCGAAGTCCAGGCGTTCCCGCTGTCCGGGACGCCACCGGACGCGGGGCAGGTCGGGCGGGCGGGGAGTCTCCGAGCCGTCGTACACCACCGGCTCCTCCCGGTACGGGAAGTGCAGCCGCAGCACCGGACGGTCGCCGTCCAGCGTGAACCCGATCCCGGACTGGCCGAGCCCGGAACGTTCACCCGTGACCAGGGCGGCCCCGCCGGTCCGGTCCCAGGCGAACACCGCCGGGGTGGCCGCCCGGTCGGCCCGGAACGCCCACTCGGCGGATTCCAGCCCGGCCGGGTCCGGGTCGGCGGTGGTGAATCTGGGGTAGCGCCGGGTGCAGTCGGGCAGCCGGTTCTCGCCGTAGAACACTCCCGGGATCAACCAGCCGGGATCGTCGGTGACGCCGAGCCGCAACTCGAACCGCAGGCCCGCGACGGTCGGCTCAGTGGCGGTGCAGGTCACATCGAGCCGTACCGCGAGCCGGGTCGCCGATGATCCGTCGTGGTTGGACACCGTGGCACGGGCATGAAACCGGTCCGACTCCCCTTCCGCCACGAAACCGCCGTCCGGGTTGTCCAGTCGGCGGGTCACCGCGATCGGCCGTACCGTGTCGTCGGGACCGATCACGGCGATCAGGTACGGCAGGTACGCCTCGCCGGAAGCAGCGGGAATCGGCAGCCCGCCGCCGGGCAGGATCGACAGGGAATCGTCAGCGGACACGGCGCGCTCCGAGGTCGAACCCGGACAGTCGCAGCAAACGGTCCGGGACCTCAGCGGCACGCCAGGACACGACCACTGTCCGGGACTCATCCGGCATCAGGTCGAACAGGTTGTCGTCCGGCACCGTCCAGCCGCCCCGCTCGTGCGCCCGGATCTGCCAGGCGTCGCCGTCGAGCGGGACGACGGTCACAGGTTCGCCTCCGGCCACTCCAGCAGGTTGGTCTCGATCACCGGTTGGTCCAGGTCGCGTGAGATCCGGAAGGTCTTGATCTCGTAGCGCCCGAAGCTGGCCGTCACGGTGCGTCCCAGCAGCGGCAGGTCGATCGAGACCTCGGCCGGGGCCCCGGCGGTCTCGTACGCCCGGAGGACGACCTCGCCGTCCCCGTCCTCGGAGAGCTTCAGGACGGTGGGGACCACGGACGGGTCACTGACCGACAGGTACGACGCCCGCTGCGGCAGGTCGCCGTCGTGGTAGGTCTCCAGCAGCGGGAACGCCGGCTGGTTCAGCTCGGCGGCGAGCCGCACGGTGCCGGCGGCGCGCCAGTCCCCGGTGTGCGGCACCAGCGCGTACCGGAACTCCTGCCGGCCCTGGTCGAGGTACTGGTACACGCCGTCGGCGTCGAGCAGCTTGGGTTCGTGCCAGGCGAAAGCCGGGCTGCGGGCCACGCTGATCCCGATGTCACCGCCCAGCACGTCGTGGCCGTACTTGCCGTCGTTGAGCACCGACAACCCGGCCCGCCGGCCGTCCGGAAGCGGACCGGAGACGTCCACCCAGGTTTGTGCCGGTTCTTCCGCACCGTCGGTGGGTCGCCGGATGTGGCCGTACGGCACCTCGTAGGTGGCGTGCTCGGCGGTGACGGCTGTGGGCACCCGCAGCTTCAGCATCCGCTGCTGCTCCCGCCAGTCCAGGGTCACCCGGACCTCGACGTGCCGGGCGCGGGCGCTGAGCAGGTACTCCTCGGCCAGGGTGGACTGCCCGTAACGGCTCTCCACCCGCAGCACCGCCCGGACCGGGCCCGGTTCGACCAGGCGGATCGAGGTCGGCTGGAACTCCCCGATCACGTCGTTGTACTTGAGCACCCGGTGTCCCCAGGTGTCGGAGGGGTCGTCCAGAACCACCGCGTGGCCGGTGGCGGCGGGGGGCAGCAGGTCGGTGCCGTTCGTGGTGTCCCGGAGTTCGCTCAGCCAGCCGGTGCCCGGGTCCACCCGCAGGCTCAGGAACTCGTTTTCGAGCGTGGTGTCGGTGGCGGCGACGGAGTCGGGCGCGGGCTCCGTACCCGGACGGATCCGGTACACCCGGTAGCCCAGCGGCGGGACGTCCGCGGCGATCACCAGCCGACGCCGCCACCCGTTCACCGTGGCCGCCGAGCGGGTCCGCTGCACCGGTACGGGTCCGCCGTCGTCGTCGACCACGCTGGCGTCGAACGCGGGGAAGCCGCCGAACTCGAACTCCACGTCAGCGACCAGCCGCCACGGGTGGGGGTTGAACACCACCACCGGGGTCATCTCCGGTTCCGGCGGAATGTTGATCCGCCGGCTCAGCGACTGCACCGCCCGGTTGAACCCGGTCGCCGCGATCGAGCAGGCGTGACCGTACTGGTCCCGGGCGTCCTGGTAGGCGGGCGCGATCGCGGCTCCGGCGAGGATGTCGTGGAACTGGTTGAACAGCACCAGCTTCCACGCCTCACCGAAGCTCTCCAGGGGGTACGGCACACCGGACAGCACGTCCGCGACGGTGGCCCACTTCTCGGCCCGTACCAGCAGGTTCTCCGCCCGGCGGTTCCACCGCTTGACGCCGGAGTGGGCCGAGTAGCAGCCCACCGCGTGGTGTTGCAGTTCCGAGTCGTGCACCGGAATGTCGCCGCCGCGCTCCAGCAGCCGGTCGAAGTACTCCCGTGGCGAACCGCAGCGCAGCCTCGGCAACCCGTCGTACCCGTCGAGCCGGCGGATGCTGTCCAGGTTGGCCCGGGTCGGCCCGCCGCCGTGGTTGCCCACCCCGTAGAAGACCATCAGCTCCGGCTCGTCGCTCGGCAGTTGCGCCAGCGCCTTGTCCAGGTGGTAGCCCAGGTCTTGGCGGGGGCCGCAGTACTCGTGGGGGATCCGGTACGCCAGTACCCGGGACCCGTCGGGTGCCTGCCACCAGAAGTACGGACCCGGAAGTGTCATCTCGTGGGGCCCCGGCCGCAGGAACAGGTACGAGTCCATCCCGCTTTTGCGCAGGAGTTGCGGCAGGGACGCGTTGTGGCCGAACGGGTCCACGTTGGCCCCGACGGTGGCGATCATGCCGAACCGGTCGTGGAGGTAACGCTGCGCGTACAGCGCCTGGCGGACGAACGACTCGCCGCCGGGCAGGTTGCAGTCCGGTTCGATCCACCAGCCGCCGACCACCTGCCAGCGGCCTTCCGCGATCCGGGCCCGGATCGCCTCGAACAACTCCGGGTCGCTCTCCTCCACCCAGGCCAGGTAGCACACCGAGTCGCAGGTGAAGACGAACTCCGGGTACTCCGACATCCGGTCGATCGCGGACTGGAAGGTGGCCCGCACCTCCTGGTAGCCCTCGGGCCACTGCCACAGCCACACCGGGTCGATGTGCGCGTTCCCGATCATGTGCAGCAGCCGCTGCTCGCTGGGTACCGCCGCGGGTCCGGTGGGCACCGGCTCGGGTCTGAGTTCGGTCATCCGCTCTCCTCTCCCGCCGCCCAGGAGTCGACGTGCTCGCTCAGCAGATGCAGGAGCAGCAGGTGCATCTCCTGGATTCGTGCGGTGGTCGGGGACGGTACCGCCAGTACGTGATCAGCGTGATCGGCCGCGGGGCCAGCTTCGGCCCCGGTGAACAGCACTGTGGTCGCGGTCAGTTCCCGAGCGGTGGCCAGGCCGGCGATGACGTTCGGGGACCGGCCGCTGGTGGTGAAGCCGATCACCATGTCACCGGGACCGGCGAACGCCCGTATCTGACGGGCGAACACCTCGTCGTAGCCGTAGTCGTTGCCGATGCAGGTCAGCACAGACGGGTCCACGGTCAGTGCGAGGGCCGGCAACGGACGGCGCTCCCGCCGGTAACGGCCGACCAATTCGGCCGCGAGGTGTTGGGCGTCGGCGGCACTGCCTCCGTTACCGAACGTGAACAATCTGCCACCGATCCGGTACGCCGCGATCAGCCGGTTGCCGACGGTACGCAGCGTAGGTAACAGTTCACCGACCCGGCTGGCCAGCGCGACGTGTTCGGCCAACTGCGCCACGTGCTCGGAGAGTTGGATCGCCAGTTGATCCGACGGGTCCTCAGCCATCCGGGTGTGTCCTTCCGGTCGGTAACCGTTCGTATGCGATCGCCGCCGCCCCCACGACGCCGACCCGGTCTCCCAGCGCGGCGCGGACGATTCGCACCGCCTGCGCGGCCGGGGCCATGGCCTGGCGCAGCACTGCCTGCCGCACCGGCCCGATCAGGTGCTCCCCGGCCCGGGTGACCCCACCGCCCAGCACCACCAGTTCGGGTTCGACCAGGTTGACGATCGAGGTCAGGCCACAGATCAGCGCTTCGACGGTTTCGTCCCAGACCATCGCCGCCACCGGGTCACCGGCCAGTGCCGCCCGCTGC
The DNA here is from genome assembly GCA_036375165.1 of Micromonosporaceae bacterium. Lineage (GTDB taxonomy): Bacteria > Actinomycetota > Actinomycetes > Mycobacteriales > Micromonosporaceae > WHSM01. The sequence goes on along the minus strand of DASUSI010000023.1, from coordinate 10,202 downwards.
ACGTCCGCGGCCGTCAACTCGGCCACAGGGGTCAGTAAGGACTCGACACCGCCGGCCAGCGCCTCCCGGGCCCGCTCGGCGATGGACACGCCGGACACGTACGCCTCCAGGCAGCCCCGACGACCGCAGCTACGGCAGCGCCGGCCGTACTGTTCCACGGTGATGTGCCCCAGCTCGCCGCCGTTGCCGGCGGCACCCCGGTAGACCTTCCCGTCGATGACCAGCCCGCCGCCGACCCCGGTGGACAGGGTCAGGTAGACCAGGTTCCTGGTACCGACTCCGGCACCGAAGCGGTGTTCCCCGGCGGCAGCCGCCGTGGCGTCGTTGTCCACGACCGCGGGTGCCCCGAAGGCATCCTGGGTCCACTCGGTGACCGGCACGTTCACCCAGTCCGGCAGGTGCGGCGGACGCAGCAGGATGCCCCGGTACGGGTCGAGCGGCCCGCCGCAGCCGATGCCGACCGCCGCGAGCCGCGGGTTTCCCGCCTGGGTCAGCGCGTCGCGTCCCAGGTCGAACAGGCGGTCCAGGGTGGTGCGGGCTCCCTGCCTGGCCCAGCTCGGCGCGACCAGGAAGGAGCGGACCTCCCCGTCCGGCGCGACCACCCCGGCGGCGAGTTTGGTACCGCCGATGTCCAGCCCGAGGACCACGTCGGGAAGCGCCGCACCGCTACCAACCGCGCCGGGAGGCGCCGCGTCCTGCCCCGCCACATCGCCACCCGCCTCACTGGGAGCCACCACGTCCCCACCTGCCCTGTCGGCAGCCGCCACGCGGTGGCGGCCGTGCTCGGGGATCGCCGATGTGGTACCCACCACTAGCCCTTGCGCCCTTGCGTCGCGATCCCCGAGACGAAGTACCGCTGGAGGATGAAGAACAGAATGATCATCGGCAGGGTGGTGATCACACTACCGGCGAGCACGATCTCCCATTCCGCCTCACCGCTCTGCCCGAACCGGTCGACGACCGCCTTGAGCCCGCGCGGCAGCGTGAACAGCTCGGGGTCGCGCAGGTAGATCAGGGGTCGCATCAGGTCCGACCAGCTCGCCTGGATCTCGAACACGAAGGTGACGATCATCGCCGGCTTGCACAGCGGCACCGCGATCCGCCAGAACATCGTCCAGTAACTGGCCCCGTCCACCCGGGCCGCCTCGAACACCTCCCGGGGCAGGCCGAGGAAGAACTGCCGTAGCAGGAAGATGTAGAACGCACTGCCGAACAGGTTGCCCGCCCACAGCGGGACCTGCGTCGTGGCAAGGCCGGCGGTGTTCCAGATCAGGTAGACCGGGATCATGGTCACCGCGCCCGGCAGCATCATGGTTCCGAGCACGAGGCCGAACAGTACGTTACGGCCCGGAAACCGGAAATAGGCGAAGCCGAACGCGACCAGGGAACTGGACACGGTCACCGTTGCCGCCGCGGCCAGTGACACCGTCACACTGTTCAGGAACCAGTTCAGCACCGGCTCGGCGTTCCAGATCCTGGCGTAGTTGCCCGGGGCGAAGTGCTCCGGGATCAACAGGTTGTCGAAGACCTCCGGACGCGGCTTCACCGACGCGCTGACCAACCACAGGAACGGGTAGAGGAACAGCACGGAACTGCCGAGCAGGACCACCCGGAAAGCGGTACGGGACAGCAGGTTGCGGGACCCACCCGAGGCGGACCGACGAGGCGTGGCCGCCGGCTCCGGTGCGGTCTCCGGTCGCGCCGCCGGGGTGCTCGGCGGGCCCCCCGCCATGGTCTGCACGCTGGACACCCCCGGCTCACTGCCCTTCGTAGTAGACGAAGCGTCGGCTGACCCGCACCTGGATGACCGTGATCACCACGATGACGAGGAACAGCAGCCAGGCCATGGCGGACGCGTATCCCATGTGCAGGAACCGGAACGCCTGCTGGAACAGGTAGATCAGGTAGAACAGGGCGGCGTCACTGCTGTAGCCGGCCGCCGCGGTCCCGTAGTACGCGGTGTACGCCTCGTCGAAGACCTGCAACGAGGCGATGGTCAGCACGATGAACGTGAAGAACAACGCGCCGCTGATCATGGGTAGCGTGATGTGGCGGAACTGCCGCCAGGCCGAGGCCCCGTCGATCGCGGCTGCCTCGTACAACTCGGTCGGTACGTTCTTCAGCGCGGCCAGGTAGATCACCACCGTGCCGCCGACCGACCACAGGCTCATCACCACCAGTCCGGGCTTGACCCAGGGCGCGTCCGTGGTCCACTCCGGACCTTCGATCCCGAAACCTTCCAGGGTGCTGTTGACCAGTCCGACCTGCCCGTTGAACAGCAATAGGAACAGCACCCCGACAGCCACTCTGGGGGTGACCACCGGAAGGTAGAAGACGGTCCGGAAGAACCCGGCGGAACGACGACCGACCCGGGCCAGCACCGACGCCAGTGTCAGAGCCACCAGCATGGTCAGCGGCACGTGCAGGAGCGCGAAGACCAGCGTGTTGGCCAGGCTCAGTCCTACCCTCGGGTCGGCGAGCAGTTCCCGGTAGTTGTCCCAGCCCACGTACTCGGGCGGGGTGAGGATGTCGTAGTCGGTGAGCGAGAGCGCGAAGCTGGCGATCATCGGCCCTGCCATGAAGACGGTGAAGCCGATGAGCCACGGCGCCAGGAACCCGTACCCGGCCAGGGCTTCCCGGCGGCGTAGCCCCGTCACCCGGCGCGGCCGGGCCCGCGGCTGCGGGCCCGGCGCGGGGGCGACGGTGACGCCGGGCATGCCTCAGTTCCCGGCCGCCGCGTCGAGTGCCTTCTGCGCTTCCTCCTGGGCCTGGGCGAGTGCCTCGGCCGGCTTCTGGTCACCGGACAGCACCCGGTTCACAGCGGACTCCCAGGCTTTCAGGAACTCCTCCCCGGCCGGGGAACTGGGCAGGGTGACCGCTGACTCCTGGGCCTTGAGCACCACCTGGACCGCCGCGTCCAGGCTGGTGTTGCCGCTGGGCTTCACCAGCTCACCGAAGATCGTCTGGTCGGCGACCAGGTTGCCGGTGTACGTGCCGGTGTACGGCTTGTTCTCGGCCGCTCGGGCCTTCGCCCTGGCCTGCGCCGCCTTGACCCAGGTCTTGGAGTCGGTCATGGTCTTGATGAACTCGCAGGCCACGTCCTTGTGTTTGCTGGCGGCCGGGATCGCCCACGCCTGGCCGGAGACGAAGTCGACGGTCTGGCCGTCCAAACCGGTGAATGGCACGGCGGTGATCTGCACGTCCGGGGAGTTCTCGGCCAGCACGTTGAGGTACCAGTCCTCCATCGGGAAGGCACCCAACTGGTTCTTCGCGAACTGGTTCTTCGCGCCGAAGAAGTCGAACGAGTCCCGGAACGCCTTGAACTTGCCCCAGCCGCCCTGCAAGTTGATCAGGCTGACGGTGTACTCCAGTGCCTCGACCAGCTTCGGGTCGGCCAGGTTCGCGGTCCTGCCGTCCTCGCTGATGATCGAGACGCCGTTGGCCCTGGCCCACATCGGGAGGAACTCCGGGATCTTGGGGTCAAAGCCGATCCGGGACAGCTTGCCTTTCCCGTTCCGCTTGGTGAGCGTCCGGGCCAGGTCGGTGAGGGCGGCCCAGTCGCTGGTGGTCACACCGGCGGGATCGACCCCGGCCTCCTTCAGCGCCGCGTTGTTGATCAGGACGATGCGGTTGCTGTAGAACTCCGGCAGGCCGTAGACCTTGCCGTCCAGGGTGACCTCCTTGACCGCGGGCACCCGGTACTGCTTCATGTCGATCTTCTGTTTGGCGATGCAGTCGGTGAGCGGCATCAGATTGTCTTTGGCGGCGTAGCTGCCGAGCACCTGTCGTCCCAGGTAGACCAGGTCCGGCGGGGAACCCGCCGCCACCGCGGACAGGAACTGCTGGGCGTCGAACGCGTTTTCGCTGAGCTTGACCTTGTCCGGGCTGATCGTCTTGAGCGCTTCATCCACCCGGACCTTGGCGATCTCGTCGCCGGCACCAAACCCCATGCTGGTGAGGGTGACGGGCTTGCCGTCGCCGCTGAGCTTGTCGTTGTTGGCACCGACCCCGCCGCAGCCGGAGAGGACCAGCGCGAGGATGGCGGCGGTGGTGGCGAATTTGGTACGTCGGTTGGACATGAAACTCCTCCACGTACTCAAAAAGGAACCCGGCGACCCGCCACACGCCGGCCTTCTCGCCCCGAGGTGCGACGCTCCCTGGGCGGCGGCCGGAGGTGCGGCACCGCTGCCGTGGGTCGCCACGGTTCCGGTGTGGCATCGTTGCCACGTGAGGGCGAATCTAGGGGCGTTCCGGACAGTCGGTCAAGGCGGTCAGCCGGTTCGTTACCAGACGTTTCGGTCTTGCTCCCGCCCGCCTCACCGAGTCCCCGGCCAGCACCAAGATCGCTATCCGGGGTCGACTGACGATCTCACCGGGGGTGCGCGGTGGAGCCCCGGACGCGCAGCGCCGGTTTGATCCGTACCACCTGGGGGGCGCCGTCCTTGGCATGGTCCCCGGAGAGCCGGGCCAACAGCACCTCCGCGCACTGCTGGCCCATGTCGAAGGTGTGCTGCGAGACCGTGGTGATCGCCGGGCGTACCAGCGACATCCACGACACGTCGTCGTACGCGGCGAGCGACAGTTGCTCTGGAAGCCGCAGGCCACGGCGCTGAAGCTCCGCGAACGCACCCTCGGCCAGTACGTTGTTGCCGGCGAACAGGGCGGTGACGTCGGGACGTTCGTCCAGCAGCTTCCCGGTCGTGGCACCCGCCGCAACCGCGTCGACACTGGTGAACGCGATCAGGTCCGCGTCGACCGGCACCCCGGCGGCGGCGTGCGCGGCGCGGTACCCGGCGAGCCGGCCGGCACCCGAACTCCACTTCGTCTCGTCGATCAGCAGTCCGATCCGGCGGTGTCCCAGCTCCAGCAGGTGCCGGGTGACCAGTTCCGCGCCGGTCTCGTTGTCGCCGAGCACGGCGTCCCCGTACCGCTCGCTGAGCTGCCGGTCCGCCTGTACCACGTGGACACCCTGCTGGTGCAGTCGCTGGAGAGCCTGAATCGAGACCGGGGTGACGATGACGCCAGCGACCCGGATCGCGGCGAACGCCTGGACCGCGAGCAGTTCCTCGTCCGCGTCGCCGTCGTCGTTGACCAGGATCATGTGGTAGCCGGCGGAACGCAGTCCCTGCTCGACACCCGCGGCGAGGTCGGCGTAGAACGGGTTGCGCAGGTCCGAGATCAGCACCCCGATCGACGGACTGGACCGGTTGCGTAGGGAACGCGCGTTGGCGTCCGGGATGTAGTCGATCCTGGCGGCTGCCGCGCGCACCCGGCTGCGGACCTCAGCGGCGGCGTACCCTTTGCCGCTCAGCGCTCGGGACACCGTGGACGGCGACACCCCCGCCTCCCGGGCGACGTCCCGGACGGTGGGCCGGCGACCGCCCGGCCCTGCTCTGGCTCGCGTCGCTCGCCCGGTCACAGCAGGCCAGTGTAGGACGTTCGACCCCGATGTACCTCTTGGACCAGCGGTAACGCTGACGAGAGGACAGTCACGGCACGGGAGTGGCCAGACCGTACGAGGCCCGGTAGTCGCGCCAGACCCGCGCGACCTCCGCCAGGTCGCCGGGATGCAGTTCCTCACCGGTGTGGTCGACGTGGCTGGCGTAGTAGAGCGCGGGCACCCCGAGCGCGGGCTGCCGGCGCAGGCCGCTCTCATGCCACGTCCACCAGAGCCTCGGCGTGTTGCCCGAACCGCCGGCTGCCCACGGTGAGGTCCGCCGCGACCCGGGCCCGCTGCCAGGTGCCGTAGTCCGGCGGCATCACCTCGAACGTCACGCTGCCGGTGGCTTTGGCGGGCACCGCCACCCGGCACAACGGCGGGTTGCACTTCCAGCCGTCGGGCACGGACATCTCCACCGTCACCTGCTCGACCGACCCGAACGGATTGGTCACCTCAACCCGCATGGTCACCGGCTGGCCGGCGGTGGTGATGGACTGGTACGGGTCGATCCGGGCCCCGAAGCCCTCGGCACCGAAGTCCACATCGGACAGAGGCAGCAGCTCGCGGTGCATCCGGGCCAGGTCCTGACCCTTTTCCAGCAGCATGTCCAGATATCCGGCGTCGACCGTCCGGGGCGCCCAGTGTCCACTGATCATCAACTGTGGACGCAGCCGCTGGTAGAGCCGGGCGCTGGCTTCGAAGTCGTCGATCCGGAACCGGTTCTTGTACTGGAGGTTCAGAATCTCGGTGCGCTCACCTGGCGACCACCCGGAGTCCTGCTGGTCCCCGGTGGCGAGCACCCGTACCCCGTCGACCTCGAACCCGATCGCGGCGGCGTAGCGGGTGTGGCCGGGCAGCGGGTACATCGTCAGCTCGTACTCCCGCCAGCGCACCGGACGGTCCGGCTCGACCACCCGGTCGACCGGGATCGGGTCGTACCACAGGCACGGCAGGTCGTAGCGCAACGGCGCGGTGAGCACGTCGGCGATCGAACGCTCGGCCCAGATCCGGGTGCCCTCCACCTCGCGGAGCAGGTTGAACCCTGCGACGTGGTCGTCGTGGTAGTGGGTGGGCACGGCCACCTCGACCCGGTCGACGCCGAAGTCCCGGCGCAGCACCCGAAGCGACGGCAGCCACGGCCGCCGCGAGGAGCGGTCGTCGCCCACCGGGAGGGCGGTGACCGTGTCGTACCCGAAGTCGAGCAGCAACGCGCCACCGGAGTCGGACAGCAGCACGTACGACGTGGCGAAGCTCTTGCGGTTGCGGAGCAGGTGTGGGCTCAACACCTCGAACGGCCGGTCCCGGATGTCGCCGGGGTCCCAGGGGGTGTCCCGACGGCTGTCGATCAGTGCCCGGAGTCGCTGTTCCAGCAGGCCGAACGCGCCGGCCGGGGCGTCGATCGTGACGCCGTGCGAGGGCAGCACCACCTGGGGTTCGTGCTCGGCGAGTTCCCGCAGCGACAGCACGGTCGCGCGGACCCCTTCCAGGTCGGAGTACGACCACTGCATCGCGGACAGTGACCAGACCTGGCCGGGCCCGTAGATCAGGTCCCCGGTGAAAGCCAGCCGTTGCCCGGCCACGTCCACCAGGTACGACACCGAGCCGAGGGTGTGACCGGGGGTCGGCAGGGTGGTGATGCGGTAGCCGCCGAACCGGCGGGTGCGGTACTCCGGCACGGTGCCGGTGATCTGCACCGGTTCCAGCAGCGAGAACCGGTCCTGCCGCAGGTCGTAGTAGTTGAGCAGGGTACGGGCCTGCCAGTGCCGGTCGACCCGGGCGAACAGGTCCTGCTCGACCGGTGGCACCCAGACCCGGATGCCGGCCGCCACCGCCCGGGACAGGCCCTGCACCTGGTCCCGGTGGTGGTGGGTGACCAGCACGTCGGTGACCCGGTCAACGCCGTACTCGGCGAGGTGGTCCAGGATCCGGCCGCTGCCGAAGTCGATCAGAACCGCTTCCCGGTCATGCACCAGGACGTACACATGACAGGTGTCCTCGAAGCGGTGGACACCTTCGGTGATTCGCATGCACGCCCTGTCCCGAATGAATGGACGCGCCATGCCAGTGGGAGACCAAAAGACCCCTGGCATGGCAACGTTGCCAGATTTTTTACCGTTCTCACGCAGCACGCACAAGACCGGAGGCATACCAATTTCGGGGGTATTTCCGGCGTTGGGCGATGGCCGGTGCGGGGGGTTACGGAGTGACGCACGCCGGGTTAGGTTCGACCGTGGGCGGCTTCCCCGACGACGTCCCGGAGGGCAGCTTCATGGCACGGCAACCCACCCCAGACGACCGGTTCTCGTTCGGCCTGTGGACCGTGGGATGGCAGGCCAGAGACCCGTTCGGAGACCCGACCCGGGAGCCGTTGGACCCGGTGGAGGCGGTGCACCGGCTCGCCGACCTCGGCGCGTACGGGGTCAGCTTCCACGACGACGACGTGGTCCCGTTCGGCAGCGACGAGAGCACCCGGGACGCCCATCTGAAGCGGTTCCGGCGGGCGCTGGAGGAAACCGGGCTGGTGGTGCCGATGGTGACCACCAACCTGTTCACGCATCCGGTGTTCAAGGACGGCGCGTTCACCAGCAACGACCGGTCCGTGCGCCGGTTCGCGCTCCGCAAGGTGATACGCAACCTGGACCTGGCCGCGTCGCTGGGCGCGGAGACCTACGTGTTCTGGGGCGGCCGGGAAGGCTCGGAGACCGACGCGGGCAAGGATGTCCACGCCGCACTGGACCGCTACCGGGAGGCCATCGACAGCCTCGCGGGCTACGTGACCGACCAGGGGTACGGGATCCGGTTCGCGCTGGAACCCAAGCCGAACGAGCCGCGCGGCGACATCCTGCTGCCGACCATCGGGCACGCGCTGGCGTTCATCTCGACCCTGGAGCACCGCGACATGGTGGGGCTCAACCCTGAGGTCGGGCACGAGCAGATGGCGGGGCTGAACTTCGTACACGGGGTGGCGCAGGCGATGTGGCACGGAAAGCTGTTCCATATCGACCTGAACGGGCAGCGCGGGCCAAAGTACGACCAGGATCTCGTGTTCGGGCACGGCGACCTGCTGAGCGCGTTCTTCCTGGTGGACCTGCTGGAGCACGGGCCGGTCGGGGGCGGCGCGGGGTATGACGGACCGCGCCACTTCGACTACAAGCCGTTGCGTACCGAGGATGTTCAGGGGGTATGGGTGTCAGCGGCGGCGAACCTGAGCACCTACCTGGCGTTGCGGGAACGGGCGCGGGCGTTCCGCGCCGACCCGGCGGTGCGCCAGGCGCTGGAGAACAGCAAGGTGACCGAGCTGTCAGTGCCGACGCTCGGCCCTGGCGAGTCGTATGCCGACCTGCTCGCGGACCGCTCCGCGTACGAGGACTTCGACGCTTCGGCTGTGGCTGCCCGGGGGTACGGGTTCGTGGAGCTCAGCCAGTTGGCGATGGACCACCTGATCGGCAACCACTGACGTGGTGCTCGTCGCCGGGGTGGACTCGTCCACCCAGTCCTGCAAAGTGGTGATCCGCGACGCCGAGACGGGGCACCTGGTCCGGGAGGGCCGGGCGGCGCACCCGGACGGTACCGAGGTGCATCCGGACGCCTGGTGGACGGCGTTACGGTCCGCTGTCGAAGCGGCCGGGGGTCTCGGGGACGTCGCGGCGGTCGCGGTGGCGGCGCAGCAGCACGGGATGGTCTGCCTGGACGACACGGGTGCCGTGGTACGTCCCGCGCTGCTGTGGAACGACACCCGCTCGGCTCAGGCAGCCGAGGATCTGATCGCGGAACTCGGCGGCGGCGACACCGGACGCCGGGCCTGGGCGGACGCGGTGGGTTCGGTGCCGGTCGCCTCGTACACGGTGACCAAGCTGCGCTGGCTCGCCTCGCATGAGCCCGACGCGGCGCGGCGTACCGCCGCGGTGTGCCTGCCGCACGACTGGCTGACCTGGCGGCTCGCGGGTGGCGCGGGTGTGGACGCTCTGGTGACGGACCGAGGTGACGCCAGTGGCACCGGTTACTGGTCCCCGGCCACCGAGGAGTACCGGCCGGACCTGGTGTCACGGGCGCTTGGCCACGTGCCGGTGTTGCCTACGGTGCTGGGGCCGACCGGGGTTGCCGGTTCCATGCCAGGCTCCGGCCCAGGCGCTGTGCTCGGGCCGGGCACCGGGGACAACGCGGCGGCGGCGCTGGGGCTGGGCGTCGAACCGGGCGATGTGGTGGTGTCGGTGGGCACGTCCGGGACGGTGTTCGCGGCGGTGTCCCATCCGGTGGCCGACGCGACCGGCACGGTGAGCGGGTTCGCGGACGCCATGGGCGGGTTCCTGCCGTTGGTGTGCACCCTGAACGCGGCCCGGGTGCTGGACGCGGCGGCCGGGATGTTGCGGGTGGACCACGCGGAGCTGTCCCGGCTGGCGCTGTCGGCTCCCCCGGGTGCGGACGGTCTCGTGGTGGTGCCGTACCTGGAAGGGGAACGCACCCCGAACCGGCCGGACGCGACCGGCGCGGTCCACGGGCTACGGCTGGCCACGTCGACCGCCGCGCACCTGGCGCGGGCGGCGATCGAGGGGATGCTGTGCGGGCTGGCCGACGCGCTGGACGCCCTGGTCCCTCACGGCGTGCCGGTCGACCGGGTAATCCTGATCGGCGGCGGTGCCCGTTCCGAGGCGGTCCGCCGGATCGCGCCGTCCGTGCTGGGTCACCCGGTGGTGGTGCCGCGACCCGGCGAGTACGTCGCTGACGGTGCGGCCCGCCAGGCCGCCTGGGTGCTGTCCGGCGA
>DASUSI010000022.1:0-8420 GCA_036375165.1 Micromonosporaceae bacterium | reverse complement strand
ACCTCCAGGTTGACGTGATCGCCGACGCCACGGCTGCCGAGCGTGGTGACCCGCAGCGTGGTGGGAATCAGGCTGACGGAGAACCAACCCTGTCCGGCGTTCTCCCCGACGGCCGTCACGGTCAGGGACACCCCGTCCACCGTGACCGACCCCTTCGTCACCAGGTAGCGGGCCAGTCGCGAAGGGACCGAGACCTTCAGTTCCTGACACTCACCGGTGACACGCTCCACGACGGTGCCGACGGCGTCAACGTGGCCCTGCACCAGGTGACCGCCGAGTCGGGTGCCGAGCGTGGCGGCCCGCTCCAGGTTGACGGGATCGCCGACGCGCAACGCGCCGATGGTGGTACGCGCCAGGGTCTCGGGCATCACGTCGGTGGCGAAGACGCCCCCTGTCGCGTCCTTGTCCCGTACCGTCAGGCACACACCGTTGACCGAGATCGAATCTCCGTGGCGGGCGTCGGATACCACCTCCGGGCCCTTCACGGTGAGGACGACACCATCCGCCGATGTCTCCCGGCCGACAACCTCGCCGAGTTCCTCGACGATGCCGGTGAACATAAGTACTCCTCCCTGTATGTCTGCCGACGTCGCCGGCGTGGTGAGGGAGGAGGTCGGGAACGGGATACGCGACAACGCGGCACCCCGCCGTTACCGCGCGCCCGTTCGGGGCACCCGGCTTCCCGCGCGCTGTCTCCCATCCGGACTGTCACCGTCGGCTCCGGAGTCGCGGGGGTTCCCGCTCACCGGATCCACCGGTCACTGGATGTGACCGGGTCGCGGGCTGCACGGCCTGGGGCCGCTCACCGCCGGTTCGGAATTTCACCGAGTCCCGCCAGCGCGTGGTGGGTCTGATGGAATTGTGCCACCGGGGGCACCGCAGTGGCGACCACACCGCGACACAGTTCACACGCGGAGGGTGGCCGCTGCGGCTCGCTCCCGGAGCTTGCGAACCGCGCCGGCGGGGTCTTTCGCCCCGTATACCGCGGTTCCCGCGACGAACGCGTCCGCCCCCGCCTCGGCCGCCGCGGCGATGGTGTCCTCGCCGATCCCGCCGTCCACTTCGATCCGCAGCCGCAGATGCCCACTTCGCACCGAGCGCCTGGCGAGGCGGACCTTTTCCAGCAGTTCGGGCATGAACTGCTGACCGCCGAATCCGGCCTTGATGGTCATGATCAGCAGAATGTCGAAGTGCGGCAGGATGTCCAGATAACCGTCGAGTGCTGTGTCCCGGTCGATCGCCAGGCCCACCAGCGAACCCGCGGCCCGGACGTCCCGTGCCACGGCCACCGGGTCACTCGTCGCCTCGGCATGGAATGAGACGTTGTACGCGCCGGCTTCGGCGTAGCCGGGTGCCCAGCGCTCCGGATTCTCGATCATCAGGTGGCAGTCCAGCGGCATCCGGGTGGCCGCCCGAAGGCTCCGCACCACCGGCAGCCCGATGGTGAGGTTGGGGACGAAGTGATTGTCCATCACGTCCACGTGCAGCCAGTCAGCTACCCCGGCAACGGCTTCCACCTCGTCGGCGAGTCGTGCGAAGTCAGCCGCCAGCATGCTGGGTGCCATGATCAAGTTCGGGTCTGCCACGCCGGTCAGTCTACGGAGAGCCAGGTGGCATCGCGGGTCGAGCACCGGTGTCGAATAGCCGGTTGAGCGACCACTGCAAGCGGCGCATGCCGAGGTTGGGTGACCGCTCAGCGCAGCCGGCGTAACACCGCGAGGAACATCGCATCGGTGCCGTGCCGGTGCGGCCACAGCTGCACCGCGGGTCCCGGTCCCAGCCCTGGCACACCAGGCAGCAGAGGACGGGCGTCCAGTCGCGTCGCGGCATCACCGAACTCATCGCTGACCGAGTCAACGGCCGCCACGGTCTCATCCGGGTGCGGGGAACACGTGACGTATCCGACAACCCCACCCGGGCGCACCGCGCGTAGCCCCGCGGCGAGCAGTTGCCGTTGCAGCACGGTGAGCGCTGCCAGGTCCTCCGGGGTACGCCGCCAACGGGCTTCGGGACGGCGGCGCAGCGCTCCCAGCCCGGTGCAGGGAGCATCGACCAGCACCCGGTCGAAGCCACCCGCCGGCAGGTCGGGGTGCTCGCCTACCTCCCGGCCATCCGCCTGGACCACCCGTACCGGGAGACCTACGGTGGCGCCCCGGACCAGCCGGGCACGGTGCGCGGCGACCTCGACGGCGGTCACCTCGGCGTCGCGTTGCCCGGCGAGGGCTCCAAGCACCGCTGCCTTGCCGCCAGGTCCGGCGCACAGGTCCAGCCACCGGCGGTCCTCTCCCGACACGGGAGCCGCCAAGACAGCGAGCGCGACGAGTTGGCTACCCTCGTCCTGCACCCCGGCGAGCCGCCGGGCAACGGCCGGGACGTCGGCCGGCGCACCCTCTGCCAGGTACACCGCGTACGGCGAGTACCGGCCCCGCTCCCCCGACACCTGCCCGGCCAAGGCATCGGGCTCGATCCGTCCCGCCAGCGCGACCAGGTGCACCGTGGGCCGCTGGTTGTCGGCGGCCAGTGCCGCCGCCACCTCGTCGAGATCGCCGTCCAGGGCGTCGGCGAACGCTCGTACCACCCACTGCGGATGGGCGTGGCGGACAGCGAGCGCGGCGACCGGCTCCGGCGGCGTGACCTGGTCCAGCCAGTCGGACAGGTCACGTTCGGCGACCCGGCGCAGCACCGCGTTGGCGAACCCGGTCGCGCGGTCCCCACGCTCGGCCCGTACCAGGGCCACCGTGCTGCTCACCGCCGCGTGCGGCGGCACCCGGGTGTACAGCAACTGATACGCGCCGAGCCGCAGCGCATCCCGTACCGGTGGCTGGATCCGGGCCAGGGGCCGGTTGCTGGACCGGGCGAGGATCACGTCCAGGGTGCCGAGCGCCCGTAGCGTCCCGTAACAGAGTTCGGTGGCGAGCGCGGCGTCCCGCCCGGTGATGCCGCGTTGCCGCAACAGCCCCGGGAGGGTCAGATTGGCGTACGCCTCACGCTCGTCCACCGCCCGCAGCACCTCAAAGGCCGCACGGCGGGCCGGGTCCCCCGGGCGAACGACCACCCCGGGCTCGGACTCGCCACCGGGCACGGGAGCCGGACGGACCGTGCCACCCGCTCGGCCGCGGCGTCCCCGAGGCATGCGGTGGGTCTCGGCCGGCGTCACGTCAGCCGCTCGTCCGGGCCGGGTCGGGCACCGCGCACCCAGGCCTCCGCCGGCATCCACTTCTTCCCCGCCGGCTGCACCTGCCCGAGTGCCACCGGCGAAGTCCCGGTGCCCACCAGGACGTTGCCGCCGACCGACTGGACCTCTCCGGGCGCCAGCGACGGCACGTCACCGAGCGGCTCGACGGGACCCACCCGTACCCGCTCCTCCCGGAACCGGCTCCAGGCACCGGGTACCGGGGTGCAGGCGCGGACCCTGCGGTCGACCGAGAATCCAGGATCGTCCCAGCGGATCCGGGCGTCGTCCGTGGTGACTTTCGGCGCCATACTGACCCCTTCCGCGGGCTGAGACACCGCTCGTGCCCCGCCTCGGCCAATCGCGTCCAGGACCTCCAAGAGCAGGTGACCGCCAGAGTCGGCGAGCCTGGCGAGCAGGTCCCCCGCGGTGTCCCTGGACCCGATCGGCTCGGTCAGCGACCCGTACACCGGGCCGGTGTCAAGGCCGCGCTCCAACTGGAACACGCAAGCTCCGGTGATCTCGTCACCGTGCAGGATGGCGTGCTGCACCGGGGCCGCGCCGCGCCATGCGGGCAGTAGCGAGAAATGCAGGTTGATCCAGCCGCGTCGGGGGATCACCAACGCGTCGGGCGGCACCAGAGCTCCGTACGCCACCACGGGAACGCAGTCGGGTGCGATCTTCGAGAGCCGCTCCAGGAACTCCGGCTCCCGGGGCCGGGCCGGGGTGAGCACCTCGATTCCCCGCTCGTCCGCCCACCGGGCCACCGGGGAGCGGACCAGATGCCGGCCGCGTCCGGCCGGCGCGTCAGGGCGGGTGAGGACCGCCACCAGCTCGTGTGAGGAACCGGCGATCAGGTCCAGGGATGGCAGCGCGACCTCGGGCGTGCCCGCGAAGACCAGTCGCATACTCAGCCGATCAGGCCGCGTGCCGGGTGCGGGCTGGCCTTGATGGTGGGCATCACACCGTCATACCAGTCGGCCTGCCGGATCTCCCGCATGGCCTGTTTACGGGTCTGCTTGTCGAGCCGGTCCAAGAACAGCACCCCGTCCAGATGGTCGGTCTCGTGCTGCGCGCAGCGTGCCATCGTGCCGGTGCCCACCAACCGCACCGGGTCGCCGTGCATGGTGAAGCCCTTGGCCACCACGTTCATCCGCCGCTTGCAGTCGAAGTACAGGCCGGGTATCGACAGGCAACCCTCCGGGCCGTCCTGCTCCTCCTCATCGGGGAAGCTGAGGTCCGGGTTGACCAAGTGTCCCACCACGTCATCCACGTCGAACGCGAACACCCGAAGCCCCACCCCGAGCTGCGGCGCCGCGAGCCCCGCACCGCCGTGTTCGAGCATCGTGTCGGTGAGGTCCTTGACCAGCTTGCGCAGCTCTTTGTCGAAGTCCACCACCGGGTCAGCCGGGGTGCGCAGGACGGGGTCGCCGAAGAGGCGGATCGGCTGGACGGTCACGGTTCTCCTTACCGGGTACGGCGCGGTGCTCTCCCGGCGCCGCGGCAGCGGCCATGCGCCGGCACCCTGTGCGGGTGTCGCTGTCCAAGTGTACGAAGCGGGCATCGCCGCCCGGTGGGCCACGGCGACCGGTTCGGGGATTGGCCCGGCTGCGGCTGCGGCGTTGACTCGGACTGCGAAGTCCCGACGTTGCACCGGAGGTGGGTGTGCCATGACGTTCATGCAGGTGATCGAGTACCGCACGACCCAGGAGCAGGAACTGGAGTCGCTGTTCGAGGAATGGCTCAGTGCCACGAAGGGCAAGCGCACCACGATGACCGAGACGCATGCCAAAGACCGTGACGATCCCCGACACTACGTCGACGTTGTGGAGTTCCCGTCCTACGAGCGAGCGATGGTCAACAACGACCTACCCGAAACCAACCGGTACGCCGAACGGATGCGGGCACTGTGCGACGGCGAGCCCCGGTTCATCAACCTCGAGGTGATCCGCAAGGCGCAGGACTGAGCCGGTGAGGCACCCGAGTCACAGTAGCTCCAGCGGGTCGATCCGGATCCGTACCGGGTCGGTCGCCTTGCGGGCACTGCGGACCCCAGCGGCGGCGTGCAGCGCACCGGCCAGGGCCGGACCGGCGGAGCGGGTGACCCGCAGCAACATCCGCTCGGTGTCACCGGACGACGGCACCGGACCCAGTACCGTCGCACCGTCCGGCAGGGCGACCAGTTCCAGGAGTTCAGCGACCGCCTCGGCGGATCCGGTGACGCTGGCCATCCGCACCGCGGGCGGAAACCCGAGGACGCGCCGTTCGGTGAGTTCCCGCTCGGCGTACCAGCCCGGGTCGAACCGGATCAGCGCCTGCACCAGGGCCAGGCCACCGTCAGCGACCACTACCACCTGCCCACCCCGCCCGGCGGGCCGGACCAGACACGCCGCCGCCAACCAGCGGCGCAGCGCCTCTTCGCCGGCCCGCAGGTCGGGTCGGGTCAAAAGGGCCCAGGTGTCCAGCAGCAAGGCGGCCCCGTAGCCGGCCTCGGCGAACGGTTCGGCGCCCGGAGTGGCCACCACCAGGCAGGGCGCGTCGGGAACCCGTGTCAGGACGGTGTCGCCGCCCGACGTGTGTACCGGCACGTCCGGGAACGCCCGGCCGAGCTCCTCGGCGGTGCGCCCGGCGCCGATCACCGCTGCCCGTACTTTGCGGGCGCCGCAACGGGGGCACTCGAAGTCACCGGCGATATGTCCGCACCACCGGCAGTGCGGGCTGGCATGGGCCGCGGCCAGGGCGAGCGGGCCGGCGCAGGCCGGACAGCGTGCCGGCGCCCGGCACGCCGCACAGGTCACCACTGGCAGGTAGCCGCGCCGGGGCACCTGCACCAGTACGGGTGCCCCGGCGGCGAGCGCGTCCCGTGCCGCGCGCCACGCCACACTGGGCAGCCGGGCCGTCGCGGCGGCCGGATCCTTGGCCAGTTGCGCCTCGTCCCCAACCGGGACCACCCGGGGAGCGCGCGCCCGGAGCGTGGCCCGGTCCGGCGTGATCTCCCGGGCCCAGCCGGTGGCGAGCAGCAGTTGCGCCTCGGCGGTACGCGCGAACCCAGCGAGCAGGGCACCGGCACCGGCGAGCTGGGCCCTGGTGAGCAGTACTTCGCGGGTGTGCGGGTACGGCGCGCGCGGCTCGGCGTGCAGGTCGTCGCCGTCGTCGAAGACCACCACCAGGCCAAGCCCCGCGACCGGGGCGAACATCGCTGCCCGAGTGCCGATTACCGCCCGGGGGATCAGGTCTCGGGCCCCGCGGCTGGCGGCCAGGAACCGCCGGTAGCGTTCCGCTGGGCCGAGTGCCGCGGACAGGGTGACCGGCGGGGTCGGCAGGTGCGCGGACATCGCGGTGTCGAGCCGGTCCAGGTCCCGGGCGTCGGGCACCACGACCACCACACCGCGGCCACTGGCCAGGGTGGCGGCAGCGGCCTGCGCGATCCGCGCCGGCCAGTCCTCACCCGGAGGCATGGTGAGCACCGCGCGCGGCGCACGGCCTTCCCGCAACGCCCGCAGGTACCCGGGCCCGGTCAGGTAGTCGTTCCAGGCATCGTCGCGGTCGGACCGGTCCGGTGGACGGTCCGGGACCGGTGGCGGGGGTTCAGCTTCGACTCGGGCATGGCGGGGCGGCACGGCGAGCCGCAGCACGTCGGCGACCGTGCCGGCGTAGCGCTCCGCGACGGCTTGGGCCAGCCGGGCCACTTCCGCCGTCAGCACCGACTCCGGTGAGGCGACTCGTTCCAGGTACGACAGGCGTCCGCTGTGCTCGCTGCGCTCTGCCCGTTCCAGTAGGAAGCCGTCGACCAGTTGGCCCGCGAACCGTATCCGCACCCGGACACCAGGGTTCGCCGCCTGCGCGAGCTGCTCCGGAACCAGGTAGTCGAACAGCCGGTCCAGGTGTGGCAGCGGCACGTCCACCGCCACCCGGGCGATCGGCAGCCGCGCTGCCGGGGCCCGGTCGCGTACCCGCTTGCGCCGCCGCACCGACCTGTCCGCCACGCCCCAAGTCCTACCAGAACGCCCAGGCCGGGATCGGTCCCCCGCGGCAGCCGCTCCTCAGGCGCCGGCCGCCGACTTCAGGTCGGCGGCACGGTCGGTGTGCTCCCAGGCCAGGTCCGGCAGGTCACGGCCGAAGTGACCATACGCGGCGGTCTGCCGGTAGATCGGCCGGAGCAGCTTGAGGTCCCGGATAATCGCTGCCGGGCGCAGGTCGAATACCTCGCCGACGGCGCGCTCGATCCGGTCCACCGCCACGGTCTCGGTGCCGAAGGTCTCCACGAACAGGCTCACCGGCTGTGCCTTGCCGATCGCGTAGGCGATCTGAACCTCGCATCGCTCCGCAAGACCGGCGGCGACCACGTTCTTGGCGACCCCACGCAACGCGTACGCCGCGGAGCGGTCCACCTTCGACGGGTCCTTACCGGAGAACGCGCCACCCCCGTGCCGCGCGTAACCCCCGTACGTGTCCACGATGATCTTGCGTCCGGTGAGGCCGGCGTCGCCCATCGGGCCACCGATCTCGAACCGGCCGGTGGGATTGACCAGCAGCCGGTAGTGCTCCACGTCAAGGCCGAGACCTTCCACCTCGGGAGCGATCACGTGCTCCCGGATATCGGGGCTGAGCAGCGACTCCAACGAGATGTCCGGTGCGTGCTGGCTGGACACCACCACGGTGTCCAGCCGTACCGGCTTGAACCCGTCGTACTCCACCGTCACCTGGGTCTTGCCGTCCGGACGCAGGTACGGGACGCTGCCGTCCTTGCGTACCGCGGCGAGTCGGGCAGCCAGCCGGTGGGCGAGCGCGATCGGCAGCGGCATCAGTTCGGGTGTCTCGGAGCAGGCGAACCCGAACATCATCCCCTGGTCACCCGCACCCTGCCGGTCCAGGTCGTCACCCGCCGACTCGCCGGTACGGTGCTCGATCGCGGCCTCCACGCCCTGCGCGATGTCCGGCGACTGGGAGCCGATGGAGACACTCACTCCGCAGGAGGCACCGTCGAAGCCCTTCTTCGAGGAGTCGTAGCCGATGCCGAGGATGGTCTCCCGGACGATCGCCGGGATGTCGGCGTATCCCTGGGTGGTCACTTCACCGGCCACATGTACCTGGCCGGTGGTGATCAGTGTCTCCACGGCTACCCGGCTGGTCGGGTCTTCGGTCAGCAGCGCGTCGAGGATCCCGTCACTGATCTGGTCAGCGATCTTGTCCGGGTGCCCTTCGGTGACAGACTCGGACGTGAACAGACGGCGTGCCACAGTACTCC
>DASUSI010000021.1:0-10015 GCA_036375165.1 Micromonosporaceae bacterium | reverse complement strand
GATCTGCTCGGCGGTCCAGCCGAGCGCCTTGAGCAGCACGGTGACCGGCTGGCGGCGCCTGCGGTCGATGCGGACGCCGACCGTGTCGCGCTTGTCGACGTCGAACTCGAGCCACGCACCGCGGCTCGGGATGATCTTGACCGAGTAGACGTCCTTCTCTGTGGTCTTGTCGATCGTGTGGTCGAAGTAGACGCCGGGCGACCGCACGAGCTGCGACACGACGACACGCTCGGTGCCGTTGATGATGAACGTGCCCTTGCTGGTCATCACCGGGAAGTCACCCATGAACACCGTCTGGCTCTTGATCTCGCCGGTGGTGTTGTTGGTGAACTCCGCCGTGACGAACAGCGGGGCGCAATACGTGAGGTCCTTCTCCTTGCACTCCTCGATCGAGGCCTTCACCTCGTCGAAGCGGGGATTCGAGAAGGAGAGCGACATGGTCCCCTGGAAGTCCTCGATCGGACTGATCTCGTACAGGATCTCATCGAGGCCACTTCGCGGCTCAAGATCATCCGCGATCCGGCTGCGCCAAGCCTCGTTGCCCACCAGCCAGTCGAACGACTCGGTTTGGATGGCTAGAAGGTTGGGAACATCGAGGTGTTCGGTGATCCTGCCGAAAGAAATCCGGCTGGGGGCGTATGCGCTCGTCGTAGTGCTGGTCTTCGCAGGGCGGGAAGCTGCCAAGATGCGTCCTTCCGAGGACCTGGTGCTGCAACGGCCGTTATGCGCGCACCCCGATTGTCCTGTCCCGAATACCCACAAATGGGCAAACCGGACAGGTATCAATTCGGAAGACAGCGCAAACTAGCAGTGTAGCCGAACGGCACACCGCTGTCGAGGCCATAATCGCACAGTCCTCGATATGGCGTCCTGTGCGTGCAGTGCCCGATTTTGCGAGTGGCCGTCGCAGTGGAAGCGACTGCGACCAGCCTGCCTCCAGAGCGCCGTTGACGTCAAGGGTGTGCAGCGCTTCAGCCCATGTCGGCTAAGGAAAACCCTATCTCTCCACAGTCGAGAGCTATATCGCGACCACCTCGGCCACCAGCCAGTCGCTGCCGCCCCGCCGGCCAGCCACGTGCACCATGGTCAGCACGACGCGATTCTCGTCAACCTTCTCACCGGTGATGTTGACGTTCCGGCGGTACTGGTTGACGAACAGCAACACCTCCACCCGGTCGGCCGCCACCTCGCCGACACCCTTCGCGGACACCCGGGCCCGAATGACGGCCCTCTCCTTCTTGACCGCGGCCTCCAAGCTCGCCGTGGTCTTCGCGTACTCCCCGGCGAACTTCCCGGTGACGAAGTCTCTGCCGTTCGCGACGCTTTCGTCGAACGCCCGGTAGTCGTACGAGAAGATCGCCTCCGCAGCGGGTTCCGCCGCAGCCAGGGCGTCCCGCCGGGCGGTCTCGACGATGTCGCCCTGATGCTTGAAGTACCAGGCCGTTCCCCCGAGCAGACCGGAAACCAGGATCCAGGCCACGAGCGCCACCGCGGTACGCCGCAGGCGTACCACCGCCGCCTCCGCCGCCTGGATCCGCCGATTCGAACCGGCACGCGGTGCCGCCGCGACCACCTTGCGACCCGGCCCGACCGTACGTCCCCTGGCAGGCGCACCCGGGTCCGCTGGGCGAGGCCGGGGCGGTGCGGCCCCTTCACCCGGCCGGCCCACCGCCGGCTTCGGGCGGGGACTGGGCCGACGCTCGGACTCCTGATCGTCGGTGGACTCCATTGCGGCCGCGGCTGATGTGACCGGTGGCGTGTCCTCCGGTCCGGCACCGGATCGCCGGGTCCGGGCAGCGGCCGCGGACCGCTGGCCACGCAGCATGCGGGGGACGAAGCGTGTCATGGGTTTCGGGCTCCTGACTCAGCAGACCTCATCCGACGAACTCGAGGCGGGACACCAGCCAGCGATCGCTTCCCTCGTCGTACACCATGTCCACTTGGACCCGGTAGTGCGCCTTCCGGCCCTTTGGCGAGCGGACGTTGGTGATCCTGGCATCCACCGCGACCAGCACCACCGCCGAGTCGGCGTCACCGGAGACCACTCCGGAGCGCAGCACCTTGCCGGTCGAGGCGACCTTGTTCTCCACCACGGCCGTGCGCACCTCGGACATCCCGGCTTCGTACTGCTTACGGAACTCTCCGGTGGATCCGTCCAGTACCTGTCGCAGGTCCCTGGTCACACTCGCCGCGCTGATCGTCAGAAAATCGACCACCACCTGACGGGCCGACGCAGCCGCCGCTCCGTGCCCTTCCCGGATCCGATGTTCCCGGTACGCCGAGTACCCGGCGTAGCCACCCAGCACCACAGTCGTCGACGCGATCAACACCAGCACGGTCGCCAGCACGATGTTGATCACGAGCCAGGTCCGGCGCAGCCGCTCGAGTTCCGAACGGCGGGCCGCAGCGCGCCGTCGGCGCACCCCGGGCCGTTCCGACCCCGGACTGCGGGTCGACGTGCCGGAACCGCCAGAACCGGACGAGCGCATCGCCATCACACCGGATACCTCCTCATGGTCATCGCCGTGCGTCGTCATCGATCAATCCGCCGCCGTGTCGGCGGCCCAGCCGAATGCGCTCGAGTTCAGCGCAGCAGGCCCCCGGTCAGCAGGTCGGTGAGATCACCCTGCCGCGACTCGGACTCCCCCGGAGGCAGCACCGGCCCGGTTCCGCCATCCTCGGTGTTCCCATCGTCCCGGTCGGCGCCGTCCGCAGGCTCCGGAGACGGCGCGGGCTCCGGATCACGCGTCAGATTCTTCAGGATCTCCACCGCGTCGAGGTCCATGGTGATGTGGAGATTCACCATGTCGCCGTGGATCGCCCCGGTGACATTGGCCGGCAGCGGGTACGTGAGCAGGTAGTCCAACGACTTCGGCAGACTGTCGCCGGATGCGACCAGCTCGGTGAGGATCGGTTGCAGATCCCGGAGCACGGTGACCGTCTCGTCACGGCTCTCCCGGATCACCCGCGTACCCACCTTGCCGAGCCGGCGCAGCGACTCCAGCATGGCGACCAACTCCCTGCGCTGACTGGACAACACCTTCAAGCCGGGACCGGTGGCGTCCAGTGCGCCACCGATGGTGCCCCGCTCGTCCGCCAGCCGGGCGGACAACGTGTCGAGGGCGTCGATCGCCCGGACGATGTCCCGCTTCTGGTCGTCCAGGCCCGCGATGAACGCGTCGAGTTCCCGCAAAGCGTCCTTCGCGTCGGTCTCCCGGCCTTCGAGCGCGTCTCCGATCTCCTTGTTGATGGTCCTCAGGTTCTCCAGACCGCCGCCGTTCAGCACCATGGACATCGCCGCGAGGACCTCCTCGACATCGACGCCCCGGCGGGTACGGGAGAGCGGGATCACGTCGCCGTCTCCCAGCCGTCCCTGTGCCTTCTCCCCGGCTGGCGGGTCGAGGGCCACGAACTTCTCGCCCAGCAGACTGGTCTGTCGCACCGCGGCGAGCGCGTTGTCGGGCAAGGTGACGGTCTTGGCCACCCGCATCCTGACCCGGGCGGTCCAGCCATCGAGCCAGATCCGCGCCACGCTGCCCACCGTCACGTCGTTGACCTTCACCGATGCTTCCGGAACCAGGTCCAGGACGTCCTGGAACTCCGCCGTGACCAGGTAGTAGTCGCCGGACGGGGCACCGCCGGGCAGCGGGATCGCAGGCCCACCTTCGGCCGAACAGCCGGTCAGCATACCGGCCAAGACAAGTACGACGGCCGGACCGGCGCACTGTCGGCTCATCGCAGACCTCCCAGGATCCCGCCGAACGTCGGATCCGAGGACCGGACCTCACCGCTCGGCAGCGGCAGTTCCACCTTCCGGTCCGGGGTACCGGCATCCGTACGGTCCGGGAGCGGCAGCGACAGACCGAGCAGCTTGCCCAACTCCGGGGTGAGCGGCATTCCGCTGTCGTGGAGCCGTCGCGCCAGCGCGAAGCATTCCCTGGGGATCTCGTCGGCCGGCAGGACATGCGCCGTCACCGAACACACGTACCCGGCCGCGTCATAGGGCCCCATCAGGTTGGCTCGGCTGTCGGTGGTCCCCGACCTCGCGTTGTACGACAGCGCCAGGTTCTGCAGGCCGGTCGGGGCGATGTCCAGCACATCGATCAAGGCGGCACGCTGCCGGACCAGGGCCGCGGACACATCGGTGAGACCTTCGACGTTGCGTACCAGTTCCCGGCGATTGTCCTTGACGAACGCCGTGACATGCCGCAGCGCGATCCCGAGGTTGTGGAGTGCGGCCGACAGTTCTTCACGTTCGTCCGCGAGTTGCTCCGAGACGGCGGCCAGACGGCTGTTGAACCGGCGTACCTCTTTGTCGCTGTCCGCCAGGACCTCGGTGAAGCGCTGCAGGTTGCCGATCGTCCCGAACAGGTCCTGCCGGCCGTTGGAGAGCGTCTCCAGGGCCGCGGAAAGGTCCCGCAGGCTGTCTCCCAGCCGTTCCCCGTTCCCTTCCAGATTTTCCCGGCCGACCGCGAGCAGGCGGGACAGTTCCCCAGTGGAGTTGGCACCGTCCGGGCCGAGTGCCCTGGCCAGCTCATCGAGCGCGGTGTAGACGTCGTCCAACTCCAGCGGCGCCACGCCACGGCTCAGCGGCAGGTCCGCACCGTCACGCAGGGCCGGACCACCCCGGTACGCCGGTGCCAGTTGGACGTACCGGTCGGAGACCAGGCTCGGCGGCACGATCACCGCGCGGGCGTCCGCGGGCACCCGGTAGCCCACGTCGTACTCCATCACGACCCGGACGCTGCGGCCCTCCGGCACCACCGCACGGATCTCTCCCACCTTGACCCCGAGGATCCGCACGTCGGACCCGGCGAACACCCCGACCGCGCGGCTGAAGTGCGCGGTGACGGTCCGGACCTGACCCTGCAGCCGCCACAACCCGACCACGGCGGCCACGACGAGCACAACAGCGAGCACGGCGGCCACCCCAGCGGCCCACCGGCTGCGGCTCAAGCCGGACAACCTCTCCGATGCGGTCATCTCCCGGTCCTCCACAGCGAGTCAGGCCGATCCCCGCCTTTCACCCGGACGGGCGGCGAGCCCGGGGCGTACGGCTGGATCAGCCCCTCGATGTAGTTGTCGAACCAACGCCCGTTGCCGACCACGTTGGTGAACGCCTTGATGAACGGCGCGAACCGCTTCAGAGTCTTTTCCAGGTTGGCCTCGTTCCGGCGGAGGATCTCCACCACGCCGCGCAGCTGACGCAGCGCCGGCCGGAGCTGCTCGCGGTTGTCGCGGGCCAGCCCGGACAGTTCCCTGGCCAGGTCATCCGTCCCGACCAGCAGGTTGTGGATCGCATCCCGACGCCGGCTCACCTCGTCCAGCAACAGGTTGCCGTCCGCGACCAGTTTCCGGAACTCCTCCCGCCGATCGGCGAGCACCCTGGTCACCCCGCGGGTGCGCTTGAGCAGCAGCCGGAGTTGCTCATCGCGGTCAGCCACGGTACGAGACAACCGGGAAAGCCCGTCCAGCGAGGATCTGACCTGCGGAGAGGTGCCCTCGAAGGTGTCCGACAGCACACCCAGGGCCTTGGCCAGCTGTGCCACGTCCACCTTGGACACGGTGTCCGCGAGCCCGCTGAAGGCGTCGATCACGTCGAAGGGCGAGGCGGTACGGGAACGCGGGATCAGCTCGCCGTGGTCCATCCTGCCTGGTCCGGCGGGTTCCAGGGCAAGGTACTTCTGACCCACGATGGTCTTGATCGCGATCAGCGCCCTGGTGCCGGTTCCGAGCCGTACGTCACTCGTGATCCGGAAGTCGACCTGGACGTACGGGTGCTGCTCCCCGGCGTCCTGCCGGAAACCGACGAGGCTGATCCGGGTCACCTTGCCCACCTTGACTCCGGCGATGCGCACCTCGTCGTTGGGTCGCAGCCCGCTGGCGTCGTCGAACGCGGCACGGTACCGGGCGTCGAACATGCCGGCGATGGTGTCGAGCTGGAACGCGGCCAGCACGGCGAGCACCAGCACGGTGACCGAGATCGCCCCGACGACGACGGGATTGCGGTCCCGGAAGGGCTTCATCAGTCACCCCCCGTCGAGCCACACCTGGCCGCGCCGCTGTGGAAGGTCGTGGGGTTGATGACGACGTCGCCCACGGTGACCCGACCGTCCCAGTCACACATGTAGAAGTTGAACCAGGACCCGTACCCTCCGACCCGGCTGAGTGTCGAAAGCCGTACCGGTACCCGCGCGAACGTGCTGGTGATCACGTCCTCATTGGCATTCAGGGTCTGCGCCAGCCGGCGTAGCTTGGCGATGTCCGACTTGAGCGCGGGCCTGGCGTCGGAGAGCAGGCCCGCGGTCTGGTCGGTGAGCGCGGCGATGTGCCCCAGCGACTCCCCGATCGCCTTCCGGTCCCTGGCGAGCCCGGACACGAACGCCTGTAGCTGTTCGATGGTCTCGGAGAGCTGGTCGTCCCGAGCGTTGAGGGTGGCGAGCACCTTGCTGAGGTTCTCAATCACCCGGCCGATCACCGCGTCGCGGTCCGCGAGCGTGTTGGTCAGCGAGGCAGTACGGGACAGCAGGCTACGGACGGTGCCGGCCTCCCCCTGCAGCACCTGGATGATCTCGTACGAGAACCGGTTGACGTCCTCCGGGGAGAGCGCACTGAACAACGGCCGGAAGCCGTTGAACAGTGCGGTGAGGTTCAACGCGGGCTGGGTCTGGGACAGCGGGATGAGTTCCCCGGGCCGGAACCGGCCACGGCTGCTCGGTCCCTCGGAGAGTGCGATGTAGCGCTGGCCGACCAGGTTGCGGTAGCGGATCTTGGCCTGCACCGTCCGGGGCAGTCTGACCGACTCGTCGACGGTGAAGGTGACCTCGGCGACCCGGTTGTCGACCAGTTCGATGTCGATCACCCGGCCGACCCGGACCCCGGCGATCCGGATGTCGTCGCCGGGCAGCAGGCTGGTCACGTCCGTGAAGCGTGCCCGGTACGCCGGCTCGCCACCGGTTCCGTACGGGGCAAGGGTGCTGGCAAGGAACACCGTGGCCAGGCCTGTCACCACCGCGAACAAGGCCAGCTTGACCAGCGGGGCGACCACTCCTCGGCGCTGCGCGCTCATCGCCTGCTCCGCTGGAGCATGGTTCCTCCGGAAGACAGGTCAGACACCACTACCCCACAATCCGGACCGTCGTCGTGGTCCCCCAGATAGCCAGGCTGAGGAAGAAGTCGAAGATGTTCACCGCGACGATCGCCAGTCGGACCGCCCGACCCACCGCCATCCCGACGCCAGCCGGACCACCTGAAGCGGTGTAGCCGTAGTAGCAGTGGATCAGAATCACCAGCACGCTGAACACGAGCACCTTGAAGAACGACCACAGCACATCCTGCGGAGGCAGGAACAGGTGGAAGTAGTAGTCGTACGTGCCGGTGGACTGGCCGTAGTAGCTGGTGGCGATCAGCCGGGTCGCCAGATAGCTGGAGAGCAGGGCGATCACGTACAGCGGGATCACCGCGACGAACCCGGCGATCATCCGGGTGGTGACCAGGAACGGAAGTGACGGCACGCCCATCACCTCCAGGGCGTCGACCTCTTCGTTGATCCGCATCGCGCCCAACTGGGCGGTGAACCCGCATCCGACCGTGGCTGACAGGGCGAGGCCCGCCACCAGGGGCGAGATCTCCCGGGTGTTGAAGTACGCGGACACGAACCCGGTGAACGCGCTGGAGCCGAGTTGGTTCAACGCCTGGTAGCCCTGCAGGCCAACCTCGGTGCCGGTGAAGAACGTGATGAACACGATCACGCCGACGGTGCCACCGATCACGGCGAGCGCCCCGGTGCCGAAACTGATCTCGGCGAGCAGCCGGATCACCTCGCGCTTGTAGCGGCGCAGCGTTCGTGGGGTCCAGGCCAGGGACCGAAGGTAGAACCAGAGCTGCTCGCCCAGGTCGTCGAGCAGGGCCAACGGCTTGCGGTAGACCGCGCCGAGATTGGCCACCGTCAACTCCCCTTCTGCGGCACGACCTGGAAGTAGATCGCCACGATGATGAAGTTGACCGCGAACAGCAGCATGAAGGCGATCACCACGGTCTGGTTGACCGCGTCCCCGACGCCCTTGGGTCCGCCCTTGGCGTTCATCCCGAGATAGCAGCCGACAAAGGCGGCGATGGCGCCGAAGAACAACGCCTTGATCTCCCCGGAGATCAGGTCGGCGAGCTGTCCCAGGGCCTGAAAGCTGGCGAGGTACGCCCCCGGGGTGCCGCCCTGCGTCACGACGTTGAAGAAGTAGCCGCCGGCCACACCGACCACGCTCACCAGCCCGTTGAGCAGCACCGCGACGAACATGCTGGCGAGCACCCGGGGCACCACCAAACGCTGCACCGGGTCGATGCCGAGCACCCGCATGGCGTCCAGTTCCTCCCGGATCTTGCGGGCACCCAGATCGGCGCAGATCGCCGAACCACCGGCCCCGGCGATGATCAGGGCGGTCACGATCGGGCCAGCCTCGCGTACCACGGCGAGCACACTGGCGGCACCGGAGAACGACTGCGCGCCCAACTGCCGGGTGAGCGACCCGAGTTGCAAGGCAATCACCGCGCCGAACGGGATCGACACCAGTGCGGCCGGGATGATCGACACACTGGCGATGAACCACGCCTGCTGGATGAACTCCCGTACCTGGAATGGCCGGCGGGGGACCGCCCGGCAGGTGTCGAGCACGAAGGCGAAGAACCTGCCGGCCTCCGTGAGTGGGCCGATGACCACCCGGGTCATTCGGCTTCTCCCCGGTCCAGCGCCACGGCGTCGTGGTTGGCCGTATCGGGGGCGTATGTCTTCCCGGGCGGCCGTTGGCAGATCTGGTGGGTGACCTTTTGGCGGGGTTCCTGGCCGGGCTCGTGGCGCGACTCGTGGTGCGGCCAGCCGTCGCCGCCGAACGAGCCGGGCGGCGGCGTCACCCCGTTGCGCAGGCACCATTCCCCGGGCGGGCGTTGGGTACGGCGCGGTAGCCCGTTGGACGGGGTGAGCTGGAGCGGTATGGGAGGCAGCGGTGGCAGTTCCTCGCCCGACTCCGCCTCCGCGGCAAGTTCGTCGGCGTCCTTCTCCTCGGCCATCCCGATCGGGCCGATCCGCTGGGCGTTCAGGAACTGGCGCACCACCGGTTCCTCGGAGCAGAGCAGCATCTCCCGGGGGCCGAACATCGCCAGGTGCCTGTGGTAGAGCAGACCGATGTTGTCGGGGACGGTACGCGCGGTGTTGATGTCGTGGGTGACGATCAGGAACGTCGCCTCGATCTGCTGGTTGAGATCCACGATCAGCTGATTGAGATACGCCGTACGCACCGGATCCAGACCGGAGTCCGGCTCGTCGAACAGGATGATCTCGGGGTTGAGTACCAGAGCGCGGGCCAGCCCCGCCCGCTTGCGCATACCACCGGAGATTTCGCCGGGCAGCTTCTTCTCCGCCCCGACCAGGCCGACCATCTCCATCTTCTCCATGACGATGTCACGGATCTCCGGCTCGGACTTGCCGGTGTGCTCGCGCAACGGGAACGCGATGTTGTCGAACAACGTCATGGAACCGAACAGCGCACCGTCCTGGAACAGCACGCCGAACAGCTTGCGGGTCTCGTACAGGTGGTGTTCGGAGAGCCTGGTGAGGTCCCTGCCCTGGATCCAGATGGCCCCCTTGTCCGGACGGAGCAGGCCCACGAGCGTCTTGAGGAACACCGACTTGCCGGTACCAGAAGGGCCGAGCAGCACCGAGATCTCGCCCGGCGGCAGGGTCAGACTCACGTCACCCCAGATCAGCTGCCTACCGAAGGACTTGCTCAGGCCTTCGACCGTCACCTCCACGCCCAACGGGCTCCTCCCACCGGTTGATGGCCGCCTTGACCGCCAAGCATGGCTGGACGACTCGTCCCCGGGTTCATGCCGTCGGCGTGACGACACGAAGTTAACCCTTCAGTAACAACGATTTGAAGACCCAGGATCGCGGATCCCCCCGCGGTTCAGCAAGGCGTGAAAGCGAGTCGGCATGCCGGAAAGGCGTGTGGGGTGGTCGCCCACC
>DASUSI010000020.1:0-6477 GCA_036375165.1 Micromonosporaceae bacterium | reverse complement strand
GCCGCCCCTCCGGCTTACCGGTCGCCCACCCCAGGCGACCGGCACACCCCGTGTCAGCTCTTCTTCTCGATCGGGATGGTGCGGCTGATGTCATGCCCAGGCATGTGCACGGGCACGACCACTTCGAGGATGCCCTTCTCGTACCGCGCCTTGATCTTCTTCTCGTCCGCCCCTTCGGGGAGCCGGATGGTGCGGTGCAGGGATCCGTACCGGAACTCCGTGCGGTACCTGCCCTCGGCGTCGTCGTGCGCCGACTCGTGGCGTTCCGCCCGGATGTCCAGCAGCCCCCGTTCGACGAGCACGGAAATGTCCTTCTCCGGGTCCACACCGGGCAATTCCGCACGGACAACGTAGTCACCGTCGGTCATGAAGTCCTCGACCCGGAACGGGGCCATACGCAGTCCAGCGAAGGGGAATTCAGTGTCAAACCACTCGGTGAGGTCACCGATCAGACGTGGGGCCAGTGTTGCCATCTCGTTCCTCCTTCCTGTTTCCTCTTCCACCCCATCAGCCGAAGGTAAGGATCGGGCAGGGCTGATCGGCATACCGGGCGGGGTCGATCGTCCTGAAACCCCCGCTTTTTGGACCCCGAACGGCCCTGACTCCGATGCGTTTCGGCCCTGGGTGGTCAGCGCATCACCGGTTGGACTGGAAACGAGCCGGAGCAGTCAGGGAGGACCTCATGGAGTTGTACGGAAAGACCGTGATCGTCACGGGAGGCGCGCGGGGGATCGGGGCCGCGATCGTCCGGAGCCTCGTCGCAGACGGGGCCAGGGTGGTGATCGCCGACGTGCTGGACGGCGAGGCCAAGGTGCTCGCGGAGGAGCTTGGGGAGCGGGCGATGTTCGCCCACCTCGACGTGACGGATCCAGCCCAGTGGACGGCGGTGGTGGATGCCGCCGAGCGGACCTTCGGTCCGGTGTCGGTGCTGGTGAACAACGCCGGCATCGTGCAGTACGGCAGCATCGAGCAGCAGGAACCCGAGTCGTTCCGCAGGGTGCTCGACGTGAACCTGTACGGGCCCTGGCTGGGTATGCGCGCCGCGTTGCCATCACTGCGCCGCGCCGGAGGTGGTTGCGTGGTCAACGTCTCCTCAACCGCCGGCCTTGTCGGCTACGTCAACATCGGGGGGTACGTGGCGAGCAAGTGGGCACTGCGCGGCCTGACCAAGACGGCGGCCCTGGAGTTCGCCCCGGACGGCATCCGGGTCTGCTCAGTACACCCGGGACCGATCCACACCCCGATGACGGCGGACACCAGCGAGGAGTTCGCCGCCATGCAACCGATCCCCCGGTTCGGGGAGCCCGACGAGGTGGCCCGGATGGTGCGGTTCATCGTCGCGGAGGCCACGTACTCCACCGGGACCGAATTCGTGGTCGACGGCGGTGCCGTCACGGGCGTCACGCCACCGGTCGCCATGCCCGCGTCACGGTGACCAGCAACCCGAGCGCGATCACCTGGATCACCGCCACCACGGCCACCAGCACCGGAATCGAACGGCCGTACAGGTAACCGGTGAGAGCGCCACCGACCAGCGCGGCGGCACCGTATGCGGCGGCGAACACGCCGTACCCGGTGCCCCGCCGCGCCGTCGGCACCAGGTCGGCGACCGCCGCCCGCATCGTGGACTCCTGGATGCCCAGCACCACGCCCCAGGCCAGGACGCCGGCCACCGCCACCGCGGGCGTGGTGGTGAACGCCAGCACCGGGGTCAACGCCGCAAACACCGGCACCGCTGCGAGGCTACGCGGCCCCACCCGGTCGTAGAACCAGCCCGCGCCGAGCGCCGCCACACCGTCGACCGCCATCGCCGCCGCGTAGGCCAGCGGGATCGCGAACACCGGCAGCACGTCGCGTACCGCGAGGTGGTAGCCGAGCACCCCGAACGTGGCGTAGCCGGCGGTGCTGACCGTGACGAACCCGAGGTAACGCCAGAACAGCGGGGGCAGCCGGCCACTGTCGGGTCCGGTGTCGGGGCCCGGATTGGGCTCGTACCGGCTGGGATCCGGGACCCGGGTCCGCAGCCACCCCAGAAGCAGCATCGCCAGTACCCCGGGCAGCGCCAGGACCAGGAAGCCGGCCCGATAACCGCCGGTCACCGCCAGCAGCAGGGCCACCAGCAGCGGACCGGCCAAGGCGCCGATCTGGTCCAGCGCTTCGTGCACCGCGAAACCCCGACCGCGCCCCACCGCCGCCGACGCGTGGGAGAGCATCACGTCCTTGGCCGGACTGCGGATCGCCTTGCCGGCGCGTTCCAGCAGGAACAGCACGGCAACCACGCCGAGTGACGGAAGCAGGCCCAGCAGGGGTACGGCGGCCAGCGTCACGCCGTAGCCCACCAGGGTGATCGGCCAGTACGCCCGAGTCCGGTCCGCCAGCGGCCCGGTGACCAACCGCCCGGCGAGTGCCACCGCCTCCCCGGCCCCGGTCACCACACCCACCACGACGGCGCTCGCCCCCAGCGAGGCGAGGAACGGGCCACTGACCGACCGTGCGCCCTCGTACACCAGGTCGGCGAGCAGGCTCACCACGCCGAACGTGGCGACGAACCGCCACGCCGAGATCCGTACCAGCGTCCGTGTCATCGAGACCTCTCCTCCCGGACCGATTCTGGCAGCACCGGGAATCCGGGGCCGTTCCGCGCACGCCCGGGGACCGAAGTCCCTACGCGACGCGCTCCCCCGGGCGGGAGGCTCGACACGGACAACGGCTACCAGACCGGCTCAGGAGGGACCCGATGACTCACCACCGTACGGTGCGGGACGTGATGACCTGGGACGTGGTGACGGTGTGTACCGGCACCCCGTACCGCGAGATCGTGGACCTGATGACGGAGCGGAAGGTCAGTGCGCTGCCGGTGCTGGACGTGTCAGGAGCCGTGGTGGGCGTGGTGTCCGAGGCGGACCTGCTGCACAAGCTCGAGTTCCGGGTACAGCACGGTCCGGCTCCCCGGTTCTCGGTGCGGCACCGTGCCGGCCGGGTGAAGGCCACCGGCACTGTGGCCGCTGACCTGATGAGCGCGCCTCCGGTGACGATCAGTCCGGACGCGTCGGTGGCGACGGCCGCGAGGGTGATGGACGCCGAGTCGGTGAAACGGCTCCCGGTCCTGAACGACAATGGTGACCTGGTCGGCATCGTGTCCCGCCGGGACCTGCTGCGGGTGTTCCTGCGCTCCGACGAGGAATTGCGCGAGGAGGTGACGACCCAGGTGGTACGGCGGGTGCTGTGGGCCTCGCCCGCCGACGTCCAGGTGCGCGTGGCGTCCGGAGTGGTCACGTTGACCGGCACAGTGGAGCGACGTGGGCTGATTTCGCTTGCCGAACAGCTCACCCGGGCTGTGGACGGAGTGGTCGACGTGGTGTGCCATCTCGACTACGACCTGGAGGACGACGAGTCGGACCCGCACTCGGCTCCCATCCAGACACTACGGCTCACCAGCCCGATGTTCTGAGCCGGCTCACACCTCACGCCAGCGGTCCGAGTCGAGATGGTGTCCGGCCTCGGATCTGTGCGCCCGCGTTGTGTTGCCAGGGGGACTTGATACCCGCGTTCCGGTTCGACGAACGATCGGTCTTCTGTCGGCCGATAGGACGTCTGTGTTGGCTTGCGACTGCCCAACGCTTTGGCGCGCTTCGCCCGGCGGAATCCGGAATCGGACGGTTGCGACTTACCGACACCGGGTAGCGCTCTGTAACGGGAGGTGCTCTCGGATGCAGAGCTGGCTGATGAGATTGGCGTTCGGTGTGACGGTTGGCCTGATGTTGCAGGCCTGGTGGCCAGAAGCCAGGAGTCTGTGGACCGTCATCGGAGCATTCCTGATGTGGCGGCGGGTCACTTCGTGGCTGCCGGACGGCACTCGGGATCCCGCCAACTGACCCGCCAACCGAGCCGTCCTCGCGGCTGTGGAGCGGGCGGCGAGGTACTGCCGGAGCGGTCCGACGGACCCCTGATTCACACGTCGCCGCCCGTGTGCGAGAAGTGGATACGCTGGTAGCGGCGTTGCGGTGGACCGATGCCCGGCGTCTGTGGGGGGCGCCGCCAGAGCGGCGGTGCGGTGGGGGGAACGAGGTATCGCCTCTTGGCGACTCCATCAACGGCGACGCGACTCCGTCCTGGTGATCACGTTTGCTGGATGTTCGAGAACGACGACGGCTGCCTGGACGACACGGCGCACCTGGTGCACGGCGGCATCGAGGCGCAGGAAAAGATCATCTGCTTCACCCAGGCCGTCATGCCGGTCGCGGTCGCGGCGGCGCTGGAGAGCGTTGACGTGGCCACCGGACCCGCGCTGGCTCGGGGCCAGTTGCGAATCGCGACCGCTGGCGACACGTTCCTGCGGCACGGCGTCTTCGACCCGGACGCCGCCCTCAGGACGTGGCGGGACGGGATCGAGGCGGCCCGCCAGGAGGGGTATCGGGGGCTGCGGGTGATCGCCGACATGATGTGGGCGGCCCAGTCGGTTGTCAGTGCGGGCCGGTTGGCCTGGTACGAGGGGCAGCTCAGCCGACTCTGCGCGGGCGGGTTCCTGAGCGCGGTCTGCATGTACGACCGGCGGATGTTCACCGCCGCCGAACTCAGCGAGATCTCGATGACGCACTTGGCCAGCGCACCACCGGGCAATCACACACCGTTGATAATACCGTTGCGGATTGTGCGCACCACCGACCCGGTCGGGATCCGGTTGACCGGCGAGGCGGACCTGGCGACCAGGCGTGCCCTGCACGCGGTATTGGACGGACTTCCCGAGGACCTGCCGTACGGGACGCCGGTGACGGTCGACCTCACCGGACTGAGCTTCGCGGACGGCGCGACCGCCGCCGCGCTGGTGCGTCTGGCACAGGCGCTTCCCACCGGCTCCCGGTTCGTGGGTGCGTCCGCATCCCTGGCGGCCGTACTACGCCTGCTGGGGGCCGGGGTCGTGCCGGGTCTCGGCGCGGACGGCACCGTACTGGAGGGGGTGGCATGACAGCCTCGGTCACGACCGGCTTCGATCACCTGGCACTGTTCTACCGGGGAGAGGAGGACTATGTGGCCGGCGTCGGCCGGTTCATAGCCGACGGCATGGCCTCCCGGGCCCCAATCACGGTTGCCGTACCTGGCCCGCACCTGGAGCGGCTGCGCTCCCGACTCCCCACCGAAGTGGTACGAGAGGTGGAGTGGTCCGACATGGCCGTCGCCGGTCGCAATCCCGGAAGGATCATCCATCAGGTGCTGCTGGCCGCTGCCGACCGGCGGCCCGGCCGGCAGGCGTACATCGTCGGCGAGCCGATCTGGCCGAGCCGCAGCGACCTGGAGTACCCAGCGTGCGCCGCGCACGAGGCGTTGATCAACGAAGCGTTCACCGGACGGAACGCCAGGATCCTGTGCCCGTACGACACGGTGGGCCTGTCCGCGATGGCGGTCGCCGACGCCCGGCGCACCCACCCGACCCTGGTGGGTGACGGGCGTACCTGGCAGAGCCCGCAGTACGACCCGGCAGCCGCCAAACGCTTCAACCAGCCGCTACCCGAACCGCCACCGGAAGCGGCGACCATGAGCTTCGGCGAGATCGACGAGCTTGCCACACTGCGGATCTTCGTGGCCTGCCGTGCCGCCGCCGCCGGGATTGCCCCCCGGCGGGTCGATGAGATCATCGTCGCGGTCAACGAACTCGCCACCAACACGCTGGAGCACACCGGAGACGGCGGAACCGTGACCGTCTGGACCGAAACCGGGGTGCTGGTGGTGCAGGTGCGCGACACCGGTCACATCACCGATCCCCTGGCCGGGCGGACGGTACCGGCACGGCTCGACGAGCGGGGCCGGGGCCTGTTTCTGGTCAACATGATCTGTGACCTGGTACGGCTGCACACCACCGCCGCGGGCACCACGCTGCGCCTTCATCTGGCGCTCTAGAAAGCGCCCCGGCGACCTGCGGTTTCTTCGGGTTCCGGCTGCCCCGGGCGGGTACCAGGTCGGTGACCTACCTGAAGGGGAGCGTTGTGACCATCGATGTCGTCGACCTGATCATGCAGGACCACCGCGAGGTGGAGCGGCTGTTCGGCGAGTTGCAGACCCATCCGGAAAAGCGTCCCAATCTGGTGCCGGTGCTGACCACACTGCTGACCGCACACAGCCGGGCTGAGGAGGCGACTGTCTACCCGGTTGCCCGGACGGAGGCGGACGAGGCCGAAGAGGTCGCCCACAGCCAGCAGGAACACGCCAAGGCGGAGCAGCTGCTGGAACGGCTCGCCAAGTCGGACCCGAATTCACCCCAGTTCGAGGAGCTGCTGGAACAGGTGATGGAGTCCGTCAACCACCACGTCCAGGAAGAGGAGACGGCGGTGCTGCCGGGCATGAAGGAGCGGCTGAGCGACCAGCGTCGTACCGAGTTGGGCGAGGCGTTCGCAGAGAGCCGCAAGAGCCATCTGGGTCAGCAGCCGGGCGAGGCCACCAAGGAGCAACTCCGGGCGCAGGCCCGCAACCTGGGCATGTCAG
>DASUSI010000019.1:0-5062 GCA_036375165.1 Micromonosporaceae bacterium | reverse complement strand
ACCCGGGACGCTGGTGGTCTCTTACACCACCGTTTCACCCTTACCTGGCCGTACCGAAGCACCGCCCGGCGGTCTGTTTTCTGTGGCACTGTCCCGCGGGTCACCCCGGGTTGCCGTTAGCAACCACCCTGCCCTGTGGAGCCCGGACGTTCCTCGGCGGCGGGTCCCCCCGCCGACGCGGCCGTCCGGCCGGCTCGTCCGCCGTACGGTCCATCGTACGTCCCCCGGATTCGGCCACTGATCTTCCCATCGGGTGTGAGATCGCCGAAGAAGAGGGTGTCACGGGCCGGGACAACCGGGAGTCCGTAGCCTCGATCCGTGGATCTCGCCGACACCGCCCTGCTGCTCGCCGCCGGCCTGGCCGCAGGTGCGGTGAACGCGCTGGCCGGCGGTGGTTCCCTGGTGACCTTCCCGACCCTGCTGGCGACCGGCCTGCCGCCGGTCGCCGCCAACGTCACCAACTCGATCTCGGTGGTTCCCGGCTACCTGGCCAGCATCTACGGCAGCCGGACCGAGTTGGTGGGCCAGCGTCACCGGGCGTACGAGCTGATCCCGACCGCCATCGTGGGCACCACCGTGGGCTGCGCCATACTGCTGCTCGCCCCTGCCCGGTCGTTCGAGCTCGTGGTGCCGTTCCTGGTGCTCGGTGCCAGCGCCATGCTCGCGCTCCAGGGAAGGCTGCGTCGGGTGATGGGCCACCCGCATGAGATGTCCCGGGGCCGACGCCGGGTCTACCTTCACATGCTCACCGGGCTGGGCGCGGTGTACGGGGGGTACTTCGGCGCCGCTCTCGGGGTGATGCTGGTCGCCGGACTCGCCCTGGCACTGGACGAGGTGATGGCCCGGGTCGGTGCGCTGAAGAACCTGTTGGCGGCCACCGTCGGATCGGTCACCGCCGTGGTGTTCGCACTGTTCGGGCCGGTGCACTGGGTCTCGGTTCTGGTACTGATTCCGGCTACGGCCGTCGGTGGCTACCTGGGTGCCCGGCTCGCCCGACGGTTGCCCTCCGAAGTGCTGCGGTGGGTCATCGTCGGCTACGGCGCGATCATCGGGGTACTGCTGCTGGTCCGCGCCCTCGGCTGAACCCGTCACAGAATGTGATCTTGGTCGATTTCGGCGGCCGGGACAGCCGAAATCGACCAAGATCCGAGTAGGGGTACGGAGAATCAGGCGGTTTCCAGCTCCAGGTCCTTGACCTTCGGGTCGCCCTCGTCCGCCGTGTAGTCCGAAGGCCGGGTACGGTCCTCGCCGTCCGGGGTGTTCATCGTCCGGAACACGTACGTGAACAGGATCGTCACCAACAGGTTGACCAGCACCGCGATGAAGCCGGCGTAGATCGTCATCTTGGTGTCGAACCCGAGGTTGGACAGGCTGAACGCGGAACCGGCGAAGTGCTCCCGGACCACGGTCACACCGTCCGGGCCGATCGCCTTGACGGTGTAGAGCATCCACATGCCCGCCGCCATACCGGCGAACCAACCGGCCACCAGCGCCCAGCGGTGGAACCACCGGGTGTAGAGGCCCAACGCCACCGCTGGCAGCGTCTGCAGGATGATCACACCGCCGATGAGCTGCAGGTCAATCGAGAACTGCGGGTCCAGGAACAGCACGAACGCCACCGCGCCGAACTTCACGACCAGCGACACCAGCTTGCTGACCCGGGTCTGCTGCTCGTGGGTCGCGTTGCGGTTGACGTACTCCTTGTAGATGTTGCGGGTGAACAGGTTGGCCGCCGCGATCGACATGATCGCCGCTGGCACGAGCGCGCCGATGCCGACCGCGCCGTGCGCGATACCGGCGAACCAGTCCGGGAACATCTGGTCGAACAGCAGCGGCACGACGGTGTTGCGGTCGCCGGCTTTGCCGGCCTCCGGGTCCGCCCCGATCGGCACGATCTTCGCCGCGATGGCCATGAAGCCGACCAGCGCGAGCAACCCCAACACCAGGGAGTACGCCGGCAACGCGGACATGTTCCGCTTGATCACTTTGCGGTTCTTACTGGCCAGCACGCCGGTGATCGAGTGCGGGTAGAGAAACAGCGCCAGAGCCGAGCCGAACGCCAGCGTCACGTAGTTGAGCTGATTGTTGGCGTTGAGCAGGAGTCCGTCCGCCGGGGACGGCGACTTGGCGAACTTCTCTTCGGCCGCGCCGAAGATGACGTCCCAGCCACCCAGTTTGTACGGGATCACGATCACAGCGGCGATGATCACGACGTAGATCAGGATGTCCTTGACGAACGCGATCAGCGCCGGAGCCCGCAGCCCGGAGTTGTACGTGTAGATCGCCAGCACCAGGAACGCGAGGGTGATCGGCCACCGACCGGTCACGCCCATCGCCTTGAGTACGGCCTCGATACCGACCAGTTGCAGCGCGATGTACGGCATGGTGGCGACGATCCCGGTGATGGCGACCAGCAACGCGAGGGTGGGCGAGCCGAACCGGGCGCGTACGAAGTCGGCCGGGGTCACGAAACCGTGGACGTGGGACACCGACCACAGCCGGATCAGTACCAGGAACACCATCGGATAGATGACCACGGTGTACGGCACGGCGAAGAACCCGGTGGCCCCGGCACCGTAGAGCAGCGCGGGCACCGCGACGAAGGTGTACGCCGTGTAGAGGTCACCACCGACCAGGAACCAGGTGATCCAGGAACCGAAGTTCCGGCCACCGAGGCCCCACTCGTCCAGGTGGTCCATTGTGGAGGGCCGTCGCCAGCGTGCGGCGACGAACCCCAGCACGCTCACGACCAGGAACAGGATGACAAAAATGACCAGCTCAGTGGTCTTGACACCGCCCATCGCTCACCCCCTCCGCTTCGTGGCCTGGTACACCACAGTGGTCGTCAGCACACCGAGTGCGATGAACGCCAACTGCATCCAGTAGAAGAGTGGGAAGCCAACGAGGCGGGGTTCCTCGGAGTTGTAGAGGAAGGTCAGCAACGGCACCACGATCGGCACCAGCAGGAGCCAGTTCCATGGGCTGGCGTCCGAACGCTGCTCTTGCGGCGCTTCGGGTTCAGTCACGCGATTCCCTTTCGCCAAAGCAATCTGGAGGTGTCGGACAGGGTAGGAGAAACCCCGGGCTCCAGGTAAGGGGTCGGCGTGATGACTTTAGGTAGCCAAGCCAGCCAGATGGCTTGTGTCGTTCACCAGACGTACCGAAATGCCGCCGTCGGCCCAATTCTCGACGACCGATATCCCGGCCGGGTCCAGGTGCAGCCGGTGCAGGAACCAGGGCCCGGCGTCCAGGGCGTCGCGCAGCACCAGCTTGATTCCGGTGACGTGGCCGACCAACACGATGTCCTGTTTCGGGTACGACTCCCGCAGCTCCGCCACGGCGGCTCGGACCCTGGCCGTGACCTGGTCGAACGATTCTCCACCCGGGGGTGCCACGGCGGTGGAACCGAGCCAGGCGTCGAGTTCCCGCGGCCAGCGCTGCCGAACCTGCCCGAACGTGTGGCCCTCCCACTCACCGAAATCGCATTCCACCAGCCGATCGTCGGCGACCACACCACCGGCACCCAACACGGTCACGATCTCGTCGGCTGTCTGCCGGGCCCGGGTCAGCGACGAGGTCACCACCCGTGTCTGGACGCCCCGGAGCAGGCCGGACACCCGGGCGGCGGCGGCGAGCACCTGTGCCTGGCCACGTTCGGTGAGCATCGGATCGCCACGGCCGGAGAACCGTCGCTCCACCGACAGCGGGGTCTCCCCGTGACGTACCAGGATCAGCCTGGTGGCCGGCTCCGTAGGCGGAGCCCAGTGCCGGGTCTCACCGCCCGGCACCTGGACTTTTCCCGCTGTCGGCTCTTCCCGGCCCGGGGCCACCGTGTCGGCGTCCGGATCGGTGACCTCGGCGTCCGCGGCGGCGTCCATGGCGGCGTTGGCGAGTGCGTCGGCCCGGGCGTTGCGCGACCGGGGAATCCACTCCAGACGTACCGACCGGAAGCCCGCGACCAGCGCGGCAGCGCGAGCGCCGAGCGGTCGAAGCCCCGGATTCCTGGTCTGCCAGCGGCCGGAAACCTGCTCGACCACCAGCTTGGAGTCCATCCGGACCTGGACCACCCGCGCGCCCAGCTCGGCGGCGGCTTCCAGGCCGGCGATCAGGCCCTGGTACTCCGCGATGTTGTTCGTCGTGGTGCCGAGCGACCCGGAGCGCTCGGCCAGTACCGTGCCGGACTCCGGGTCGACGACCACGGCACCGTATCCGCCGGGACCCGGGTTGCCCCGGGATCCGCCGTCCGCCTCGACAATCACCCATTCGATCGGCACTACAGCCCCGACTCCTTGGTACGGACCAGGATCCGCCGGCACTCCTCGCACCGGATGACCTCGTCGGCCGCCGCGGTCCGGACCTGACCCAGGTCGCTTCCCGCGAGTTCCAGATGGCAACCCTCGCACCGTCCGGCACGCAGCAACGCCGCGCCGACACCGGTCTGCTCCCGGATCTTCTCGTAGAGTGCCAGCAGGTCGCCGGGCAGCGAGGCGGACAACGGGCCCCGCTCGCCGCGCAGCCGTTCCTGCTCAGCGGTGATGTCGGCGAGTGCCGCATCCCGACGGCGCCGCGTGGCGTCCCGTTCCTCACGCAGCCCGGCGAGCCGCCCCTCCACACCGTCCAGTACGGCCTGCGCCTCCTCCCGCTGCTCCATCAGCTCCAGTTCGGCGTCTTCCAGCTCGGACTGCCGGCGGGCCAGCGTGCCGATCTCGTGTTGCAGGCCCTCCAACTCCTTCGCGGTACTGGTACCGGAGTCGAGCCGGTTCTGGTCCCGGGTGGCGCGCTGCCGTACCTGTTCCACGTCGCGATCCAGCCGGGCGATGTCGCGATCCAGATCGTCGACGGCGACCGCCGCCTTCGCCCGCTCATCGGCCAGGGCCTGCAGTTCCTCGTCCTGCCGCCGCAGATCCGCGTGCTCCGGTAGGTTGTGGGCTCGGTGTGCCAGTTGGGACAGCGTGGTGTCGATCGCGGCAAGATCCAACAACCGCTGCTGAGCCTCCGGGTCGGCCTTCACGAGTGCCGGTCCTCCTTCGTCGATGACGTCAACCGTTGACGCTCGTTAACC
>DASUSI010000018.1:0-38742 GCA_036375165.1 Micromonosporaceae bacterium | reverse complement strand
CAGTCCGTCCCTGTTCGGTGGCTGCCGGGTGAACGTGATCCGCAACGCCCAGGACGTCAAGAAGCCGGTGGCCACCGGCCTGCTGGAGTACGCGATTGCGCCCGAGGCCGATGTGTGCCTCGTGGTGGTGCACGTGGGTGGTGCCAAGGGCAAGACGCTCGCCGACGGCCTGCGGAAGGCTGGTGCCGAAGTGGTGTCCGCGGCCCGGGTCAGCCGGCATCGGGAGCGGGTCGGGTTCGTGGTCGACGAGGTACGGCGGCTCGGCGGCCGGTGTCCAGAGTCCGCAGCCGAGGCCCTGATCGCCGCCGTGGGCTCGGACCTGCGGGAACTGGCGGCGGCCGGTGCGCAGCTGGTGGCAGATACCGGCTCGACGCTGTCGGTGGAGACCATCCACCGGTACTACCGGGGGCGGGCCGAGGTCAGCGGTTTCACAGTGGCCGACGCCGCTGTGGCCGGCGATGTGGCCCGCGCCTTGGAGTCTCTGCGGTGGGCGTTGGCGGTGGGCGTGGATCCGGTGCCGATCGCGGACGCACTCGCGGACGGGGTACGTACCGTGGCGCGGGTGGCGAGTGCCGGCCGGGGCAACCCGTACCAGCTGGCCTCCAGGCTCGGCATGCCGGCCTGGAAGGTGGAGAAGGCACAACGCACCGCGCGAGGCTGGACCGCGCGAGGGCTCGCGGAGGCGATGCACGCCGCCGCCGCCGTCAACGCCGCTGTGAAAGGCGGTTCTGACGATCGGGGATACGCACTGGAACGGGCCGTGCTGGCCGTGGTCGAGGCACGTCGAGATGTACCGCGGTAAGTCACAGTCACACTGGGTACACGAAAGGTGACTGTCGCCGGGGCACGGTCCACTCAGCCAGAACGACGTATCCGCCCTGGCAGTGGTTCGGAATGGCTCAGGAAGAGGCGGCGAGCTTGGCGAACTTGTGTGCGATCGCGGACTTGCGGTTCGCAGCCTGGTTCTTGTGGATCACACCCTTGCTCGCCGCCTTGTCGAGCGCCCGCGAGGCCTCACGCATGAGCGCACCCGCCTGCTCCAGGTCGCCCGCCTCGGCGGTCTCGCGGAACTTGCGTACCGCCGTCTTCAGCGACGACTTGACCGCCTTGTTGCGGAGCCTGCGCTTCTCGTTCTGCCGGTTGCGCTTGATCTGGGACTTGATGTTCGCCACGCGGAAGCCTCGGTCAGGTGAGTTGGATGCGGATGTACACGCGCCGATCTCGGGCCGGCACACGCGATCTCCGAGGTTACCAGGGGCGGTGGACGCGGACAAAAGCGGGCGGGTCAGCGCGGTGCCCCAACGCGTCAGGACTCAGGCCCGTTACGTTTGACCGTGATGCCTGCTGCGGTGGTCTGCGGCTGGACGACCGGGATGGGCATGGAACCATGGATCCGGTCGCGACATCGCGGCCACCGCTTTCATGGAAGGCTCCGGGCACTGGAGCCGCCGCTCTCAAACACATGACTGGACAGAACGGACGACTGTGGCACCGATGCTCGACGCTGGTGGAACCGACCCGGGGCGGATCCGGAACTTCTGCATCATCGCGCACATCGACCACGGCAAGTCCACGCTGGCCGACCGGATGTTGCAGCTCACCGAGGTGGTCTCGGCACGGGACATGCGGGCCCAGTACCTGGACCGGATGGACATCGAGCGGGAACGCGGCATCACCATCAAGAGCCAGGCCGTTCGTATGCCCTGGACTGTCCGCGACGGCGAACACAAGGGCGAGTCGTTCGTCCTCAACATGATCGACACTCCCGGCCACGTCGACTTCTCCTACGAGGTCAGTCGCAGCCTCGCCGCCTGTGAGGGGGCTGTGCTGCTGGTGGACGCGGCGCAGGGGATCGAGGCCCAGACCCTCGCGAACCTGTACCTGGCACTGGAGAACGACCTGCACGTGATTCCGGTGCTCAACAAGATCGACCTTCCGGCCGCGCAGCCGGAGAAGTACGCCGAGGAACTGGCCCGGCTGATCGGTTGTCAGCCGGAGGACTGTCTACGGGTGTCAGGCAAGACCGGGGAAGGCGTGGCACATCTGCTGGACGAGATCGTGCGGCAGATGGACCCGCCGGTGGGGGAGGCGCAGGCACCGGCCCGTGCGTTGATCTTCGACTCGGTGTACGACGTCTACCGTGGCGTGGTCACCTACGTGCGGGTGATCGACGGGCGGATCGAGGCCCGGGACCGGATCAAGATGATGTCCACCGGCGCGGTCCATGAGTTGCTGGAGATCGGGGTGATCTCGCCGGAGCCGGTGAAGTCTCCCGGACTCCGCGTGGGTGAAGTCGGCTACCTGATCACCGGGGTGAAAGACGTCCGCCAGTCGAAGGTGGGTGACACCGTCACCATCGCGGCGAAACCGGCGATCACCGCGCTCGCCGGCTACAAGGACCCCAAGCCGATGGTCTACTCCGGGCTCTACCCGATCGACGGCTCGGACTACCCGGCGCTGCGCGACGCCCTGGACAGGCTGAAACTCAATGACGCGGCCCTGGTGTACGAGCCGGAGACCTCCGCGGCGCTCGGCTTCGGCTTCCGGTGCGGGTTTCTCGGTCTGCTTCATCTGGAGATCATCGGAGAGCGGCTGGAACGGGAGTTCGCCCTCGACCTGATCTCCACGGCACCGAACGTGGTCTACCGGGTGCAACTGGAGGACGGAGACGAGCACGTGGTGACCAACCCCAGCGAGTACCCGACTGGAAAGGTCGCCACCGTGTACGAGCCGGTGGTGAGGGCGACCATCCTGATCCCGACCGACTACGTCGGCGCGGTGATGGAGATCTGCCAGGGCCGTCGCGGTGCCCTGTTGGGGATGGACTATCTCTCCGAGGACCGGGTGGAGTTGCGTTACACGCTCCCGCTCGCGGAGATCATCTTCGACTTCTTCGACCAGCTCAAATCGCGTACCAAGGGGTACGCCTCGCTCGACTACGAGCCCAGTGGCGAGCAGACAGCAGACCTGGTGAAGGTCGACATCCTGCTGCAGGGCGAGCAGGTGGACGCGTTCAGCGCGATCGTCCACAAGGACAAGGCGTACCACTACGGGGTCAGAATGACCCAGAAGCTGCGCAAGCTGATCCCACGGCAGCAGTTCGAGGTGCCGATCCAGGCCGCGATCGGATCCCGGGT
Organism: Micromonosporaceae bacterium; assembly: GCA_036375165.1. Taxonomy (GTDB): domain Bacteria; phylum Actinomycetota; class Actinomycetes; order Mycobacteriales; family Micromonosporaceae; genus WHSM01. Next base: position 35,605 of record DASUSI010000018.1, on the reverse strand, counting down.
GATCGCCCGGGAGAACATCCGGGCGCTGCGCAAGGACGTGCTCGCCAAGTGTTACGGCGGCGACATCACCCGCAAGCGCAAGCTGCTGGAGCGCCAGAAGGAGGGCAAGCGCCGGATGAAGATGGTCGGTCGGGTGGAAGTGCCGCAGGAGGCATTCATCGCCGCCCTGTCCACGTCGGACACCGATGCCGGTCCGGCGAAGAGCAGGTGACCGAGATTCGGCACGGTCGTACGCCAGATGGTCGCCCGATGAGCGGAGCGCAACCGACCGGTCGCGGCGGCCTCTGTACTTGTACGGTGAGTCATGGGAGTACCACATACCGCGTGCGGGTGTGGGAGGAAGGGCGCGCGCTGGCGTTTCCGGGTCAGCAGGTCGGGTAAGTCCTCTTCGTGACCCACCCGCATGGGTGGTTATGACGATGATAGGAGGCGCCGTGACCATTACCGGCATCATCAGTGCCCTCGTGGTCGGCATCGTGATCGGAGCGCTTGCCCGGCTCGTTCTCCCCGGTCGGCAGGCTATCGGCGTGCTGTGGACCATTGTGGTCGGGATTGTCGCCGCGCTGCTCGGAACGTGGCTCACCAACGCCATGGGCATCGGGGACAGGAACGGCTACGACGCACTCGAACTGCTCGCGCAGATCGTGCTGGCGGTGATCGGGGTCGGCGTGGTCGCCGGGACGCTCCGGTCGCGTACGACACGTGGCAACCGACTCACCTGAGCACCCCGTCTGGCTGGCACGTCAGGCCGGCTGGTCCGGATCGGGTCAGAAGACGCGTACCTGGTCACGAACCCGCAGCGCCACCCGCTGGTCGATGCCTGACGGGGCGCCGGGGCCGAAGGTCCGCGCGGTGATCACCGAACCATCCAGCAGCCGCAGGGTCAGCAGCGCGTCGTGGCCGTGGAAGTCCTGACTGGTCACGACGGCGGGCGTCAGCTCGGGGCCGACGTGCGAGTCCTCCAGGACCTCGATCTGTTCCGGCCGGATCATCACCTGCACTTCACCGGTGTCCGACCTCGGCGACCGCACCGGGAGATCTCCCAGTACGGTGTGCGCCCGGCCGTCATGCAAGGTTCCGGGAAGTATCACCGCCTCGCCGACGAAGTCCGCCACCCAAATGTCAGCGGGTGCCTCGTACACGTGTGCCGGTGCCCCCGCCTGCAGCACGCGGCCTTCACGCATCACGGCGACCAGGTCGGCGATCGACAGAGCTTCCCCCTGGTCGTGGGTGACCAGGACGGCGGTGGCGCTGTCGGCGCGCAGTGCCCGGCGGATGTCGCGTCGCAGCTCGACCCGCAGGCCGGCGTCAAGCGCGCTGAACGGCTCGTCCAGCAGCACCAGCGGTGGCCGGGGCGCCAGGGCACGGGCAACCGCCACCCGCTGCTGTTGTCCACCAGACAGTTCATGCGGCATCCGACGCCCATACCCGGGCAGGCCGACAAGCTCCAGGACCTCCTCGACCCGGCCACGCTTCCGGGACTGCCGGTCCAAGCCGTATCCCACGTTGCCGGCGACCGACAGGTGCGGGAACAACGCGCCCTCCTGTGGCACCACCGCCACCCGGCGGCGTTCCGGCGCGACCTGCCGGCCTGGTTCGGCGACCTGCCGGCCGTCGATCTCGATCCTGCCCGCGTCCAGCGGCTCGAATCCCGCGATGCAGCGCAACAGCGTGGTTTTGCCGCATCCGGACGGACCGAGCACGGCCATCAGGTCACCGGAGGGCACGGTGAGGTCGACGCCGTCCAGCGCGCGCACGTCGCCGTACCGCTTGCCGACCCCCACCACCTTGAGTTCACTCATGGCCGCAGTCCTCGTCTCGACACGGACGCCGCGGCCCGCTCAGCCGCAGGGCGGAAGTCCCGGTTCCGTTCGCTCATTGGTTCGTCTCATTCCAGACGCCGGTACGTTGCGCCAGTAACCAGGTTGGCACGGCCGCGAGGATGATGAGCAGTGCGGCGTACGGGGCAGCCCCGGCGTATGCGGCGACATCGGTCTTGGTCCACAGCTCCGTGGCCAGGGTGTCCATCCCGGTCGGCCGCAGCATGAGGGTTGCCGGTAGCTCCTTCATGCAGGTCAGGAACACGAGTGCGGCTCCGGCGCCGATTCCCGGAGCGGTCAGCGGCAGGGTGACGGTGCGCAGTACGTGTAGCGGGCCCCGTCCCAATGACCGGGCCACCTCTTCGAGAGCCGGTGGCGACTGGATAGCCGCGGCGCGTACCGCGGCCACCGCGAGCGGCAGGAACAGCACGCTGTAGCCCAGCGCGAGCATCGCGGTGGTCTGGTACAGCGGGTAGGCCAGGGTCACCGCGAAGAACACCAGAGACAGTCCGATCACCAGTCCCGGCAGAGCGTGACCGGCGTAGCTCGCCCGTTCGAGCAACTGCGGCACAGTTCCGGAGTGCCGGGCCGCCAGCAGTCCGATCGGCAGCGCCAACACCAGCGTGCCGGCGGCGCCGAGCAGAGAGACCCACAGCGAGTTTCCGGCCGCGGTCAGGATCGCACCCACCGGTTCGGGCCGGGACACCCCGCTGGCCAGCCACCCGGTGAGGCTGACGGCCGGCATACCGAGTGAGAGCCCGGCCACGACTGCCGGCACCAGGGCGGTGGGCCAGCGCATCCGACCCAGTCGGATCCGCAGCGGCGGCCGGCTGGCACCGCTGAGCCGGGCGTACCGGGCGCGGTGGCGGGCAAGGCTTTCGGTGAACAGCAGCAGCGCGGTCAGTGCCACCAGGGTGGTGGAGAGCACCAGCGCGCCGGTGCGGTCGAAGCCCAGGTTGAACTTCGTGAATATGGCCCGGGTGAACGTGTCGTACCGCAGCAGCGAGACCGCGCCGAAGTCACTGAACACGTACAGGGCGACGAGCAGCCCGCCGCTGGCCAACGCCGGGCGAAGCTGTCGCAGGGTGACCCCGGAGAAAGTACGCCAGGCGCCGCGACCCAGCGCTCGGGACACCTCTTCCTGCGCCGGATCGGTGCCGGCGAGTGCCGCCGCGACGGGCAGGTACACGTACGGGTACGAGCACAGCGTCAAGACCAGCGCGGCCGGCCAGAACCCCGCGAACCGGGGTAGCGTGGCGAGCCACGCGAACCCTGCCACGTATGTGGGGATCGCCAGCGGCAGCGCGGCGACCACCCCGAAGAACCGCCGGCCCGGCAGGTCGGTACGCACCACCAGGTACGCCAGTGCCACCCCGATGGCAAGGCACGCGAGCGTGACCACCGTGGCAAGGGCCACGCTGCGGCTGGCGAGTGCCGCGGTACGTGCCGTGAGCAACTCCGCGGCGACCCGCTCGGCACCCGCTTGTGCGGTGCGTACCGCCAGATAGGCCAGGGGGGTGAGACCGACCGCGACCGCCAGGGCGGCTGCGAGGACCATACCGACCGGAAGTCCGCGGACCCTGCGGCCGACTCCCGCGGCCAGCCGGTCGGCAGTCGTCGACCCCGACGACTGCCGACCGGCGGTGGTGGTCATGGTCAGGCCAGCCCCGCGTTGGTGATCATTTGGACGGTCTGGTCCAGGGAGTCCAGGTCGTTGAGGTTGACCGCGGGCGGGTCCAGTTCGGACAGCGGGGGCAGGCCCTTGGCTGGGCTGACGCCCTCGATCAGGGGGTATTCGAAGTTGGTTTCGGTGAAGTGGGTCTGCCCTGCCTTGCCGAGCAGGTAGTCGACGAACTCGCGGACGTCGGCGTCGTCGGCGGCCTGCTTGGTGACGCCGACCCCGGAGACGTTCACGAGTCCGCCAGGGTCGCCACCGGAGAAGAAGTGCAGCCTGGCCTTCAGCTGCTCGACCGGTTTGCCGGCCTCTTCGGCCTTCTCGTACAGGTAGTAGTGGTTGACCAGACCCACGTCCAGGGAGCCGGTGTCGACGTCGGCCACGATGCTCTTGTTGTGTTCGCGCAGCTGTACGTCGTTGGCCTTCAGTCCCTTGAGGAAGCTCAGCGCTTTGTCGTCGCCGTCTGCGACCCGCATCGCGGTGACGAACGCCTGGAAGGACCCGTTGGTGGGCGCGATGCCGACCCGGCCCTTCCACTTGCTGTCGGTCAGCTCGTACACGGAGTGGGGAAGGTCCGCCTCGGCGACCTTGTCGGCGTTGTAGACCAGTACCCGGGCCCGGCCGGTGACGCCGACCCAGGTGTCGTCCGCGGCGCGGTACTGCTCCGGGACCCGGTCGGTGAGGTCGGTGGGAAGCCTGCCGAACAGGCCCTCCTTGGAGACCGCGCCGAGCGCGCCGGCGTCCTGTGCCAGGAAGACGTCGGCGCCGGTCTTGTCGCCTTCTTCCAGGAGCTGGGAGGCCATCGCGGCGGTCTGGCCGTACCTCACGTTCACCGTGATGCCGGTGGCCTTGGAGAAATCGTCGATCACCGGCTGGACCAGCGACTTGGCGCGACCGCTGTACACGGTGATCTCATTCTCGCCACCACCGGCCGCACCACAGCCGACGAGGCCGATCGCCACACCGACACTCAACACGGCCGCGACGGACCTGAGTCCGAAGGTTCGCACACCCGCCTCCTGCTTGCGGAACTGGGCCGTCGCAGCGCCTAGCCTTACCGCGGCGGCAGTCAATAGGAGAGGCTAACCTAAGCTGTGTGCCCTGGCTGGCTGGCAAGTCGTGCCCAGTGACCTTCCACACCTTGCAGCGGCGGTAGCTTGGAGCCAGCTAGAAGTTAGCTAAGCCTTACCTTACTGTATGCCCGTGGTGCTGACCCTGCCCCCCGACCTGGACACCGCCGTCAAGGCGGTGCCTTTCGCCCGTGACCTGGCCGGCCACGGCGAGCGTGCCGCACTCATCTCCCCGTCCGGTGTGCTGACCTACCGGCAGTTGGCGGCCAGGGTGGAGGCGCTGGCCCGGCGCCTTGGCCGGCAACGCCGGCTGGTGCTGTTTCCCGCGGTCAACTCCGTCGACTCGGTCGTCAGCTACCTCGCCGCACTGGCCGCGGGGCAGCCAGTACTTCTGGTACCTGCCGGGAACCCGTCCCATGTCGATGCCCTGATCGCCAGGTACGACCCAGACGTCGTGGTCACCCCGACGGACGGGGAGCCACGGATCCAGCAACGCCGTCCAGGCACCGCCCACAGGTTGCACCCCGACCTGGCGCTGCTGCTCAGCACATCCGGGTCGACCGGCGCCCCGAAGCTGGTACGGCTGTCACATCACAACCTGCAAAGCAACGCCGAATCCATCGCCGAATACCTGCAGATCCGAAACAGCGACCGGGCCGCGACCACACTGCCGATGCACTACTGCTACGGGTTGTCGGTGCTGAACAGCCACCTGCTGCGAGGTGCCGCCCTGATCCTCACCGACCTGTCGGTGGTGGATCCCTGTTTCTGGGACCTGTTCCGGGAGCACCGCGGGACCAGCTTCGCCGGCGTCCCGTACACCTTCGATTTGCTCGACCAGGTCGGGTTTGACCGGATGCGGTTGCCGCACCTGCGCTACGTCACCCAGGCGGGTGGCCGGCTGGCCGCGGACCGGGTGCGGCGCTACGCCCGGCTCGGCCAGGACGCGGGCTGGGACTTCGTTGTCATGTACGGCCAGACCGAAGCCACCGCGCGCATGGCGTACCTGCCCCCGCACCTCGCCGAAGCCCACCCCGCAGCCATCGGGATCCCGATTCCCGGCGGCTCGTTCCGGCTGGAACCAGCACCCGGCCACCCCGGACCGGACATCGGCGAACTCGTCTACTCCGGACCGAATGTCATGCTGGGCTACGCCGAAAACCCCTCAGACCTCGGACTCGGCCGCACCGTCGACGAGTTGCGCACCGGTGACATCGCCCGGCGTACCAGCGGCGGGGGATACGAGATCGTCGGGCGTCGCAGCGGCTTCCTGAAGATCTTCGGCCACCGGATCGACCCGGAGTGGATCGAGGCCCAACTCGCGCGCCACGGGCTGACGTCGTGCTGTGCCGGTACCGACTCCGAACTCGTCGTGGCCGTCCAAGGTTGTGACGACCCCTCAGCGGCACAGCGGCTGGTTGCCCGCGAGTGCGGCCTGCCGCCCCGTGCGGTGCGGGTACGGCCGGTTGCGCGGCTACCTCGGTTGGAAACCGGGAAGGCGGACCGCCAGGCGGTGCTGCGGATGGCGCCGACGGCTGGCCAGCCCGAAACGCGAGGACCCGGAACCACGCCGTCGGACGGCACACCGGATGCCACCCGGGCGGTGCTGCATGCCCTGTACGCCGAGATCCTCGACCGTCGCGACGTCACCGACGAGTGCAGTTTCGTCAGCCTGGGCGGCGACTCCCTGTCCTACGTGGAGTTGTCGGTGAGGTTGGAACAGCGGCTCGGTCGGCTGCCGGCCGGCTGGCACACCATGTCCATCCGGCAGCTGATGTCCATCCGGGAACCGCAACGGGCGGGCCGGCGATGGCTGCGGACCCTGGAAACCAGCGTGGCGCTGCGGGCGGTGGCGATCGTGCTGATCGCGGGCAGCCACATCAAGCTGTTCGCCATTGTCGGCGGAGCACACCTGTTGGTCGGCGTCGCCGGCTACAACTTCGCGCGGTTCCACCTGGGCTCGGCCGACCGGTCCGGTCGCGTCCGGCACCTGTGGCGAAGCATCACGCGGGTCGCCGTACCGACCATGGCCTGGATCGCCGGGGCACTGCTTCTGACCGACGACTACGGTCTTCCGAACGCGTTCCTGCTCAACAGCTTTCTGGGGCCTCGCGGGGGCCGTACCGAATGGCACTTCTGGTTCGTCGAGGCGCTGGTCTACATCCTCGTGGTGCTCGCTGTGCTGCTGGCCGTGGCGCCCTTCGACAAGCTGGAGCGCAGGGCCCCGTTCGGGTTGCCGATCGGACTGGTGGGGGCCGGCCTGATCATCCGGTACGACCTGCTCGGCATCGCGGACCGTGACATACCGTCCGCGGTCCGGGTCTTCTGGCTGTTCGCGCTCGGCTGGGCGGGGGCGAAGGCGACCACGACCTGGCAGCGGGCAGCCGTCTCGGCCGCCGTCGTTCTGACGGTTCCCGGGTTCTTCGGCCAACCGCAGCGCGAGGCGATCATCATCGGCGGCATGCTCCTGCTGCTGTGGCTCCCCAGCCTGCCCGGCCCTCCCGGGCTCAACTGGCTGGCCGCTGTGCTCGCGAGCGGCTCGCTGTACATCTACGTGACCCACTGGCAGGTGTTCCCGCTGGTGGCCGGCCACTCCCGGTTGCTGGCGCTGTTCGCTTCGCTGGCCGTAGGCGTCGGGTACGCCGCAGCCGTGGGACGTGTCACCTCCGCATTGCGCGCCTGTCGACCCATGGCCCGCAGCGCCGGGCGGCCAGCCAATGAGATCACCGCCGTGGATTGATCGGTGCGGCTCTATTGTCGGATCATGGTGGCGAGCGTCGTATCTGTGAACATCGCGGTGGTCCGAGCCGATGAGTGGGCTGGGGACATGGGCCGTACCGGGATCGACAAGCAGCCGGTGTCCGGACGGGTGAAGGCCGGTCGGCTGGGCCTGGCGGGCGACAGCATCATCGACACCCGCTTCCACGGTGGCGTCGACCAGGCGGTCTACGCATACTCCCGGGAGGACGCCGCCTGGTGGGCGGGGGAACTCGGCCGCGATGTGCCGCCGGGGTGTTTCGGCGAGAACCTCACCACCGAAGGGCTCGACCTGACCGGTGCGGTGATCGGGGAGCGGTGGGCGGTGGGCGACGCGGTGCTGGAGGTCTCTGCGCCCCGGATCGCGTGCCGGGTCTTCGCCGGATTCTGGGGCGTGCCGGACCTGATCGAGCGGTTCACGGCGCGGTCGCGCCCGGGGGCGTACCTGCGAGTGCTCGAAGAGGGCGAACTGGGCGCGGGTGACCAGATCACCGTGACCCACCGACCCGGTCACAACGTGACCATTGGTGAGGTGTTCCGGGCGTTGACCATCGAGCCGGCCCTGCTGCCCCGGCTACTCCAGGCCCCGGAGCTGCCCACGCGGCGAGTTGAGACGGTCCGCCGCCGGCTCGGCATCCCGACCAGTTGAGCCAGCTCATTCGGGAACTGATGCGGGTTCAGTCACGTTGCCGGGACTGGTGCAGTGCTGCGGTGACTGTTGCGGTCCCAGCCTCCGCCGACCGCCACTGACCCCGCTGGGCGGTCCACTCGTGGCCGGCGTAGCTGACCCGCTCGATCCCGTGCTTGGCGGCGTGGGAAACCAGCCAGTGCGCCAGCCGCCACCCTGCCCGCTCGGTTCGCACCGCGAGCCGCAGCCGGTCTCCCCGCCGGGGTTCCCGCACCGTGACTTCGCCCCAGTCCAGTTCCAGCGCGTTGCCCACGGTCCGCGCCCCACCGGTCCGGACCGTGGCCTGGCCACGCAGCGTGCAGGCGAGTGACGCGGGAGATTCCCCGGACAGCGCCTTCGCGAGCACCGCGGCCTCGCCGGCCCACTTCTGGTACGCCTCGGGGTGGGCGCTGCGCTGCACCGCCTGTGCGGCTTCCGTGACCCGCATCCGCTGCCAGTCGGGAACCCGTACCAGCCGGTCGTAGAAGGCTCCGGCGGCGTACCTGGGGTCGTTGAGCTGGTCCGGCTCCCCCCAGCCCTGGCTCGGGCGCTGCTGGAACAGTCCCAGCGAATCCCGGTCGCCGTGTCCGAGGTTGCGTAGCTTCGACTCCTGCAACGCGGTGGCCAGCGCCACGGTGACCGCCTGGCGGGGCAGGTCCCGACGCAGGCCCACCGCCGCGATGGTCGACGCGTGCGCCATCTGTTCGGCGTCCAGCCGGACCGTGGTGTCGTCGGAGGAAGCCTCGCACTCTGAGGTGAGCGGGTACACCGGGTGGTCCTCGAGGTACTGGACGAGCAGGTACCCGCCGCCGAGCACCAGGGTCACCACCACGACGCCGGACAACAGCGACTTGGCGCCCACCACACCTCCTGCCGGGTCTTCCGATGCGCGACCCAAGCGTACGTGCGGGTCCTACCGACCCGGTGAGTCATACACGTGCGGGCCCGACGGCCCGCGGAGTCACAATTGACGGCGTGCCCGCTCCGTTACTCGCAGGGGATCCGGTCCCGGCCGACGGCTCGTTGCCCGAATCCGCGCTCGCCACGCTCGGCCAGCGCGGATTCGGGCTGTACGTCCACGTGCCGTTCTGTGCCAGCCGGTGCGGCTACTGCGATTTCAACACCTACACCGCCGAGGAACTGGGCCCGGGAGTTCGGCGGGACGACTATGTCGGGCAGGTGCTCGGCGAAATCCGCCTCGCGGCACAGGTGCTGGGCCGCTCCCCACGGGTCGACACGGTGTTCTTCGGCGGCGGTACGCCGACCCTGCTGCCACCGGACGACCTGGCCCGGATCCTCGACGCGGTCGCCGACGGTTTCGGGCTGGCGCCCGACGCGGAGATCACCACCGAGGCGAACCCTGAATCGGTGGACCCGGGATCGCTACGGCGGCTCCGGCAGGCTGGGTTCACCCGGATCTCGCTCGGTATGCAGTCCGCGGTGCCGCACGTGTTGGGCGTGCTGGAACGGCGCCACACCCCCGGGGGAGCCGTGGTCGCGGCACGACACGCGGCGGACTCCGGTTTCCGGCACGTCAACCTGGACCTGATCTACGGCACCCCGGGGGAGCGGCCCGGTGACTGGGAACACAGCCTCGGGGAGGTCGCCAGGCTGGTGGCCGACGGGGTGGTCGACCACGTCTCCGGTTACTCCCTGATCGTGGAGGACGGCACCCGGTTGGCCGCCCGGATCCGCCGGGGCGAGCTACCCGCGCCCGACCCGGACGTCGCGGCGGACCGCTATCTCGCCGCGGAGCGGATCCTGACATGTGCCGGGCTGGACTGGTACGAGGTCTCCAACTGGGCGGGCGGACCTGACGCCCGGTGCCGGCACAACCTCAACTACTGGTCCGGGGGCGACTGGTGGGGTTTCGGCCCGGGAGCGCACAGTCATGTCGGCGGAGTCCGCTGGTGGAATGTCAGGCATCCGGCGCGGTACGCCGACGCGCTCGCCGCGGGACACTCTCCCGGACACGGTCGGGAGGTGCTGACCCCGGCAGAGCGGCACACCGAGGACGTGATGTTGCGCCTTCGCCTGACGTCCGGGCTGCCGCTGGCGGTATTGCACCCTGCGGGGCGACATGCCGCGACTCTCGCGGTGCGAAACGGGTTGCTGGAGCCGGCCGCTCACGCGCGGGGGCGCGCGGTTCTCACCCTGCGGGGCAGGTTGCTGGCCGACGGTGTGGTCCGGGATCTGCTGCCGTGACCCTCCTGGAACGGCCGGGCTCGGCGGGTCGATGACCGCCCGTGTCACGTCGCCGGAAAATCGAGGCTCGGCTGATCGGGCAACTGGCAAGTAGACTGGCACTCCGGCCAGTTGAGTGCCAGACCCGGTTGAGTCAGGCATGGCGGGGAGGTGACGCGGTGCCCCTTGACGGACGCAAGCTGGAAGTGTTGCGCGCCATCGTCGAGGATTACGTCGCCACCCATGAACCAGTGGGCAGTAAGACCCTCGTCGAGCGCCACCAGTTGCGGGTGTCTCCGGCGACGATCCGCAACGACATGGCGTTCCTGGAGGACGAGGGCTACATCAAGCAGCCGCACACCAGCGCCGGACGGGTGCCCACGGACAAGGGATACCGGTTGTTCGTGGACCGCCTGGGACGGATCAAGCCGCTGTCAGCCGCCGAGCGACGCGCTATCCAGCGATTCCTGGAAGGCGCGGTGGACCTCGACGACGTGGTCCACCGGACCGTGAAGCTGTTGGCGCAACTGACCCGCCAAGTGGCGGTGGTGCAGTACCCCAGCCTGTCCCGCAGCTCGGTACGTCACCTCGAGCTGGTGCCGCTGCACCAGACCCGGCTGATGTTGGTCATGATCACGGACACCGGTCGGGTGGAGCAGCGACTGGTGGAACTCCCCGCCGCGGTCAGCGACGACGATGTGGTGTCACTACGTAACGTAATCAACGAGAAGCTGGTGGGCTGCCGTCTCACGGACACGCCGACCGCTATCGAGGGGCTGCTCGACGAGGTCCACCAGGAGTTGCGTCCCGCCATGCGCAGCCTGTCCACGGTGCTGTTGGAGACGCTCGTGGAGCGGCATGAGGAGCGGGTGGCCTTCGCCGGGACCGTCAACCTGACCCGCAACGCCATTGACCTGTCTGGCACTATGCGTAGCATCCTGGAGGCGTTGGAGGAGGAGGTCGTCCTCCTCAAGCTGCTCGGTGAGGTGGACTCGCCGACCGCGCTCCGGGTGCGGATCGGCGACGAGAACGAGTCCGAGAATCTTCGGGTCGCCTCGGTGGTCAGCACCGGCTACGGTCCGGGCGCCACCGTGGTGGGCGGGTTGGGCGTGTTGGGCCCGACCCGGATGGACTACCCGGCGGCGATCGCGGCGGTCCGGGCAGTGGCGCGTTACGTGGGTGACGTGCTGGCACAGGGCTGAATGGCAACGACCAGTTACCGAACGGGACACGACAGAGGACATGCGAGCGAACGTGGCAAAGGACTACTACGCCATTCTCGGCGTACCCCGTGGGGCGTCCCCCGACGAGATCAAGCGGGCGTACCGCCGACTCGCGCGTAAATACCATCCCGACGTCAACAGCGACAGCGAGGCACACGACCGCTTCCAGGAGATCAACGCCGCCTACGAGGTGCTGTCGGACCCCGCGAAACGCGAGATCGTCGACCTCGGTGGTGACCCGCTCGCCCCGGGCGGTGGCATGGGAGGTGCCGCGGCCGGTCCGTTCGCCGGTTTCCAGGACATCATGGACGCCTTCTTCGGCGGCGCCGCCACCCGCGGACCCCGGCCGCGTACCCGCCCGGGTGCCGATGCCATCATCCGGCTGGACCTGGACCTGGAGGAGACGACCTTCGGGGTGGAGACTCCGCTCACCGTGGACACCGCGATCGGATGCACCGCCTGTGAGGGTGCCGGGACTGCCCCCGGCACGCACCCGACCACGTGTGACACCTGCATGGGACGGGGCGAGGTGCAGTCGGTGCAACGCACCCTGCTGGGCCAGGTGGTCACCAGCCGTCCCTGCGCCACCTGCCAGGGGTACGGAACGGTGATCGAGCACCCGTGTCCGAAGTGCGCCGGTGAGGGGCGGGTACGGTCCCGCCGCACCATCACGGTGAAGATCCCGGCGGGCGTGGAGGACGGGATGCGGATCCGGCTCGCCGGCCAGGGTGAGGTCGGGCCCGGTGGCGGACCAGCGGGCGACCTGTATGTGGAGATCCACGAACGGACGCATGACGTTTTCAGTCGCAAGGGTGACGACCTGCACTGCCGGGTGGTGCTCCCGATGACAGCCGCCGCGCTGGGCACCCGGATGACCATCAAGACCCTCGACGGTGAGGAAGCCGTCGAGGTGCGGCCCGGCACCCAACCCGGTTCCACGCTGCGGATCCGTGGTCGTGGGGTCACCCGGCTGCGTGGCAACGGACGCGGCGACATGTACGTGCACCTCGACATCCGTACTCCCACGAAGCTGGACGTCGAGCAGGAGCGGCTGCTCCGGGAGTTGAGCCGGATGCGTGGCGAGGAGGTGATCGAGCCCGCCCGTCATCCGGGTGGGTTCTTCGCCCGGATGCGCGACGCCTTCAACGGCCACGCCTGATACCGGAAGTGCGATCGCGGTGGGTGCGCCGCTGTTCCTGACAGCCGAACTGCCGACGGGCGGCCGCTACCGGCTCGACGGCCCGGAGGGGCACCACGCCGCGACGGTGCAGCGGCTGCGTCCCGGTGAGATCCTGCTGCTGGGAAACGGTGCCGGTGACCTGGCCCGGTGCCGAGTGACCGGTGCCGGCAAGGGCGCCCTCGACCTCGCGGTGCTGGAGCGTTGGACGGAGCCCGAGTCGCGCCCGAAGCTGACCGTGGTGCAGGGGATCGCCAAGGGAGACCGGGGTGAACTCGCCGTCCAGGCGATGACCGAGGTCGGTGTGGACACGATCGTGCCCTGGTCGGCGACCCGTTCGGTGGCGCGCTGGAAGGGCGAGCGTGGCCAGAAGTCCCTGGAACGGTGGCGGTCGGTGGCCCGCGAAGCGGGCAAGCAGGCCCGCCGGGCGTGGCAACCGGTCGTGACATCCCCCATGGACACCGGAGAGGCCTGTGAGCTGATTGAGGCCGCCACGGCGGCGTACCTGCTGCATGAGCAGGCATCACAGCCACTGGCGACGGTCGACCTGCCGCCGACCGGCGAGATAGTTCTGGTGGTCGGTCCAGAAGGTGGGGTCACGCCGGAGGAGACGGCCGGGTTCTCCACGGCGGGCGCGGTTGTGGCGCGGCTCGGGTGCAGCGTGCTGCGTACCTCCACGGCCGGGGTGGCGGCGCTGTCAGTGGTGAGTGCCCGCAGCGGACGGTGGTCCTAGACCCGATCCGGGTGTCGTCGTCTTCCAGCGCCGGGTCGGTGGTCCGGAATCCGACGCGGTTACGCGGCGGGGCCATGCCCGGCGAGGGAACGGAGCCACATACGATTGGCTGCCGTGACAGCTGACTGCCTGTTCTGTCGGATCGCCGCCGGGGAACTGCCGGCGGAGGTGGTGCATCAGACCGGGACCACGATGGCGTTCCGCGACATCGACCCCAAGGCGCCCAGTCACGTCCTGGTGATCCCGAAGCGGCATCTCGCGAACCTCGCGGAACTCGCCGACGCGGACCCATCCCTGGTGCGTGACGTACTGGCGACCGCCGCCGCGGTGGCGAAGGCGGAGGGGCTTGCCGAGGACGGCTGGCGGCTCCTGTTCAACACTGGTCGCCACGCTGGTCAGGTGGTGTTCCACGTGCACGGACACGTGCTGGGTGGCCGTCCGCTCGGCCCGATGCTGGCCGGCGAGCGGACCTGACGCCGCGTCCGTGGATCCTGGAGAGTTGCCAGGCAGCTTTCCAGGATCCGGAGATCGGGGTCAGGCCCACTCGCGTTCGTCCCGGATGGAGGGACCCTCCGGGAGCGCGGTCACCGCGACCACGTCGGCCGCCAGCCGCAGCCGGCTACGGACTCGGTCGCGTACCAGTGCGGCGACCTTGCCGAAGTCCGTACCAGCCGCCGCGACGATCTCACAGCGCAGCGTGTCCACATGCTCGGTACGGCCCACGACGAACCGGTATCCGGCCAGGCCGGCCAGCCCGTCCAGCGCCTCGGCGGCCTGGCGTGGGTGCAGGAACATGCCGCGTACCTTGACCGCCTCACCCACCCGGCCCAGCACGCCGGCCAGCCGCAGGTCGCCGTCCGGACCGATCTGCCAGGCCGACAGGTCCCCGGTGCCGAACCGGGCGAGCGGGTAGTCCGGCCGTAGCAGGGTGACCACCACCTGGCCCACCCTGTCGTCATCCCTCGGCAGCCCGGTGTCCAGGTCGCAGACCTGGACCAGCAAGCCGCCGGGGACCTTCAGCCCGCTGTGCGGAGCGGTTTCGTAGCCGAGCAGGCCGGTCTCGGCGGTGCCGTACGCCATCCGCACCACGGGTACGTGCCCGGTGAGCCAGTCCCGCAGCGAGTCCGGCAACGGCTCGGCGGTGACGATCGCACGCCGTACCGACCAGGGCAGTCCCGCCTCCCGAACCTTCTCCACCAGGGCCTTCAGGTAGCTCGGCAGCCCGGTGTACCCGGTGGCGCAGACCGCCGCGGCGGTCTGTGCCTGAAGCTCCAGGTTTCCGACGCCGGCCGGGACGACGGAAGCGCCCAGCGCGAACACGCCTTCCTCGAACATCGCCCCCGCCGGAGACAGGTGGTGGCTGAAGCAGTTCAGCACCACGTCGTGGGGCCGGAAACCGGCCGCGCGCAGCGCTTCGGCCCAACGCCACGGGTCGGTGCCGGACAGTTGCGGCTCGTACAGCGGACCCGGGGAGGCGAACACCCGGCGTAGTGACGCGTCCGATGCCACCCAACCGCCGAACGGTGGCTGGTCCTGCTGTGCCTGGATCATGGCGTCCTTGGTCAGCACCGGTACCGCGGACAGGTCGGCGCATCCCCGTACCACGGCCGGGTCGACGCCGGCCGCGGCGAGCCGCGCCGCGAAGGCCGGCACCCGGGCGGCACCCTCACGTACCGCCGCCGCGACGGCGGAGTCGAGCCCCGCCGTATACTCCGCGAGCAGGCCGGACACAGTCGGCATGCCGGTTGCCATCTCGCACCCCCGTCGGTCTACAGCCAGCGCTTGCGGCGTTTGTAGTGCTTCACGTCGCGGTAGCTCTTTCTGCCACCCGCCTCCCCAAGCCCCAGGTAGAACTCCTTCACGTCCGGGTTGTCCGCCAGTTCGGCGGCCTCGCCCTCCAGCACGATCCGGCCCTGCTCCATGATGTAGCCGCGATGGGCCACCTGAAGTGCCCGGGTGGCGTTCTGCTCCACCACGAGCGCGGTGAGCCCCAGTTCCGTGTTCAGTCGCCGGATGATCCGGAACACCTCCTCCACCAGCAGTGGCGCCAGCCCCAGCGATGGCTCGTCCAGCACCAGCAGCCGGGGCCTGGACATCAGGGCCCGGCCGATCGCGAGCATCTGCTGCTCGCCGCCGGAAAGGTAACCCGCGGTACGCCCCCGCAGGGCCGCGAGCCGGGGCAGGAACTCGTACACCCGGTCGGTGTCCTCGCCGGCCCGCCGACCCCGGCTGTACCCGCCGGCGATCAGGTTCTCGTGCACCGTGAGGTGCTCGAACACCCGGCGGCCCTCCATCACGAGTGAGATTCCCCGGCGTACCCGGTCGGAGGCCGGCAGTCGGGTGATCTCCCGGCCGTCGAACGTCACGTTGCCGTCGGTGACCTCGCCGTGCTCGGTCGGCAACAGCCCGGAGATCGCTTTCAGCGTGGTGGACTTGCCGGCCCCGTTGGACCCGAGCAGCGCGACGATCTGGCCTGTGGGTACCGCCAACGACAGGCCCCGGAGCACCAGGATCACCTCGTCGTAGATGACTTCCAGGTTGTTGACCGTGAGCAGGTCCGTCCTGGCCCCGCCAGGCGCGCCAGCCGCGCCTGGCGAGACCTCGATGCTGGTCATACCGGTCACGCCTGCGGCGTCACATTCGCCGCGACCTCGGACATCTGGCCACTTTGGACCTGGTACACACCGGACGCGGTGGCACCGCGGTGGCTGTCGGTGGAGAACTTCACCGGGCCGATCACGCCCCCGGTGTCGACCTCGCCCATGGACTCCAGCGCCTTCTTGAGGTTCGGGCCGGTCAGCTCGTCGCCGTCCTTCAGCACCTTGCGGATTCCCTCGCTCATCACGTGCATCGTGTACCAGCCCTGCACGTAGTGCAGACCCTTGTCGGCCAGGTCGAGGTTCTTGCTCTTGCAGTAGTCCTCGACCGGCTTGTGACCCGCCTTGGCGGCCGTGGGCGGCGCGAACGGCTGCACCATGAGGTGTCCTTCGGCCGCCGGACCAGCCGTCTTGATGAACAGCTCGTCGGAGCACCAGTTCAGGCAGACCATCCGGATGTCGAGTTTCTGCGCGGCGATGTCCTTGGCCACCGTGGCGGCCGGGCTGGAGACGTTCTGCACCACGATGTACTTCGCACCCTGCGCCTTGGCCTGTTGCAGCAGCCCGACGTAGTCGGTGGCTCCGGTCTTCATGGGGTACGCCTTGTAGCCGAGCTGGTAGCCCTTTTCGGAGATCCATTTTTCGCCGTCGGCGATCGGAGCGGTGCCGAAGGGGGAGTCGTGGTGGAACACCGCCACCTGGCCCTTCGGGTCCTGCTCGGCGACGTGGTCCAGTGCGATCCGCATCTGGTCGGAGTACGTGGGGGCGACCACGAAGTTGTACGGCGACTCGCTGGGCTGGGTCAGTACCTCGGCGTACGAGGCGGACATGAACGGCAGTTCGTCCTCCGCCACCTTCTTGCGCAGCGCCTCGGAGTCGCCGGTGCCCCAGCCCTGGATCGCGACCGCGCCCTGCGAGACGTACTTCTTGTACTTCTCCTCGGCGGTGGGCACCTGGTAGGCGTAGTCCTCGCTGAGCGGCTTGACCTTGCGGCCTTCGATGCCGCCCTTGGCGTTCAGGTTGTCGACGTAGGCCAGCATGCCCTCGTTGTACGGCTTGCCGACGTCGGCGGTGGCGCCGGTCAGGTCGGCGATCACGCCGATCACGATTTCCTCGGACTCGTCCTCACCGCCGCCCGGCCCGCCGCACCCGGCGAGGCCGATCAGCGCCGCCGCGAGCCCGGCGGACAGTTTACTGAGTTTCATGTTGACCTCCGTTGGTTTTCGGATTCTCACCCGGCTGTGCCGGTGATTCGTTCGGTCGGCGGAGATGCCGTCCGCTGATCGCTAGTACCGGAAGGGCCAGAACCGGACGTAGTCCTTGGCCCGTTGCCAGATTCGGTTCAGTCCTCTCGGCTCGAAGAGCAGGAACAGCATGATGGCCAGGCCGAACGCCGCCACCTGCACGGCGGGTAGCTGGTCGGCAAGGAACGGCATGCCGGGTCGCAGCAGATCGGCCAGTTCGGCCAGCAGCGGAGGCAACAGCATGACGAACGTGGCACCGTACACCGCGCCCGCGACGCTGCCCAGCCCACCCACGATGATCATCGCAAGGTACTGGATCGAGACGGTCAACGTGAACCGCTCCCAGGTGACGGTCTCGGTGTAGTGCGCGGTCAACGCGCCGGCCAGGCCCACGTACCCGGACGACACCGCGAACGCCATCAACTTGGTTCGCGTCAGGTCCACCCCGATCGCCGAGGCCGCGATGTCCTGGTCGCGCACCGCCATGAAGGAGCGGCCCAGAGCGCAGCGGAACAGGTTGCGGGCGGCGATGACGGCCAGCACCGCGACCCCTGCGATCACCCAGTACCAGGTGAACTCGAAGCTCACCCTCGGGATCTTCCACCCGAAGATGGTCAGCCGGTCCACGTCGAGGAACCCCTGGCCGGCGGTGAGCCAGTCCCAACGGCGTACCACGAACAGGATGATCTCCTGACTGGCCAGCGTCGCGATGGCCAGGTAGAGCCCTTTCAGGCGCAGTGCCGGCAGTCCGAAGAACGCCCCGATCCCAGCGGTGACCAGCACCGCCGCCAGCACCGACAGCGGCACCGGCAGTCCGGCCCGTCCCGACAGCAGGGCCGAGGTGAACGCGCCGACGGCGAGGAAGCCACCCTGGCCGAGTGAGATCTGGCCGGTGAAGCCGACCAGGATGTTCAACCCGACCGCTCCGATCACCGCGATCCCGATCGTGTTGACGATGCCCAGCCAGTACGGGTTGACCAGCCACGGCAGCGCGACCAGCCCGGCCAGTGCCAGCCACAGCCGCAGCTTCTCGGCGTTGGTGTGTCGCAGCCGAAGCTCCGACGCGTAACTGGTGTGGTAGATGCCGGTGGCGGTGGCTGCCATCCCGAAGCCTCCTCTAGACCCGCTCGATCCGGACCTGGCCGAACAGCCCGTACGGGCGGACCAGCAGGATCAACACCAGGGCGACGTACGGCACCACCTGGGACGCGCCGGGTGAGAAGCCTTCGGCGTACTGGCTGATCAGCCCGATCGTCAGGCCGCCGACGATGGTGCCGGGCACCGAGTCCAGGCCGCCCAGGATCACCACCGGGAACACGATCAGCCCGAACCCGATCAGGTTCTGGCTGACCTCGGTGATGTCGGCCAGCAGCAGTCCGCCGATCAGCGCGCTGACCGCTGCCATCGCCCACGCCATCGCGAAGATCCGCTGCACCGGGATGCCCTGTGCCAGCGCGGCCTGCTGGTCGTCGGCCACCGCCCGCATCGCGATCCCGTGGCGGGACCACCGGAAGAACGCACTGAAGGCGGTGAGCACCACGGCGGCGACGCCGATCGCGGTGAGCCGGTCGAGCGGCACCGACGCGCCCGCCACGTCGACCGACCCGGACGGCAGCACGTCCGGCATTTCCCGGGGTGTGGTGCCGTAGAACATCTGCACCAGTGACCGCAGCACCGCCGCCAGCCCGATCGTCACCATGATCACCGCGATCGGTTCCTCGCCGATCAGCGGCCGCAGCACCAGCCGTTCGATCACCACGCCGAGTAGCGCGGCGGCGATCACACCGACCACCACGGCGAGCGTCCACGGCAGTCCGAACAGCACGAACGCGGTGTAGAACAGGTAACCGCCGATCAACAGGAACTCGCCCTGCGAGAAGTTGATCACACTGGTGGCCTTGTAGATCAGCACGAAACCGAGCGCGGCCAAGGCCAGCACGGCGCCGTTGGCCAGGCCGTACACGGTCAGTTGCAGGAACTCGCTCATGCCCGGCCACTCCAGACCGGACGCCGCCGCCGACCAGCGGGAGGTGCGAAGCCGGTGAGGTCGACGATGTGCAGCGGAATCAGCCGGTCCACCCTGGTGCCGTCCTGGTACGTGACGGTGGTCTTCACCTCGACGGTCTCCGTGCCCGTGTCAAGGGCTTCGATGATCGAGGCGTACCGCTGTCCGATCACATTGCGGCGCACCTTGCGGGTACGGGTGATCTCGTCGTCGTCCGGGTCGAGCTGTTTGTGCAGCAGCACGAACCTGCGGACCCGGATCGGTTCGGGCAGGTCCTGATTGGCCCGCCAGATGTCCTCCGCGACCAGTTGCGCCACCCCGGGCTTGCCGGCCAGGTCGGTGTACGTCGTGTAGGAAAGGTGCTCGCGTTCCGCCCAGGCGCCCACCGTGGCGGGGTCGACGCACACGATCGCGGTGATCCCGGCTTCGCCGTGGAAGCTCACCGCCTCCTCGACGTACGGCGAGAACTTCAGTTTGTTCTCGATGAACGCGGCCGAGAAGCGGCTCCCGTCGCCAAGGGACAACACGTCGGCCTGTCGGTCGATCACCACCAGGTGTCCGTCGTCCAGATAGCCGGCGTCCCCGGTGCGCAGCCAGCCGTCGGGGTCGACCGCGTTACGGGTGGCCTCCTCGTTGTGCAGGTAGCCGCGCAGCACACTGGCCGAGCGCAGCAGGATCTCCCCGTCGTCGGAGATCTTCAGTTCGGTGCCGGGGATCGGCTTGCCCACCGTGGCGAACCGTACGTCGTCGTCGCGGTGCACCACCGCGATGCCGCAGATCTCGGTCTGACCGTAGATCTGCTTCAGGTTGACCCCGATCGCCTGGTAGAAGCGGAACACGTCGGGGGACAGCGGTGCCCCGCCGGTGTAGCCGCGACGCAGCCGCGCCAGGCCGAGTTGGTCGCGCACCGGCCGCAGCCCGACGGCGTCGGCGAGCCGGTGCGCGGTCCTCAGCCAGGCCCCGATCCGCTGGCCCCGCACCCGCCGCTCGGCCAGTCGGTCTCCGACGTCGTACGCCCAGCCGAAGACCTTCCGCTTCAGCCACCCGGCCTCGTCGATCCGGACCTGTACCTCCGAGAGCATCGACTCCCAGATCCGGGGCGGGCTGAACATCACGTCCGGGCCGATCTCCCGCAGGTCGGCACGCACCGTGGCGGCGTCCTCCGGGAACGACAGGGTGAGTCCCGCGTGCAGTCCACACCCGACTCCGAGCATTTGCTCGCCGATCCACGCCAGCGGCAGGAACGACACGTACCGGTATCCGGGCTTGACCGGGTCGACGTCGGTGAGGTTGTCCGCCATGGCGAGCAGGTTGGCGTGGGACAGTTGCGCCAGCTTGGGGCGGGCGGTGGTGCCCGACGTGGTGCAGATGACCGCCACGTCACCCGGTGCTCCCTGGTCGATCTGCTGGTCCAGCCATTCGGGGCGGTCCTCACCGTGGCGACGGCCGACGGCTTCCACGTCGGTGAACTTCTTCAGGTACGGCTGGTCGTACTGCTCCAGCCCGTGCGGGTCGTAGTGGACCACCGTCTCCAGGTTCGGAAGTTGCCCGGTCAGCCGGATCAGCTTGTCGACCTGCTCCTGGTCCTCGGCGACCACGATCCGCACCCGGGCCAGGGAGAGGATATGCACGATCTCCTCACCGATGCTGGTGGGGTAGATGCCGACCACCGCCGCGCCCAGGCACTGCGCGGCGAGTTCGGTGATCAGCCACTCCGGACGGTTGTCGCCCAGCACGGCGACCACCTCGCCCCGGCCCACGCCGAGGTTGGCCAGACCGTGGGCGAAGTCACGGACCCGCCGCTGGTACTCCGCCCAGGTGATCGGTTGCCAGATGCCGTACCGCTTCTCCTGCAGCGCCACCCCGCCGGGTCGCTGTTCGGCGAGCTCCCGCAGCCGTCGGGGGAACGTGCTCATCCAGCCTCCCCGGCGCTGCGCGCCTCCTCACCCAGGTAGGCGTCGATCACCCGCTGGTCGGTGCGTACCTCGGCGGGTGTGCCGTCGGCGATCAGCTCGCCGAAGTCGAGCACTGTGACCCGGTGCGAGATGTCCATGACCACGTCCATGTCGTGTTCGATCAGGACGACGGTCACGCCGCGCAGTTCGTTCACGTCGAGGATGTAGCGGGCCACGTCCTCCTTCTCCTCGGCGTTCATCCCGGCCATCGGTTCGTCGAGCAGCAGCACCGCCGGTTGCATGCACAGTGCCCGGCCGAGTTCGACCCGCTTCTGGTAGCCGTACGCCAGGGTGCCGACCGGCTTGTGCCGTACCGCGGCCAGTTCCAGGAGGTCCACCACCTCCTCGACCAGTTTCCGGTGTCGGATCTCCTGCCGTTGGGCGGGGCCGTACCACAGCAGTGAGGGCAGCAGCGCGTGGCTCATGTGGATGTGCCGGCCGAGCATCAGGTTCTCCAGCACGGTGAGGTGCCGGAACAGTTCGATGTTCTGGAACGAGCGGGCCACGCCGAGCCGGGCGATCCGGTGCGGTCGGCGGCCGATCAGGGACACCGGGCCGCGGTCGCGGTGTAGCACGATCCGTCCACGCCGCGGCCGGTAGAGTCCGGACACGCAGTTCAGCAGGCTGGACTTGCCGGCGCCGTTGGGTCCGATCACGGCGTGGATCGCGCCCTGGTCGACGGTCAGGCCGACATCGTGCAGTGCCCGCACGCCACCGAACCGCAGCGAGACGCCCTCGACCTCGAGCAGCGGCGCGCCGGGAGGCAGGGTGCTGCCGTTCAGTGGGAAGCGGTACTCACGTGTGATCAACCGGTCCTCCACGGCCGGGTCGAGGTATCAGCGCGTGTCGGACGTTACGTTTTCACTATATGAAAGTCAATGGAGCTATTCGAAAACTACTTCCGTACGGTACGGTGCCGGTGTGACGGAAGTGGAAACCGGCTCCGCACAGGCCACCGACTCGCGTGGCACGTTGGGGACGGTCCGCAACGCTGTGCTGCTGCTCGACCTGCTCTCCGACGGGCCGGCGCACCAGCAGCTCACCGACCTCGCGGAGCGGTCCGGATTGTCGCTTCCCACCGTCCACCGGCTGCTGCGTTCGCTGGTACTGGCCGGTCTGGTGGAACAGGACTCCCGGTCCGCCCGGTACGGGCTGGGCTCCGAACTGGTCCGGCTCGCGCAGCGTTACCTGGGCCGGTTACCGGTGCTCGCGGCACTCTCGCCGTACCTGCTGCCACTGCGGGACGCCATCGGTGCCTCCGTCCACGTCGCACTGCTGGTACGTGGCAGTGTCGCGTACGTGGACCGGATAGACGGCCGGGACGCCGGGCTGTACCGGGACCCGCACCGCGTGCTGCCAGCGCTGCGCACCGCCGCCGGCAGGGTGCTCGCCGCCCGTGCCGACGACACTGGCTGGGAACTGGTGTGCGCCACCGCGAGCGAGTCCGACCAGGCACAGGCGAAACAGGAACGCGACACCTGGCGCGGCGCGCCGTACCTGTGCACCGAAGACCTGGGTGGCTTCGGCGTGGAGGTCGCGGTGCCGGTGGTGGACGGAGGCGGCCGGGGAGCGGCCGCCCTCACCGCGGCCGTACCCGAGGAATCAGTGGCATCCACGGCCGCCCACCTGACCAGGGCTGCGGTCGCCGCCGGAAGGACGCTGGGCCATGGCTGAACTGATGCAGGCTCCAGCCGGGTTGATGCCCGACCTGGACCGGTGGGCCGAGGTCGCTGGCCTGGTCACCTGGCAACGCCCGCCCGTCGAGCTCTACCGCCCCTGTGGGCCGTACGGGGAATGGTTCACCGGCGGTCGGCTCAACCTGGCGGTCAACTGCGTGGACCGGCACCTGTCCCGCCGCGCGGACCAGCCGGCGATCTACTGGGAGGGAGAACCCGGCGACCGTCGCACCCTCACGTACCGCGACCTCTATCAGGAGACGGTCGCCCTGGCCGCGGCGTTGCGTGGGCTCGGAGTGCAGGCCGGAGACCGGGTCGCGCTGCACCTCGGATGGTTACCCGAGGCGGTGGTCGCGATGCTGGCATGTGCCCGGATCGGTGCCACCTTCACGGTGCTGCCGATGCCGCTCCCGGTGGAGGCCCTGGCTGAACGGCTCGCCGACTTCGGTCCGAAAATCCTGCTCACCCAGGACGGCGCGTGGCGGCACGGCACCATCATCCCGGCCAAGGCACGCGCCGACGAGGCGCTCACCGCCGTACACGGCGTGGAGCAGACCGTTGTGGTACGTCGTACCGGCCTGGACGTCGCCTGGTACGAAGGCGACCGGTGGCTGCACGACCTGGTGGCCCAGGCCCGGCCCGGCACGCCGCCACCCGACGCGTCACCAGCCGAGCTGTGCGCCGACCACCCCGTGTACGCGGTGAACCTGGCCAACCGCAGGGGCCGCCCGGTCGCCGTGGTACACGGCACCGCCGCGGTGCTCGCCGTCGCGACCGCCGTGCACCGGTACGCGCTCAGTCGCGGCGGCGTGTTCTGGCTGGCTGGGGACATCTCCTGGCTCGCCGCCCAGGCACACGGCGTGTTCGGCCCACTGGCCTGGGGTGACGCCGCCGTGATGTTCGAGGGAACCCTTGACGTGCCAACCCACCACCGGCTGTGGGAAGTGGTGGAGCGGTACGGGGTGGCCACCCTGATGACCACCCCGTCGGTGCTGGCCCGGGTACGCGGCTGGTCCGACGCGCCACCACCAGAACCGGCCCGCCGGTCCCTGCGCCGGGTGATAGCGATCAGTGAGCCGCTGGACACCGGCCTGCGGTCCTGGGTGGCATCCGGAGTGCTGTCCTCGGCTCCGACAGCGGTCGGTGACGCATGGGGGCAGGTCGAGCTGGGCGGCGTGGTGAGCGTGGACCATCCGACGGACCCGGTACGGATGCCGGATGCCGGACTGACCGTGGTCGACCGTTCCGGGATCCCGGTGCCGGACGGCATGCCTGGTGAACTGGTGTTACGCCGGCCCTGGGCCGGCACGCTGTGTGCGGTGGAGGGGGCCGGGGCACCAGACACCGACCACCATTGGCAGCGCCGTTCGGTCTACTCCACCGGGGACCGTGCGGTACGCCGCCCGGATGGCCGGCTGGAGTTCCTGGGCCGGATGGACGCGGTGGTCAACCTCTCCGGACAACTGGTGTCGTTGTCCGAGGTGCGGGATGTCCTGCTGGAGCACCCGTTCGTGGCGGATGCCGAGGTGGTGGTATGTCCCGACGCCCGGGCCCTGGTCGCCTGTGTGGTTCCGGCGGTCGGGACGGCCCCCGACGCGGCGCTCGCCGGGGAGGTGCTGGACACGGTACGGGACACCCTCGGCGGTCTGGCGCGACCGCGCGGGGTGCTGTTCGTGGACCGGTTCGGCGGTGAACTGTTGGGCACCGCCCGGCAACGCGCCCTCGCCGCTTTGGCCGCCGCCACCGGCACCGGTAACCTCCCCGGCTCGCACCACTCCCTGGTGACCTGGCGGCAGGTGCTGGCCGTACCGAATGTGGACGATCCCGCGCCCTGAGAGTTCGCACCCCCCGCGGCACCGCCCCCGCGATCTTGGAAACCGCCCAATCGCCGGTAGGTTTCCAAGATCCGGGCGGATATGGTCCGGTCGGGACCGGTAGCGTGCGCGTACTCGGCGATGGTGGGAGGCAGCGTGGGTCAGGTGCGGCTGGAACGGCTGGTCCGGCAGAGCCAGCGGGACAACCGGATTCCGGCGGTACAGGTGGCGCTGAACCGGGGTGACAGGCCGTTGTGGACCTTCCAGGTCGGTACGGCCGGACCCGGCACCACACTGGACACGTTGACCCAGTTCCGGATCGGCTCGGTCACCAAGACCTTCACCGCCGTGATGCTGATGCAGTGCCGCGACGATGGGCTGCTGGACCTCGACGACGCGGTCGGCGGGCACCTGAGCGTGCCAAAGCACGGCGACCTGACCCTGCGTCGGCTGCTCAGCCACACCTCCGGGTTGCAGCGCGAGCCGTACGGGGACATCTGGGACACCCTCGCGGTGCCGGACCTGGAACAGACCCTGGCCGACCTGGTCCGTGCCGAACGGGTACTGCCGCCTGGCCGGCGGTTCCACTATTCCAACCTCGGCTTCGGGCTGCTCGGCCAGGTGATCGCGGCGAAGCGCGGGGGCACCTGGGGGGAGCTTCTGACCGACAGGGTGCTGAAGCCGCTGCGGCTGGGCACCGTGACCCTGGCACCCACCAAGCGGGCAGCCACCGGGTACCTGGTCGACGCGTACTCCGACCACGCCCGGCCAGAGCCGGTCACCAGCCTCGGCGCGGTCGGTCCCGCCGCCGAACTGTGGAGCACCGCCGCAGACATGGCCCGCTGGGCGGCGTTCCTGGCGGATCCGGCGACCGTCGACCCGGCAGGCCGGGTGCTCCCGGCGAAGACCGTTGAGGAGATGCGGTTCCCGCTGACCATGCGGGACGACGTGGCCTGGCGGTCCGGGTTCGGTCTCGGCCTGATCCTGACACCCCGTGAGGGGCGGGTGCTCGACGTGGGGCACGGCGGTGCCATGCCGGGGTTTCTGGCCGACGTGTCGGGGCGCTGCGGCCCTGGTGTACCACCCGCCACGGGGGCGGCGGTGCTGATCTCGTCGGGCACCGCGGTCGCGGCACTGGACCTGTCCCGCCAGTTGATGGACGTCGCGCTGGCCGAGGACCCACCGGACGTCAAGCCGTGGACGCCCGGGGAGCCCGCCCCGGAGGCGTACCGCAGCGTGCTGGGCCACTGGTGGGGCGAGGGGTTCGAGTATGTCTTCGCGTGGCGCGACGGTCGGCTCCAAGCCCGGGGAGTGGACGCGTCACGTGACCAGCCACCGGCGGTGTTCGTTCCGGACGGTGGTCCCGACCTGCTGCGTACCGTCTCCGGCAGGGAGGCCGGGGAGTTGTTGCGGCTGACCCGCGACGCTGAGGGTCGGGTGGTACGGATGCATTGGGCGACCTACCGGTTCACCCGGGCGCAGGAGACCTTCGACGGAATACCCGCGTCGCATCCCTGACAGAAGGTACTGCGCGCTGGAGACGGCCGATAGAGTCCACTGTGCTCTATGCTTGGAACTAGCTGAAGCTTCAACGATAGGATTCAGGGACCATTGTGGACAACTCAGCCACATGATGGTCGGAATCCTTTGTGAAAGCGCTATCGCCGCCGTTGGTCGGCGTGTCGCCACGTCTCCAACGTCGGACATGTCAGAACCCCATGCGGAGGATATGGCAATGAGCAGCGGTGAGCAGACCTCACCCGACGTCGCGCCCCCTGGCACCGGAGCGAGGCCACGCCGTGGAGCCTGGGTACGGTACCTGCGACTCGGTGCGATGATCGCTGTCATCGTGCTGGCCATAGTGGCCGGTGCGACTGTCGTCAGTGCCTCGCTCGATCCGACAGAGAACAAACTACGGCAGCGTGCGGGGCTCTTCGGCAAGTCAGAACTCCGAATCGGCGTGGGCTTTGACCGTCCCGGGCTCGGCTACCTGAATCCGAACGGTAAATACAGGGGATTCGAAATCGAGATCGCGTACCTGATCGCGGAGGATCTCGGATTTCAACGTAAACAGGTCAAGTTCCTGACAGTTGTCACCGAAAATCGCCGGAGGATGCGGGGAGGGGACGGGATCCCCGTTGACTTGGTCGTGGCCAGTTACAGCATCACACCAGAACGGGAACGGCTGCCCGAGGTGATGTTTTCCGTGCCGTATCTGAGTACCGAGCTGGCTGTCGTGACCAGGGAGCACCACCCGCAGGTCGACAGTCTTGGGCAGTTGAAGGGGAAGCGGGTATGCACGCTCGAGTCCGGAACCGCAGTGGGCTGGGCCGAGAAGAGCGGTCTCATCGACAACTTGACGAAGCGCGGCATCATCACCAGTTGTATCGAGGATCTCCGTAGCGGGAGATACGACGCGGTGGTCAGTGACGCGACGATCCTGGCCGGCTGGGTGGCCAGATACGACGATGAGTTGCGCCATCACGACATCGCAACCGATGAAGAGCAGAACTATGGCGTCAACGTAGGGAACAACGAGTCACTCCGGGAACTTGTCAACCTCGCCCTCTACTGTTCGTTTCACGACCCGGGAGACGGCCGTTGGGAAGATGCGTACCGGAGACACCTCGAACCGTTGCAGGCGGCCAACGACGACCAGCTTGTCGCGGAGACGGACCAGCCGAACATTCCTCCGGAGCAGGAGCCCCGGGTGCGCAGGCTTCCGTGGGAGTACTGGGTGCCTGAATCGTGGCCGTATGGCGGACGGCCCGCCAGGTGTCACTGAGGGTGTCACTGATGGATGGTGAACCAGCGAGCGCCGAGTCCCCAGGAGAAGGCAGCCGGAAACCGGCGTCGAAGCCCGAGGCGGCCAACAGTCAGTGGTTGTGGGGCCTCCTTCCAGCGCTTCCCCTGGTGCTGCTGGTGCTCCGGCTGTGGGTGCTCAGCCGCCAGGACCTGCAGACGATGCTGTTGCTGATCCAGTACGTCAATCCGCTGGGCCTGGTCACCACGCTGATCGTCGCGTTGGTCTGGATCCTGCCGGCGGCGATCCTGACAGTGCGGACCCTCAGTGTGCTGTTGCTGGTGAGTGATCCCGCATCAGGTTCCCGGCTGGCCCGGGAGAGCGATCGGATGCCTGGTTGGGTGGTCGCGGTTGCGGTGTTACTCGCCGCGCTTACCTGGCAGTTGCGGTTTCTTCCCGCGCTGCTGATGGCGACGTTGATGATCATCGGTCTGGACGCCTACCGGCGGTACCCCCGCAATTCGGCCATGTGGCAGATGCTCGGTATTGCGGTCCCGGTCGGGGTGGCGCTTGTCGTCTACGTCTGGTTGGCCCCAGGGATCATGTTCGCCTTCGATGCGGGAGAAACTGTGAATGGGCTGTTACTCCTGGTGCCGCCGGGGGCTGCGGCGTTACTCGCGGGCCCGGTACCACTTCGGGCGGCCCGCGCTGTCACCCGGGGCACCGTGATCGGGGCCGCGGTGCTTGCTCCGTTACTGGTCGCCGTGATGTTCTCCCGGGCCCCGATCCTGCCCACCGTGGCGATGGAGGTCGAGGGTCGGGAAACCTGCCGAGAGCTTGGTCGAGGGACACAGCCGGATCTGTCGACGTGCGTGCTGCTTGGTCAGGTCATCACGTCGGATGACCGGATGCTCACGCTGCTGCGGCACGACGGGTCGGTGGCGTTCGTCCTCAACGACGTCCAGAAGTCCAGAGTCCTGTGCGCCGCCGACGAGGAGACGCCGACGAGCCGGGTCGACGTACGCGGCTGGCCCATCGAGAACCGTGTGCTCGACTGGATAATCCCACCGCCACCCCGGGCTGAGCCGGATCCACGTTGTCTGGGGCGCCCGCTGCCGGTGCCGGAGGACTCACCGTCACCCGAGCAGCCGGCGTCGTCGCGTGACTGAGGCCGCGGCGCGGGGCAGGGCGGCGGAATTTTGTCGATCCCACAAGGCGGGAGCACGGATAGGATGGAGGCACGTGCCGGCGCTGTGGTCCAGACCGCAGCCCAAGATCGAAAGTGGGTGGACTGAGGCCCTTCGGGGCTGGCCTATGACAGAACAGACCAGCGGCAGTCCGCGCACCCGGGCACAGACCAAGATCACCGTTGCCGATCCGCACACCATGGTGAGCCTGCTCGGTGCCCGCGACGAGATCCTCAAGCTGATCGAGGAGCATCTGGTCAGCGACGTCCACGTACGCGGTAACGAGATCACGCTGACCGGCCAGCCCGCCGACAACGCCACCGGCGAACGCCTGTTCGGCGAGCTGGTTGAGTTGATCGAGAAGGGCGAGACCCTCAGCCCCGACTCAGTACGCCGTACCATCGCCATGCTCGCGTCCAACAGCGGCGAGCGTCCCGCCGAGGTGCTGACTCTCAACATCCTGTCCCGGCGCGGCCGTACCATCCGGCCCAAGACCCTGGGCCAGAAGCGGTACGTGGACGCCATCGACGCCCACACCATCGTGTTCGGGATCGGCCCGGCAGGGACCGGCAAGACCTACCTGGCGATGGCCAAGGCGGTGCAGTCACTGCAGGCCAAGCAGGTCACCCGGATCATCCTGACCCGGCCGGCGGTGGAAGCGGGGGAGCGGCTGGGATACCTGCCCGGCACCCTGTACGAGAAGATCGACCCGTACCTGCGCCCGCTGTACGACGCGCTGCACGACATGATCGACCCGGATTCGATCCCGCGCCTGATCTCCAACGGCACGATCGAAGTCGCGCCTTTGGCATACATGCGGGGCCGTAGCCTCAATGACGCGTTCATAATCCTGGACGAGGCCCAGAACACCACGCCGGAGCAGATGAAGATGTTCCTGACCCGTCTCGGGTTCGGTTCCAGGATCGTCGTGACCGGTGATGTCACCCAGATCGACCTGCCGAACGGTTCCACCAGCGGGCTGCGCGTGGTGCGGGAGATCCTCGACGGTGTCGAGGACGTTCACTTCACCGCGCTGACCAGCTCCGACGTGGTCCGCCACCGGCTGGTCAGCGACATCGTGGATGCGTACGAGCGCTGGGACGCCACCCGGCAACAGAGCGAGCGGGGTCCGCACGCGGTGCCGAGCCGGCGGTCCGGGCGTCGCCGCTGAGCCGGGTGTTGGAGACTGGGCCGGTGTCCATCGAGATCGCCAACGAGTCCGGGGCCGACGTCGACACCAACGACGTGCTCGCGGTGGCCCGCTACGCACTGGACGAGATGAAGGTCAACCCGCTCGCGGAGCTGTCGATCCTGCTGGTCGATGCCGGATACATGGCCGAGCTGAACCACCGTTGGATGGGTGGCAAGGGGCCCACTGACGTGCTGGCGTTCCCGATGGACGAGGTGAACGTCGACCGGGGTCCGGGCAGCGGCAACGAGCCACCCGAGCCCTCCATGCTGGGCGACATCGTGCTCTGTCCGGAGGTGGCGGAGAAGCAGGCGACGACGGCCGGTCACAGTGCGGCCGACGAGTTGCGGCTGCTGGCCGTACACGGGGTGTTGCACCTGCTCGGGTACGACCACGCCGAACCCGACGAGGAGCGGGAAATGTTTGCGCTGCAGAAGCGACTGCTGACCGGCTGGCAGAGTATCGGCCGGGAACCCGGCTGACGTTGACGATGAACGCGCTGAGGCTGCTCGGCGTCGCGGTCGGACTGGTCGTGCTGGCCGGGGTGTTCGCGATGACCGAGGCGGCGCTGTCCCAGATCTCCCCGGCTCGTGCCGCCGAACTGGCCCGGGAGGGTTTGCGCCGGGCCCGCACCCTGCAGGCGGTGGCCTCGGACGCCCCGCGCCACCTGAACCTCCTGCTGCTGTTACGGCTGGCGTGCGAGCTGACCGCGACCACGATGGTGGCGCTGGTCGTGGTCGGAGCGTGGGGGGTGGGCTGGCCGGCGGCTCTGGTGACCGCGGCGGCGATGACGGTGGTCAGTTTCGTGCTGGTCGGGGTCGGTCCGCGCACCATCGGCCGCCAGCACGCGTACCCGATCGCGCTGGCCGCTTCCGGCCCGGTGCGGTGGCTCGGCCGGGCCCTGGGCCCGCTGGCCCGGGTGCTGATCCTGATCGGCAACGCGGTGACACCCGGCCGCGGCTTCCGGGAAGGTCCGTTCGCCACCCAGATCGAACTCCGGGAGCTGGTGGACCTGGCCGAGCAGCGGGGTGTGGTCGAGCACGGCGAGCGGGAGATGATCCACTCCGTGTTCGCGCTCGGTGACACGATCGCGCGCGAGGTGATGGTGCCACGTACTGACATGGTGTGGATCGAAGGGCACAAGACCGCCCGGCAGGCGCTGGCCCTGGCGTTACGGTCCGGTTTCTCGCGGATCCCGGTGATCGGTGAGAACGTGGACGACGTGCTCGGCGTGGTCTACCTGAAAGACCTGGTACGCCACACCCAGTCCGGTGCCAGGGCGGGCCGTACCGTGGTCAGTGAAGTGATGCGGGAGGCGGTGTTCGTACCCGAGTCCAAGCCGGTTGACGACCTGCTGCGGGAGATGCAGGCGGTGCGCACCCACATCACGATCGTGGTCGACGAGTACGGCGGCACCGCCGGTCTGGTCACCATCGAGGACATCCTGGAGGAGATCGTCGGGGAGATCACCGACGAGTACGACGTGGAACGGCCACCGGTGGAACGGCTCCCGGACGGCGCGGCGCGGGTCACCGCGCGGTTGTCGCTGGAAGACCTTTGCGAGTTGTTCGACCTGGACCTGGTCGACGATGACGACGTGGAAACCGTGGCGGGCCTGCTCGCGCAGGCGCTCGGCCGGGTCCCCATCCCCGGCGCCACCGCTGTGGTGCACGGGCTGCGGATGACGGCCGAGGGCACCACGGGCCGCCGGAACCGGATCGATACCGTGCTGGTACGCCCCGAGCCGGTACGGACGGGCCGCACGACTGAGGAGAGGCAGACCGCGGATGCACCCTGAGGACCTGGACCCCGAAGACGGCAAGCTCATCACCCTGGCCCGGGCGGCACGGGCCCGGATCGGGGCGCTGGAAGGCGCGGCGGTACGTGACGGCGACGGTCGAACGTATGCGGCCGCCAGCGTGACCCTGCCGTCCCTGTCGCTCACCGCGCTGCAACTGGCGGTGGCCAGTGCGGTCGCCGCCGGGGCGAGCACGTTTGAGGCGTCCGCGGTGGTCACGGAGAGCCCTCAGGTCGATGACGCGAGCTTGGCCGCGGTCCGCGACCTGACCCAGGACATCCCGGTGTACCTGGCCGCCCCGGACGGCTCGCTGCTCGCGAGTGTCCGGTCCTGACGGCGATTACTGCCCCGCCAGACTTCCCAGATCACTCAGCGAGGTGTGCTGTCAGGCTCCGGAAAGCTGAGGTCGGCGAAGTCGAATCCGGGTGCCACCACGCAGCCGACCAGAACCTCCTTCTGGCCAGCCGGACGGGCGGCCTGCCAGGTGCCCGCCGGTACCAGGACCTGAGGCTGCTCTCCCCTGGAGAGATCGGTGCCGAGCCTGCGTGCCTGGACGTCGCCTGGCGTGTCATCCACCCCGCCGAGGCTGAGTTCCAGCGGGCCGCCGGAGTGCCAGAACCACAGCTCGTCGGAGCGGACCCGGTGCCATGCCGATTCTTCGTCCGGCCGCAGTAGGAACAGGATCGCGGTCGCGGCGGCTCGTGCGTCGCCGTACCCGGCAGGGGTGAAGCGCACCGGTGACGCCCAGGTCACTCGGTACCACCCGCCTTCCGGATGCGGTACGAGGTCGAGCGCGTCGGCCGTGGCCGGGCGATCCACTACGGCGAGGTAGCTTCCGTCCGGTCCCCGCCGTGCGTGGTGCACCCCGATCACGGCGGAGTGTTCAACAGGGCCGTACACGTGGGGAAACCGCACGTCGGCAAGGCGTCGGTCCTGCGAAGGACCGGCGGGCGACTCCCAGCGCACCGCGGCCGAAAGCCGGTCAGGGTCGACCTTCAGTACGATCATCGGGTCGGTCATGTCACGGTAGTACGCGTTCGCGACCGCGAGCAGCGTGGTCTTGTCACCGGAGAAGTGGACGAAGCCTTCACGGTCCAGACTCTCCGGCGCGTACACACCATGCGGTTTGGCCGCCTGCCAAGCCGCGTATGGCAGTAGGTGGAAAATCGGTCGGCTCATGCGTCGCCTTTCAGGTGTGGCCGGCCCCCACATACCTACCGGACGTGTTCTTGCCACAGCCTGCCGGGTAGCCCCCGATCGAGTGAAGATGCGACGTCGTCCGCAGTCGCAGTGCGACGACTCTGTTCTGATTAGTCCATATCAAGTAGTATTTGTGGTGATTCAAATCCCGGCGTCGCGCGTCGCGTCCCTCTCGTGGAGACCCCGGCCAGCGCTTTCCTGGTGGGGATCCCGCGCACTCGAATGGAGGTGTTCGTGTGCGAACGCCAGCCAGGGCAGGCGTCCTCGTCGGCGCGGTCGTGATGGCGCTGTTGGGCGCTACGGGTGTTCAGGCCCACACGTCGGGCTATCACTGGAACCGGTACGGCTCCACCGTCACGATCCCGGCATACACCACAGGGACGTACGCCGACGCGACCTTCCAGGCGGCCAATGACTGGTCGAACAACACGATCCTCTACATCCCGCAGTACCCGGTCCACACGGACCTGCACCTGTTCGACGCCAACTACGGCAACACCGGTTGGCTCGCACTCACGGAGTACACCAGTCTGTCCGGCACCCACATCCTCCACGGCCACGGCCGGCTGAACACGTACTACCGCTTCACGTACGCCGACGCCGTCGCGATCCGGTGCAACCAGATCGGGAGGCTGGTCGGGCTGGTGAACGACGGCTACGGCTGCATGGGCGGCGGTCTGTCGTACACCGTGCAGCACAACTGGGACGACATCCACAACATGTACCGGTACACCCACCACTGAGCCGCCGGGCCTGAGGTGACATCGCGCAGGACGGTGTTGTCCGCCCTGACCGGTCGGTCCGAACGGTGGGCCGGCAGAATGGGCCCGGTGACCGAGTCCAGTGCCGATCAGCCGTACCGGGCGGGGTTCGCCTGCTTTGTGGGCCGGCCCAACGCCGGCAAGTCGACGCTGGCCAACGCCATCGTGGGGTCAAAGATCGCGATCACGTCGAGCCGGCCACAGACCACCCGCCACGTGGTACGCGGGGTACTGCACCGCCCCGACAGCCAGCTGATCCTGGTGGACACCCCGGGCATGCACAAGCCCCGCACCCTGCTGGGACAACGCCTGAACGACCTGGTGCGCCAGACCTGGAGCGAGGTCGACGTGATCGGGCTGTGCATCCCGGCCGATGAGGAAGTCGGGCGTGGCGACCGGTTCATCGCCGGCCAGGTGGCACGACTGAAAGCCACGGTGATCGCCGTTGCCACCAAGACCGACCTGGTCTCGAAGAAACGGCTGGCCGAGCACCTGCTCGCGGTGTCCGAACTCGGCGAGTTCGCCGAGGTGGTGCCGGTGAGCGCGGTCAGCGGGGACCAGGTCGAGCTGCTGGTCGACGTGATGAGCCGCTACCTCCCGGAATCCCCGCAGCTCTACCCGGACGACATGATCACCGACGAGCCGGAACAGGTGATGGTCGCGGAACTGATCCGGGAAGCCGCCCTGGAAGGGGTACGCGACGAGCTTCCCCACTCGATCGCGGTGATCGTGGAGGAGATGCAGCGTCGGCCCCCGGAGGAAGGGTCGCCGCTGACCCGGATCTACGCCGACCTGTACGTGGAACGTCCCAGCCAGAAGGCGATCGTGATCGGACACCGGGGGAGCCGACTCAAGGAGGTCGGAGTGGCCGCCCGCAAGCAGATCGAGGAACTTCTCGGCACCCGGGTCTACCTGGACCTGCACGTCCGGGTTGCCAAGGAGTGGCAACGTGACCCCAGGCAGCTTCGCAAGCTCGGCTTCTAACTGGATGGAACAAAGCGTCGGACAGCTCCGAGGCGGACGTGGGCACGTACCCTGTGCGCTGGGAAGGATAGGCGGTGCGCTCGCTCCCGGATCTCATGAAGTCTCAGTCCAGGTATCGGTAAGGGACGAGCGTTGACGAGGAAGTCTCGCCAGAAATCACGACTCATCGAGTCTATCCTGCTCCAGATTCCGTTGCCGGCGTTCTACTTTGCCGAGGACAAGAATGGCAGGATGCGCGTGGTTGACGGCTTGCAGCGGTTGTCAACGGTGAGAGACTACGTCAGAGGGGGCGCGAGTTCATTTGCACTGGCGGACCTGGAGTATTTGACGAACGATGCCGGGAGGAAGAAAATTCAGAGAACTGCCCGCCCCCTTTCAGCGGCGCATCAATAATGCGCAGATCATCGTCCATGTCATTGATCCGACAACGCCCGGCGACGTCAAGTATGATATCTTCAAGCGGATTAACACGGGCGGCACGCCGCTGAATGCACAGGAAATCAGGCACTGTATGAGCGGCAAAAGGAGTCGCGAGTTCCTTAAACGGTGTACCCACACCCCCGAGTTCGATCAGGCAACCGGAGGAAGATTCCGGGACCACGTCAGGATGGATGACCGTGAGGTTGTCCTCAGATACTGTGTCTTTTGGTTGCTCGGAGTCGATGGATATCGCGAAAGTGGTTCGATGGACGGGTTCCTGGAGTCTGCGACGGAGCTGCTTGATGACCCACGCAAGGTTCCTGACGAGCGCCTTGAAGCGTTGCACGACAGTTTTCGGCAAGCCATGGACCACTGCTACGAAGTCTTTGGTATGCATGCGTTCCGGAAATGGCCGCACGGTGCCAAGGGTCGTAATCCAATCAACCGTCCACTCTTCGAGGCGTGGTCTCACGTGCTTGCCACACACGATCGCGACAACCTGGTGCAGCGGAAAGCAGCGATTATCAAAGCAGCCCGTGACCTCATGACGAATAGTCAGGTCTACATTGACTCGGTCACAACATCGACCGGTGATCCAAAGAAGGTCAGGCTGCGGTTCGCGGAGACAGAGAGGGCCGCACAGGCAGGCCGATGATCTCACACCTGGCGATTCAAAACTTCAAACGATTCTCCGCCACGGAGTTGCGGCTCTGTCCATTGACGGTA
>DASUSI010000017.1:0-14465 GCA_036375165.1 Micromonosporaceae bacterium | reverse complement strand
CCGATCGTCACCATCTTCGGCTTGGACGTCGGGCTGCTGCTCGGCGGTGCGGTGCTCACCGAGAGCACCTTCTCGCTACCCGGGCTCGGGAAGTACGCCATCGACGCGATCTACGCCAATGACTTCCCCAAGGTCATGGGTGTGACCCTGTTCGCCGCGTTCTTCGTGGTATTCGCGAACCTGGTCGTGGACCTGTTGTATGCGGTGGTTGACCCAAGAGTGAGGCTCGGCTGATGACCTCGACCCCCGTGCCCGAAGGCCGCTCGGTGCCGCCGACCGCCTTCCTCGAGGTGCGTGACCTGCGGATCCATTTCCCGACCGACGACGGACTGGTCAAGGCGGTGGACGGGCTCTCGTTCAGCCTCGAGCGCGGTCGGACCTTGGGCATCGTCGGCGAATCCGGCTCCGGCAAGTCGGTGACCAGCCTCGGCGTGCTCGGTCTGAACAACCGCGAGAACGCGAACGTCTCCGGCGAGATCTGGCTGGACGGCCAGGAACTCGTCGGCGCGTCGCGCGAGACGGTACGCCGGCTGCGTGGCAAGAAGATGGCGATGATCTTCCAGGATCCGCTGTCCGCGATGCATCCGTACTACACGGTGGGTACGCAGATCATCGAGGCGTACCGGATCCACCACTCGGTGTCGAAGCAGCGGGCTCGCACGCACGCGATCGACCTGCTGGAGCGGGTCGGCATCCCGCAGCCGGCGCGGCGGGTCGATGACTACCCGCACCAGTTTTCCGGCGGCATGCGGCAGCGCGCCATGATCGCGATGGCGCTCTCCTGCGATCCCGACCTGTTGATCGCGGACGAGCCGACCACCGCGCTCGACGTGACGGTGCAGGCGCAGATCCTGGATCTGATGCGGGACCTGCAGGAGGACTTCAACTCAGCGTTGATCATCATCACGCACGATCTCGGCGTTGTGGCCGAGCTCACCGACGACATCCTCGTGATGTACGGCGGCAAGTGCGTCGAGTACGGCTCGGCACAGACGGTGTTCGAGCAGCCTGAGCATCCGTACACCTGGGGACTGCTGGGCTCGATGCCGCGGATGGATCGGCAGCGGGCCGATCGGCTGCTGCCGATCAAGGGCGCTCCGCCGTCGCTGATCAACCCGCCTGCCGGGTGTGCGTTCCATCCGCGGTGCGAGTTCGCGGATCGCACCGGGGGCCTGAGCGACACCGTCGTGCCGGAACTCGTGCCCGCCGGAACACCGGGCCATCTGGTGCGATGCCACCTTCCCGTGGAGCTGCGCCGGGAGATCTGGGAGAACGAGATCAAGCAGAAGATTGAGGTCGCATGAAGGCGCCGGACAGCAACGACGCGCTGATCTCGGTGCGCGAGCTGGAGAAGCACTTTCCGATCCGTAAGGGTGTGCTGAGGCGGGCGGTCGGTGCGGTCCGCGCGGTGGACGGGATCGACTTCGATGTGTTCAAGGGCGAGACGCTCGGCGTGGTGGGCGAGTCGGGATGTGGCAAGACCACGACCGGCCGGCTGCTGACCCGGTTGCTGGAGCCCACCGCCGGGCAGATCGTCTTCGAGGGCCGGGACATCACACACGTGTCCCAGGCCCGGATGCGCCCGATGCGGCGCGACGTGCAGATGATTTTCCAGGACCCGTACTCCTCGCTGAACCCCCGGCACACCGTCGGGACCATCGTCGGTGCGCCGTTCCGGATCCAGCGGACCCAGACCGAACACGGGATCAAGAAGGCAGTCCAGGATCTGCTCGAACTGGTCGGACTGAGCCCGGAGCACTACAACCGGTACCCGCACGAGTTCTCCGGCGGGCAGCGGCAGCGGATCGGCATCGCCCGCACCCTCGCACTCAGGCCGAAGCTGATCGTCGCGGACGAGCCGGTGTCCGCATTGGACGTGTCGATCCAGGCGCAGGTGGTGAACCTGCTGGAGGACCTGCAGGAAGAGCTCGGCCTGACGTACGTGCTGATCGCGCACGACCTGTCGGTGGTGCGTCACATCTCCGACCGGGTCGCCGTGATGTACCTGGGCAAGATCGTGGAGCTGGCGGACCGGGACAGCCTCTACGCCGAGCCGATGCATCCGTACACGAACGCGCTGGTGTCCGCGGTGCCGGTACCGGACCCGGCAAGGCGCGACAAGGCGCAACGGGAGCGGATCCTGCTCACCGGCGACGTGCCCAGCCCCATCGACCCACCGTCGGGCTGCCGGTTCCGCACCAGGTGTTGGAAGGCCCAGGAGATCTGCGCGGTCGAGCCGCCACCGCTCGAGGTCAAACCCGGTGCCGCTGCCAACCACGTCGTGGCCTGTCACTTCCCGGTGTTGGATGAGGCCGAGCGGCACAGCGGGGTCCAAGCGCCCGACCGGTCAGCGGAAGTGGTCTGAGGTGCCACCGGAAGCCTAGGGGGAACAGCTGTCCGGACGTGACACACCCGGTCAGCAGCGCTTGAGCATCTCGCGTAGGGCGGACCGCTCCGACTCGGTGACGGTGAGCTCGTAGTGGTGCTTCACCTCGATCCACCATCGTGCGTAGTCGCACCACACCTCGGTGTTGGCGGGACGCCACTGGGACGGGTCCTGGTCGCCCTTGGCGCGGTTGCTGGCGGCCGACACCGCGATCAACTGGCCGCGTTTCAGGTCGTTGGCGAATGCCTCCCGCCTGTCGTCGGACCAGCGGTTCGCTCCGGAACGCCAGGCGTTGGCGAGCGGCACCATGTGGTCGATGTCCACGTCGGACGGATCGGAGAACCAACGCTCGTCGTACACGCTGTACCACCGGCCGTTGGTCGGGTAGCAGTCGTCGCCGACTGTCACGTCCACGCCGTCCCGGCGGAGTACCAACTCCCGGGTGGTGCACCCGCGTTCCTGTTCGGACCAGTGCGGGAAACGGTCTCGGTCATAGTCGCGCATGCTCGCTGGTCGGGACACGGTGAGTTCGGCGAGTTGGTCGCGGGACTGGCTCACGGACGGGGGCGGGGGAAGATGCGGTCCCTCACCCTCGTCGGATCCGGGTTTGTTCGTGACGGTCACGTCGCACCCGGTGAGGGTGAGTGTCAGGACGACGCCGGTCAGTAGCAGTGCGGGGGGTCTGAGGCGTCGGTGGATGTGGTTGATGACGGGCCTCCCTGGGGGGTCGGGGGTGGATCGTCAAGCCCTGTCACCGAGCCCCGGGACGGGCTCCGTGGCGGCTCGT
Organism: Micromonosporaceae bacterium; assembly: GCA_036375165.1. Taxonomy (GTDB): domain Bacteria; phylum Actinomycetota; class Actinomycetes; order Mycobacteriales; family Micromonosporaceae; genus WHSM01. Next base: position 11,292 of record DASUSI010000017.1, on the reverse strand, counting down.
GCTATCCCTGAGGGGTCCAGCCCTCGGAACCGGGCGGCACCGCACCGCCCCGGGTGAGGACCCCCAGGATCAGCCGGTGCATCGCCTCGGCGACCGGCTCCGCCACCGGAGCCGGCAGTGTGGTCTGGCCGCCGGCCACCTCGTACCACTCGTCGGCGCCCTTGTACTGGATCCGGAGTGTCACCGAGCCGGTGTCGGTGACTTCGGTACGCAGCGTCAGTTCGCCGGTCACCACCCCGACCTCGGCGGTCATCACACCGCCGGGGCCGGGCGTGAAGTCAGAGGTGAAGTCCATGGGGTCCCTGGAGGTCTCGGTCAGCAATACCCCATCATGTCGTACAGCGCGGATTTCTCCGAACTGGTGACGGCAAGTTGCCAGTCGTACTTCACGTCAATCCAGTGCCGGGCGTAGTAGCACCACCAGCCGGTGTTGGACGGACGCCACTGGGACGGGTCCTGGTCACCCTTGGAGGTGTTGCTGGAGGCGGAGACCGCGATCAGTTGGCCGCGGTTCAGGTCGTTGGCGAAGGCGGAGCGCTTGGAGTCGGTCCAGTACTTCGCGCCGGACCGCCAGGCGTTCGCGAGCGCCACCACGTGGTCGATGTGGACGTCGGACGCCCTGGACAGCCAGATCCGGTCGTAGACGCTGTACCAGCTTCCGCTGATCGGGTAGCAGCTGGAGTCGACCGCCACGTTGCTCCCGTCCCGTTGCAGCACCACTTCACGGGTGTTGCAGGTCCCGTACTGGGTGGTCCAGTGCGGGAACCGGTCCCGGCTGTAGCCGTCCATGGACAGTGGCGCGGCAACCCGTAGCGCGGCGAGCTGGTTGTAGGACTCGCTGACCGATGGCGGCGCTGGTGGATACCCGAGTGCCTGTCCCGGGATGCCGATCAGGGTTGCCGCGACGATCGTGAGTACGGCGAGGAATCTGCGCATGGCTTCACCTCTTCCGGATGAAAAGGGATATTTACGAAATCATCCGGTATGGCAAAGCGAATCGCTACCTCCTCACAAGCAGATCTTGGAAACCTACCGACAAATAATCGCGGTAGGTTTCCAAGATCTCAGGCGAACGGCGAAGGGAACGGCGAAGGGAACGGCGAAGGGAACGGCGGTCGCTACGTCCGGTTGACGGCGCTCGTCACCGCCTGTAGCGATGCGGTGAGGATGTTCGGGTCGACGCCGACCCCCCAGCGCACTTCCCCGGCGACATCGCATTCGAGGTACGCCGCCGCGGTGGCGTCACCGCCGGAGGACAGCGCGTGCTCGGCGTAGTCGAGCACCCGTACCATCACGTCCACGGTGGACAGCGCATGCGTGAACGCGTCGATCGGACCGTTACCGACCCCGTCGACCCGGTGTGGCACGCCGTCCACGACGACATCGGCGGTGATCTCCACCTTGCCGTCCACAGTGGTGGTCGAGTAGCCGGTCACGGCCAGTCGGCCCGGCTCCAGGTACTCCCGCCGGAAGATCCGCCACATCCGCTCCGGCGACACCTCGCCGCCCTCGGTGTCGGTGTGGCGCTGGATCACGCCCGAGAACTCGATCTGCAGCCGGCGCGGCAGGTCCATCTGGTGCTCGGTCTTCATCACGTACGCCACGCCGCCCTTGCCGGACTGCGAGTTGACCCGGATCACCGCCTCGTACGTGCGCCCCACGTCCTTCGGGTCGATCGGCAGGTACGGCACGCCCCAGGTGAACTCTCGAACCGGTACCCCGGCGGCTGAAGCGTCGCGTCCCAGCGCGTCCAGACCCTTGTTGATGGCGTCCTGGTGGGAGCCGGAGAACGCGGTGTACACCAGGTCGCCCGCGTACGGATGCCGCTCATGCACCGGAAGCTGGTTGCAGTACTCGACGGTGCGCCGAATCTCGTCGATGTCCGAGAAGTCGACATGCGGGTCGACGCCCTGGCTGAACAGGTTCAGTCCCAGGGTCACCAGGTCCACGTTGCCGGTGCGCTCGCCGTTGCCGAACAGGCAGCCCTCGATCCGGTCCGCGCCCGCCATCACTCCGAACTCGGCCGCCGCCACCGCACACCCCCGGTCGTTGTGCGGGTGTACCGACAGCACCAGCGACTCCCGGCGGGGCAGGTTGCGGTGCATCCACTCGATGGAGTCCGCGTACACGTTCGGGGCGGCCATCTCCACGGTCGCCGGCAGGTTGACGATCAGCTTGCGGTCCGGGGTGGGGTCGATGATCTCGGCCACCTTGCCGCAGACCTCCACGGCGTACTCCAGTTCGGTGCCGGTGTACGACTCGGGCGAGTACTCGTAGTAGATCTCGGTGTCCGGCAGTTGCTCGGCGTACTTCAGGCACAGCCGCGCCGCGTCAGTGGCGACGCCGACGATGCCATTCCAGTCCAGCCCGAACACCACCCGCCGTTGCAGCGTCGAGGTGGAGTTGTAGAAGTGCACGATGGCCTGCTTCGCACCGCGCAGTGAGTCGAAGGTCCGCGCGATCAGTGGTTCCCGGCACTGCACCAACACCTGGATGATCACGTCGTCGGGGACCAGATCCTCCTCGATCAGCATCCGGACGAAGTCGTAGTCGGTCTGGCTGGCGGCCGGGAAGCCGACCTCGATCTGCTTGTAGCCCATTCGGGTGAGCAACTGGAACATCCGGCGTTTGCGCTCCGGCGACATCGGCTCGATCAGTGCCTGGTTACCGTCCCGCAGGTCGACGGCACACCACTGCGGGGCCCGCTCGATCCGCCGGGACGGCCAGGTGCGGTCCGGGAGATCGACGCTGAACTGACGGTGGTACGGCAGGTAGCGGTGCGCCGGCATCTGGCTTCGCCGTTGCCGCGAGAACGGATCCGTTGGTACGGCGCGGGGCTCGGACATGGTGGGACTCCTTGGTCATGGGAGTGGCGGGTTGACCCTGAAAGGGGGAGAGACCGGCGGGTTCCACGAACCCGGGCGGCGCGCCGCGACTCCGCGACGAGGTGCCGGCCTAGAGAGCCTCGCCGCGGCGACCAAGGAGCAGAGCCGTCCACATGACGAGGCAACGCTACGTGTCGGGCCGAGATCGTGGGAACCGGCTCCCGGAATCCGAGATGTGGTTCACACCGCCCGACGGCGTCAGCCGCTGCGGCTGGGCGAGCCGGACGGTGAAGGGGCAGGCGGTGGCGGTGACGTGCCCAGTGGCTGTCCGGTGGTGACCGGCCCTGGAAGGATGATCGACTTCGGGGGGCTGCCCGGGGCTCCGGCGAGCAGCAGGGTCCGGCCGCTGAACCGGGCACCGGTCAGCACGCCCTCGGCATCGAAGCAGTACGTCCCCGGGTCCATCAGTGGAGTCAGCGCTGCCGCGTTCGACTCGACGGCGTAACACTCGCCGCTCGGCGCCCGCAGCGACGTACCCTTCTCCACGGTCAGCGGGGCGCGGGCATCGCTCAGCACATCCAGCCAATCGGTGAACGGGTGTTCGACCATCGGGTCGTACTTCGCGGGGATCCGGTCGCCGGGCTCGGCGATCCTGACGCAGCCACTGGTGACGCACTGGAACACGCCTTGGCCGGTGCCGGCGATCGTCACCTCCCGGCGACCGCCATGAGCGCCGCCTGGTACGTCGATCCGCCAGCTACCGTCCCGGGCAAGCCGCACCGACACCGTCCGGTCCGGCCGACCCCTGGTACGGAGCAGGTAGGTCGCCGTGTACCGCTTGTCCTTGGCGACTGCGGCCAGGCCGATCAGCCGCTCGGCAGGGGTCTGCGGAGTCGGGCCGTGTGACGGCAGGACCACTGGTACGGCCGGCTCGCCGCAGCCGCCCAGCAGGGTGAGGAGGACCGCCGGGATCGCGATCCGGGCCAGCCGGAACCGCCGTACCAAGGGATGGCCGGGAGTCGACACCTGGCAATTTTCGCTGGCCGATCCGGGGGATGTGCGGAAGGCTCGCCGTGGGGAACGGCCTTCCAGGGCCATGCGCAGGCTGGCCGAACGTGTGGTCCTGGAGGGCCGAGCGTGGCCCCGGGGCCGTGACCCGCGATGTGTCGGGGGGCTGGGCTCACCGCGTCACCGATCAACGGTGGGCGAGGCGTCCCGACGGGTACCCTGGCTCCCGGCCGTTGCCGACTCGTTATGTGAGGAAACCATTGGCGCTCGTGGTGCAGAAGTACGGTGGCTCGTCGGTGGCGGACGCCGAGCGGATCAAGCGGGTCGCCGAGCGGATCGCGGCGGCTCGTAAAGCGGGCAACGACGTGGTCGTGGTGGTGTCCGCGATGGGCGACACCACAGACGAACTGCTCGGCCTCGCCAGTCAGGTGAGTCCGCTGCCGCCGCCCCGGGAACTCGACATGCTGCTCACGGCGGGTGAGCGGATCTCGATGGCGCTGCTGGCGATGGCGATCCACAATCTGGGATTCGAGGCGCGTTCCTTCACCGGCTCCCAGGCCGGCATGATCACCACGTCCACGCATGGCAGGGCGCGGATCATCGACGTGACTCCCGGCCGGGTGCGCAGCGCCACGGACGAGGGCGCGGTCGCGATCGTGGCCGGTTTCCAAGGCGTCGCGCAGGACACCAAGGACATCACCACGCTGGGCCGGGGCGGTTCGGACACCACTGCGGTGGCGCTCGCCGCGGCGCTCGGGGCCGACGTGTGTGAGATCTACACCGATGTGGACGGCATCTACACAGCCGATCCGCGGATCGTCCCGAACGCCCGGCGGATCGGGCAGATCACGTACGAGGAGACCCTCGAACTCGCCGCGTGCGGCGCGAAGGTCCTGCACCTGCGCAGCGTGGAGTACGCTCGCCGGTCCAACCTCCCGATCCACGTCCGCTCGTCGTACTCGAACAAGCCCGGCACCATCGTGACCGGGTCGATGGAGGACCTTCCCGTGGAGCAGGCACTCATCACCGGGGTCGCTCACGACCGCAGCGAAGCCAAGATCACCGTGCTCGGGGTTCCGGACGAGCCCGGCGAGGCGGCCCGGATCTTCCAGGCCGTCACGGACGCCGAGATCAACCTGGACATGATCGTTCAGAACATCTCGACCCACGGCAGCTCCCGCACCGACATCTCGTTCACACTGCCGAAGGACGACGGCCAAGCCGCGATGGCGGCGTTGCAGAAGGTTCAGGCGTCGGTAGGGTTCGAGGGGTTGCTCTTCGACGATCATGTCGGCAAGGTGTCGTTGATCGGTGCCGGCATGCGGTCGCATCCCGGGGTCGCGGCGACGTTCTTCGCGGCGCTCGGTGAGGCCGGGGTCAACATCGAGATGATCTCCACGTCGGAGATCCGGATCTCGGTGGTGTGCCGGGACACCGACCTGGACGTGGCGGTACGCGCCATTCATGACGCGTTTGACCTTGGTGGGGATGAGGAAGCCATCGTGTATGCCGGAACCGGAAGGTGACAACAGTGGCCGACAGGACAGGGGCCCGGAACACGCTGCCGACACTCGCCGTGGTGGGAGCCACCGGGGCGGTGGGGACCGTGATGTGTGAACTGCTCTCCAGCCGGGAGAACCGGTTCGGTGAGATCCGGCTGGCGGCCTCGGAACGCTCGGCCGGAAAGAAGATCACGGTACGGGGCGAGCAGCTCGAGGTGCTGCCGGTGTCATCCGAGGTCTTCGACGGTGTGGACATCGCGATGTTCGTCGGGCCCGACGACATCTCCCGGGAGTACGCACCGGTCGCCGCGGCACGTGGTGCGGTGGCGGTCGACAACTCCCAGATCTTCCGGATGGACCCGGACGTGCCGCTGGTGGTCCCGGAGATCAATCCCGAGCAGGCCCGGAACCGACCGAAGGGCATCATCGCCAACGCCAACTGCACCACCCTGACGATGATCGTGGCGATCGCCCCGCTGCACGCCGAGTACGGGCTGCGGGAGCTGGTGGTGGCCTCCTACCAGGCCGCTTCCGGTGCCGGTCAGGTCGGTGCGGACACCCTCCACGACCAGCTCGCCAAGGTCGCCGGGGACCGGTCGATCGGGACCCGTACCGGCGACATCCGCCAGGCGGTGGGAGACCAGATCGGTCCGTTCCCGGCCCCGCTGGCGCTCAACGTGGTGCCTTGGGCGGGTTCCCTCAAGGGCGGCAACTGGTCCAGCGAAGAACTCAAGATCCGCAACGAGTCCCGGAAGATTCTCGGTCTGCCGGATCTGAAGGTGTCCGCCACCTGCGTACGGGTCCCCGTGGTGACCGGCCATTCGGTCGCGGTGCACGCCATCTTCGGCAGTGAGGTGACCGCCGAGGGTGCGCAGAGCGTGTTGCGCGGAGCGCCCGGCGTGATTCTGGTGGACGACCCGGCGGACGGCGAGTTCCCGACCCCGGCGGACGCGGTTGGCACCGACCCCTCCTGGGTGGGCCGGATCCGTCGCTCGCTGGACGACCCGCGCGGGTTGGACATGTTCGTCTCCGGGGACAACCTGCGCAAGGGCGCCGCGCTGAACACGCTTCAGATCGCCGAACTCGTCACCGCCGAGCTGACCGACTCCTGACGAGTCGTACGACGGGCCGCGCGACCCGGGTCGCGCGGCCTTCACAGCACTCCGGAAACCCCGCCGCCGTAGTTGTGCGGGTCCGACGTGGGTACCGCGATCTCCGGGACGCCCGCCGGGCGGGCGGTCTCCAGGAACTCCTCTGAGGACAGTTTCGTCGGCTCCAGCACCCGGTGCAGGAACTCCCGGGTGCGCTCCTCGCTGGGGCCGCCCAGCACTTCCGTGGGCGTACCCTGCTCGATGATCCGGCCGTCGTCCATGAACACCACCCGGTCGGCCACCTCGCGGGCGAATGCCATCTCGTGGGTCACCACCAGCATGGTCATCCCGTCGGCGGCGAGTTGCCGCATCACGGACAGCACCTCGCCGACCAGTTCCGGGTCCAGCGCGCTGGTGGGCTCGTCGAACAGCATCATCGCCGGGTCCATCGACAACGACCGGGCGATCGCGACCCGCTGCTGCTGGCCTCCGGACAGTTGCGCCGGGAAGGCGTCGATCTTGTCCGACAGTCCCACCCGCTCCAGGTTCTGCCGGGCCACCCGTACCGCCTCGGCACGGTTCCGCCGCAGCACCCGGCGCTGCGCGATGGTCAGGTTGTCCAGCACGGACAGGTGCCCGAACAGGTTGAACTGCTGGAACAGCATGCCGATGTGCCGCCGTACCCGGTCGATGTTCACGTTCGGGTCGGTGACCTCGACACCCAGCACCCGGATGCTGCCCCCGGTGGGTTCCTCCAGGAGATTGATGCAGCGCAGCAGGGTCGACTTTCCGGAGCCGGACGGTCCAATGACGCACACCACCTCGCCGTACGCCACTTCCAGGTCGATGCCGCGCAGCACCTCCAGGGTGCCGAACGACTTGCGCAGTCCCTTGATCGAGACCGCGGGAATCTCCGAAGCACTCATCGGCGTCCCTTCCCGGCTCGTAGTTCGAGCCATCGCACCAGTTGGGACAGTGGCAACGTGATCACCAGGTACATCAGGCCGACCACGATCAGTGGGGTCGCGTTGGCCTCCGTGTTGAGGGTGTCGCGGCCGAACTTGGTCAGTTCCACCTGGGCGAAGGTGACACCCAGTACGTACACCAGGGAACTGTCCTTGGTGAGCAGGATGATCTCGTTGGTCATCGGCGGGATGATGATCCGGAACGCCTGCGGCAGCACGATCGAGATCATCGCCCGGGGATACGACATGCCCAGGGTGCGGGCGGCCTCCAACTGGCCTCTCGGCACCGCCTGGATCCCGGCCCGGATGGTCTCCGCCATGTACGCGGCGGCCATCAACCCGAGGCCCAGCATCACCTGGCCGTAGACGCCGCCGACGAACACGTAGTCCTGGAAGGCGACCGGGATGCCGTAGCCGACCATGAACAGCACCAGCAGCGCCGGCAGCCCCCGGAACAGTTCGATGTACGCCCGCGCGAACCAGCGGTACGGGGCCACCGAGGACAACCGCATCAGCGCCAGCATCAACCCCACCACCAGGCCGAACGCGAAGGCCAGCAGGGTGTAGGCCAGGGTGTTGCGCAACGCGATGACGATCACGTCGGGGAACATCTCCCCGGCGATGTCCAGCCGGGCGAACGCCTCGCCCAGCCGGTCCCAGTCCGCGGCGAAGGCCAGCGCGGCCAACAACAGCAGGAAGATGCCGTACTGGATGCCCCGGCTGAGCCGCTGACGCTGGTGCCGCCCGAGCCCGCGGTGGCTGGTGGTGAGTACGACCTGAGCCGCGCCGGGCCCGGGTGACGCGGTGGATGGGTGGTTCATGTCTCGCCCCTATCGGGTGGGAGGGGGATGCCCAAGCACCCCCCTCACCTCGTCGCGGATGGCCAACTTGTGAGCCACCCGAACGGTGATCAGCTCGCCGGCTTGCGGCCGATCCACTTCTCGTAGACCTTGTCGTACGTGCCGTCCTGCTTGGCCTTGGCCAACACCTTGTTGATCACGTCGAGCAGTGCCTTGTTGCCGGTCTTCACGGCCATGCCGTACTGCTCGCCGGTGTCGAACTCGGCCGCGATCTCGAACTTGCCGGGGTTCTCCTTCACGTACTCGGTCCACACCGGCAGGTCGTTGATGATCGCCTCGATCTGGCCGCCTTCCAGCGCGGCCTGTTCGGCGCCCAGGTCCTCGTAGGCCACGATCTTCAGGTCGAGTTTCTCCTTGTCGTTCTGTTCCTTGACGTAGATTTCGCCGGTGGTCCCGGTCTGGACCCCGACCCGCTTGCCTTTCAGGTCCGCCAGCGCCTTGTACCCCTTGCCGGCCCGCACCAGCATCGCCTGGTGCGCGTCGAAGTAGCCCTCGGAGAAGTCCAGCGCCTGTTCCCGCTCCTCGGTGATGGTCATCGCGGCGGCCGCGACGTCGCACTTGCCGGAGTTCAGGTCCTGCCCGCTCTTGATGCCTTCGAACGGGGTGTCGACGTACTCCTGCTTGACGCCGAGATCCTTGGCGACCAGTTCCGTCAGCTCCACGTCGAACCCGACCACCTCGTTGCCTCGCTGGAACTCGAACGGGGCGTACGGCAGGCCGGTGCAGACCGTGAGCTGGCCCTGTTTGACCAGCTTGACGGTGCCTTTCTCACTGGTGCCGCCGGACTCCTTCTTCGCGCAGCCGGTCCCGATCAGGACCAGGCTGAGCACAAGACCCAGGATCGCCAGCGGTCGCCGGTGGGTCGATATGCCGCTCATGCTGCCTCCGGATATGTCGTGCCTGATAAGCGATATCCTGCCCCTGTGACGGCCGCCTGCACAGGGGTTCGTGGATCTCTGTCGTGGTTCCGCCCGGCGGACGCTTGTCCATTTCGTGCCTGAACGCCCGGGTGCCTCACGCTATGCGATCAGGAGTCCCACAGGACATGCGCTGTGATCAACCGGGGGGCTCAGCACATCCGGCTGTGGGGGGCGTTGCGGGGAAGCGTCGAAGATCCATACATTCAACGCCGAACAGGAACAACACCACTCGTGGCCACACGGGGTCATCCGTCCATTCACGACGCCCGCCGACCCGTCCCGGAGGGGAGTTTCTGGTGCGAGGCCCGAGACCGCCCTCTGACTCGCCGTGCAAAAGAAGAAACCCGGCCTCAGAGAGACCGGGCGGTGTGTGCCTTGACTTTACCACCCGGTGGGCTTGCGGTACCGGCCAGCTACCGGGTTGGGTATCTGTGCTGAGGTGAGATCCACCGGTGTGAGCTGATACCACCAATGGCCTCCCACGCCACGGGTCGGCGGATCGTTGAGCGCACCGGCGGGGTATCCCGGAGTCGGGTTGACCAGGCCGATCGGGATCAGGTCGCGCGCCTGCCGTACCGGGTACGCCAAGTCGCTGTCGTTACTGATGACCACCGCGGCGTCAATCCGCTGATGGATCAGATCGAGCAGCATGTGCGCGGCCACGTTGACGTCGGAGCCCTTCTCCTCCCGCCGGGCCACCGACACCATGAACCGGCCGCCGGGCACAGCCTGTTCGTTGGCGTCCTGGACCATCACCGGCCAAGTGCAGGTGGTGATGACCGGCTGTCCCCGGCGTCCGCGCGTGGCCAGTGGCGAGGTGGTCACCCGGTTGACGTACTTGCCTAACTCGATCACGTCGACGGCGTTGGCGGTCTTCAACGCGCGCAGGTACACGTCCTGATCCTGTGCCCCTTGTGGGTGGCTCGCACCGCTGATCCGCGCCGTGCAGAAAACGACCTGAACTACCTGCGCGCCTGGCCAGCCGGAGTGTGCGGCCACGATCGCCGTCGACATGCTGCGCAGGTCGAGCCAGCGCCAGCCGGGGACGCCGGGGCCGCCCATCAGGCCCCGGCCCCCGTAGTACAGGTTGTAGCCGTCGATGTAGACACCGACTCGCATCGATCGCTGTCCTCTCAGAACCCCTGGCCGGCGGCGGAACCATACCCGCCTGTTGTGCCGCAAGGTCACGCCGGTCCGTTAGCTGTGGCCGCCCAACGCCGGAGCGGCCGGCCGCGTCGGTGCTCCCGGCTCTCATCCTGCCGGGGCTCGGACGCCCACCACAGTTTGAGGTCTGTGTTGTTGAGTGTGGACTATGCGGTGAAGTCGAATTCGTTGTCTTTGGCTCCGGCGAGGAAGGCGACCCATTCGGCGCGGGTGTAAACGATGACGGGGCCGTCGGGGTGCTGGCTGTGGCGCAGCGCTACGCGGCCGGTGCCGTCGTTCAGGGGGCCAGCCTCCACGCAGGTGCCTCCACCGCCGTCGCTGCTGTGGGTGCTGATGCGCCACTGCACGCGGGAGAGGTCCACGGAGCTGCCGTCGTGCGCTGTCGAGTGGGTCATGCGAGTTGCTCCATCCTGGACTTGAGGAACATGCGGGAGTCCTCGACATCGAGGGCATGGCGTTCGAGGCGAGCGTACGCGGCCTCGAACCGGGTGGCCTTCGGCATCTCGACATAGATCGCGCCGGCATCGGTGGTCACCAAGGCGACCACGGGAAAGGGCGTCGGCATGGTGAGCAATGTGAACGCACTCTCCGCACCGGCGAGCAGGCTGACGGAGGACGGCAGCACCCGGACGGTGATGTTGGGGCGTTCGGAGAGGTCGAGTAGGTGAGCGAGTTGCCCACGCATCACGCCGGGACCGCCGATGGTTCGGTGAAAGATCGCTTCGTCGAGGATCGCTGTGTAGTCCAGTCGGCCGAGTACCTCTTGGCGCTTCATCCGGAAGTCAAGCCACTGCGCTACCTGTTGGTCGGACACGTCCGGGTCGATGGCCTGCATCACCGCTTCGGCGTACTCCCGGGTCTGGAGCAGGCCGTGAATGGCTGGAAGGCTGAAGTTACGAGCCTGCTCCGCGCGGGACTCCAACCAGGCGAGGTCGATGATTCGCGTATGGACGTTGT
>DASUSI010000016.1:0-2907 GCA_036375165.1 Micromonosporaceae bacterium | reverse complement strand
CCGAGCTGATGGAGATCGTCGGCCTGTCCCCGGAGATGGCCAAGCGCTATCCCTCCCAGCTGTCGGGGGGCCAGCAGCAGCGGGTCGGGGTGGCCCGCGCGCTCGCCGCCGACCCGGTGGTGCTGCTGATGGATGAGCCGTTCTCGGCCGTCGACCCGGTCGTGCGGGCCCGGCTGCAGGACGAGTTCCGCCGGCTCCAGGCGCGGGTCGGCAAGACCGTGCTCTTCGTGACCCACGACGTGGACGAGGCGGTGCGGCTGGGCGACCGCATCGCCGTGCTCTCCGACGGTGGCACGCTGGAGCAGTACGATGACCCGGCCACCCTGCTGGCGAAGCCCGCGAACGAGTTCGTGGCCGAGTTCCTCGGCTCCGACCGCGCCATCAAACGCCTGGGTGTGCTGCCGATTCCGGCGGCGCTGGACCCGGTACCGGCGGAGGCCGGCGCCGCTCCCACGATCGACTCGACCGCGACGCTGCGCGACGCCCTCGCCGCGGTGCTCGAGGCCGGCGCCGACTGGGTCGCCGTGCGCGGCCCCGACGGTACCCTGATCGGCGCGCTTCCACGCACCACGATTCTGGCCGTCGATCATGACCTGTAGTGGCTCTTCTCGGGTTTCCGTAACCGGGGCAAAGCGGGCTTGCCGGGTTGATGGTTACGGAGAGTACGTGTCGTAGACGGCTGCACCCCGTCCTGACCTTTACGTTTCGGCTTGTCACGGTCACGAAACGAAGGGTTGGGCGGGGTGCAGGACGCCATGATATGGCGGCGGATGCTCGGGTTGGGTCCTGAGACCGTGGTCGAGAAGGTCGTGTCCGAGGGTGAGGCACTGGTCGCGCGGGTGCGGCCGCGTCGGGGTGTGCCGTTGCGCTGTGGTCGGTGCGGACGGCGGGGGCTGTATCTGGATGCCGGCGAGGGACGGCGGCGGTGGCGGGCGCTGGATGCGGGTAGCCGGCAGGTGTTCCTGGAGGCTGAAGCGCCGCGTGTGTCCTGCCCCGAGCACGGGGCGACGGTGGCGGCGGTGGCGTGGGCGCGGCACAAGGCGCGCCATACCTTCGAGTTCGAGCAGACGGTAACCTGGCTGGCCCGTTACTGCGCCAAGAGCATGGTGGCGTTCCTGTTCCGCGTCGCGTGGGAGACGATCGGCGCGATCGTCACCCGGGTGATGTCCGATGTGGATGCGTTGGGCGCGGACCGCTTCGACAATGTGCGTCGCATCGGCATCGACGAGGTGTCCTACCAGAAGGGACACAAGTACTTGGTAGTGGTGGTCAACCATGCCAACGGCCGGCTGCTGTGGGTGGGCAAGGGCCGTACCAAGAAAACGTTGGGCGAGTTCTTCGCCGCACTGGGCGAGGAACGTTGCGCCCGCATCGCCTTGGTGAGCGCCGACGGCGCGGACTGGATCGCCGACATGGTCGGACTCAACTGCCCCAACGCCAAGCTGTGCCTGGATCCGTTCCACGCGGTCAAGTGGGTCACCGAGGCTCTCGACGCGCTGCGCCGCCGGGTCGCTGCCGAGGCCCGCGCCGCCAAGGACGTCACCCTGCTGGAGATGGTCAGCAACAGCCGCTGGGCGGTGCTGAAGAACCCGGCGCGGCTGACCGCCAACCAGAAACGCAAGCTGGCCGACATCCAGAAGGTCAACAACCCGCTCTACCGCGGGTGGCTGCTCAAGGAACAGTTCCGCCAGATCTTCGCTCCCGGCGGCGCCGAGCGCATCCAGGCCCTCGACGAGTGGCTGGTGTGGGCATCGCACAGCCGCATCCCCGAGTTCGTCAAGGTCGCCCGCAAGATCCGCCCGTACTACGAGGACCTGGCCGCCACCCTCACCCACGGCCTGTCCAACGCAATCGTCGAGGGCCTCAACTCCCGGGTACGGCTGCTCATCGCCATTGCCCGCGGCTTCCGCTCCGCCCAGGCGCTCATGGCGCTCATGCAGCTGCACCTGGGCGTCTACCAGCCCACCCTGCCCGGCCGATCCCGCCCAAGGGCTGCCGCGCCGCCCTCCGGCCGCCTTGCCACCGACTACCCACCGTCACCGCGGACCGCCTAACACACGAGCCACACCAGCGACACGCCACACCCGAACCGACACACCGACCAAGGCCGGATTTGTCCGGACTCTTCGACCAACCACCAGCCCGCAACAGACTCGACCGCTAACCCTTGCCCCGTACCAACATCCACCGCAGTCCAGGCCAGTCCGAATCGTTGATCTTCCTCACGGAAACCCGAGAAGAGGCCCCGCGGGTCATGATCGGCGCACTCTGCCACCCTCACATCATGATCACCGGGATCTTGGATCATGATACAGGGATCTCGTCGTGGCTCGGAGATGGTCTTGGGCGAGGTCCGGCCATACCGCCGCGGCTCGGGACCGTACGGTGGCGAGTTGGCGCATGGCGCGCTGATGGCGTTCGGCGTGGACCGCCGCGAGGTAGGCCCAGCCGGGCGTCTTCGGCGGCGGCGGTGGGTTGGTCGCGGCCGCGACCTCGCGGGCGAGCCGCTGTCCCAGGTGTGACCGGGCGGGCTCGCGGATCTGCCGGTTGCGGGCCAGGAAGTGCCGCACCGCGAGGGCGAGGTCGTCGTCGAGCCCGGTCAGGTCCAGCGTCGCTGCCCAGGGTCCGAGCCCGGCCGGCATCTGGGGCACCCATCCCCACGCCGCGGGGGTGCGCTCATGGATGACCACGGTGCCGGCGACGTAGTCACCCAGGCGCTTGCCCTGCGGGCTCGCGATCATGAGCCAGAGGCTGGCCAGCCAGGTGAGGGGGGCACCGATGAAGCCGGGCCACTCGAGCGTGGCACCGACAAGGCCACGAGTGACGGTGTGGCGGAAGGTGACCGGTCCGCCGTCGTCTCGCACGACTCGGATCCCGACCATCAGCTTGCCCATGGTGCGGCCGCGG
>DASUSI010000015.1:0-11613 GCA_036375165.1 Micromonosporaceae bacterium | reverse complement strand
TCCTGGCCGTACGCCCCCACGTTCTGGATCGGCGTGGCACCGGTCGAGCCGGGAATTCCGGAGAGGCACTCGATGCCGGACCAACCTTCCGAGACGGCCCGCGCGACCAGGTCGTCCCAGGGGTGTCCCGCTGCGACGGTGAATTCCACGTGGTTGTCGAGGGGCGTGACATCGACTCCGGTCGAGCGGAGTACGACCACCGTCCCCGGAAAGCCTGTGTCTGGTATGACCACATTGCTACCGCCCGCGAGGACCAGCAGCGAGGAAGTTCGGGAATCGGCTTCGCGGATTACCGAAACCGTTTCGTCCGCATCATCCACTTCCACAAGCCGTTGCGCCGGGCCTCCCAAGCGAAGTGTGGTATATGCCCCGAGATTTCCACCACTGACCTCGCGCACGTACTCAGCCTAGGCTGGTACCAGACAGCGGTGTCATCGGGACGCGTCGGGAGGCGGTGACTCATGAGCCGAGTGCAGAGCAAGCCCGGCAAGGAGTTCTGGCTGGCGGCACTTCGTCACGAGGGCGCGGCCTTCCGCGCCGCGGTGTCGTTGGAAGGGCTGACCGAGCCGGTTCCAACCTGTCCGGACTGGACGGTCGAAGACCTGGTGATCCACCTGGGTGGCGTGTACCAGTGGGTGCACGGCCATGTCACCCGGGAGGTCATCACCCGACCGGAGCGACCATCCACGGACGGCGTGCCGCGTGGCGAGCCGGCGCTCTCCTGGTGGGACGACCGCTACGGTGAGTTGCTGTCGACACTGGACCGCCTCGACGCGGAACTGCCGGCGTGGAACTGGGCTCCGCAGGAGAAGAAGGCCGGGTTCTGGCACCGCCGGATGGCCCACGAGACCGCAGTACACCGATGGGATGCCCAGGTGGCGGCGGGGCTCACCGAGCCGGTGGAGACCAAGCTGGCCGTGGACGGGGTTTCCGAGGTGCTCGACAGTTGGCTGCCGGGCGGCCGGCGGCGGTCCGTCGATGGTCGGGTGTCCGGAATGGTGCAGCTGGTCGCCTCCGACGTCGCGCATGCCTGGCTGGTCCGGATCCGGGGTGCCGGAGTGGCGCTGCTGGACACCAGCACCGTGATGCACGAGCCGCACAAGATCGACGCCCAGGCGGTCGGCACCGCCAGTGACCTGCAACTCGCGCTGTGGGGCCGGGTGCCGTTCGACGTTCTGGAGACAGCCGGGAACACCCGGCTGCTGGAGGCACTGCGCACCGGCTGACCGGGCCCAGTGCAGCGCGGCAGGTTCTCGGCGACCCGCCGGTCCTGCCGGCGGGCCCGGCCCGAGCGCCGGTAATACTGGCGGTCATGGCCCGTGGATTCCCGTACCAGGACCTCAATGGTTTTCTCGATGCCCTGGAACGGGCCGGTGAGCTACGCCGGGTGAGTACCCCGGTGGACCCGACGCTGGAGATCAGTGAGATCACCCAGCGGGTGGTACGCCGGAACGGCCCCGCGCTGCTGTTCGAGCGCCCCACCCGGGGGGACATGCCGGTGGCGATCAACCTGTTCGGCACCGAGCGGCGGATGTGCCTGGCGCTCGGCGTGGCACGTCTGGACGAACTCGGGGACCGGATCGGGGCCCTGGTCAAGCCGGAACTTCCGGTTGGCTGGTCCGGGATCCGGGAGGGGTTCGGCAAACTGCTCCAGCTCAAGAACGTGCCGCCGAAGCGGGTCCGCTCAGCGTCCTGCCAGGAAGTCGTGCTCAAGGGCGACGACGTGGACCTGAACCGACTGCCCGGACTCCAGACCTGGCCCGGGGATGGCGGGATCTTCCACAACTACGGGCTTACCCACACCAGGCACCCGGAGACCAGCAAGCGCAACCTCGGCCTGTACCGACTCCAGCAGCACTCCCGCAACACGCTCGGCATGCACTGGCAGATCCACAAGGACTCCAACGCCCACCACGCGGTGGCCGAGCGGCTGGGCCAGCGGCTGCCCGTGGCGATCGCGTTCGGCTGCGACCCGGTGGTCAGCTACGCCGCCAGCGCTCCGCTGCCGCCGGACATCGACGAGTACCTGTTCGCCGGGTTCCTGCGCGGGGAGCGGGTCGAGATGGTGGAGTGCCTCACCGTGCCGTTGCGGGTGCCGGCGCACGCCCAGGTCGTGTTGGAGGGGTACGTCGAGCCGGGCGAACGCCACCCGGAAGGCCCGTTCGGGGACCACACCGGCTTCTACACCCCGGTGGAGCAGTTCCCGGTGCTGTACGTCGAGTGCATGACGATGCGCCGGGACCCGATCTACCACTCGATCATCACATCCAAGCCGCCGCAGGAGGACGGGCCGCTCGGGAAGGCCACCGAGCGGATCTTCCTTCCGCTGCTGCGGATGCTGGTGCCCGACATCGTGGACTACGACATGCCCGAGCCCGGGGTGTTCCACAACTGCGTGATCGTCGCGATCCGCAAGCGCTACCCCAAGCACGCCCAGAAGGTGATGCACGCGTTGTGGGGGGCCGGACTGATGTCACTGGTCAAGCTGATCGTGGTGGTGGACGAGGACTGCGACGTGCACGACTACAACGAGGTGGCGTGGCGGGCGTTCGGCAACGTCGACTACTCCCGGGACATGCTGCTCACCGAGGGGCCCGTCGACCACCTGGACCATGCCTCGTACCAGCAGTTTTTCGGAGGCAAGATCGGCATCGACGCGACCCGGAAACTGCCGGACGAGGGCTATACCCGGGGCTGGCCCGAGGAGGCCGTGATGAGCCCCGAGGTGGTCGCCGCGGTCGACCGGCGCTGGAAGGAGTACGGCCTTGGCTGACCGGGCCGGTACCAGGTCACCGGGTGTCACGGTTTCCGGCGGTCGGGTCCGGGCGTTCCTGCGGCTGGTGGCGATCGAGCACTCGGTGTTCGCGCTGCCCTTCGCGTACCTCGCCGCGCTCACCGCGATGTGGCAGTACGGCGGCCGGGTGCGTTGGGACACCCTCGTGGTGATCACCGTGGCGATGGTCGGAGCGCGCACCTTCGCGATGGCCGCCAACCGGATCATCGACCGGCACATCGACGCACAGAACCCCCGGACCGCCGGGCGGGAACTGGTGACCGGCGCGGTGAGCCTGCGTATCGCCTGGTGGGGTGCTGCGGCGGCGCTGGCGGTGTTTCTCGGCGCGGCGGCACTGCTGAACCCGCTGTGTCTGGCGCTCGCGCCGGTCGCGGTGGTGCCTCTCGTCGTCTACCCGTACGGCAAGCGGTTCACCGACTACCCGCACGCGATCCTTGGGCTCGCCCAGGCGGTCGGCCCGGCCGGCGGCTGGCTGGCGGTCACCGGCAGCTTCCAGGGCGCACTGCCCGCGGCGGTGCTGTCGGTCGCGGTCGGGCTGTGGATCGGCGGTTTTGACCTGATCTACGCCTGCCAGGACGTCACCGTCGACCGCCGGATCGGGGTGCGCTCGGTGCCGGCGCGTTTCGGGGTGGCCGTGGCACTGCGTGCCTCAACGCTGAGTCACATCGCGACGTTCGGGTTGTTCGTCTGGTTCGGCGCGCTGCTGGGGTTGGGCTGGTTGTGGTGGGCCGGTCTGGCGTTCGCCGCGGTGGCTTTCGGGTACGAGCACGCCATCGTCCGGCCCGACGATCTGTCCCGGGTGAACCGGGCGTTCTTCACGGTCAACGGTTTTGTGGGGATCGTGTTGTTCGGGTTCGCCGTAGCAGATCTGGTAGTGCTCCAGAGCTTGCGGTAAGCGCCAAATGCCCGATGTGAGATAGGTCGCCCTACGACGTCGATCGATACGGTGGGTTTACTCATCATGCACACTGGGCATAACAGTGTGTTGCCGCGGCAAGCCGCGGCACCGCCTCAGAACCTTTTGAGGTAACCAAGGGTGGATCCCTCGAAGGAGTGCAGTGTGACGGACCCGGTGCGTAATCGGGCGTTTGACAAGTCCGACCCGGGCGGGCAGGCCAGCCGCCAGAGCCAGGTGCTGCCGGCGGCGTACAGCCGGCGTATCGCGGGCGGTCAGGCCAGCGACGGGCCGGTGGACGACTGGGTGGACGACATGGACGGCGACTGGGACGACTGGCAGGAGATCCCTGTCGGCGATGGCTGGCCCGGCATCGTCGAGGCCGATCACAATCGCGGTGCTGTCCCGGAACGCCTGGCGATGACCTCGCTGCGGGTTTCGGTGCCGGAGGACGCCGGGAGCCCCGCGTCAAAGACCGCCGAAGCTCTGGTTTCGGAGCGGGTGGCTTCTGATCAGTGAGCCCGAGCGAATCGATGCCGGCACCCCGGCGACCCTGGGTCGTCGGGGTGTCCGGCGCTTCTGGCACTCCGTACCCGCGAGCGGTGATCCGCGGTCTGCTGGACGCCGGCCAGGCCGTCGACGTGATCATTTCCCGGGCGGCTCGGCTCACCCTCCTGGACGAGACCGGACTGGGCTTTCGGGACGCGCACTGGAAGGACGACCTGGTTCGATGGCTCGGCCGGGACCTGGCCGACGCGGACGTCGCCTACTGGCCGCCCGGTGACCTGGCCGCGGGTCCGAGCAGCGGCTCGTACCCCGCGCAGGGGATGGTGGTGGTGCCGGCCAGCACGGCTGCTTGCGCCGGGATCGCACTGGGTCTTTCCAAGGACCTGCTGCAGCGCGCCGCCGACGTGAACCTGAAGGAGCGCCGGCCGGTCGTGGTGGTTCCCCGGGAGACCCCGGTACCCCGCAGCCATCTGGTACACCTGCTGACCCTGCACGATGCCGGCGCGGTGGTGCTGCCGGCCAGCCCAGGTTTCTACGCGGGGGCCACCGATGTGGCGCGGCTGGTGGACTTCGTCGCTGGCAAGGTGCTCGACGCGATCGGCGTACCGCACGATCTGTTCCGCCGGTGGTCGGGGGAACTCGGCGGTGCCCGGCACGCCGGGGAGGACCCCGGTCAGGGAGCTGGGTGACCGGGCTCAGCTGGGTGACCGGGCTCAGTGATGGGCCCCCGGACCCACCACCGAGCCGCTGTCCGCGCTGGTCTCATTGCCGGTGATCGCGCTCCCGCTCCAGTTGTCGGCCCAACTCCTCACCATTGAGCAGGGCTCGGACCTCGGACTCCCGGAAGCGCCGATGACCCCCTGGCGTCCGGATACTTCCGATGCGTCCCGCGGCAGCCCAGCGGGTGACGGTCTTCGGGTCGACGCGAAACAGCGCGGCCACTTCCCCCGGCGTCAACAGACGGTCGCCAGTGTCCACGACTCCCCCCTTGCGTCGTCCTGGGCAGGTTGCCCAGCCCCATTAGAGCACTGTCGTCCCTGGCCGTCCCGGAAATCGCCGAACCCCACGGGTTGCGCCGTTGGAGTGCTCTAAGAATCTCACGCTGAGCGGTCGAACCGTCGCTGACCAGCGATAACGCTGACTCGATCAAGGGACCGATACGCTCTGCCGTGCAGGGTGCCGGCACGGTGGAGGGTGGTGGTCCGGTGGACGCGATCGACGGGCGGATCGTCGAGTTGCTTCGGTTGAACGCGCGGCTGTCGTACGCGGAACTCGGCCGCCGGGTCGGACTGTCGGCACCGGCGGTGCACGACCGGGTCGGCAAGCTGGAGGCCAGCGGTGTGTTGCGGGGGTACCACGCGATGGCCGATCCGGAGGCGATCGGACTCGGGGTCACCGCTCTGGTCGGAATCATCCAGACCGACAACAGCGAACTGGACGACGTCGCGGGTGCGCTGTCCGACCTGGCCGAGGTGGAGTCCTGCTACTTCCTCGCTGGCGAGGAGTCCTTTCTGGTGAAGGTACGGGTGGCCACCATGGCGGACCTGGAGCGGCTGATCGTACGGCTGAACCGGCTCCCCGGGGTGGCGCGTACCCGTACCACGGTGGCGTTGTCCACCAAGTGGGAGGGCCGGCCGCAGCCGGGCCGCTATCCGACCCCTTAGGACGGTTGCGGCCGGGTTGACCGGCCGCAACCGTCCGGTACTCAGCAGTTGCCGCGGGCGTCCTGGCCGGACAGCCGGGCCGCCATCCAATCGGTTACCGACAACGACGCGTACGCGGCGGTGGCGGCGTGTCCGAGCAGGTAGTACGTCCAGAAGGTGACCGCGACTCCCTGGCCGCACCACTGCCGGCGCAGCGCGCTGGCGCCGCTGTACGGGATGATCTCGTCATTTGTCGAGTGGTAGAGCAGCACCGGCGCGGTCGGTCGGATCCCGCCGGGGTTCTGCGCGTTGATCGTGGCCTGCCACAGTGGATCGTTCATCGGGTTCGTGGTGGTGTAGTCGCTCATCCGCTTGTACGCGTACGGGCTGAAGTCGCAACTGTTGCGCAGCGTCTCGACCCCGGCGCGCCCGGCGTCGTTCAGGTACGACTCCAGGTTCAGGTTCGGGTAGCCGGTGTCCATGCCGACCCCGGCGGCGAGCACCAGACCGAAGTTGGACGTGCCCTCGTTGGCGGCGGCGATCCCGAGCAGGTTGGACGGCGTGCCACCGGCCGCGACGCCCATCACGATCAGGTCGCTGGCGTAGCTGGGGGCGAGTTGCCCGGCCCAGGCGGCGGCGTGCCCGCCCTGGGAGTAGCCGACCAGGCCGACCGGCCCGTTCGCGGGCAGTTCGGCGCCGCTGAGTCGCTGCGCGGCGCGCACGATGTCGAGCAGCGCGTGGCCGGCGGACCGGGCCACCATGTAGGCGTGGTCACCGGGGGTGCCCAGCCCCTGGTAGTCGGTGACCGCGACGGCGAAGCCCCGGGTGGCGTACTCGTGGATCAGGGTGCCTTCCTGTTCGTTGCCAGCCGCCAGATAGGCGGACGGGGCGCACTGGTCACCCATGCCGTGGGTGCCCGGCGCGTACCCGACGATCGGACGCGGGCCGCTCCAGGAGGACGTCGGCACGATCACGGTGCCGCTGACCACCATCGGGACACCGTGGGTGTCGGTGGACTGGTACTGGATCTTCCACACCCTGGCGTACCAGAAGCCAGGAGCGTAGATCCGCTGGGCGGAGACCACATCTCCGGGGGCGGATGTGGTGGTCGCGGTGTCTGTTCGCGGTGCCGGGGTGCCGGCTGCCACCGCCGTCGCGGCGGTGAGTGGCAGCAGGGCGACGGTGGCGATCACGGCGGCGCGGGCAAGTGCCCGGTGTCGTTTCATGGAGCCTCCCCAGGATGGCCCCGGTCAGGACGGGGCCAAAAACATGAATAAGACACACATTTACTGAGTGTCCGGTACGAGTGTCAAGCGGTTACGCGTGCCGATCGTCCCTGGGTGCGTGCGGTACCGGAGACCTCTGAGCGTGCACCCGCCCTCGTGTCGGCCTCAGCGCACGACCGTATCGGCGTGGCGCGGGGTCCTCAATTCGGTCACCGCGCGACGCACGGTGGTGAACAGCCACAGCAGCAGAACCAGGCCGGTGAGCCCGGCCAGCGCCCCGGTGTTCCCGGTGACCAGCACGAACACCATCATCGCGAACGCCAGCGCGCCATGCGCGGTGAACCCTCGCCGCCAGGCGGACCGGCCCCCACGGGTGTCGGCGTCGGTGGGCGTGACGCCGCCCCCGAGCACGCACGCGGTGACACCCAGCACAAACACAATCACGGCGAGTACTCGCGGTCCGGACACCAACGGCAGGTCCATGCCGGCGAGGAACGCCCAGTACAGTCCGGCCACGACCGCCACCACCAGGGTCGCCGCCGCATCGTGCCAGCTCAACCTCATCGTCCTCACCCCCACCTCCCACGCTGCGCGCCCGCCCGGGGAAGCGTGCAGGGCCGAAGGTCACTGTGGACGAGCCGGACGTACCGCTGTCAGATCCGGGTGGCCAGGCCGGGATAGTGCCGGACGTACCCGTCCAGGTCAAACTCCAACTCGGCGGTGAACGTGCCGCTGGCGTAACGGATCCGCCGTTCCCCGAGCACCGTGTACGTCTGCTCGGAGGGCGCCACCACCAGGTCCGGCACCGCGACGAAGGCCATCAGGTACGTCTCGGAGCTCCCGGCCGGACGGGCCAGCAACCCGCGGCGGCGTACCGGGAGCGTGTTGAACAACGGAGAGAGGCCCAGATCCGGATCCACCGCCCGGTGCAGGGTCTCAGGGTTCTCCATTCCCGGCAGGCTGCGCTCCAGCATGCCCTGCTCGCTCGTGGTGACCCGCCACTGACCAGCGCGGTTCTCCAGCCGCACCCTGCGGCGCCACCCGGCACCCTCGGTCTCCACCTCGACCAGCGTCGTGACGAACGCCGGGTCGGTGATCAGGCTGTACCGCAACGTGTACGGCCGTGGCCCGGCCGCGACCATCGTGCCCCGAGCCCGCAGGC
Organism: Micromonosporaceae bacterium; assembly: GCA_036375165.1. Taxonomy (GTDB): domain Bacteria; phylum Actinomycetota; class Actinomycetes; order Mycobacteriales; family Micromonosporaceae; genus WHSM01. The sequence continues at coordinate 3,386 of DASUSI010000015.1, read as the reverse complement.
CGTCGTTGTCGTCCACCAGAGCGTGCTCGAAACCCGCCCCGGCCACGCGCTGCCACACCAGGTCCCGTGAGAAGCGGTCCATGGCCCGACCGTACCGACCGGGCCGCCCCGCTGGGCCGGGTTTCCGGACAGGGTGTGCCTGCGGCGCGGTCCTGTGAGGATGGACCCATGACGCACCCGCTCGCCGCCTTCAGCTCTGACGAGTTGCGGGAACGCATCAGCGTCAAGTGGCGCTACTTCCCGCCGGACATCCTCCCCGCCTTCGTCGCCGAGATGGACACCCCGTTGGCACCGCCGGTTGCCGAGGCGTTGATCGCGGCGGTACGACGCGGTGACACCGGCTATGCCACGCCGAGTGGTCTGCCGGAGGCGTTCGCGGAGTTCGCCGCCCGCCGGTACGGCTGGAACCCGGACACCGGCCGGATCCGCCTGATGTCCGACGTGATGGGCGGGATCGTGGAACTACTACAGGTGATCACCGAGCCCGGGTCGTCGATCGTGGTGAACCCGCCGGTCTATCATCCGTTCTTCTTCTGGCTGGACCACATCGGCCGCCGGGTGGTGCAGAGCCCGCTGCGACCGACCGCCGACGGGTACCGGCTCGACCTGGACCGGTTGGAACGCGACTTCGCCGCCGGGGCCGCGGCGTACCTGCTGTGCAACCCGCACAACCCGACCGGGACCGTGTTCACCGACGCCGAGCTGCGCGGGGTGGCGGAGCTGGCCGAGCGTCACCAGGTGCGGGTGGTGGTGGACGAGATCCACGCCCCGCTGACCTACCCGGGGCAGCGGCATGTCCCGTTCGGCTCGCTGCCGGGCGATGCCATCGAACACGCGGTCGTCGCCGTGTCCGCGTCCAAGGCGTGGAACTTCGCCGGGCTCAAGGCCGCCCTGCTGGTCGCCGGTCCCAAGGCGTGGCCGGACCTGCAGCGGATCCCGGAGATGATGTCGTACCAGGCCGGCATTCTGGGGGTGATCGCCTCCGAGGCGGCATTCCGGCACGGCGAGCCGTGGCTGGATGACCTGATCAGGGATCTTGACGACAACCGGTCTCTGCTCGCGGAGCTTCTCGCCGCCGAGTTGCCCGAGGTCGGCTACCACCCGCCGCAGGCCACGTACCTGGCCTGGCTGGACTGCCGGCGGCTGAACCTGCCCGGTGACCCGGCGGAGATCTTCCTGGAGCACGGCAAGGTGGCGGTCAACTCCGGGCCGACATTCGGAGCCGGCGGTGAGGGTTTTGTACGACTGAACCTGGCGACCGCCGCCCCACGGCTCACCGAGGCGGTACGCCGGATCGGTGCCGCGGTCCGGAAGGTGGCACCGTAGCCACTCCCGCAGTGCTCTCGACCAAGATCCGGCGCGGGCGGCGGACCAGTCGCCGGCGTCGGCCCGCACCCGCAGGATCTCGATAGCCTCGTTCCCCCCAGAGTTCGGCCCGCTGCTCGAATTCGACCAGTGGGTGATGGACATCTCCCCGTACGCACACGTGCCCAGGATGCCGGGTGCCGACTTCACCGCGACTCCGATGGTCACGCTCACCGTGCTGGCCGCTCTGCTCATCGTTGCGAGGCTTGCCGGCTTCCGCCGCCGCGAACGTTCGCTATGGTGAAGTGGATCTTGTGAGTTTTGGGCTGCTCCAGCGACCCAAAACTCACAAGATCGCCTAAGTGGCGGCTCCAAGACCCGGCCCACCTGGCTCATGTCGCCCACGCGGGCACCGTGCGCCAGCCCCGCGCTGTGGTCCCCATGACCACGCATCTTGACGGCGTACGCCTCGATAAGGCTTGCGCGACGCGGGACAGCAGCAGGCCGCCGAGCACACGCAGGTCCCACGCATCCGAAACGACGTAGTAGAGGTTGTGCCCGCCACAACCAGCCGCGGCGTGAACCCGAACGCGGCGACCACGATCCCGATGAGCACCCAGCTGGGCGGCGCGGGTGGTCGGTCAGCGACCCGGGTGCGTAAGACACGGGGGTCTTACACTGGCGGGGTGGGGTACACGTGGCTGCCTGGCCGGTTCGCTCTGTTGGTGGGCGTTGCGGCGTTGGCCGCGGCCGGTCACCGGCCCGGGTGGGCTGGCGATGCTTGGCGTTCTCGGCCGTACGGCGGCCGGGCGAGGGTTGGTTGTCTTTTTGCGGCACGACGAGGGCTTGGACTGGATGATCGTGGGGGCGCGTCCGATGACGACGGCCGAGTCTGCCGAGTTTGAGAAGTGGGAGGCCGAGCAGTGACACGAGACGAGGACGAGGTTCGGGGCGCTGGCTACGACCCGGACGAGATGCGGGAGTGGATGGCCACGGGTGCCGGTGCCGACCTGTCCGGTCGGCCTGACAGTGGTGACGCGCCGGCCGAGTTGCTACCGGGTCCGGGCGCGCCGGTGTCTGTGATGCGTAATCTGCGTGTGTCGTACGAGGTTGACGTGGCGCTCAGGGCTGCGGCGGCGGCGCGCGGCACCAGCGTGTCGGGGGTGATCCGGGAGGCGATCAACGCGTTTCTCGCCGGTGAGCTGGACAGCACGCCGGACCCGATTGTCACGCTGCGCCTGACGCTGGCGGCGGCCGGGCGGGCGGTGGATCGGCTCGCCACCGGGCACCCCCCTGCGGCCTGATCTGGGTGGACACCCTGGAAGAGCCTGGCCGGCGCTGTAGAAACCCTGGCCAGCGCGGTGTTTCCCGCTGCGGTGCCTGACGCTGCCCAGCAGGTAGGGCAAGGGTGCCACCCCCGACATCCCGGCCCAAGCCTTGGACGACCTGCGCCACCCCGCCACCACCGGCTGCTGGCTCGCCGTCCTGGACTGACTCGACCGCACCCCCGACCCGGAAGGAAATTCCCAATGACCGAGCCGACAAGGGCACGCTCGGGACGCGCAACAGCTTCCGCGCCCGTCGGGCGGCCATCCGGGTGCTGTGCGAGGCGATGAATCTCGGCCACGACGACGAATAGGCGACGCAAGACGGACGCGACCAGGTAATCACGATCACCTGGTCGCGCCCGTTTAGCCGGAACAGGACCGGCCACCTGGTCGAACAGGTCGGTCAACCGCCGGGCGGCCTGGCCGGCGACTTCGCCACGGTGGCGAATGTCCGGGTGTCCACAATGGGTGATCACTGGCGCCGGTCATCGGTATCCGCTCGACACCATGTTGGTGAGGTTGACGACGCCGCCCTGTCGCGCCAAGCGTCGTGTGTCGTGCGTCGGGGGCCGCCTGTGGTCGTTGTGGACAGCTGCCAGGAACAAATTCAGAGAAACACGTTGTTATTTGCCGTTTTCTGGGAATGGTCCCCAGGAAGGAGGTGTCTGCCATGTCACCCACGCAGATCGCCATCGTCGTGATCGCCATCGTGGTCGTCCTGCTCCTCGCCGTCGGCGCTGTGTTCCTGTACCG
>DASUSI010000014.1:0-19528 GCA_036375165.1 Micromonosporaceae bacterium | reverse complement strand
AGACCGTTACTCCCGGGAGGGAACCGTATGACCTTCCAGACCAGCGCGCTGATCCTGAGTTGGGTCGCGATCCTACTGCTCGCCCTGGTGGTCTCCGGACTGGTACGCCAGGTGCACGCGCTGTCCAGCGGCACCCTCCGGCGCGGCGAACCGGTCGGTCCCGCGCCGGGCTCGACGGCACCGGACTTCCGCCGGCTCGCCCCGGAACACCCTGAGCCCATGGTGCTGCTGTTCCTCGACTCCGACTGCCGCACCTGCTCCGAGGTGCTGGAAGAGGCCACCCGTCACGCCCCACCGCCCGGGATCACCGTACGGGCACTGTTCCGGGGCACCGCGCCGGAGACCGGCCCGCTACCGGCGCAGGGCGGGGAGGCCACGCTGTTCGACCGGTACGACGCGATCGCGACCCCGTTCGCGGTCGTGGTCGATCCGGGCGGCACCGTGGTCCGGTCCGAGCCGCTCGGCTCCCGGACCGCATTCCGGACGTTGCTGGCACAACTCACCGGCCGCGTCGAGGTCACGTCACCGGGAGGCACATCATGACAGTCGACCTGGTACCACTCCTGCGGGGTGAGGACCCGGGAACCGGCGTGGCCCAGCGTCGCGCCTTCCGCTCCCCGGGTCTGTGGGAGCTGTCCCGGCGGGCTCTGCTGCGCGGCGGCACCGCGCTCGGCCTGGCCGCGCTCAGCGTCTTCCCCGCGGCCCGGCGGGCCTACGCCGACGGCTACGACATCTACACCGGCAGCTGCCCCTCGTACGCGGCCGACCAGGACTGCTCACCCGGCTGCGGGCCGAGCACGATCTTCGCCGACGCCTGCGCGACCAGTGGCACGAACCCCGGATTTCACAAGAACGACGGGGTGACCTGGAAGCTGCGTCCCAACCAGTGCTACGCCAGCACGTACGACGGTTGGCTGTGGAGCTACCAGGGAGCCTGCGGGGCCTGTGCCTGCTCGGTGGAACGTCGCTGCCACGACGGCTACCGGTACACCAACGGCGGTTGGGTGAAGTCGATCTGCCGCTGGAACACCAAGTGCGGCTGCCTCAGCACGGTGAGCTGGCGCACCGCCCGGCGCGGCGACACCGGGCCCAACGTCTACACGGTGCAGCACCTGCTGACGTACCGGGGATACTCCACCACCATCGACGGCATCTTCGGCAGCGGCACCGAGACCCGGGTGAAGGAGTTCGAAGCCGCGAACGGGCTCACCGTCGACGGCGTGGTCGGGTCCTCCACCTGGCAGCCCCTGGTCGCCACGGTACGGCGTGGCGACAGCAACCACGCGGTACGCGCCGCGCAGCGGCAGCTCAACAAGTATTCGTACGGGCTGTCCGTGGACGGCGCCTTCGGTCCGCTGACCGAATCCGCGGTGCAGGACTTCCAGCGGCAGAACGGGCTGTCCGTGGACGGCGTGGTCGGCCAGAACACCTGGCGCACCCTGACCGGGGGCGGGGTGTGACCGCGCCACGGGTCGACCGTCGGGCAGGGCCACGCCGCTGGATCGCCGACCCGGTGGTGCCCGCGATCCTGTTCGCGGCCGGAGCCTTGTTCGCAGCCGGTGCCGGCGCGGTGCTGACCTGGGCGCTGGTCGGCGGGCTGGCCGGCTACACCCTGTCCGGGTCGGTCTGAACCCGCAACAGCAGCCATGCGCTGACCTCGCCCGGGTGGCGGGACCGAAGAACCCAGGCCGTCGCCGTGACCTGGTTCGCGATGGGACTCCTGGCCGGTGGCCTGGCCAGCGCGATGGTGCTGTGGCTGGCTTCCGGACTGGCCGGGCCGGTGCCGGACCGCTGGCGGTACTCGATCGTGCTGCTCGCCGGACTGGTTGCGGTGTTGCGGGACCTCGGTGTGGTGCCGCTGCGGCTACCGCAGAACGCCCGGCAGATCCCCCAGGACGTGCTGCGCGGCGGTCTGGTGCGCGGCGCGTTGCAGTTCGGCTTCGAGCTCGGCACGGGGGTGCGCACGTACGTGTCGGCGAGCGCTCCGTACCTGCTGGCGCTGGCGCTGCTGGTGACCGGACAGCGGTGGCAGGTCGCGGTGCTCGCCGGTCTCGGGTTCGGCGCCGGCCGGGCGGCCAGTGCCCTGGCCAGGTACGCCTCGCAAGGCGGCGAGGAGTGGGACGCCCGGCTGGCGGTGTGGCTGCGCCCGATCGTGGTCGGCGGTTCGGTGGTGGTCACCCTGGCGTTCGGACTGCTGTTCCTGGGCTGAGGCGTAGCCTCAACCGACCAGCACCACGTGCAGGCGCCGGGGTCCGTGCACCCCTTCCACGCGGGTCAACTCGATGTCGCTGGTCGCCGACGGGCCGCTGATGAAGGTCAACGGCCGCCGCGGATCGAGTCGGGCCAGCACTTCGGGCACGGTCTGCACCACCTGGTCGGCCCGTACCACGCAGACGTGGACGTCGGGCACCAGCGTGATCGCCCGCCGGCCCTGGTCCGGGGAGCCGTCGAGCACGATGGTCCCGGTGTCGGCCACCGCCGCCGCGCAGCCGGTCACCACGGCGGCGAACCCGTCCAGGTCAGCCGCGCTCAACCCGGCATGGTCGGCGACCGCACCGTCCACCCAGCCGGACCGCAGACCAGGCGGCACGATCACCCGTCCCCCCGCCGGTATCGCGTCCGTGAGCACCGCCGACACCGTCGCGGCGAGCTGCTCGGCGGTGCGGCGGTGCACGGTGGCCCGGTAGTCGACCAGCCGGTCGGTCAGCAGGTCAAGCAGTGCCGCGCTGCCAGGTTGGTGTTCCCCGTGCCTGCGGTACGTCCGGGGGATCGCGGGCGGTGTCGCGCCCCTCACCGCCGCCCTCACCCGGGCGAGCAGCTCCTGCCGAGCCGCGTCGCGTGGTCCGGTCATCGCTGGCCTCTGGTGCGCCGCCACCATTCCCGGAACGTCTCCTTCGGCGGCACCGGGGCGTCCCGGCTGGTGGTCCAGCCCGAGAGCGGCGGGGGGAGAGCGGGCAACCTCTCGCGGACCTGACCCCGGCCCCGCACCAGCAGCCGGGCTGCCCGGGAGGCCCGTTCCGCGTGGCCGAACCGCTGTGGGTCGGACATCACCCACGACGCCAGGCTCATCACGGCCGCCTCACCGGTCGGTACCCGGCGACCCGCCTCGCGGGTCTCCACATGCCGGGCCCGCAGGTACACCAGCAGCCCGGGAATGTCGATGCGCACCGGGCAGGCGTCGAAGCAGGCACCGCACAGGCTTGACGCGTACGGCAGGGAGGGGTTCTGCTCGATTCCGGTGAGTTGCGGGGTGAGCACCGCGCCGATCGGCCCCGGGTACACCGAGCCGTACGCGTGCCCGCCGGTCCGCTCGTACACCGGGCAGACATTGAGGCAGGCCGAACACCGGATGCAGTGCAACGCGGACCGGCCGACCGGATCGGCGAGCGTGGCGGTCCGGCCGTTGTCCAGCAGCACCAGGTGGAACTCCCGCGGCCCGTCGCCGGGGATCACCCCGGTCCACGCCGACGTGTACGGGTTCATCCGCTCGCCGGTCGAGGACCGGGGCAGCAGTTGCAGGAAGATCTCCAGGTCGGCCCAGGTCGGCACCAGTTTCTCGATGCCCATCACGGTGATCAGGGTGCGCGGCAGGGTCAGGCACATGCGGCCGTTGCCCTCTGACTCCACCACCAGCAGGGTTCCGGTTTCGGCCACCGCGAAGTTCGCCCCGGAGATCGCGACCTGAGCGGTGAGGAACTTGCGCCGCAGGTGGGCGCGGGCGGCAGCGGCCAGAGCACCAGGTTCGTCGGTGAGGTCGGCCGGCGCGTCGGGCATCTCGCGGCGGAAGATCTCCCGGATCTCCGAACGGTTCCGGTGGATCGCCGGCACCAGGATGTGGGAGGGCAGGTCGTGGCCGAGTTGCACGATGAGTTCGGCGAGGTCGGTCTCCCAGGCGGCGACGCCGACGGCGGCGAGCGCTTCGTTGAGCCCGATTTCCTGGGTGGCCATCGACTTGACCTTGACCACCTCACGGGCCCCGGTGGCGCGTACCAGGTCGGTGACGATCCGGTTCGCCTCGATCGCGTCCCGGGCCCAGTGCACCACCCCGCCTCGGGCGGTGACCTCCCGCTCCAGGCGTTCCAGGTGTTCGTCCAGCCGGGCCATTGTCGCGGCCTTGATCGCCTCACCGGCTGCGCGCAGTTCCTCCCAGTCGGGCAGCTCGCTGACCACGGCAGCCCGTTTGGCGCGGATCGCGCCGGTCGCGTTGCCGAGGTTGCGGCGTAGCTGGCTGTCCGCGAGCGCCTCGCGGGCCGCCTCCGGGAACGGTCGCCTGGCGTGCAGCGCGCCGACCCCGCGAGGGGCGTATGACGGCATGCCCAGAAACGTCGGGTGGCTCATCGCGCACCGTCCTCTGTGGCCGCCAGGATCTCGGCCAGGTGCAGGGTGCGGGTGCCGGTCCGCAGCCGGGACAGCCCGCCGCCGATGTGCATCAGGCAGGAACTGTCGCCCGCGGCGACCACCTCGGCCCGGGTGGCCAACACGTTGCGCATCTTGTCGGCCAGCATCGCGGTCGAGGTGTCCGGGTTCTTCACGGCGAACGTACCCCCGAAGCCGCAGCACTGTTCGGCGTCGGGCAGCTCGACCAGGTCGATGCCCCGGACCTGACGCAGCAGCCGCAGCGGCTTGTCGGCCACCCGTAGGCTCCGCAGCGAGTGGCAGGTCGGGTGGTACGTGACCCGGTGTGGGAAGTACGCCCCGACGTCTGCCACGCCGAGTCTGTCGACGAGGAACTCGGACAGCTCGTACGTGCGAGCGGCGACCGTGGCGGCTGCCTGGGCCAGCCGCTCGTCACCCAGCCGCCGGGCCACCATCTCGTGCTGGTGCCGGACGCAGCCGACGCACGACCCCGAGGGAGCTACCACCACGTCGTGACCGTCGAACTCGGTCACGTGCCGGCGGATCAGCGGCAGTGCCGCCCGTTGGTAACCGGTGTTGATGTGCATCTGCCCGCAGCAGGTCTGACCGGCGGGGAACGTGACCCGGTGGCCCAACCGTTCCAGCAACGCCACCGTGGCCTTGCCGGCTTCGGGGAACAGCGCGTCCACCAGGCAGGTGACGAACAGCGCGACCCGCATCACCCTCCGCTCCCGTGGTTGCCGTCGCGGCTTGTGGCCTGTGTCACCCGCCATCCTCGCACCGCCGATGCCGGGACGCACCGGCCGGTTGGGTCTGGGCGTTCGAGTCGCCGAAGCGGGAATCCGCGGTGAACAATCGCGTCCGACCGTCCGGATCCGAACCGGGTGGAACTCGGTGACCTGGACCTGAGCCGCTACGGTTACCGCGGGATCCGACTACGCCGCAAACCCTGACCCCGGTGCCGGCATGGCAGAAACCGTCGGTATTACGGCAATACTTACACACTGTTCGTAGTCGTGTACGTTTGGTATGGGTCGGACCAGAATCGGTGGGGACGCGCCTATCGCGTCGGTCACTCTGCCAGATATCGTTTGCGCCGTGGAGCGACCGTCGTGGGCACCGATTGGCATTGACATGGAGACGCCGAGCCCTGCCCGGATCTATGACTATCACCTGGGCGGGATGCACAACTTCCCGGTGGACCGTGACGTCGCCGAGCAGATAGCCCACATGATGCCCGACCTTCCGCTGATCCTGCGGGCGAACCGGGCATTCCTGCACCGCGCGGTCCGGTTCCTGGTGGACGCCGGGATTCGTCAGTTTCTCGATCTGGGTTCCGGCATCCCGACCGAGGAGAATGTGCACGAGATCGCGCAACGGATCGCACCTGACGCCCGGGTCGCCTATGTGGACGCCGACCCGGTGGCGGTCGCGCACAGCCGGGAACTGCTGAAAGACGTCCCGAACACCACGGCGGTACAAGCCGACCTGCGCAACGTGGCCGGGGTGCTCCACGCGCCTGAGGTCAGCGCCCTGATCGACTTCTCCGAGCCGGTGGGCCTGCTGATGGTGGCGGTGCTGCACTTCCTGTCCGACTCCGACGACATCGACAGCCTGCTCGCCGGATACCGGCACGCCTTGGCTCCGGGCAGCTATCTGGTGATCTCCCACGCCGCCGCGAAGGAGCAGGACGCACCGGAAGGTGCCGAGGACGCCCTGGCCACCTACTCGCGACGGGTCACCGAGTTCACGTTGCGTACCCGGGCGCAGGTGACCGAGATGTTCACCGGTATGGAACTCGTGGCGCCGGGTGTGGCGAACGTGGACGAGTGGCGTCCTGACGACGGCGGGTCGCCCAAGCGGTTGGCGCAGTACGTGGGGGTGGCCCGCAAGCCGGGCCGCTGAGTACGTCGTCCCCCGGGGCGGTTGGCCCGGACAGCACTGTGGAGGACCGGCGGGGGGCCGGCCCTCCACAGTGGCGGGGGGTGTTTCAGGGATGCTCAGGGCCTTGTGATGCTCATGGTGTAGCTCCCGGAGCCGCTGTACGAGTACACGCGGTACCGGTAGTAACCGGAGGTCCCGCTGTAGCTGATCTGCTCGTCAGGCGCGGCGCTGGTCCCGGAGGCCACCGTGGACCAACTGCTGCCGTTCCACTTCTGCAGGTAGAGGTCGAAGTCGACACCGCTCGGCCCGTCCAGGCAGCCACGGTGCGTGCCGGAGACCGACGAGTAGTAGTAGCTGCCGTTGGGCTGGTACTGGCTGGCTCCGGTGCCGGACAGGCTGCCCGAGTAGCCGGTGCAGGTGCCGCCGGTCGGTGTCGGGCTGGGAGTGCCGCCGCCGGAGGTCAACAGGGTCAGGTTGTAGACCGAGAGAATCTCGTTCACCGGCTGGAAGTACGTGGTGCCGCCGGAGGAGCAGTTGCCGGAGCCGCCGGAGGTCACGCCCTGGGCCTGGGTGCCCGAGAGCAGGGAGCCACCGGAGTCACCAGGCTCCGCACATACGCTTGTCCTGATCAGACCGGTGACCGTGCCCTGAGGGTAGGTGACCGACGAGTTGCGGGCCTGGATGCTGCCGCAGTGCCAGCCGGTCGTTGATCCGGACCGGCACACCGAGGAGCCGACCGGGGCCTCGCTGGAGCCGGCCACCGACACGTACCCGCCGGCGTAGTTGTTGACCCGGCCCAGTGGCGTGTTACCGCTGGCCACCTGCACCCACGCGTAGTCGTTCCCCGGGAAGCTGGAACCCCGGAACGTGCCGGTGGGCTGGCTGGTGGTGGCACCGGTGCTGCCGCAGTGGCCGGCGGTGACGAAACCGCCGCCGACCGAGAAACCGACGGAGCAGCGGGTGCCGCTGCCGATGTAGTAAGCGTTGCCGCCGATCACGTCGATCAGCGGGCGTGGGGCCTCATTGGTACCCACCACCCGTACCGCGTCGGCGTCAACATCCGCCGCGGCCACCAGTTGCTTCGCCGTCGCCTCGCCGTCGAAGTGGGCTTTCACCACCACGGTGTTGCTGGGCAGGTCGACGTACCAGGCGGGGAGCTTCGCGCCGGCCCGTGGCAGCACCTTGTTCAGGGACCTGTAGATCTCCACCAGTTGCCGCTCGGAGTGGTCCACCAGGCGCGCGGTGGCACCCGCGTTCCGTACCAGGGAGAGTTTGCTCTCGTCGGTGACGGCGACCGTGAGCGTGCCGCTGTCGCCAGACACCCAGCTGCCACCGAATGCCGTCCCGAGTCGCTTACGCAGTGGCGGTTCGACCTCCCGGGCCACCTGCTCGTTGGCGAGCCGGGTCCGGGCCTGGTCAGCGTTGAGCCCCAGGTCGCGTTGCATCGCCGAGACCATCCGGGTGTCCACCCCGTCCGGCGCCGCAGCGTCCGGCGAGGTTCCCGCCAGTGCCGGGATGGTCACCGCGGCGACGGTGCCGGTGGCGATCGCCAGCGCGGTGATCAGTTTTCGTTTCATCTCTCCTCCTTGGCAGCCACCAGGCGGCGGGTGGACAGGCTTGTCCGGGTCGCGCCAGTGCGACCGGACAGGGGAGGAGGCCGGATCGGCATCGCCGCCTGGTTGTGGCGTTCAGCGGTGTGGTCAGGCTATGAGCCGACAGCCGCGCGGGTAACTATCAGTTGGCTCATACCGTCGTGCTATGGATCGATGACCCGAAGTCGGGGTGGTGCTCCAGCCAGGCCCGGTACCGCGGACTGCGATCCACCACATCGAGGTAGGCCGCTGTGGCATGTCTGACCAGGTGCCGAGCGTGCGGGGCGGTGGGTGAGGTGCGATGCCACCCCAGGAGGTGTCGCCACCGCAGCGGCACACCGGCCAGTGGCACCGAGACCAGCCCTGGTGCCAGCCGGAACGTGGCCTGGCAGAGCACCACCGCGTCGCCGCTCAGCGCGAGGTCGATGCAACCCGCGACGTCCACCTCGTACATCGGTCTCGGGGTGAATCCGACCCTGGCGCAGGCGCGGGCGAAACACTCCCCGAAGCAGCCGTCGCCGGGTGTGGCGGCCCACCGGGCGTCCGCGAGTTCAGCGAGCGCCAGTTCCCCCTGGCGGGCCAGCGGGTGGTTCTCGGACAGGAGGACGAACACCGGGTCGACGGCGATTGCCCGCCACACCAGGTTCCGGTCGGCCGGCGGCGGGGCGTGGCCGCACACCCCGACCAGCGCGAAGTCGAGCTCGCCGGCCGATACCTGCGCCACCAGGTCCGACGCCGACCAGGCGGGGTGGCTGGTGATCGGCACGTCAGGCCGTTCGGCGGAGAGCCGGTGTACCAGCCCACCCAGGAGCGGGCCGTTGACCGCGCCGATCCGGCACCGGATCCGGTCGGAATTGGCCAGCCGGATCGCCTCGTCCTGTAGACCGCGAACCGCTGGAAGCACCACCCGGGCCCGTGCCAGCACGAGCTCACCGAGCGCTGTGGGACGGGCGCCGTGGCGGCCCCGGTCGAAGAGGCTGCCGCCGAGGCTTTCTTCGATCCGGTGCAGCTGGGCCGTCAGCGCCGGCTGCGCCAGACCGAGGGACGCGGCGGCCTTGGTGAGGCTGCCACGGTCCGCGATCGCGCACACCACGCGCAAGTGGCGCAGCTCGAGGTCCACGCCTGGATGTTAAGACCGGGTTACCGGGATGTTGGCGGCCGGTTCCCCCGAACGGGGGTTATCCCAGGGTGTGATGGAAAGGCCGGGGGACAACCCTCAACCCTCAGACGTAACTGGTCAGACCACTTGACCTCCTACCAGTATCCCGACACACTGAACTCCATGCCGTTGCAACGCGTCACCCGCCGGTCGGTCCCCGACGACGTCTTCGAACAGATCGTGACCGACGTGGTGCGGGGGGAACTCACCGCGGGCGCGAGCCTGCCCAGCGAACGCCGGCTCGCGGAGGTGCTCGGGGTGTCCCGGCCCACCGTCAGGGAGGCACTGCAACGCCTCGCCCACGCCGGGCTGGTGGAGGTACGGCAGGGGGGTGCCACCACGGTGCGTGACTTCCGACGCCACGCCGGGCTGGAGCTGCTACCCCGGCTGCTACTGCCGGAGGGGGAACTTGACCTGACGGTCGGCCGCAGCATCCTCGAAGCCCGCCTGTTCATCGGACCGCACGTGGCCGCGCTGGCCGCCGAGCGGGCCGGTGCCGCCCTGGTTCCGTCGCTGCGTCAGACCGTGGCCGCACTGGAGGCCGACCCCGACCCGGTCGGCCGGCAGAAGCACGCGCTGCGGTTCTGGGAACAGGTGGTGGACGGTGCGGACTCGATCACCTTCCGGCTGATGTTCAACGGCCTGCGCGCGGCGTACGAGCCACTGTTGTCGGCGCTGGCTCCCGTCATGCAGGCCGAGGTGGGGCGGCCCCGGGCCTACCGGGCGGTCGCCGAAGCCGTCGCCGCCGGGGATCCGGAAGCTGCCCGGTCCGCCGCCCACGACCTGCTCAATCCCGCGACCACGGCCCTGTTGGCCGCGATCCGACGCCTGGAGGAGGCGAAGCCATGAATCCCACGACGATCGGCGGCACAGTACGTGCCCGGCTCACGGCCCGCCGCGCCGCGAACGCCGACCTGGAGCACCGGGCGCGGGCGCGGCTGCACGCCGACGAGGCCGCGATCACCGGTGGCCGCCGCGGTGTCAGTCTCGGCGGGGCCTGGCGTGCTTTCCTGCGGCACCCCTCGCCCTGGCTGATCGGCGGCACCTTGCTGGTCTCGCTGGTGGCCAGGGTGGTGCTGGGTGACTGGCGGCCCAGCGACGCCCTGGTACCGGTGGCGATGCTGGCCGCGTTCCCGTTCTTCGAGTGGGTCGTTCACGTGTGCGTCCTGCACTGGCGTCCGCGCGAGGTGGCCGGCGTGAAGATCGACCCGCTGCTGGCCCGCAAACACCGGGCACACCACGCCGACCCGCGGGACGTACCACTGGTGTTCATCCCGTGGCAGGCGCTGCTGTGGTTGCTGCTCGGATACGTCGCGATCGGATTACTCGCCTTCCCCCGGCTGGGCCTCGGACTCACCTTCATCGTCATGGTCGGTGCGCTCGGGTTCGGCTACGAGTGGACGCACTACCTGATCCACAGCGACTACCGGCCGCGGTCCCGGGTGTACCGGGCGATCTGGCGTAACCACCGGCTGCACCATTACAAGAACGAGCACTACTGGTTCACGGTGACCAGCAGCGGCACCGCCGACCGGCTACTGGGGACCTACCCGGACCCGGACACTGTGGAATCGTCGCCCACCGCACGCAACCTGCACGCCCAGGAAGCCGCCTGATCGACTCGGTCCCTCCCCGGAGTCTGGTCCGGCAGGCGTCGCCGCGCCCGCCGGACCAGGATGGGGGCAGAGCGTTGACGGATGGAGGCACCGATGGCTGACTACCAGGCGGCGTACCGGCGTAGCATCACCGATCCGGAAAGCTTCTGGGCCGAAGCCGCCGCGGAGGTCACCTGGATCCGCCAGCCGCGGCGAGTGCTCGACGCGGACAACCCGCCGTTCTACCGGTGGTTCCCGGACGGAGAACTCAACACCTGCGCCAACGCACTCGACCGCCACGTCGAATCCGGCCGTGCCGACCAGCCGGCGTTGATCTACGACAGCCCTGTCACCGGGAGCCAACGCAGGTACACCTACCGGGAGCTACGCGACGAGGTGGCGCGGTTCGCCGGGGTGCTGCGCGGACTCGGTGTCGGCATGGGCGACCGCGTCGTGATCTACATGCCGATGGTGCCGCAGGCCGTGGTGGCGATGTTGGCATGCGCCCGACTCGGCGCGGTGCACTCGGTGGTGTTCGGTGGTTTCGCCGCGCATGAGTTGGCAGTACGGATCGATGACGCGCGGCCGAAGGTGATCGTCGCCGCCTCCTGCGGCCTCGAACCGTCCCGTGTGGTGGCGTACCAGCCAATGCTCGACCAGGCGCTGGCACTCGCGGAGCACTCCCCGGAACACTGCGTGATCCTGCAACGCGAGCAGGCCCGCGCCGGCCTGACCCCGGGCCGGGACGTGGACTGGGACGACGTGATGGCTGAGGCGCAGCCGGTGGACCCGGTACCGGTGGCCGCCACCGACCCGCTGTACGTGCTCTACACCTCCGGCACCACCGGCAGGCCGAAGGGCGTGGTCCGGGACAACGGCGGTCACGCGGTGGCGCTGCTGTGGAGCATGCGGTACGTGTACGACACCCGGCCCGGCGACGTGTACTGGGCGGCCTCGGACGTCGGCTGGGTGGTCGGGCATTCCTACATCGTGTACGGGCCGCTGCTGCTCGGTGCCACAACCGTGCTGTACGAGGGCAAGCCGGTCGGCACCCCGGACGCTGGGGCGTTCTGGCGGGTGATCTCCGAGCACGCGGTGAACTGCCTGTTTACCGCACCGACCGCGTTCCGGGCGATCAAGAAGGAGGATCCGGAGGCAAAGCACCTGGCCGGGTACGACATCTCGGCGCTGCGTTACCTGTTCCTGGCCGGGGAGCGGCTTGACCCGGGCACGTATCACTGGGCCCGCGACAAGCTGGGGATTCCGGTGATCGACCACTGGTGGCAGACCGAGACCGGCTGGGCGATCGCGGCCAACCTGATGGGGCTGGAACCGATGCCGGTCAAGCCGGGTTCCCCGACCGTGCCGGTGCCCGGGTACGACGTCCGGGTGCTGGCCCCTGACGGCGAACCGGCCGGACCGAACACCGAAGGCGCGATCTGCGTCAAGCTGCCGCTGCCGCCGGGCACCCTGCCGACGCTGTGGCGCGATGACGAGCGGTATGTCGAGTCGTACCTTTCGGCGTTCCCGGGCTACTACCTGACCGGCGACGGCGGCTTCGTTGACGAGGACGGCTACCTGTTCGTGATGGGTCGCACCGACGATGTGATCAACGTGGCGGGCCACCGGTTGTCCACCGGGGCCATGGAGGCGGTGATCGCGGGGCACGCCGCGGTTGCCGAGTGCGCCGTGATCGGGGTCCACGACGAGCTGAAAGGCCAGGTGCCGCGAGGCTTGGTGGTGCTCAAGGCGGGAGTCGACGTGGATCCTGAGGCGTTGCGCGCCGAACTGGTCCAGGCAGTGCGCGACCAGATCGGCGCTGTCGCCGCGCTCAGGCGGGTGGACGTGGTCCCCGCGTTGCCGAAGACCCGCTCCGGCAAGATTCTGCGCAAGACGATGCGGGGGATCGCCGACGGCAGGGACGAGCCGGTGCCGTCCACCATCGAGGACCCGGCGGTGCTCGACACGCTGCGTCCGGTGTTGCGCGGCGAGACCTGAGCCCGAACCCGCTGGAGGGCCTCCGCCCTGCCACTACACCCCTCCTCCTTACCCCTCCTCCTTGCCCCTCCTCCTTCAACAAGTTATCGATTTCTGGTTGCTTCCCGGCACCGGTAAACAACCAGAAATCGATAAACCGTTGAAGGGGTTGAAGGGGGAGCGGCCGTGGCAGGCTGTACCGCATGACGATCACCACCGGCTGGTCGACTCGGGTGTTCGGCCACATCCAGCCAGGCGATGCCGTCGGCCTGCTCACCGAGTTGGTACGAATCCCCAGCGTCTCCGGCAGCGACGCCGAGCACGAGATGCAAGCGTGGTTGGCGGACTGGCTGCGCCGTGCGGGCCTGGAGGTCGACCACTGGCCGCTGCCGCTCACCGAACTCACCGCGGAGCCCGACTTTCCCGGCATGGAGGTGCCCCGGAGCGAAGCCTGGGGACTCGTCGCGCGGTTACCCGGGACCGGCGGTGGCAGGTCCCTGATGCTCAACGGTCACGTGGACGTGGTACCGCCGGGCGACCCCGCCGCCTGGCGTACCGGGGACCCGTTCGCCGGGGTCCTGATCGGTGACGACCTGCACGGGCGGGGTGCCTGCGACATGAAGGGCGGCCTGGTGTCGGCGCTGCTCGCGGTCCGGGCGCTGCGTCGATCCGGTGCGCCGCTGGCCGGTGACGTGTTGCTGGCCTGCGTGGTCGGCGAGGAGGACGGTGGCCTGGGCACGTACGCGACCCTGCGGCGTGGCTGGCGCGCCGACGCTTGCGTGATCGCTGAACCCACCGGGCTCGACGTGGTGCCCGCCAACGGAGGAGCGCTCACCTTCCGGCTCCGCGTGCCCGGCCTGGCCGCGCACGCGTCCCGGCGTACCGAGGGGGTCAGTGCGGTGGAACGGTTCTGGCCGGTCTTCCAGGCGTTGCGGGATCTGGAACAGCGGCGGAACGCCGAGGTCGACCCGGTGATGTCCCGGTGGGACATCGCGTACCCGATCGAAATCGGCATGGTCACGGCCGGTGACTGGGCATCCACGGTGCCGGACCTGCTGGTCGCCGAAGGGCGGCTCGGTGTCGCGTTGGACGAACCGGTCGCCGGGGCCAGGGCGGCGCTGCAGGACGCCGTGGCGGCAGCGTGCGCCACCGACCCGTGGCTACGAGATCACCCGGTGGCGGTGGAGTGGTGGGGCGGCCAGTTCGCGCCCGCCCGGCTCCCGGCTGAGGACGGCGGCCTGTTGGAACGGGTACGCCGGGCACACACCACGGTCACCGGCGGTTCCGCCGACGTGTGGGGTGGCCCGTACGGCAGCGACCTGCGGCTGCTCACCGGGATCGGCGGTATCCCGACCCTGCAGTACGGACCCGGGGACGTGGCACTGGCACACGCCGTGGACGAGTCGGTGCCGGTGCCGGACGTGCTCTCGGCGGCGCGGACCCTGGCCCTGGTGGCACTGGACCACTGCGGCGCTCCGCCGGACCAGCCGGGGAACTGACGCCGGGCGCTACCGGGGTGGTCGCGGGAACCGCGCGGTGGCCAGCACCGTGCCGTCCTCGGTCAACACCCGGGCACCGGCCACGGTCAGCGGATCTACCGGGGTCGGAGCCGCCCAGTAGCCGCGACCGTTGTCCAGCCGGAACGATCCGAGCCGCACGGTACTGCCGTCCCGGCGCACCAGCTCGCAGGACACCGTTGCGACGCCCGGCTGCGCTCGTACCCACATGTACACCCAGTCACGCTTCCCGGCGTACGCGTAGATCGTGCCGACCCGCTCGGACCCGGCGGTGAACGCGGCCTCCAGCAGTACGTAGTCGGAATGCTGCTGCGGCGGTGCGGGGGAGGGGCGGGTGACCGCGCCGGCCACCCAGCCGCCAACCCCGAACACCAGGGCGATCACCGCTGCCGCGGCGGTAAGGGGGAGCCATCGCCGCCGCTGTGGCGGCGTTGGGTTCAGCCGGTTCATCACCCGGGTCTCGAAGCCGAGCGGCGGCTCGACGCCGGGAACCAGGTCCAGCAGCGCGTCACCGACCATGGTGAGCTGCTCGATGTGTTCCCGGCAGTCCGCACAGCCGTCCAGGTGGGTCAGTGCCGCGGCACGCTGTTCACCGGGCAGCACGCCCAGGGCGATCTCCGCGTCCAGCTCACATAACTGGTGGCAGGTCAGCTCATTCATGATCGGCTCGCTTCGGACCCAGGGTGGTACGGAGCTTGCCCAGTGCCGTCCGGATCCTGGTCTTGGCGGTGCCCAACGGGATCTGTTCGAACTCCGCGACCTGTTTCGCGGTCATCCCGTAGATCCCCGCCATCACCAGGGCACGGCCCTGTTCACGGGGCAGTGTCGCCAGGGCCCGGCGCATCCGGGACGCGGCGTCCTCGGCCAGGGCCCGCCGTTCCGGGGTCTCGGTCATCGCCTCCAGCAGGGCGTGCAGGTCCTGCGGGTCGGCGGGGACCGCCCGGCGTGCCCGGATCGCGTCGATCGCCAGGTTGTGAGCGATCGTGGTGAGCCAGCTTTTCACCGAGCCGCGCCGCGGGTCGTACATCTGGGCGTGCCGCCACGCCCGTTCGAACGTCTGCTGGGCCACGTCTTCGGCAAGCTGGACGTCACCGAGGACCGCGATCGCGACGCCGAAAACGATGCGTTGGAAGCGGCGTACGAACGCCACCGCCACGTCCGGGTCGCCGGTGGTCAGGCCGGCGAGCAGGGCTTCGTCGGGAACACCCTCCAGGGCCGGCCCCATCCTCCGCACATCAGTAGGTACGGCCGAGGCGCTGGTACGGATTGCGCGGCGGCGCCGTGGGGTCACCCCCGTATTCTGCGCGGCCCTCGCAATCCCGCTGACTGGTTTCGGCGTACCCCGGGGGAGGGAACCACGGTCCGGGAAGGGGATGGCGATCATGAGGACTCGGCTGGTGTACGGCGCGGTGGCCGGTGCGCTGGCGGGGGTGGTGCTGGCCGGCTGCGGCGGTGACGGAAACGGCGGCGCGACGCCTACCGGGTCACCACCCGCCGCGGCAACCTCGCCGACCGCGGCCGGGACCCCGGTGACCCGGGTGACCGTCACCATGACCGAGTTCCGCCTGGCACCGTCGCTCAGCGAGTTCAAACCCGGTCGCTATCTGCTGGAGGTGAAGAACGCCGGAACCCGGGATCACGCGTTGAAGCTGGAAGGTCCGAGTGGTGAGTGGCAGACCCCGACAGTCGGACCAGGGCGGTCGGCCACTCTGGACGTGGCGCTCGGCAATGGCCGGTACGAGATGGAGTGCCCGGTCGGTGACCACGACGACCGTGGGATGAAGCTGAAGTTCACGGTCGGAACCGCGCCGGCGTCCCCCGCCTCGCCGCAGCAGACCGAGTCCGAGTCCGATACCGAGGGCGGCTACTGAGCCGTCGTGCCGTCGGGCGGTGTTGATGCCAGGATGGCGACATGAAGGCGATCGTGCTGAACCGCTACGGCGGGCCCGACGTACTGGACGTCGCCGACCTGCCGGAGCCCACCGTCGGTCCGGACAGCGTGCTGGTCCGGGTACGGGCCGCCGGAGTGAATCCGGTCGACTGGAAGATCCGGGAGGGTCGGCTGGAGGCGCGCTTCCCGAGCCACTTCCCGATCGTGCCGGGTTGGGATCTCGCGGGCGTGGTGGAGCGGGTCGGTCCGGCGGTGTACGAGTTCGCGCCCGGTGACGAGGTCGTCGGGTACGTACGGGAGGACCACATCCAACGCGGCACGTACGCGGAACTGGTCGCCGCACCGGTCCGTACCGTCGCGCGAAAGCCCGGCAACCTGAGTTGGCTCCAGGCGGCCGGGCTGCCTTTGGCCGGGCTGACCGCCTATCAGACGTTGCACCGGGCGTTGCGGCTGGCCAAAGGCGACACCCTGTTGGCGTACGCGGCGGCCGGTGGCGTCGGTTCGCTCGCGGTGCAACTCGCCGTGGGCCTGGGCGCGCGGGTGATCGGCACCGCGAGCCCAGGCAACCACGACTTCCTGCGTTCCCTGGGCGCGGAGCCGGTGGCGTACGGCGATGGCCTGGCCGACCGGGTTCGCTCGCTCGTTTCCGGCGGGGTGGACGCGGTTCTGGACACGGTGGGCGGCGACACCCTCGCCGGGTCACCGGACCTGCTCACCCCAGACGGTCGGCTGGCGTCCATCGTGGACCCAGCGGTGAAGGACCTGGGCGGCCGGTACGTGTTCGTCCGGCCCGACCCGGCCGACCTCGCGGCGCTGTGTGAGCTGGCCGAGGAGGGCCGGCTGACTGTCGAGGTGAGCCAGGTCTTTCCGTTGGAACGGGCGGCCGAGGCGCAGGCGCTGTCACAGCGGGGCCACACCCGAGGCAAGCTCATCCTCGAGGTCGCCTGACCGGCGGATCACCCGGTCGGCTTGATCGCCAGCCGGGTGACAAGTCCAAGTGACAGCCGGCGGGTGCGGACCGTCTCGCGCCGGACCTGGCACGCCGGGTCCGCGGTGCGGGCGGCGGCTTCGGCGCGGCGCAGCGCGAACCTGATGTCGTAGATCCAGATCTGTCCGCCGGGCTTGAGCACTCGCGACAGCTCACGCATCGCGCGTTCCCGGTCTGCCCAGTGGTGCTGGCTGAGGGTTGAGACGACGAGGTCGAAGGTGTCGTCGGGATAGCTCAGGTTGGCGACGTCGTCAACGGCGAAGCTCACAGTGGGGGTGTCCGTGGCGAGGCGGCGAGCGTGGTCGATCATCTCCTCGGACAGGTCGATGCCGTCGACGCGCAGCCCGGGAGCGGCGGCGGCGATGGCGAGCGGCACCCGTCCGGGTCCGGTGCCGACATCCAGTACCCGGGAGCCGTCGGGCAGTCCGGCCGCGACGACGTCGGCGGCGACCCGGGCGTGGAAGCGGTGAAGGTGCCGGCTGGTCCGGTCGTAACGGGCCGCATGGCGGAAGGCCCCGGGCTTGTCGTTGTGGCGCATCAGGTGCATGGTGATGTCCTTTACGGTTGTAAGATGCAACTCTTAACCAGATCCTAAGGCGGATAGTTGCACGATACAACTCACGATGGGGCGACGGGTGTGTTCCCCGACGACTGGATCCGGCGGCTGCTGCGAGGGCTGGTACGGGCGAGCGGCCTGCTCGAAACCCACAACCACGCAGGCTCCCGGCTCTCGATGTCTGAAGTCTTCGCGCTGGCCGAACTGTCCGATTCGGACAGCCTGTCGCAACAGGATCTCGCCGAACGGCTCGGTCTGGAAAAGAGCACGGTCAGTCGACTGGCCGGCAACCTGGAACGTCGGGGATGGCTGTCCCGGGAACGCGACCCGGCCAACCGTCGGTACTACCGGCTGCGGCTCACCGTGCGGGGGCGTGACGTCGCGCGACGGACCGGCGGACACTTCCACGTATACCATGCCGCCCTGCTTCGAGAACTCACGCCGGCCGAACGGGCCGGCCTGGAAGTGGGGCTCGCTGGCCTGATCCGCGCCCTCGAGACGATCGAATCTGGACACTGACGACCCTGCCACCCATGCGACGATGGCGCGATGATCCCCCACCCGGCGTCGATCCGCCGCCAGTCAGGTGCCCTGTCGATCGTCGGTCCGGTGACCGTGTCAGCAGACCCGGAACTGGACGGCGTCGCCGACTGGCTCGGCGGCCTGCCGGGATTCCGCCGAGTCACGGCCGAGGCTCTGGTACGGCTGAGTGTGGACGAGGAACTGTCGCCCGAGGGATACCGGCTGACAGTGCGGCCCGGCGGGGTGCGGATCGAGGGCGGGGACCCGGCCGGGGCGTTCTACGGAGCCCAGACCCTGCGCCAGTTGCTGCCCGCGGAAACCACGGGGGAGTTGCCGCTCGTCGAGGTGACCGACGCCCCCCGGTACGGCTGGCGCGGCGCGATGCTGGACGTGGCACGCCACTTCATGCCGAAGTCGTTCGTGTTGCGGTTCATCGACCTGCTCGCGATGCACAAACTCAACGTGATGCACCTGCATCTCACCGACGACCAGGGCTGGCGGCTGGAGATCCCGCGCTGTC
Organism: Micromonosporaceae bacterium; assembly: GCA_036375165.1. GTDB lineage: Bacteria > Actinomycetota > Actinomycetes > Mycobacteriales > Micromonosporaceae > WHSM01. The sequence continues at coordinate 971 of DASUSI010000014.1, read as the reverse complement.
CCAAGCTCACCGAAGTCGGGGCCTGGCGTGCTACCACACTGGTCGGGCACAGCCGCGACCGGCCGAAACGGTACGACGGGGTGCCACACGGCGGGCTCTACACGCCGCAGGACGTCCGGGAGATCGTCCGATACGCCGCTGACCGGTTTGTCACGGTGGTGCCCGAGATCGACAGCCCGGGTCATTCGCAGGCGGCCATCGCCGCGTACCCGGAACTCGGCAACACCGGACGACAGCTCGACGTGTGGACCGAGTGGGGAATCACCGAACACGTCCTGAACCTCTCAGAACCCACCATCGCCTTCTACCTGGACGTCTTGGACGACGTGATGGCGCTGTTTCCCGGGCCGTACCTGCACATCGGTGGCGACGAGTGCCCCATGGGTGAGTGGCGGGCCAACCCGAATGCGGTGGCCCGCGCCGCCGCGCTCGGGCTGGCCGAGGTGCGTGGACTGCTCGGCTGGTACGTGCGGCGGCTCGCCGATCATGTCCGGTCCCGGGGCCGGCAGGCGGTGTTCTGGTACGACACCCGCACCGCGCTGCGGGTCCCGGGTGCTGTCGCGATGCCGTGGAGCGGGCGGGGCGCTTCGGAGGCCGCCCGGTCCGCCGGCCACGACATCGTGCTCACCGGGCAGGAGCAGCTCTACCTGGACCACTACCAGAGCGCGGAGCGGGCGAACGAGCCGCTGGCGATCGGTGGTCACACTCCACTGGAGAAGGTGTACGCGTTCGACCCGGACCAGCCGTCCGGGGCGCTGGGTGCGCAGTGTCAGCTGTGGAGTGAGTACCTGCCCAGCCCCGAAGCCGTGGAGTACATGGCGTTCCCCAGGCTGTGCGCCTTCAGCGAGGCGATCTGGTCACCGCCGCCGCGAGCCGAGTTCGGTACGTTCCGGCAACGACTGGCGGTCCACCTCGGACGACTGGCGGCGATCGGCGTGAACTACCGGCCGCTGGGTCGGTCTTCATCACCG
>DASUSI010000013.1:0-10831 GCA_036375165.1 Micromonosporaceae bacterium | reverse complement strand
GTGACCACAGCCGTCGATCAGAGCGGCCTCCGCGATCGTGGTCGGCAGGGTCCGGAAGAAGGCGGTCATGAAGAACACCGTGAACGGCAACGAGTATGCCGCGTAGACCAGGATCAGGCCGCCGTAGCTGTTCAGAGTGATGTACTGCCCCACCACCGGCAACAACTTCATGTTGTCGACCACGAAGAACAGCGGCACCAGGGCCAGGAACACCGGGAAGGTCATCCCGCCGACGAACGCGTAGTAGACGATCCGGTTGCCCGGAAACTCGTAGCGCGCCAGCACATACGCCGCCATCGAACCGAGCAGCATGGTGAGCACCAGGGCACCACCCACCACGATCATGCTGTTGATGAAGTACTGGCCGATGTTCGCCTGGCCCCACGCGCGGGCGAAGTTGTCCAGTTGTGGGCTGGCCGGCAGTTGCCACGGACTGCTCAGGATCTCCCGGTTGGTCTTCAGCGAGGTCATCATCGCCCACAGCAACGGAAACGCGGTGAGCACCCCCCAGAGCACCAGGAAACCTGAGGTGAGCAGGTTCAGGGGGGTGAAGCCCGGCTCCGTCGCCCGGTCCGGCCGGGACTCCGACCGACGAACCGGAAGTTGCTCGCCCGCTGGAACGGTGGGGGTGGTGGCGGTGGTCATCAGAACTCCACCCGTTCCCGGCGGGTCACCCGCATCGCGAGTACCGCGACGGTCAAGGTCAGCAGGAACAAGGTGACGCCCATGGCCGACGCGTAGCCGAAGTTGAACGAGTTGAAGGCGGTGCGGTAGAGGTTCAGGCCGAGCACGTCACCGGACCGGGACGGCCCACCGGCGTTTCCGAGCATGATCTGGACCAGTGCGAACGCGTCCAGCGCGATGATCGCGAGGTAGATCCAGGCGACCTGGACGCTGTCCCACAGCAGTGGCACGGTGATCCGCCAGAACGTGGTGAACCGGGACGACCCGTCCAGCAGCGCCGCCTCGTAGATGTCGCGTGGGATCGACTGCATCCCGGCGGAGAACAACACGATGTAGAACCCGACGTTCATCCACACCATCACCGCGAGGACACACCAGAACGCGTAGGCGGGGTCGCCCAGCCAGGCCTGGCTGAGCGACCCCAGTCCAACCACTCGCAGTACGCCGTTGAGCAGCCCACCGCGAGGTTCGAAGATGTACAGCCAGAGAACGCCGACGATCGCCACCGAGAGCACCTGCGGAAAGAAGTAGATGACCCGGTAGACCCGCGAGCCGGTGACACCGCCGACCGCGGCGCGACCACCCTGTCCACCGACGTTCAGCATCGATGCGAAGAACAGGCCCAGCACGATGGTGACCACCGGCAGGATGGCGAGCAGGACCAGGTTGTTGGTCAACGCGTTCCAGAACTCGTCGTCGGTGGCCAGCCGCCGGTAGTTCGCCATCCCGACGTACTCCACGTTCGGGGAGAACCCGCTCCACCTGGTCAGCGAAATGTAGAACGCCTGCAGATAGGGCGAGATGACGTAGATGGCGTACAGCGCCACCGGCGGCGCCAGGAAAGCCACCACGAACGGGTACCTGCCGTGTCGCATCAGCGCTCAGGATTCCTCACCGCTGGTACTTCTTGACACTGTCGTCGTCGCGGATCTTCTTCGCGGCCTTTTCGCACTCTTCGATCCACTCGTCTGGAGTGATCCGGTTGGTGAGCAGATCACCGGTAGCCGCGTCGATGGCCGGATTCTCCATCGGGAGGTACCAGCTCGGGTAGCGCCAGTTGAACACGTTGTCCCCCGCCGCCTTGAGCACCGCGGCGGCCGACGCGAGACCCGGTGGCAGGCTGAGCCCGTCCGCCGCGCCCTGCACCGCGGTGAGGCTGGAGACCATCCCGGTGAAACCGGAGGCCCCCTCCTTGGAGAGCATCCGCCGCAGGTACTCCAGTCCGCCGTACGGGTTCTTCGCCTTGGCCGGCACGATGAACGGCTCCCCGGCGGTGGCCCGAACCGCCTCGTACGGCAGCGCACCGCCGTCGGACAACTGCGGCTCCGGTGCCACGGTCATCTCGAAGCCGTCCGGTGTGGTGTCCTTCTGTTCGTTCTCCAGCCAGGATCCACACGGCACGAACGCCGCCTTGCCCTCGGTCCACGCGGTCTGCGCCTGGACGTGGTCCATGCCCTCGGTGCCCTTGAGGATGAAGCCCTGCTTGCGCAACTCGTACAGCCTGGTGGCGGACTCTTTGATCGCCTCGTGCTTCCAGGCTCCGGGCTTCAGGTTATCGATCTCGACCAGGATGTCCGGGCCGGCGAGCTTGGTCGCCATCGACAGCAGCGGCCAGTTCATGTAGCGGGGGTGCTTGCCCTGGTAGGTCCACGGAGCCATACCGGTCTTCTTGATCTCTTTGCACAGCGTCACCATGTCGGCCCAGGTCTTCGGGAACTCCCAGCCGTTCTTGGCGAACAGCGACTTGGAGTACCAGATGCCGTAGACGGTGTATGCGTAGTTGAACACGAGCGGCTTGCCGTCGTACGTGCCCAGTTCCACGGTGCCGGAAATCAGGGTGTCCCGGACCTTGACCTTCGGATCGTCCACCGACGGGGCGTCCAGCAACGCCGTGAGGTCGAACAGCGCCCCCTCGGCGGCCAGCTTGCCAGCGTCCATCGAGTTGGCGCCGGAGTTGTTCACCACGTCCGGCGGGCTGCCGGACACGAACCGGGATTGCAGGGTCTTGGCGATCTCCTCGGTGGTGGAGTGCTTGATCTGCGCTTTCGGGAACGCCTTCTTGTACAGCGGCTCGTGGAGGTCCTTGGCGTACTTGTCGGTGAAACCTCCGTTGAAGATCACGACCTCAAGGGCCGCGGTCTCCGGGACGCCGAGCGGGTTCTTCGCGCTCTTGCCGCCGCGTTCGGCGTTCTCGGTCTCGCCGCCCGCGGTGGCACAGCCGGCCAGCAGGCCGCCCGCCGGGCCGGCGATCAGCCCGGCGGCCGCGGCCCGCCGCAACAGTCCGCGACGGGTCAGTTCAGAGGTTTCGAGGGGGTTGGGCATTCGTGTCTCCTCCGTGTGTCAGGCGGTACGCCGGATTCGGCCGGCGTACCGAGACTCCAGGGCCTGGTTGTGCTCGTCCCCGCCGGGAACGTTGGCTGACAGGTAGACAGGGGGAGTATGGCCGGCTTCGAGCATCCGGCGCACCACCTCGGCGGTGACCATCTGTGCCAACAGGGCGCCCGTGATGGACGACACCGCGCACACCGCACCGCCGTTCGACAGCGGGAGCAGGGCATCGCCGTAGGGCGCACCGTTGTCCAGCACCACGTCGGCGAGTTCCGCCAGTCGCCGGCCCGACGGGTGACGTGGGGGAAGCTTGCGCGACTGTTCGGCCGAGGTGACGGCGACCAGTCCGTGGCCGCGTTCCTTGACCAGTAGAGCCAGTTCGACGACGGATCCGTTGATCCCTGAATTCGATGCGATGACGAACACGTCCTCGGGTCGGATATTCGCCAGTTCGTAGAGCCGGTGCGCGACTCCGGGGTCGCGTTCGAGCTTCGGGTCGTGCAGCACGTCCACGGGTGCGCCTCCGTGGATCACCAGGTCCCGGATCGCGAGCCGGTTGGACGGCACCAGCCCGCCGGCCCGGCCGGCGATCTCCATGGCGAGTGCCTCAGAGTGACCTGAGCCGAACGCCTGCACCACGCCACCGGCCGCCACCGCGTCCGCGATCAGGCCAGCCGCCTTGCCGATACTCTCGAGCTGGCTCTCGCCAAGGCGCGCCATCAGGGATTTCACCTGCCCCAGGTACGCCTCGCTGCTGATGGTCATGTGCCCTCCCGGCGACGCAACGCGGCGGTCGCGGGACAGCACGCCGCCTCGAACTTCCTTTCAGGCCGCACCTGCGGTGCGAAGATTCTTTCGAGGCACCACGCATGGTTGTCAAGCGTCGTTATGAAACCGCTCCTGCGGGACGCCACGGTGGCGACGCCACCACTAAAGTGCGCGCATGACACCGCCGCTCGTACTGGGGCTGGACATCGGCGGTACCTCGAGCCGGGCAATGCTCGCCGACCTCGACGGACACCGGATCGGGTCCGGTAGCGCCGCCGGGGGGAATCCGACGGCGCACGAGGTGTCCCAAGCGTTCGCCGCGGTTGAGGCGGCCCTGCGAGCCGCCTTGGCCACGGTCGATCCGGCCCGGGTCGCCGGCGCCGTGGTCGGCATGGCCGGCGTCGGCCGGCTGACCGAGTCGGGGGTCGCGGACCAGTTCGAGAAAATGTGGCACCGGGTGGGACTGCGGTGCCCGTACCGGGCGGTGCCCGATGCCGTGGTCGCCTTCGCCGCCGGCACTCCCGCGCCGCACGGCACCCTGCTGCTGGCCGGCACCGGGGCGATCGCGGCCCGGATCCGGGACCGTCAGCTGGGGCGGATCTGCGACGGGCACGGCTGGTTGCTCGGCGATCTGGGATCCGGGTTCTGGCTCGGACGTGAGGCGGTACGGGCGACACTGGCCCACCTGGACGGTTGGACCGGTCTGTCCGCCCTGGCGCGGCGGCTGCTGGACGACCTCCTCGGTACGGTGCCGCCACCAGGACGGGAGTCGGTCACCGCGGTGGTCAACGCGGTGCGCCGGGACCCTCCCGTGGCGCTCGCCAGGTTCGCGCCCCTGGTGTGCCAGGCCGCTGCCGATGGCGACGGCGTGGCCCGGGACATCGTCGAACGGGCCGCCGGGCATCTGCTCGACTCGGTCGCCCAGATCCGCGCCGCCGAAACCGGGCCGCGGGCCGAGGCAGGGCCGTTGGTGCTCGCCGGCAGCCTGCTGGTCGCCGACACCCCAGTGTCGACGGCGGTACGGGCGGGAGCCGCCCTACGTTGGCCAACGGTCACGGTCACGCTGGCCGGCGACGGCGCGGCCGGCGCCGCCTGGCTGGCCGCGCGCCCGCTGCTGGCCGCGGCGACGCCGGCCACCACCCTGCACGCCCGACTGGTCCACCCGCCGTAACCCGGAGCCGGCCGCGGCGGGTCAGGATCGTGGTGTCGGCCGGCCCAGTTCCCAGAACGCGACCGCCGCGGCCGCCGCCACATTGAGCGAATCCACCCCCCGGCTCATCGGGATCCGGGCCCGTACGTCACATGTCGCGAGGGCCCGCGCGGACAGCCCTTCCCCTTCGGCACCCAGCAGCATCGCGGGGCGGGCCCGTGCCTGGCGGTCCAGGGTGTCGATCGCCATCGCGTCCTCCCCGGGCGTCAACGCGACCAGGACGAAACCCGCGTCACGCACCCGCTTCAGGTCCGCGGGCCACTCGGTCAGCCGCGCGTACGGGATCGCGAACACCTCCCCCATGCTGACCCGTACGCTGCGCCGGTAGAGCGGGTCAGCGCAGGACGGGGACAACAGCACGCCGTCGAAACCGAGCCCGGCGGCGGCCCGGAAGATCGCGCCCAGGTTGGTGTGGTTGTTGACGTCCTCCAGCACCACCAGCCGGGCCGCGGCGGCCAATACCTCGGCGGGCGACGGCAGTGGCCGGCGGTGGAACGAAGCCAGTACGCCACGGTGTACGTGGAAGCCGGTGATCGCCCGCAACACACCCGGATCCGCCGCGTACACCGGGATGTCACCGGTGTCGAGGTCTCGGAGTTGGTCCAGGCGTTTGGCGTCCACCAGTACGGAACGCAGCCGGTAGCCGGCCCGCAGGGCTCTGCGCAGCACAAGCTCGCCTTCGGCGATGAACAGCCCGTGGGGCGGTTCGAACCGGGTACGCAACTCGACGTCGGTCAGTGCCCGGTAGTCCGCGATCCGGGTGTCGTCCGGACGGTCGATGTGGACGGTGGGACCCACGGTCAGGGCTGGCGCCCCGCGTCCGGTGGCTCCGGACTGGTTTCCCGCACCGCCGGGCCGGGTGGTGGCATCGAGTAGCCGGGCTGGGCTGTCACCGGGATGCCGCCGGCTACCGCGTCGCCGTGTGGCGCGGTGAGCGCGGGCGGACGGGAGGCATCCAGACCAACCGGTTGGCCGGGCACCGCCTGCTCGGCTTCCCGTACCGCGGTCTCGGCCTCCCGTTGCGCGGCCTCGGCCGCGGCCTGTGCCTCGGCGGCGATCTGGGCGATCTCCTCGGTCTCCTCGCCGCTGACAGTGGGCTCACTCGACTGTTCCTGCAACCTGCCGATCACGCCACCGATGCCATCCAGAGCCTTGGTGAGCTCCGACGGGATGATCCACAGCTTGTTCGACTCGCCCTGCGCGATCGCGGGCAGCGCCTGGATGTACTGGTACGCCAGCAGCTTGGGATCCGGGTTGGCCCGGTGGATCGCGTCCGCCACGGTCCGGATCGCCTTGGCCTGGCCTTCGGCGTGCAGCACCTGCGCCTCCCGGGAGCCCTGGGCCCGCAGGATCGCCCCCTGCTTGTCACCCTCAGCGGTCAGGATCTGCGACTGCTTGTGCCCCTCGGCTTGCAGGATCGCGGCTCGGCGGTCCCGTTCGGCACGCATCTGCTTCTCCATCGAGTCCCGCACGCTGGGTGGTGGCTCGATGGCCTTGATTTCCACCCGGGTGACCCGGATCCCCCACTTGCCGGTGGTCTCGTCCAGCACTCCGCGAAGCTGCCGGTTGATGTCGTCCCGGCTGGTGAGCGCTTTCTCGAGGTCGAGGGAGCCAATCACGTTACGCAGCGTGGTGACTGTCAGCTGCTCGATCGCCTGCAGGAAGTCACGGATCGCGTACACCGCGAGCCGGGGGTCGGTCACCACGTAGTAAAGCACCGTGTCAATCGAGACCACCAGGTTGTCCGAGGTGATAACCGGCTGGGGCGGGAAGCTCACCACCTGCTCGCGCAGGTCGACCTTCTCCCGCACCGCGTCCACGAACGGCACCAGCAGGTTGAGGCCCGGATTCAGGGAGCGGCTGTACCGACCCAGCCGTTCGATGATGTACACCTGCTGCTGCGGCACAATCCGGATCGACCGTGACAACACGACCAGCACCAGGGCTGCGATGACCAGCACCAGGACGAGAACAACTGTCTCCACGCCTAAAAGTCCTTCCAGACGAGCGCCGTAGCGCCCTTGACCTCTACGACCTTGACCCGCTCGCCGGGCTCCATCACCTGGGTCGCGTCGAAGGCCCGGGCCGTCCAGGTGTCGCCCTGGATCTTCACGAGTCCGTGATCGGTGTCCACCCGTTCCAGTACCACCGCTGCCGCGCCCTCGACGGCGGCCACGCTCAGCGGGGTGCCGTCGTCGGCGTGGTGCGACATCCGCTTCTTGATCAATGGCCGGACCCCGGCAAGGGCCAGCACCGACACCACGGCGAACACCACCACCTGCGCGACCAGGCTGTCGGTCAGCAGCGCCGTGCCGGCCGCCGCGAGCGCGCCCACCGCGAACATCAGGAGCACCAGGTCGACGGTGAAGACCTCCGCGACGACCAAACCGATACCGATGATCAGCCAGATCACTGCTGCCACACTTAGATCGTGACACGGCCGGACCAGACACCGCAGCACGCCGTGTCACAGTAGGGCATCGGACAGCCCCGACGAAGGGACACGGATTGTGACGCCGACCGCGCAGACCACCGCACGGATCGACGAAATGGTGGCCTCTGCCCAGTCGGAGGGCCGGATGCCGTCGGTGATCCTCGGTGTGGTTCGCGAGGGGCGGCTCTGGTACGTGTCGGCAGCCGGGGAGACACCGAAACCGACAGTGGACACCCAGTACCGGATCGGGTCGATCACCAAGACCTTCACCGCCACACTGCTGATGCTGCTGCGGGACGAGGGCCGCTTGGAGCTCGAAGACCCCCTGGAGCGGCACCTGCCCGGGACACCGTTGGGACGGGCGAGCATCCGCCAGTTGCTCGGGCATGCCAGCGGTTCCCGGCGGGAGCCCGACGGTCCCTGGTGGGAACGGGCCCCTGGGATGACCCTCGACTCGCTGCTGCGAAGCCTCGACGGACGGCTGATGGCGCACCCCCCGTATCGCAGGTTCCACTACTCCAACGTGGCGTACGCGCTGCTCGCCGCGCTCGCCTCCCGGATCACCGGCGAGACCTGGTCGGATCTGGTGACCAAACGGCTGCTGGTCCCGCTCGGGATGCGCCGCACCACGTACCAGTGTGAGGAACCGTTCGCCCGCGGCTATGTGGTGCATCCGTGGCAGGACGTGTTGCGTGAGGAACCGCGCCATGACGCGGGCGTCATGGCGCCGGCCGGGCAGTTGTGGAGCACCGTGGAGGACCTGGCACGGTGGGCGGCCTTTCTCGCGGCCCCGCCCGCTGAGGTCATCGACCCCGCCACGATCGAGGAAATGGCGGTGCCGGTGACGATCGTCGACCCACAGACCTGGTCCGGCGGGTTTGGGTTGGGGCTGCAACTGATGCGCCGGGGTGAGCGGGTGCTGGTAGGGCATGGCGGTTCGATGCCCGGGTATCTCGCGATGCTGGTGGTGCACCGGCCGTCGGGCACCGGCGCGCTCGCCTTCTGCAACGCGTACAACGCGAAGGTGTCCATCATGGAGCTGTGCCACAGGACGATCGAGGAGGTTCTGGAACACGAGCCGTCGCCCGCGCCGGATGCGTGGCGGCCGGCCGCCGCACCGCCGCCCGACATCGCACCGTTGTGTGGCCGCTGGTGGTTCATGGGCCTGGAGTACGAGGTGGGGTACGACCCCGAGGAGCGGCACCTGGTGGTCCGGTCGGTGGCCTCGCCTGGTGCGGCATCGTGGCGGTTCGTCGCGGATGGCACGGACCTGTGGCGATGCGTCAGCGGCATGAACCACGGGGAGCGGCTCACCGTGCGGCGGGGCCCGGACGGCGCGGTGACCGTGCTGGACATCGCCACGTTCGAATTTCTCCATGATCCGTGGCCGGATCTCTGAGTCAGCCGAGACCGTCGCGGTCACTCCGGTGCGGTGGTCACGAAGTCGATCAGCCGTTCCACGGCGCCCAGCAGTGGCGTCTCGACATCGTGGAGGTCACGCACCGAGGCCAGCACCCGGCGCCACATGTCCTGGGTGTCCGACACCCCGAGCACGGCACACACCCCGGCCTTCCACGGAGTACCCGGCGGGACGTCCGGCCAGCGTTCGATCCCGAGCGCGCGCGGCTTGACCGCCTGCCAGACGTCCACATAGGGGTGGCCGGTCACCAGTACGTACGGCGAGTCCACGGTGGCCACAATGCGGCTCTCCTTGCTGCCCGGCACCAGGTGATCGACCAGGATCCCGAGCCGCCGGGTCGGGCCCGGAGCGAACCGCCGGACCGCCTCGGACAGGCCGTCGATGCCGCCCAGCGGTTCCACCACGACACCCTCCACCCGCAGGTCGTCGCCCCAGATCCGCTCCACCAGCGCGGCGTCGTGAACGCCCTCCACCCAGATCCGGCTGGCCCTGGCCACCCGGGGGGTCGTGTCCTCGACCGCGACCGATCCCGACGCGGTACGCCGCGGTCGCGGTGGCCCGGCGACCGCCACCGGACGCCGCAGGGTGGCGAGCCTGCCCTCGAACCGGAAGGCGGCGGGAAGCATCGGGAACAGCCGCCGCTTCCCGAACCGGTCCTCCAGTACCACGGCATCGCCGTCGAAACCCACCACGGCGCCGCAGAAGCCGGTCTCAGCGTCCTCGACCACCAGGTCAGGCTCCGCGTCGATCACGGGAACCCGCTGCCGACGCCGCCAGTCGCCAGCCAGTACGTCGCGGTACTCACCCCACCGCCCCACGGTCCCCACCGCCCCACTCATGTCGATCTGGTGTCGACGGTAGGGCCGATCGGGAAGCCGTCGTGTGCGGCTCGCCGTGTCACGCCTCGCACCGGCGACCTACCCTCGAATGCGTGACGTCCATCTCCCGGGCCCAAACCCACACGGTGCGCCTCGGCGCGAGGTTCGTACCGTGGGTGCGGGCCTGGCGCGCGGGGCTGGTCCCCTATGACGACGTGACGCCGACGATCACGGCCGGTGCGGAACACATGTGCCGGGACCTCCCGGGCACCTGGCATGACGTACCGCTACGGGAGGCGCTCGCGATCCTGTCGGGGCTACGCCCGGAACAGATTCGACTGGTGCTGCCGGCCCCCGGGGATCCACGTGGGCTACCGGGTCCCGGACCGTTCAGTACCGCGGCCCTGCTGCGCGGTGAAGGCGTGGTCGCCGGTGAACTGGGACTCGTGCCCGAGGTGGCCGAACACCGCTCCGGCTCCGGCGATGTCTGGCACACGGTGACCTGGCAGGCGTACCCCGTCGAGGCGAACCCCGCGCCGCCGGTCGACTCGCCGACTGCCGCCGAAGCCGAACATGACCTGTCGGCCGCGTTGACGGAGACTACCGAGGCCCTGATGGCGTTGGACGTGGCGCGCTGGCGACCCGAACTGGGCGAGGCGCTGGCCGCGTTGCGTCGCGGTGGTACCGGACCGGAACTGCCGGCTGGCTACGATCCGCGCAGCCGACGTCTGTACGCCCGTGCCAGCGTGCTGGAACAGGTGCTGGCGTTGGCCACGCAGGATCCGCTCGGGGGTGCCGTCAACGGACACCAGGCTCAGCGGCGTGCGCTCGCGCTGCGGCCGTTGGCGACCGCCTGCCGGCGTGCCCTGGAGGCCGCCAGCAACGCGCCCCTGATCCCGCCACCGCGCTGAGCTGTCCGCCTCGCGCGGACCCAACCGCGACAGAAGCCGGTTCACCGCGCTGCCTCGACCGCCCCGAAGATCGGGACGCGGTGCGGTGGCTCATAGCGGAATGTGGTGTAGATCCCGGCCGCGTAGAGCTGTGCCGCCACCCGGTCACGGATGCCGCCGGTGAACTGGACCCAGTGGAAGTAGTAGGAACTCTCGTGGCCGTCGGGTAAGGGGGGTGGCAGCCACAACGCTTCCAGCCCCGCGAGGTCTCGGCTGTAA
>DASUSI010000012.1:0-13609 GCA_036375165.1 Micromonosporaceae bacterium | reverse complement strand
CCAGCACGTGGTACGCGTGACCGCGCACCGCGGTCAGTTCGGCGTAGTCGAAGTGCTCCAGCCATGGCGGTGTGTCGTCGTCACGGGTCTTGTCAAAGTGGTCTTCGGCCTTACCCAGGGCGCGTTCGCAGGGCCGCCGGTTGCCCGCTGCGGCGTGGCACCACGCCTCGTATGCCGCGTTTTCGGACAACGCCAGTTCTGGTGTCTCATGGTCCTGGTCGACCGTCATGGCGTATGCCAGCCGGACCAGCCGCAGGGCTTCGTCTGGTCGCTTGAGGTGCAAAGCCTGATCGGCCAGACCTCGCAGGACGGCACCGACAAGACCCGGGTTGCGGGCTTCCTGCGCCGCATCCAGTGCCACCATCCACAGCCGCCGGGCATCCTCGTGCTGTTCGACGTCGTAGCTGGTCCACGCACCGAGATGGGCCAGATCGGCGGTGGCGACCAACAGACGTCGACGGATCGGCTCGGACGCGACCACCGCGTGATGCGCCGTTGCCAGAACCCACCGCAGCTGGGCAACCACCGTAGCCACCGCCAGCCCGCCGCCGCCCCAGCGGTGGCCCCAGTCGCGGAAGGCTCTGGTGGTCGCCTCGATGCGTTCCACGTCGGCCTGCCCTACCCGCCGGGACGGCTTGACTTGAATTGCCGGTATGAGAGCGGCGAGTCGCTCGTGGACGGAATGCTCAACCCCAGCGCCGAGTGCGGTCGCAGTGACGGCTGAAATGAAATCGCGTCTGTCCAACCAGCTCACCGCCTCGTCTCCCCGACCTGCTTCGAGGGTAACCAGGTCCTCCGTGACGAAGCCCAGAAGGCCAGCGGGGATGTCCAGCGCAGTCGCAACTCGGGCGACAGCCTCGACATCCCGCAGACGAGACAGACCCTTCTCGATCTTGCAGATGCGGCTCTGTGCGACACTGATCAAGAACCCGAACTCCTCCTGCGTGAGACCCAACTCGCGCCGAACCTTCTTGAAAAAGTCGCCGAAGTCATATCGCGCCAAGGCTGAGACCACGGCAGGCTGTTCGTAGAAGTCCGGTGACAGTACCGCAGCCTCCTGCGGCATGCCGACTTGGCGGATGCACGGGTCGCAGAGCTGCCCGTTGTTTGTACGACGCAATCTAGCGTCGCAGCGTGTACAGTGCCGATTGGCCGGGTGGCTCACCGACAGACTCCTTTATCTCGTGGACCTGTAGGCACGCCAAGATCGACATGCCGACAGGCATAAAATGGCCTCCTACGCTTCCGTCCAAGCGGGATTTTGTCTATTCCACATGGCATGTTGATCATGCGGGTTTGGCATACCGGGGAGTAATTGGGCTAATCCAAAACGCGCTACAAAGTCCATCCAAGGCACCGGGGCAGGTGCCGGGCAACGGAACCGAAATTGTCCTCTTTGGCCGGTTCCGACCCCGCCTGCCTTGGTGCCATCCAACTATTTGGAGGGATGGCGACGATCGTGGCGTCCTCGCAGTTGCCCAAGAAATACCTCCTCGAAGAACTAGTCTGGTGTCTACGTTGCAATAGTCAGATGCAGCCGGCAACCCGGCTTGATGGCAGCCGTTATTACTCCTGTGGCGTGGCCTGCGAGCAACCAGATCAGCCCGCGACCCTACTTGAACAAGACCTCTTGCTCCGCGCCCTGGTGCGAGCGCACCAAGCGCTCTTCGGAGTTGGACGGCAGGTCATTGACTACCCTAAGGCCCACGCTGTTCGGCCCAGCCCCGCGGCTACGTTTGCCGCACCGTGGCAGCACCCAGGTCAGCTGGCCGTAACTCGCACCGAGCTTCGCCGCTGGCAGTACTGCGACATCGCTGATCGCCGCGCGGTACTACGTGTGGCTTTCATCTGCGTAACGATCGACGCACAGGGTGCCGTCCGAGTCGTCTGGTGACACGAACAGGAGGCGATCACCCACCAAAAACTAGCTCAGGCAACGCCATGCTGACCGAGCCACCCTCTGATCAGCAGTCGCCAATGCCGTGCCGATGGTGCTCTCTACCTATCGTGTTTACGGAAGCTGGCTGGACCCACCTCGATGAGTATCACCGCCTGGCCGGTTGGCTCTGTCCTCTGCCGCACATGCACCTCGCCGAGCCACAGGAGCAACAAGCTGGCCACTCGCACCCGGAGCACCCCGGTCGTCCTCAAGCACCCGAAGTCCCAGCCGCTCAGCCGGAACCCAGACGGCGACCGATACCGATCTCACCACGCAAGAACCCCACTGAGGCGCCCACCGAATGGCCACCACGCGAAGGAAACCCAACCTGGTGGGAGGCGCGCTGAGAGTTCTGTTCATGGCGGAGTCTCGTGCCAGCAACCAGGGAAGGACATTGGCCGTCCGCCCGGCGGTCGGCTACTACCAGCGCCATCGGGACCGGTACGAGGTGGAACTGGTGTACGCACGGCGTGCCGTGCCGTGCCGTGCCGGGTAAGGGCGGTGGCAGCGATGGCACGTCCACGGCGCAACCTGGCCGTCAGGGATTCTGAGCATCCTGGAGTGAACCGGCCCGGAGGTAGTTCGGCGCGTAGCTGGCACGCCTGTCAGAGCTGCGACGTAGCCTACCGCGCTATGAGTGACGAGACGGCACGCAGATTGTGTCGCCGTAGACACTTCGTCCCAAGTGGACAGGCATCCCTATACTGCTGATGTGTCCTCCCGGATCCTGGTTGCCGTAGGCGCGGTGCTCGTTGGTCTTTCTGGTGCAGCTCAGGTTCTCGCCGGTATGGATGACAATCCTGTGTGGCAGGTTGGCCTGATGCTGGTCACGGGAGTTCTCGCTGGCTACGGCACATGGCTTTCCGCAGCCTACTTTCAAAAAAAAAAGACCTTCTGGATCGATCCGCACTGGAGCGTTATTCGTGTGTTCTGAACGTGAAGCAGGGGTTGCTGTAGGTCAGCTTCTTTGACGCGGTGCTGCGTGGACGATGAAGGTTTGGCCCTTCGGTGTCGCCTGGCGGAAGGTGGCATCAAACCGCCCTCATGCTGCGTTGGCTGAAGACCGTCGTGGTGAGTGATGGGGGAAAAGGCGCCAGGTATGGCGTCAGGTGGGGATCGGGAAGGCGAACGCGAGTGAATCGCTGGAAACGTGTCGAAAACTCATTAGGTGACATCAGAACCGGGGCGGGAATAAGGCTCCGGGATGAGTCTGGCGGGTGTTCCGTCTTCTGGCCAGGCGGTGTCCGGCATATAGGCGACGCGAGCCCGGTCTGCTGCCGTCTGCGCGGAACAGGAGAAGGCGAGTCTCTGCCCTTCTGTCTCGAATGGGGTGGGCAAAAGGGGAGTGTCCTGAGCGGATGCGAAGGATTGAACACCGAAGGGAGACTCGCTGGCGGACCAGTTCGTAGTAGTGGTGAAGCTCTTGTAATGAGAGTGGAGCGAAGGGGCTGGGTCGTCCATGGCTATGTTCGTTCGATCAACCGGGCATGGTGTCTGGGAGGAGTCGTGTGGGCAAGCTGAAATCGTCAGACAAGCCGTTCGAGATATCGAAGCGAGCCGCAGCCGGAAACAGCGATCAGGACAGCCACCAGTGTCGATACAAGCTCCGTCGATCGACCTGGCAGACGGTGGATGCTCACGCGCAGGCGACGACTGGATCAGCGCGTGGCCACCGTTCGACGTCATTCCCGATGCGGAGGTACACCCCGTCCGGCTCCGAGGGCGACAGCCACAGTTCGAGCTCGTCGAGGTGGTAGCCGGTGTCCCGGGCATCGGTGGGCAGTTCGACGCTTGTCATGAGCTGTCCGCGAAGACCTTCGATGCTCCCGTCCGGGTCGCGGATGAACTGGCGGGACTGCTCGACCGTCCGGGAAACCGTGCCCAAGGGCCAGCCGAGGTGCATCATCACCACGCTCTGCCAGTCGCAGTGGTCGGGTCCAGCGACCGTGTTCAGTTCCTCCGGATCGATCGAGCGGCCGTCCTTCTCCCAGGCCGGACCGGGGTAGGCCAGCGGAGGCGAGAAGTGGTCCGCGACCGTGTCCTTCGGCGGCGAGAACAGACCGCAGCCGGAAAGCAGCACCAGGCCGAGGCCGGCAACGACCACACGACGCGGCTTCATGCGTGATGTGACGGTCCACCGATGTCGCGGGTTCCCTGCCGACAGCGGATCGGTGGCAGCGCCTGGTGTGCCAAAGATCGAACTGATCGGAATTGGGGTTCTTGATACCCATACATCCGGTCCGTATCGTGGTCGGGAAGTGACGTCGATCTATACGTCCCTGGCAGGAAGCACCAAGGGTCCCGGGGAACCTCTTCGGGTGCGGCCCGGCAAACGGAGGTCCCGGTGTCCTATCTGTCATTGCTACGCCCACTCCCGTCCGTCCTCATCGCGACAACCCTGCTCCTGGCGAGCCTGACCGGCTGTGGCGGCGACAGGGAATCCTCCTCGGCGGAACGGCCCGGTCCCAAGCGGGCCGAGGAGCTGACGATCGCGGTCGCCACGGACGAGGGGACCCTCACCCCGTACACCCAGAACACCGGCTATCCGGGGTCGAACCTGGTGGCGCTGATCTACGACAAGCTGCTGGAACTCGATGAGAAGAACCAGCCGCAACCACTGCTCGCGCAAAGCATGCGAGCCGCACCGGACAACAAGACGTTCACGCTCACCCTGCGCGACGGCGTGACCTGGCACGACGGTGAACCCTTCGGCCCCGATGACGTGGTCTTCAGCGTGGACTACTACAAGAAGCACACCGTGGCCGACAGCGCGCCGCAGTTGCAGGACGTCAAGGACGTGACGGTCGACGGCAACCGGGTGGTGTTCACGCTCGGCTCGGCCGACCCGGAGTTCCCGAGCCGGCTGCTGGCAGACATGCGGATCCTGCCCGAGCACGTCTGGTCCACAATCGACAAGCCGGAGAACGCCACCGCCGAGCAGGCCATCGGGACCGGCCCGTACAAGCTGGTCAGCTACAAGAAGGACCAGGGATACGAACTCCAGGCCAACCCCGACTACGCGATGGGCACACCCAAGCTCGACAAGATCCGAGTGTCGATCATCCCCGAGCAACAGACCGCGTTGGCCGCGTTGCGTACCGGCGAGGTGGACACCTGGTCCCGCACGGTGCCCGAGGAGCAGGCGAAGGGGCTGGAGCGGCAGCGCGGCATCAAGATCGTCCGGGGGCCGGGTTTCGCCAGCACCCTGCTCGCGTTCAACAACGCGCGCAAGCCGTTCGACAACCCGGAGGTACGTCGCGCGATCGCGCAAGCGATCGACGTCGACAAGATCATCGAAACCGTGCTGCGGGGTCGTGCCGAGCGCGGTAATCCGGGGTTCTGGCATCCGGACGCACCCGGCGCGGATCCCGCTCTCGGTCACGTGTACGACGTGGCGGGGGCGAAGGAGGCGCTCGACGCGGCTGGCGCGACGCCGGGCGGGGATGGCATCCAGGTGCTCGACGGCAAGCCCCTGAACTTCACCCTGCTGGTGTACTCCGTAAGCCCGGAGCGGATCCGGGTCGCCGAACTGATCCGGGACATGCTCAAGCAGGTGGGCATCGGTGTAACGGTGAACTCGTTGGACGCTGACTCGGTCGATGCCAAGGTCTGGCCCGGGTACGACGTGACCAAGGGTCGCGACTACGACATGGCGATGTGGGGGTGGTCGGCCCCGGTCATGCTTGACACCACGATGTTGCCGGCGGTGGTCGACTCCGACACCACGCTGGGGCGCCTGAACATCACCGGGACGAAGGACCCGCAACTCGACCAGCTCGCTGACAGGTTACGGGCTGCCACCACCCTGGAGGAGCGGCACACGCTGCTCGGCGACATGCAACGCCGGCTCGCCGAGATCGTCCCGTTCGTCACCCTGTACTACCCGGACGGCGCGTACGCGTACCGGCAGGACGTCTTTGACGGCTGGGTCTACCAGGACGGTGCCGGGATCCTGAACAAGATGTCCTACGTGGACCTCCGGCGGTGACCGCGACCGACTCGCCAGGGTCGGCCCGCGACTTGGTGACGGGTCGGTCCTGGCGGGCTACCGGCGGCTACCTCGCCGGCCGGTGTGTCGAGTACGGGGTGGTTCTGGCACTCGCCCTGGTGATCAATTTCGTCCTTCCCCGGGCATTGCCAGGCGGGCCGTTGCAAACCCTTGGCGGCGGTGGCGAGAGCGTCGGGCTGCTCAGCCCCGAGGACCAGAAACGGGTACTCGCCGAGTACGGTCTGGACCGCTCCACATCGGAGCAGTTCCTCACGTACCTGTCCAACCTGGCCAGGCTCGACCTGGGCAACTCCTTCGCCGACGGGCAACCCGTGGTGGACGTGATCAGCCGCGCCCTGCCGTGGACGTTGCTGTTGGTCGGCAGCAGCATCCTGCTCGGCTTCGGAATCGGTGTGTTGCTGGGTGCGTTCGGCGCGCTGCGCCGACAGCGGGGAAAAGGCAACATCCTGCTGGGTACCGCGTTGCTGTTCGACTCGATGCCGGCGTTCTGGCTGGGGATGCTGTTGATCGCGTTCTTCGGTGTGTTCCTCGGTGTGCTGCCGACGTTCGGTGTCGGCGACGGCTTCGACGACCCCGCCGCGCTGCCACGCCACCTGCTGCTGCCGGTGCTGACGCTGACACTCACCGGGCTCGGCCAGTTCTTCCTCTACACCCGGTACTCGATGCTCTCAGTCCTTTCCTCCGACCACATCGAACACGGGCGCGCCAGGGGGATCCCACGCCGCCGGCTGACCATCCGGCACGCGCTGCGTCCAGCGCTCCTGCCGGTGCATACCCTGTTGATGATCGAGATTGGCTTCCTGGTGGGTGGCGCGGTGGTGGTGGAAACCGTGTTCGCGTACCCGGGACTGGGACGGGTCACGTTCGAGGCCATCCGGGCCAAGGACTTCCCGCTGATGCAGGGCACCTTCCTGGTACTGACGGTCACCGTGGTCGCGATGAATGCCGTGGCCGACGCGACGTACGCGCTGATCGATCCCCGGGTACGGACCGGGACAGCGCCATGACCGCCACCGAGGTCGTGCTCGCCGCGCCAGCCGAGGCACCCGCGCGGCGGCGGCTGCGGGACCTGCTCGGCGTGGCGGGGGCCGTCGGTGTGACGATCGTCGGCGGCATGGTCCTGGTGGCCGCGATCGGTCCGCCGCTGGTCGGCAACGACGGCCTGTCACCGGTCGCCGAGCCATGGGCGGAGCCGCGCGCCGGGCTCTGGCTGGGCGGCGACGACGTCGGCAAGGACCTGTTCGCGCAACTGGTGATCGGCACCCGCGCCTCACTCGCGGTCGGTATCGCCGTCGGGTTGATCACCACCGTGGTCGCCGCGGTGGTCGGGGCCGCCGCGGCGGTCGGACCCCGGTGGCTGGAGGCGACCCTGATGCGCCTCTCCGATGTGATGCTCACGCTTCCGGAGCTTCCTCTGCTGATCGTGGCCGCCGCTTTCCTGGGCCGCGGCATCGATATTCGGATCGCGATCCTGGCCTCGCTCGCCTGGGCTGGTGCGGCCCGGGTGGTACGGGCCGGCGTGCTCTCCGCCTGGTCCAGCCCGCACCTGGAGGTCGCCAAGGCGATGGGGGCACCCGCCCGGCATCTGCTGATCCGGCACGCCTCCTACGTGGTGGCACCACTGCTGATCCCGATCTTCGTACGGGGCGCGATGCGAGCCGTGATCGCCGACGCGAGCCTGTCCTTCCTCGGGCTGGGCGATCCCACCACCCCGAGTTGGGGGACCATCCTGTACTGGGCATCGGCCAGTGGAGCCTTCCTCACCGACGCGTGGTCCCGCTGGCCGCTGCCGGCCGGGTTGGCGATCACCGTCACGGTGGTGGCCCTGGCCCTGATCGGCGTCGCGGTGGAGGACCGGATCAACCCGGCGATGCGGCGGGTCCGATGATGCTCGCCATCGAAGGACTTTCGGCAGGGTACGCGCCCGGACTCGCCGCGGTTCGGGGAGTGGACCTCACGGTGGGTCCCGGTGAGGTGCTCGGCCTGGTGGGGGAGAGCGGATCGGGTAAGTCCACCATCGCCAAGGTGCTGCTCGGCATGCTGCCCCGGGGCGCCTGGGCAGCCGGATCCGCGACACTCGCCGGCCTGGAGCTGGTCGGCCGTGCCGAGCCCGGGTGGCAGGCGCTGCGCGGCAGCCGGATCGGCATCGTCCCGCAGGGCGCCATGGGCGGGCTGAACCCGGTCAACCGGATCGGGACGCAACTCGTTGAGGTGGTCCGGCTGCACACCGGAGCCTCACCGGCCGCGGCGGCGGCGAGAGCCCGCGAGTTGGTCAAGCAGGTGCACCTGGCGGAGTCGGTGCTCCGGGCGTACCCACACCAGTTGTCAGGGGGGATGCGGCAGCGGGTCGCGATCGCACTGGCGGTCGCCGGGGAACCCGAACTGGTCGTCGCCGACGAACCGACCACCGGCCTGGATCTGGTCACCCAGAAACGGGTGCTCGACCTGCTCGCCGAGCTGCGCTCCACACAGGACATGTCCATGTTGGTGATCTCGCACGACCTTTCCGGCGTGGTCGGTATCGCGGACCGGGTCGCGGTGATGTACGCCGCGAAGATCGTGGAGCTACGACCGGCGGCGGGCATACGGGCGGGCTGCGCCCATCCGTACACGAAGGGACTGCTCGCCGCGAGCCCTTCGGTCAGCCCGGACGAGCCGTGGTCCGCGATCCCCGGTACGGCACCGCCGCTGGATACCGCGATTCCCGGATGCCGGTTCGCGCCGCGATGTCCGCTCGCCACCGAGCAGTGCCAGCGGGCCGAACCGGCACTGGTCGCCCACGACGGCGGCGAGGTGGCGTGTCACCGGGCGGCCGAACCGATGCCGCTGAGCTTCCCGTCGGTGTTGACCGTGGCAGCCGCTGATGCGGTGCCACGCACGCCGGACCCCGGGGAACCGCTGGTACGGGTGACCGGACTGCGACTTGAGTTCCGCACCGGGCGTCGTACCGTACCGGCACTTCGGGGTGTGGACCTGGAGATCCGCCGCGGCGAGATTCTGGGCCTGGTAGGGGAGAGCGGTTCCGGAAAGACCACGCTGGCGCGGGTGCTGCTCGGGCTCGTGCCACCCTCGGCGGGCCGGGCTGTCGTCAACGGAATGGAGATCACCCGGCTACGGGGCCGCCGGCTGCGCGCGGCGCAACGGTGGATCGGCTTCGTCCATCAGGACCCGTACGGCTCACTGCATCCCGCGATGACCGTCGAGCGGCTGGTCACCGAGCCCCTCCGGCTGGGCGGGGTACCGCGCCCAGAACACCGGCGGAGGGTTGTCGCCGCTCTTGACGCCGCCGGGCTGCCTGGCGGCCCGGAGTTCCTCGACCGGCTGCCGGCCAGACTCTCCGGTGGCCAGCGGCAGCGGGTCGCGATCGCACGGGCCCTGGTCAGCGAACCGATCCTGCTGGTCGCCGATGAGGCCACGTCGATGCTCGACGTATCGACCCGGGCGGGGATCGCCTCGACACTCCGACGGCTGGCCGGGCAACGCGAGCTGGCGGTGCTGTTCGTCACCCACGATCTCGGTGAGGCGATGCACGCCTGTGACCGGGTGCTCGTGCTGCGGGATGGCGAGCCGGTCGAAGTGGGCCCGCCGCGGCGACTCGCGGAAACACCGGCTCACCCGTACACCAGGGAACTGATCCGCGCCGGACACCAGCGCGCCAGATAGCGGCTGTGGTGGTCCCGCGGCCGGTCCTCCCGGCTGTCGCGTCCTGGGCCGACACCACCGTTTCGGGTGCGGACCTGAAGTCCGGTTTCAGGTCCGCACCCGAACTGGGATCTTGGCCGAGCTGGCGCGGTTCGGTCAGCCCGGAGTGGCCCGACCGGCGCTCGTGGTCGCCGGTTCCCGCGAACTCTGCCTGCTCACCAGTCGCATCACGTGGGACACCAACTCGATCAACACCTGCTTGGATGACTCGCGGTCCCGGGCGTCACACAGCACGACCGGCACATCCGAATCGAGGTCGAGTGCCTGTCGCACCACGCCCGGCAGATATCGGCGGGCCCCGTCGAAGCAGTTCACCGCCACCAGGAACGGGGTACCGCGGCGTTCGAAGTAGTCCACCGAAGGGAAGCAGTCCTTGAGTCGGCGGGTGTCGGCCAGCACGACAGCCCCGATCGCACCGTACGCCAACTCGTCCCACAGGAACCAGAACCGCTCCTGACCTGGTGTCCCGAACAGATAGACCACCAGTTCCCGGGACATGGTGATACGCCCGAAGTCCATCGCGACGGTGGTGGTGCCCTTCTGCTCCACGCCGTCGATGTCGTCCACGCCGACGCTTTCGCTGGTGAGGACCTCCTCGGTGCGCAATGGTTGGATCTCGCTGACCGAGCCGATCATCGTGGTTTTTCCGACGCCGAAACCGCCTGCTATGAGGATCTTGACCGGGACCGGAGCCAACGCCCCAGGGTCCGGGTCAGAGTGCCTGGAGTCCATGCATCACCGCCTCGAGTAGCCGCTCGTCCAGGAGATTGAGGTCCTTCGCGGGTTCACGTACCATGACCAGCCCTCGATCGAGCAGGTCGCCGAGCAACACCCTGATCACTCCCAACGGCAGGTCCAGTTGAGCGGCGAGTTCGGCCACCGACAGCGGGCGCTGGCAGGCTTCGAGCGCCGCCAAATGCTCGGGGTGCAGGTCCACGTCGACTGGGGCCTGCTCCACTGTCATGACGTACGCGACGAGGTCGAAATTCGTGCTGCTGTGCCTGGTCCGACCACCCGTCATGGTGTAGGGCCGGACCAGCGGGCCAGCCGCCTCGTCAATCCAGTACTCGGTGTGCCGCTCCCTATCCCACTGCATCGGCGACCCCGTGCAGCCTTGGGCGTTCCGGCGTCGAGAGGTAGTCACCCACGCGTTTCACCAGCATCGCCATCTCGTACGCGATCAGGCCGACGTCAGCGTCGGCGGAGCTGAGCACCGCGAGGCAGGCGCCGCGGCCGGCGGCGGTCACGAACAGGAACGCGGATTCCATCTCGATGATGGTCTGGCGCACGCCGCCACCGCCGAACCGGCGTCCGGCCCCCCGCGACAGGCTCTGGAAGCCCGCCGCGACCGCCGCCAGGTGCTCCGCATCCTCTCCCTGGAGTTGCCCCGACGCCGCCATCAACAGGCCGTCGGCGGACAGGACCACCGCCGATTCCGCGTCCGCGACCCGGGCTACCAGGTCGTTGAGAAGCCACGTCAGGTCGACTGGTTTCGTCATCTGTGACATTGATAGTCCTCGTCCTCAGCCATCATCATCGGTCTGTCGTTTTGGAGTCGTCGGACTCCTCGTCGAGGGTTTCCGCATCGATGCGTCCCTGTGCGGAGCCGCGCTGGAAGGCCGCCATCATGGAACGGATCTGCTCTGGCGGACGCTCCCGTACCGACCCTCTCACCGCTGGTTGCGGTGGTACCGGGGTCTCCCGCAGGTGTGTGGACAGGCTGGCCTGGCGGACCCGCCTGGGCAGGCCGCCGTCCGCACTGCCCTCGCTGTCGTTCCCCGGCGTCGGGTGCTCGTCCACCGAGATTTCCGCTGTGGGCACGGCCGGAGCCGCCGAAACCGCGACCGGCTTTCGACTCCTCGGCAGTGCGGGAACCTGGCCCGACGCGTCTGCCGCGGTCCGGGAGGGTTGCGGTTGGACATCCCCTTCGATGGCCTGGATCGCTTCCGGGTGGATCGTGAGCGACGTGGGCACCAGGACGATCGCCGTGGTTCCGCCGTACGGGGACCTGCGCAGGTGGACGCTGATGCCGTGGCGTTCGGCCAGCCGGGCGACCACGAACAACCCGAGTCGGACCGTGTCGGACAGGTTGAACTCCGGGGGCTGGGCCAGCCGTTGGTTGTACCGGGCCATGTCCTCTTCGCTCATGCCCAGCCCGCGGTCCTCGACCTCGACGACGAAACCGCTGGGCACGGTCTGGGTGTTCACCTGCACCTTGGTGTGCGGGGGCGAGAAGGAGGTGGCGTTCTCGATCAGTTCGGCCAGTAGGTGGATCACGTCGGCCACCGCGTGCCCGCTCAGGGCCAACTTCGGCACCGGCATCACGACGACCCGGGTGTAGCTCTCCACCTCTCCGACGGCTGCCCGTACCACGTCGACCAGCGGTACGGGTTTGCGCCACCGACGTCCCGGTGGCAGCCCCGAGAGTGTGATCAGGTCTTCAGCGTGGCGACGCATCCGTGCGGCGAGATGGTCGATCGCGAACAGCCGCTCCAGGTCATCCGGATCGGTCGCCCGGCGCTCCATCTCGTCGAGCAGCGTCAGTTGCCGGTGCACCAGGCCCTGTGACCGCCGGGCGAGGTTGACGAAGACCCCTTTGATGCCGTTGCGTAGCTCAGCCTGGTCGACGGCTGCCTGCACCGCGGTCTGCTGAACCAGGTTGAAGGCCCGTGCCACCTCACCCAACTCGTCGGTGCCGAATTCAAGCGGTGGGGTTTCCGCCCGAACGTCGACCCGTTCCCCGCGCTGCAGCCTCTCCACGACGTTCGGCAGTCGTCGTTCGGCGAGATTCAGCAGGGTCTGCTTCAGTTCGGCGAGCTGTCGGATCAGTGAGCGGCCGATGCGGGCCGTCAGGTAGATCGAGATGATCACGATCACGATTCCCAGCAGCACCATGACCAGCAGGTTCGTGATGATGCCAATCACCACGGGAGCGGCGTGGGCGACCAGCGAGTCGTAGACGTAGTTCTCCAGGCTCCGCAGATCGCTGAACACCTGGGCCTGTACCGTCTCCCAGGTGCTCAGGCTGAACGGTGGCGTCTGCTGACCGCGGCCCCGCTTGATCAGGGTGTCTTCGAGGTTGCTGAGTGTCGTGAACGCATCGGTCTGGACTGCCCGTTGGTACCGCTCGACGATGGCATCGTCCGTGATGTCCGCCTCGGCCTCGGCGAGCAGTGCCCGGTGCGCGCCCACCCGGGTCACGAAGGTGTCGTACTCCGCGGGGGTCAGCCGCCCCCTGGTCAGCACCCCGACAAGCAGCGCGTCCTCTTGTGACAGCAGTTCCCGGGCGCTGTGCAACGCCACCATGGTCTGGTGGTAGAAGCCGAAGTGAGGGTTCTTGTCGGTGGTCATCATCGTGAAGACGCCGAGGCAGGCCTTGATGAGCCCGGTGAACCTGTTCTCCGCGTGCGACCGGGTGACCGTGCCGGTGTCGATCTCGCTGCGGATGGTATTCAGGGCGGTGAGTCGGCGCAGCGCTTCCTGGATCCAGGCCCGTTCCGACGGGTTGACGTCGGCGAGCACATCGCCGGTCACCAGCTTCCGCAGGCCGTCGGCTTCCCGGTCGACCACCTGCCGGGTCTCGGTGAGGGTGCCGCGGACCGATCCGGTGCGATTTCCGGCCAGGTAGATCGTCGAGGTGCGCCGCTCTCCCTGCAGAGCGTCGAACAGTCTCCCGGTCTGCTTGTGGACTGCCGCGTCAACCTTTGCCTGCAGGTTCACGGCCAATGTGTCCTCGACCGTGAGGCTCACCGCGTAGCCCCAGAGGCCGATCAGCGAACACAGTGGCACCAGGATCAGCACCATGATCCGGAACTTGATGGACCGTCGCCGGTTCGACGTGTGACCCGTTTGTCTCCCCGCCTCTGTCAGGCGTCTAACCACGTCTCATTCCTCCTTGAACGGCAGCGAACAGCATAATCGTTGCGGCAGGGCATGAATACGACGAAGGATTGAGCTTG
>DASUSI010000011.1:0-13393 GCA_036375165.1 Micromonosporaceae bacterium | reverse complement strand
CTCCACCAGCAACGCGACATGTACGGCGTCCATCTCATGTGCCGGGTCACGTACCGTGCTGGACTTGGCGTACCGGTCGAGTGCCTCCACCACGCTTTGGGTGTCCTGCTCCCGCTTGCCGGTGATCGCCTGGTTGATCATCTCGCCCAGGGTCATCCGGAGGTCCCGTGTCAACTCCTCGGGCTTGCCCTTGATCTCCCTCCGCAGCCGGTCCGCCTCAGGATTCTCCACAAGCACCTCTGCCAGCACCGTTGACTCGTCGTAGCGGCCCTTCACGACATACTCGGCCACGCCCTGCAACTCCTCCAAAGCCGCGTGGAACTCGTCGTGGTGGGCGCCCAGCAGTTCTTCCGCCACCTCCTCCCTGTCGGTCAACACCGCTCCAAACCGCAATGGCAGCACGGGCGCAACCGCCACCGCGGCGTCCAGCAGTCGCTGGTGCGCCATCAGGTCCTGGGGTGTGCCGAGCGGCCGGTCGGTGCGTACTTCACTGACCATGGCGGCGATCTGCCCCCGCCGTACCAGCTCAACCTGCCCAGGCGGATCGCCCACCCCATGAGCGTCGGGGTTGGCCTCGACGTCTGCCGGCACGATGCCGTAGACGTACCAGCCGGTGTTCTCCCGGGCGGCCCGATTCTGGTCGGACACCGTAGGCATCGACATCGTCATTCCGCTTCCCCGCGGCTGCCGCGCGAGGCGCGCCCCCGGTTGTTGCTGCTGGCGACCTCGTCGACGAACCCGCGCAAGGTGTCGCCTGCCGCCTCCAGCGCTCCCTGCGTGGCGCCCTTCGTCTTGTGCTTCGCGCCTCCCTGGGTCACGTCCTGCATCAGTTCCGGGAGTCCAGGTTGCTCGTGCTCGGTCAGGTCCACCCGGTCGGCGGCTTCAGCGAATTTCAGGTACGTGTCCACACTGGCAGCCACAATGCGGGCATCGATCGTCAACAACTCGATGCCGACCAGCGAAACCCTCACGTATGCGTCGATGACCAGGCCTTTGTCAAGAATCGTGTCGATGACGTCGGCCAGGCTTGCTGATGCGGGACGCTCGATCCCCCCGCCGCCTCCGCCCCCGCCCGGCTGAATTGCGGTAGTCACTCAGTCACTCCCTATTACTGGTCGTTGGGGCCGTTCTGGGTCACCGTTCATCGCCCGGTCAGGGGCTTTCGGCGCGTCGTGCCGGGCGGCGGTGGCGCTGATCCTCGTCGGGTCCCGGGCGACGCTTGCGGGCCGGACGGTTGCCGCCGTCGGCTCTTTCCCGTGACTCGGCCCGCCGTCCTGGTGCTTGGCGGCCCTGGCTGCTCCGGAACTGTTCCGTCGAGCCCTGCTCTTCCTGCTCCTCTTCTTGCTCTTCTTCCTGCTCCTCTGAGCCCGGTTCTTCCTCGGGTCTGGCCTGTCGCTGCTGGGACTGTGCTTCCCGTTGCGCGGACTCGTGGTCACGGATGACCTCGCCCTCGCGTATCTCCCCGCGCCAGCCTTCGATTTCCTCGGGATGGAGGATGGTGTGGGCCATGACATGCCGCTTGAAGTGCTTGAGTTCCAGCCGGGCCCGCCGCCCCTGAGCCCGCCAGAGGTTGCCGGTGCGCTCGAAGAAACCCTTCGGGTGGTATTCGAGAACCAAAAGAATCCGGGTGAGGTTCGGCGCGAGTTCGTGGAAGGTAACCGCGCCATCGACGGAGCCCTTCTCCCCCTCCGACCGCCAAACAATGCGCTCGTCGGGGACCTGTTCGATGATCGTGGATTCCCAGGTCCGGTGGGACCACAGAACCTGCGCTCTCCAGCGGAGCTTTTCGTCGGATTCCTGCCCGACCTCCTCGACCTTCTTCATGAAGCTCGGGAAGTCACCGAACTGGGTCCACTGGTTGTACGCCACGTCGACCGGGACACCTACGTCGATCTCCTCGACAATGTTGGTCACGTCCGTCTCCGAACGTTTGCCATCCTCGCCGCCCCCGCCGATCGCCTGCTTCGCGGTGTTCGCGGCTCCCTTCGCCGCCCCTGCCGCGACTCTCCCGGCCCCGGAAACTCCTGTTCCAACCAGCGACAGAACGCGCCCCGGCTTACCGCCGGTCTTCAAGGCTTCGCCGGTGGCCTGCTGAGCTGCGCCCTTCCCGGCGTCGGTCAGCCGGCCGGTCATCTCCTCGACCCGACCGGTCACAGCGGACACTGCCCGCTCACCGAGCGCGTCCATCAGGTTCCGAAATTCGTCCATCAACTGGGCGGTGGGGAGCTTCTCGACAATCCCGCCACCCGGAGTCTGGGGCTGGTCGGCCATCAGGCTCACCTCCTGCCGCGTTGGATCGGCGAAGCCGCACGGGAGCCACGTGACTTCACGGGACGGCGTCGCTCCCGCTCGGTTTCCTCGTCGGAGTCCTCGGCATCGGAGTCCTCAACATCAGCATCGGATTCCTGCCCGACCTCCTCGACCGGTCGGCGTTCGCGCGAACCACGGCCGGCCTCGGAGCGCCCGCGCGGTGCCTCCGGTTCTTCTTCCTCTTCTTCGGAGGACTCGTCCTCGTCGGAAGGTTCCTCGTCGTACTCCTCTTCAGGCTCTGGCCGTTCCTGTTCGCCAGAGCTGGCACGCTCCCGAGTCTCCTCGGCTTCTTCTTCCTCGCTTTCGTCGCCTGCCCTGCCAGCCTGGCGAAGGCTCTCGGCCCGGCTGTGGAGCCGGTCTGTGAGGGAGTCGATCTGGCTGCTCGCCACGGTTACGGCCGCAGCCTTGCCAACCTCGGCCAAGCGGCCGCCCAGATCGCCGGCCTTGCCAACACCGGCGGAGCCCAGGCCACGCTCAAGCAACTCGGCCGGGCTGCTCGGGAGCCGGCCAGTTGCCGCCGCAGCACCCAGCATGAGCGCCAGACGCATTCTGTGCTTGCGCCCCAGTAGGTAGCCCGCACCCATGGCGAGGGCCACCTTCGTACCGGACTTCATGATCTCGCCCCCTTCGACGCGATGACTCGCAACCCCCCAAAGTCCAGCCGGGCTGGCACACGCAAACGGCTGGTGACCCGGTCCGTTCATCGACACCTCGCCCGCCATGGATGTGCCGGGTCTGGCGAGTAACTACCCGGGGGTACGGCACCAAAACACACCGCCCACTACCCGGTGGCGGATCCAGATCGAGTCCCTGGGGAGCCGCGGAAGGAAGCGCGATTCCGCTCGTGACCTGCCCTTCCACCACCCCGGGAGTCAGTTCGGGCGCACGGTGATCCCGAGCGCCACGCCGGGCGCGATCCGGGACACCTGCTCCGCCTGTCGCGGCGTCATGGCGAGATAGACCACTCCGTCATCGGGGGACGTGACGGAGAGCACCAGCGCGCCAGGTGCCAGAACGGGGTCGTCTTCGTCGGCGGTCAACGGAACCCGCAGCGAACCGGTACGGGCGATCACGTCCACCCGGTCCCCTGGCCGCAGCACGGCTGCGGTACCCGGCTCGGCGAGCTGCACCGGCACCCCTACCGTGCCGGGTGGCAGCGGTTTGGCGGTGTGTGGATCCGGCCGGTCCGGCACCGCCCCGCCACCTGGGGGTGCGGGCAGCCGCGCGACGTCGTCGGGGACGCCGTCCTGGACGCCTGCCGGCCCCCCGCTGGTTTCCGGCGTCGCCAAGGTCGGGGGATCAGGCGCGGTGCGGCAGTCGCCCTGCCGCGGTGGATCCAGCAGGACGGTCCCGGCGGCCAGGGCGAGCAGCCCGGCCACCGTGGCGAGGCGCAGCAGGGAACGCATCCGGGGTGAATGCAGATGTGCCGGATTCAGCCGACTGTTTGGTCGCATATGAGTCCTCCCGTGGTCGTGGGAGGACGCTATGTGGCCAGGGCTGTCCCGCCCAGCCCGGCGACGTTCAGTTGTGGATAACCGGATGGGTTGTGGACGATCTTGCGCCTGGCTGTCAGGTGAGCTAGGGACACCCGTACACCGCAGAGCCCGAGTTGCCGCCGGGGGCTACGCCTCCCGTGAGCTATGCGGCGGGGGTGTTGGCCTTCGGGGACTCCGTGGATGTCGAGCTTGCCGAGTCATTCGCGGCTTTGGTCTCTTTCGTGCCCGCCGAGGCGGCACTTTCCGAACCCCCTGAGCCGTTGCTGGACCCCTTGGAGCCGTTGGGCTTGTCGCCGGCGCGGGAGTCGGTGCGGTAGAAGCCGGAACCCTTGAACACCACACCAACCGCCGAGAAGACCTTGCGCAGTCGGCCCGAGCACTCCGGGCACTCGGTCAGCGGATCGTCGGAGAAAGACTGCACCGCTTCCAGGTCGTGGTCACACGTCGTGCAGGTGTATTGGTAGGTCGGCACGTCCGCCTCCGATGTGACTGCCAGAGTGATGCGAGTGACGGGTCAAAGTTGGCACTCACATGTCCTGAGTGCTAATGGTGCGACATCACAGTGAGGTTCGTCCACTCTGTGGGCCAAAGTCACGCGGGGAGTCGGACCATGCCACGGCCCGGCGTGACGACCGCGGTCACCCTCTGGTCATGTGGATCGGCGGGCAGCCGGGCCACCCATTCGGCCTCGTACAGCGGCGCTATCACCGGTACCCCGGCCGGTACCCGGGCCAGCGCCCGGTCGTAGGAGCCGCCGCCCCGCCCGAGCCGCACGCCGGCCCGGTCGACGGCGACGGCGGGCACCACCACCGCGTCCACCGACGCGATTGCAGCCGGCCCGAGCCGGGGCCCGACCGGCTCTTTCAGGCCGCGTGCCGCCGGGGCCAGGCGACCGTCATAGCCGGCCCAGTCAAGATCAAGGTCGGGCAGCAACACCGGTAGCAGCACCTGTACCCCCACGGCCAGCAGCGCGTCGGGCAGCGACGGGGTCGCGGTGGCGCACGGCTCGGTCCCGAAAGGCAGGAATCCAGCGACCGTCCGTACCTGACGCAGTGCCACCACCAGTTCCCGCACCAGCCGCTGGTCAGCGGGCAGCCGCCGCTGCGACGGGATGGCACGGCGGGCCGCCAGCAGTTCGGCGCGCAGGACCGGCTTTCCCACGCCGGTACCGGCGTCCTGGGCGGTGGTCACCTCACCAGCGTTCCGGTGGGGCTTTTCGCGGTTCACTGTGACAGCATCGCAGCAGCATGGTTACTCCGAAGGCATCAGGGAGCGGACAGTGACACTGCGGGCGCGGTTGACGGCCGCCTTCCTCGCGGTGGTGCTGGGTCCTGTCCTGATCGGTTCGGTCTTCGTGGGCGGCACGGTCGCGGCGGTCAGCCGGGCCCGCTCCACCGAACGCCTGGACGTGGCGGCCACCGCGGTCCGTACCACATTGGACGCCGTCTGCACCCGGTTGCGGATGTCCGCGGAGACCGCCGCTGCGCTGGCCAGGGGTCAGGAACCGGTCACCGATGCCGCGCTGCATGCCGCGTTGCAGGTGGTGCGCCAGGGCAACGCGGGTGCGACCCGGGTCGATGACGCCACCGGACGCCTGATCCAGCGGTTCGGAAACGTGCCGGGACCGTGGACCGAATGCGACGGTGGTTTCCGTACCTCGGGTAAGGGGCGGGTGTTCGCCCTCGCGTTCCGGGCCGAGGTGCGCGGTGCCGACAACCGGATCGCCGGGTACGTCCAGGTCGCCGAGCCGGTCGACGCGAACCTGGTGAGGCGACTGGCCGGGGCATCCGGGGTGGAGGTCGCCGTGATCGACCAGCGGGACCCACCGCTGGCCACGGTGTCCACCGAACGTTCCCGGGACATCACGCAGTCGGCCCGGGGTGCCACCAGCAGCGATGTGGTACAGACCAACGACGGCTGGTACATCCGGGTGCTGTACCCGATGCGGGGTCAGCCGCTGTGGCTGGTGCTGGCCACCAGCGGCGGTGAGGAGCAGGGCCTGTTCGCGGTGTTGCTCGCGGTCGTCTTGCTGTCCGGGCTGCTGGCGGTCGCCGCGGCCTGGTGGTTGGCCCGGTCCACGACCCGCCCGCTGGCGGAACTGGCGCAGGCCGCCGACCGGGTGGCCGGCGGTGACCTGGACGCTCGGGTTCCGGTGCGCAGTGCCGACGAGGTGGGACGGCTGGCCACCACGTTCAACCGGATGACCCGCGAGATGCAGGGGTACGTGGAGGCGCTCACCGCCAGCCGCGACCAGTTGCGCGGTTACCTCGGGCTGTTGGGCGAAACCCTGTCCAGCACCCACGACCTGGGCAAGATCCTCGGGGTGATCCTGGAGACCGCGATGGCGGCGACCGGCGCCCAGGCCGGGGTGGTGCTGCTGATGGACCAGCCTGACGGCCGGCGACCGGGAATGCTGGTGGCACGCTCCGCACAGGGGCTGGGCGACCGGGCTGGAGCGCTCACGGACATCCGGCTCGCCCTTGGTGAGGGACTGCTCGGCGGGGTGGCCATGAGTGGGGAGCCGCGCCGGGGCCGGGTGGAGTGGGACGGGCCCGAGCTCAGCACACAGGAGCCCCGCTGCCGGACGTACGTGGCGGTGCCGTTCTCCGGGACCCGGCACGGTGACGGAGACGAGACCTCGACCCAACCGGGTCGACTGCTCGGGGTGCTCGCGCTGTACGACCGGCTGGGCCATGACGACTTCGACGACGCCGACCTGATCACGCTGCGGACCTTCGCCGGGCAGGCGGCGGTCGCGGTGGAGAACGTACTGCTGCACGAGGAGACCCATCGACTCTCGCTCACCGACCCGCTGACCGGCCTGTGGAACTACCGCTATCTGAAGGAGTCGGTACGCCGCGAGGTGGAGCGGGCGAACCGGTTCGACCGCAAGCTGGCCGTACTGGCGATGGACCTGGACCGGTTCAAGGAGATCAACGACACCTATGGACATCCGGTGGGTGACGCCGTGCTGGTCGAGTTCGCTCGGCGGGTGAAGGAAGTGACCCGGGAGGTGGACCTGGCGTTCCGGCAGGGCGGCGAGGAGTTCGTGGTGCTGCTGCCCGAAACGGACACCGCCGGGGGCGCCAAGGTGGCCGAGAGGTTGTGCGCGGTCATCCGGGACCGGACCTTTGACGTGGAATCCGGGGACGGTCCCGGAGAGGCGATCCGGGTCACGGTGTCGGCCGGGATCGCCGTCTACCCGGACCACGGCGGCACGGTCCCGGAGGTGTTGGAGGCCGCCGACGACGCCTTGTACGCGGCGAAGGCAGCCGGCCGGGACACGTACCGGGTGGTCCGGTCCTGACGGCGCGCCACGCGGCGCGTTGAACGCCGCGACAACCGGTCTAATTCACCGACGGCCGATAGCCTCATCACATGGCGGACGACGTATCCCGAACCCCGGTTGCCCGAACCCGTGCGCGCAAGGCCGTGATCCCGGCCGCTGGCCTGGCCACCCGCTTCCTGCCAGCCAGCAAGGCCGTACCGAAAGAACTCTTTCCGGTCGTGGACCGGCCCGCGCTGCAGTACATCGTGGAGGAGGCGGCAGCGGCGGGAATCTCAGACATCCTGCTGATCACCGGTCGCGGCAAGAGCTCCATAGTGGACCACTTCGACCGCCGGCTGGACCTGGAGAACCAGCTTGAGGCCAAAGGCGACACCGAGCGGCTGGAGTCGGTCCGCCA
Organism: Micromonosporaceae bacterium; assembly: GCA_036375165.1. Lineage (GTDB taxonomy): Bacteria > Actinomycetota > Actinomycetes > Mycobacteriales > Micromonosporaceae > WHSM01. The sequence continues at coordinate 5,901 of DASUSI010000011.1, read as the reverse complement.
CCCCACCGAACTGGCCTCGATCCACAGTTCCCGGCAGCAGGAGGCGCTCGGGCTCGGCCACGCGGTGCTGTGCGCCGAGGACCACGTGGGTTCCTCGCCGTTCGCGGTGATGCTGGGCGACGACCTGATCGACGAGCGCCACCCGGTGCTGCCCCGGATGCTCGACCTGCAGGCGGCCAGCGGCGGGATCGTGCTGCTGCTGATGGAGGTGCCCTGGGAGGAGGTCCACAAGTACGGCGTCGCGTCGGTGGAGAAGACCGAGGAGCCCGACGTGGTACGGGTCACCGGCCTGGTGGAGAAGCCGGCCCGGGAGGAGGCTCCCAGCAACCTCACCGTGGTGGGGCGGTACGTGCTTCCCGCGTCGATCTTCCAGGCGATTCGCCGGACACCACCTGGACGGGGTGGTGAGATTCAGCTGACTGACGCGATGGCCCAGATGATGGAGGACGGGGCACCGGTCCATGGCCTGGTGTTCCGGGGGCGCCGCTACGACACCGGGCAGCCCGAGGGCTACCTCAAGGCCGTCGTGCAACTGGCGTGCGCCCGGGAGGACATCGGGCCGGCGATGCGGGAGTGGCTGATCGGGTACGTGGACCAGGAGCTACGGGGATGAAACCGGTCGTGGCGGCGCGGCCTCTCGCCGACTACCTCACCGGCGTGCTGGCGAGGATCCAGCCGCTGCCGCCGCTCGACCTGGATCTGACCCAGGCGTACGGGAATGTGCTCGCCGAGAACGTCGCCGCGCCGGGGCCACTCCCGGCGTACGACTACGCGGCGATCGACGGGTACGCGGTGCGTGCCGAGGACGTCTCCGGGGTGCGGCCGGACCGCCCGGTCCGGCTCAACGTGGTGGGCGACATCGGTGTGACCAGTTGGCGTCCGGTGCGGGTGCTGCCCGGCACCTGCTTCTCCGTTGCCGCCGGGGCGCCGTTGCCCGCGGGGGCCGACATGGTGGTGCCGCCGTCGTACACCGACCAGGGGATGGCGGCGGTGGAGATCCACCAGGCGCCCAAGCGGGGGCACGCGTTGCGTCGGACCGGAGACGAGGTGGCGGCTGGTGCGGTATTGGCCGGTGCCGGCACGTACGTCAGCCCGTCGCTGGTGGCACTGCTCGCCGCCGCTGGGGTGGGGCACGTCGTGGTCCGGCCGCAGCCCCGGGTCGTTGTGGTGGCCACCGGGGACGAACTCGTCGATACTGGCCGCTCCAGCCAGCCCGGCCAGGTGGTGGACGCGAACTCCCACGCCTTGGCGGCTGCGGCTGCGGACGTCGGGGCGCACGCGTACCGGGTCGGGATCTGCGACGACGACCCGGAGGCGCTGCGGGCCATGCTCGACGACCAGACTCTGCGTTCGGACCTGATCATCACCACCGGGGGTACCGCCACCGGGCCCGGGGACATGACGCGGCGGATTCTGGGCCGGGACGGCACGGTGGCGTTCACCGATGTCTCGGTGTACCCGTGCTCGGCGCTTGGCTTCGGGACGGTCGGTGCCGAGGAGGTGCCGATCGTGTGCCTGCCAGGGGATCCCGGGGCGGCGCTGATCGGATTCGAGGTGCTGGCCCGGCCGCTGATCCAGCGGCTCGCCGGTTCCGAACCGGTGTTTCGGCCCAGTGTCAAGGCGCACCTTCTGGAGACGGTCTCGTCCCCGGCGGGGTTGCGTGAGTTCCGGCCCGCCCATGTCGCGGAACGGCGTGGCGGCGGGTACACGCTGCAACCGCTGGCCGGTGGTCCGTACACACTCTCCGGGCTGGCCGAGGCGAACGGGCTCATGGTGCTGGGTGAGAAGGTCACCACGGCGCCCGCCGGCACCACTGTGGATGTGTTGCTGATCGACCGGCGGCGCTAGGGTTTCCTGTCGTGGGTCCGAAGGGAACGCCAGGTGCCGGTCGCGTTCGATGAGCACCCCGGCTGGCCCGCCATCCTCTCTGACGGCCCGGTCCTGCTCCGCCCGTTCCGGCGCGGCGATGCCCGGGACTGGAGCGAGGTACGTCGCGCGAACCAGGCGTGGCTGCAGCCCTGGGAACCGTACCCGCTGCGACCGTGGGACCAGGCGAACTCACCGGCCGTGTTCCGGATGCTGCTGCGGGACATGCGACGCGGCGGCCGGGACGGCACCACGATGCCATGGGCGGTGTGTTACGAGGGCCAGCTGGTGGGTGCGCTCACCGTGGGCAACATCGTCCGGCGGGCGTTCTGCTCCGGGTACGCGGGTTACTGGGTGGACGGGCGAGTGGCGGGGCGGGGCGTGATCCCGACCGCCTTGGCGTTGGCTGTGGATCACGCGTTCGGCCCCGGTGGGCTGCACCGGATCGAGGTGAACATCCGACCGGAGAACAAACCGAGCCGCCGGGTGGTGGAGAAGCTCGGGTTCCGGGAGGAGGCGTACCACCGGAACTACCTGCACATCGGCGGTGCCTGGCGGGACCACATCGGGTACGCGGTGACCGTCGAGGACCTGATGGTGGACGGCAGCCTGCTGGCCCGGTGGCACCGGGCACGCCAAGGCTCCTGACAGCGGCGTGGCACCGGTCCCGACATCCGGTGTGGCGCGGCCCCGGTTGTCGACCCCGCACCGTAACCTCAGAGTCGACAGAGCTGCTTTCTGGAGGATCTGGGGTGCCCACGTCGGTGCTCCTCGCCGTCCTCGTCGCGGCCGGCTTGCTGGCGCTCGCTCCCGCGTTGGTACGGCGGTACGACGCGACCGAGCGACTGGACGCGGAGCGGGCTTCGTCGACGGCGCGAGTGCTGGACCGCCGGCGCCGGCGGCGCACCGTGCCCGGAGCCGTCCCGGTGAACCCGCCCCGGTCAGCGAGCGATGCCGCCGGAGCAGACGCTGTCGCGACCGTGCCCGATCCCGTGGCAGCCGACGCCGGGACCGTGCGGGAGCCGGTCGTCCCGTCCGCGTCCTCACGGCGGGACCGGCATCGGGTTCCCAGGGTTCGGCCGCATCCCAGGGATCTGGCAGCGGAACGCCGCTGGTGGCGGCACCGGCACCGGCGGGTGTTCGCCACCCTGATTGTGCTGTGTGTCCTGGAAGCAGCCGGAATGGCCGTGATCGGACCCGGGTTCCTGGCCGGGCTGATGGTCTCCGGGTTGTTGCTCTGCTGGTACGTGGCGACGCTGCGGCACCAGGTCGTGGTACGGCGGCGGGAGCTGATCAGGTGGCGGATGGTCGCCGCCCAACGGCGGGCCGCCGCGGCTGCCGAACGTCGCCGAGCCGCCGAGAAACGCCGCCGGATCGCCGAGGCCCGCCGGCACGCGCAGGCGCTCGCCCGGGGCCGTGCCGCGGAGCTGGCCGCGCTGCGCGCCGAGCATGCGCGGCGGGGCCCGGACGACGCTGAGCCGGGAGTGCCCGGGTTGCGGGGGCAGTCGTACCAGGCCCGTGCCGCCAACTTCTGACCCGCCCGGCCGCCCACGATCCCCACCAGCCTGGTGTCACGGTTACGGCGGCAGGCTGTTAACCTTGTCGATGGTCATCCTGGGGCTGTAGCGCAGTCCGGTAGCGCACCTCGTTCGCATCGAGGGGGTCAGGGGTTCGAATCCCCTCAGCTCCACCCATTCTCTCCAGCGGAGACGCTGAGATTAACACCTCGCAAGATCGACCGGACCCACCTGGGACCCACCGCGTCAGCGAGTTGTCAGACCTTCAGTCGTCGGCCGGCTTGACGTACGTCCCGCGTTGCGGCACGACCACGACCAGGCCGTGCCTGGGGTGCCGGGAGACATCCACGCCCACCAGCAGCGAGGCAGGCGGCATGCGCGGTCTGATCACCCCGGTTCGTCGGCCGGCTGCGGTGGTTGGGTGTCGGCAGCGTGGTCGGGTGGGTGGAGTACCACCCCGATACGGACACGTACCGCGCTCGGGTTCGCGGGGACGCCGCCGGGCAGACGTTCTACGACCGTCGCGAGGCCGTGGAGTGGGTACGGGACAACGCCGACACAGACTGACGTGAGGCGCGGCGTGGTGTCGCGGCTATCTGTCGGTCGCCGGCCGTATTGTCTGACCATGTCTCGCATGCGACCCGTCGCCGCCATTCGCGCGTTGGAAGAACTCAAGGCGGAGGTACAGCCACCGTCGACTAGTCTGCGGTCGTCCCATACATCGTGGAAAGCGCGCGTGATGGCGGTACTCGTGCGGTCGCTTGGAAAGGATCATGACATCGTCAAGCGCTTTGAGAGCGTGCGGTACGGCCCCGGCATCGTCACAGACCGGACGCCCCAGAGCTCATTTGATCAAGCCTTCCTTGGCGGCCTGAGTAACGCGTGCGGGCTCATCGACGCCGCTATCTACGCCTTGGGACTGGAGGTGGGAGACGAGCCCGTTGATGAGCACGCCTACGACCCCGAGCTTTGGACTCACGTCAAGGGCCTAGTGGAAGACGGGGAGTGGGGCAAGGTAGCAAGCCAAACCGCGATCTTCGTGGAGAACCACGTACGGACATGGGCGGGGGAGCCGAAGGACAGAAGCGGCAGCAATCTAGTCGGCAAGGCTCTCTACTTGGAAGTGTTCAGCGACTCAAGCGACTACCGACTTGGTGCCCAGTCGAGCGAACGAGAGGGCTGGCGGTACCTCGGGATGGGATTCGCCCAGGCGCTCAGCAACGTCGATCGGCACCGCATCCAGAAGAGGGACGATGCCAGACGTTATGCGCTCGGGGTGCTCGGGCTCGGCAGCCTGCTTCTCACTCAGTTGCGCTACGAGCACGAAGACATTCTCAAGTCGTAGGTCCAGAACTACGCGCCACGGCTGCCCTCAGGTTGGTCCGCTGTTACTAGCTCGCACAGCCGTCACGACCTGGTTCTCGGCCTGCTCCCCGAGCCCAGGTGTGATCTTGGCTCAGAGTCGGGATGGCTGCCGAGCATCGGCCGAACGTACGGCTGTGGTGTCGCCTTGGGGACAGTGCCTCGCTGACTGACGGTTACGGGTGCATGGTCGGAGGTGAAGTTTCTTTGCACACACCGTGACCAAGGAGGCTCCTGTGACCTACCGCAGACGCAGGGGCAGCTACGACGCCTGGCACTTCTGTACCAACTGCTCCAACTGGCCGACGTACGACTACGAGGAGCGGCACACCAAACCGAACGACGGAGAACTCGACAACGAGTGCCGGAGCAAGCAGGCGAACGGCACCTGCCAATCCTGAGCACGATCACAACGCCCGTCCCAGCTCAGTCCGGGACGGGCTTAACCGTCCGATGATCACAGAAGGAATGGCGATGGTGGAACCAACATGGGAGAAGATTGACCTCCCGGTACTTCGGGCTGCGGTGCAGTACATCGAAGAACACGACTACGGTTCGCTCCCTCAGGCGTACGACCTTGCTCCGATTGTTGGACTCGACGCGGACGAAGTGGGCAAGGCACTGTTGAGGTTGGACGGCGCGTACATCCGATCATCAGGGACAATGGGCGGCCTCGCAGACCAGGGTGTTGACAAGTTGTATCCCGAGGCGCGTAGGGCAGTAGGACAGTGGCCCACTCCCGAAGAGCTGGCCGACCGGCTGATCCAGGCGCTGTCGCAAGCAGCCGAGAAGGAACCAGACGAGGAGAGGCGCGGTTGGCTGAAGCGAACCGCCGCCTATCTCGGGACGGCTGGAAGAGACATCGCTGTCGAAGTTGCCGGAACGGCCATCGCCCGTGGCGCGGGAATGGGCTAGCTCGTCATCGAGGCCGGCAAGCAGTTGGCTACCGGCCTCGATGATCATTTGGTCAGTCGTCCGCTTCGGCACCCCAGATGGGCGACATGGCGAAGGGCAAGTATCAATAGAAAACCGCATTAGTGGACTGGTTAAGCGCTGATGTATGCAAGCGACGGATCACGAAAGAATCCCATGACGACATCTGGCAGACCTTGGAGCCGCTCCAGCGCCCGGGTCACCAGTTCAAAGAACTCGGACT
>DASUSI010000010.1:0-32900 GCA_036375165.1 Micromonosporaceae bacterium | reverse complement strand
ATGCCTACCGCCTCGATGTCCGTGCCGGCCGCCAGTTCCCGGATCACCTCGATGATCGTCGCCAGGGTGCCGGAGACGTCCTCGGCCGGTGTGTGACGACGGGTCTCGGCGAGCACCATGCCCGCTGGATCCACCACGCCGGCGAGCACCTTGGTGCCACCGACGTCAACCCCGATCGTGAGCGTCACCGGAATTCCTCTCGGCATCGTGGGTGGGGTCAGGCCGGGTCTGGCTCTCACGGGTGACCATCCGCCAGACATCGCCGGTGTCAGGATCGGCCGCGGCCTGCCATGGCCGCGGTTCGGGCGCCGGAGGATCGCCGTGCAGGTCCACCCCGGCCGCCTCCACCAGACCGGTGGCCAGTCCGACGAAGCCCTCCCGCAGGCGGGTACCCGTTGGCATGCCGTCCCGGCCCGGTCGCGCGAGCTCGCGCAGCAGCCCGGTGACGGCCACCGCGACATCTCCCGCGGCATGTGCGATCCGGCCGGCGTGGTCCGGATCAAAGGCCGGCGAATGCCCGGTCGCCGCCCGCACCATGGCCACTCGGGCCAGCACGGCTGCGACCAGCCGCTCCGCCTCCTCGCGAACCGGACCCACGTTCTCGCTCACCTGCCCGCCCCACTTCGCCCGGCGGTGCCTGTACCGCGCTCACTCACCTGCGGGCCTCGACCTGCTTCTTCAACTCCTTGAGCGCGGTGTCCATAATGATCTTCTCTGCCTTGCGCTTGAACATGCCCAGCATGGGAATCGAAAGCTCCACGGCGAGCGTGTAGGTCACCGTGCACCCGCCGTCCGGATTCGGCTCGATGTCGTAGGACCCCTGCTGGGACTTCTGCACTTGTGACGGCTCTGCCAGGGTCCACTCGATCCGGGACAGATCCTCGGCGTAGGCGTACTCGAGGACGTACGAATCCTTGACCACACCAGCATCGATGGTGAACCGGACCCGGCTGGCGTAGCCGTCCTCGTACTCCTCGATCACCTCGGCCTGCCGGATGGCCGACGCCCACCGAGGGTAGTTGGGGAAGTCGGTGATCACGTCCGCCACCCGCTCGGGTGGGGCGGCGATCACGATCGACTGGGTACTGGAGTCCGCCATGGTGGATCACGCTACCGTCTCGCCGGCTGACCAGGGCGACGGCCAGCCTCCAGCTCGTCCTTGACCTGCCACAGCACCAGTCGGGCGGTGGCCCGCGAGTGGTGTTGCTCGCGAAGCGCCCGCCGCGCGGCCCAACCCCAACCGGCCGGATCCGCTCGCAGGTACAGGTGCACGATCACGCCGTCCGCCCACTCTTCCAGCCACACCTCGGCGGTGCCGGTGAGGGCCCCGGCCACCACGAACCGCAGGCCTTCCCGACCTCGGTCCTCGCTCACCCGCAACCGCAGGTCCGGCCACAGCTCGCGGAGGAATTCCGGGGTGGCGACCCTGGCCCGCACCAACGCCGGGTGCGCGGCCACGAAGGTCTCCTCCACCAGGTCGATCGCAGGCACCGGGCCAGCCTGCCACGAGTCGCGCGGGGAGCGGGCCCGCGGTATCGGACCGCAGGAGGCCAACGTGCCCGAGATCTCGGCCAACTCGCGCCCCCGCTCCACGCAGCGTTAACCCGGCGGTAGGTTGCGGTAATAGTTGCGTAACAGAGGGAGTCCAGTCGCCGACCCAAGCCGGAGGAGCCCACGTCGTGCGAGAACTGTCCGTGCCACCGATCGCCGTCATCCCGCGGAACGCCAACCTCACCGACCCGGTATGGCGGAATGCCGACGACTCTCCCGACCTGGCGATGTTCGCGAGGCGGGACGGGGACACCTGGTGGGATGTCACCGCCGCGGGATTCCGTGAGGAGGTGGTGGCGCTGGCCCGGGGCCTGGTCGCGGCCGGCGTGGCGACCGGCGACCGGATCGGCCTGCTGTCCGGGACCCGATACGAGTGGACCCTGTTCGACTACGCGATCTGGGCGGCCGGAGGCGTCGTGGTGCCGGTCTACGAGACGTCCAGTCCGAACCAGGTGGAATGGATCCTCTCCGACTCCGGCGCGGTGGCGTGTGTGGCGGAAACGGCCGACCACGCGCGGATCCTGGCCGGGCTGCGGGACCGGCTGCCCGACCTGAAACTGACCTGGCAGATCGACGCGGGCGCGGTCGCCGAACTGGTAAGCGAAGGGGAGTCCGTGGACCCGGCCGCGGTCGAGGAACGACGCGGGTCCCGTACCGCGGACGACCTCGCCACCCTGATCTACACCTCGGGCACCACGGGCAGGCCCAAGGGGTGCACCTTGACTCACCGCAACGTCTACACCGACGTCGCCAACGCGATCCCCGGGCTGCCGGAACTCTTTCACGAGGGCTCCTCGACGCTGCTCTTCCTGCCGCTGGCACACTCCTTCGCGCGGCTGATCCAGATCGGCTGCGTGACGGGCAAGGCGAAACTGGCTCACACCGCGGACATCGCCAACCTGCTCGCCGAACTCGCCAGTTTCCGGCCCACCTTCCTGCTCTCGGTACCTCGGGTGTTCGAAAAGGTGTACAACGCCGCGAGGCAGAAGGCCCACGCCAGCGGTAAAGGCGCGATCTTCGACCGGGCCGAGCGGGTCGCGGTCAGCTACAGCGAGGCACTTGACCAGGGTGGCCCCGGGCTGGCGCTACGCATCCAGCACCGGATCTTCGACCGGCTGGTCTACTCCCGGCTGCGGGACGTCCTGGGCGGGCGTTGTGAGCGGGCGATCAGTGGCGGCGCCCCACTCGGCGCACGCCTGGCACACTTTTACCGCGGCATCGGGATCACGGTGTACGAGGGGTACGGTCTGACCGAGACCTCACCGGCGACCAACGTGAACCTGCAAGAAGACATCAGGATCGGGACGGTCGGCCGACCGCTGCCGGGTATCGCCGAGCGGATCGCCGACGACGGCGAGATCCTGATCAAAGGGGATGTGGTGTTCCAGGGGTACTGGAACAATCCGGCGGCCACCTCCGAGGTGATCGACGAGGACGGCTGGTTCCACACCGGCGACCTCGGCGAACTGGACGCGGATGGTTATCTGACCATCACCGGTCGCAAGAAGGAGATGATCGTGACCGCGGGCGGCAAGAACGTCGCGCCCGCCACCCTGGAAGACCAGGTGCGGGCGCACCCGCTGGTCAGTCAGTGCGTGGTGGTGGGAGACCGCAGGCCGTTCATCGCCGCTCTGATCACGCTGGACCAGGAGGCCCTCCCCGGGTGGCTGGAGCAACACGGCAAGCCCGCCGACATGTCCGTGGAGCGGTTACGGCACGATCCCGAGGTACGTGCCGCGATCCAGGCCGCCGTGGACGACGCGAACCAGGCGGTGTCCCGGGCGGAGTCGATCCGGGCGTTCCAGATCCTTCCCACCGACTTCACCATCACCGGCGGTGGCCTCACGCCTTCGTTGAAGGTGAAGCGCACCGTCGTCCTGAAGGAGTACGCCAACGAAATCTCCGCGATCTACTCGTGACACCGGCGCCACCCCGAAACCGCTGATCCGCTCCAGCCCGGCGGCCCTGGCACTCCGGACGGCCCTGTTGGGCGCGATCGTGGCGCTGACCCTGGCGACTGCCGGGGGGCCCGATGCCGCGCTGCCCACGGTGGCGACGTGGTGCACGCTGCTGATGCTCGCCGCCGCACCGGGACTGCTGGTACCCGGTGACCCGGTGATCGGACGGCTCGGCCGACTCGCCGAGGTTCTGGTGGCGGTGGTGGTGGCGGCGGCGCTGCCGGGCACGGTGGGGGCCACCCTCCCGTACCTGATGGTTCCGGTGGTGGTGGGAGGCGTCTACCGGGGTACCCGGGAGGCGCTCGGGCTGGTGGGCGCTGGCGCGCTGGCCGCTGTCCTGGCCGGATGGTACGAGGCCCGGATCACCGACCCGACATATCTGGTTCCCACGCTTGAGTGGCTCGGGGCGGCGGCCCTGGTCGCGGTGTCCGGCGGCTGGTTACGCCGGGCACTGGCCACCGGGTCCCGGCCAGCACCGTACGCCGAGGCGACCCGGCTGCTCACCCAGCTTCGTACCGTGGCCCGTCACCTGCCCGGCGGCACCCTGGATCCCGGTGGCATCGCGATGCACCTGCTGGAGGAGATCCGCGGCGTGGTGCCCTCCGACCGTGCCGCGGTGCTCTCGGCCAGTGGCGGCGGCCGGCTGATGGTACTGGCGCAGTACGGTTCGGAGCGGGTCGACTGGGAGACGTCGCTGGACGCCGACACTCCGGTGACGGACGCCTGGGCGAGCCAACAGGCGCAACTCGCGAATCGCTCGCTGTCCCGTTCCCGGTCCACCGCTGGTGAGGTGTCGGTGCTGGTGGTCCCGCTGGTCGCCGGGGTCCGTACGGTTGGCCTGGTCGCCGTGGAAACCGACCAGCCGGGCGGGTACGACCGGCACACCCTGGCCACCGTGACGGAACTCGGGGCACCGGCCGCGTTGCGGCTGGAGGCCGCGTTGCTGTTCGATGACGTACGGTCACTGGCCACCAGCGAGGAACGGCAGCGGCTGGCCCGGGAGATCCACGACGGGGTTGCCCAGGAACTGGTGATGGTCGGCTACGGCATCGACAACGCACTCGCGCACCTTCCCGACGGCGACACCGCCGCGCAGGCGGCCGAGGAACTACGCAGCCTGCGCGCGGAGGTGACCAGGGTGATCACGGAACTGCGGCTGTCGCTGTTCGAACTGCGCAGCGAAGTGGACCGGCACGGTGGCCTGACCAGCGCGATCGCCGACTACGCGCGTACCGTCGGAGCCTCGGCGGGGCTGCGGGTGCATCTGTCGCTCGACGAGTCCACCGCCCGTCTGCCAGCGGCGGTCGAAGCGGAGTTGCTGCGGATCGCCCAGGAGGCGATCACCAACGCCCGCAAGCACGCCCTCGCGGAGAACCTCTGGGTGACGTGTGAGATCGATCCCCCGTACGCTCGCATCGAGGTTTCCGACGACGGACAGGGCATCGGTCCAGAGCCGTCCGAGGGCCGCTACGGCCTGTCCATCATGGCGGAACGCGCGGACCGGATTCGGGGGCACCTGGAGATCCGGGCTCGCAACCCTCGTGGCACCACGGTCGCCGTGGTGCTCGGGGCGGACATCCGGCACGGTAGCGTGTCGGCACCTGAGGGGGTGAACAAGGACAATGGCCACCGGTCCGATGCCCGGGGAGCGCACCAAAGTCCTGCTCGTGGACGACCATGACCTGATCCGAAAAGGACTACGGCACGCGTTCCAGCGCGACTCGCAGTTCGAGGTTGTCGGTGAGGCGGACACCGCCGCTGACGGGATCCGGCAGGCAGCCGCGTTGAATCCGGACGTCGTGATCATGGATCTCCGACTTCCGGACGGCAGTGGCCTGGAGGCCACCCGCCAGCTTCGCAAGGCGCATCCCAGCCTGGGCATCGTGGTACTCACCATGTACGCCGGCGACGACCAGTTGTTCGGCGCGCTGGAGGCGGGCGCGAGTGCGTTCGTCCCGAAGAGCGCCCCGGCCGACGACGTGGTGGCGGCCGCGCGACACGCCGCCGCCTCCCCTACGGCGTTCACCGCGAGCGACCTCGCCGAAGCGATGAAGCGCCGCCTGGCACCCTCCGGGCCACAGCTCTCGCCTCGGGAAGGCCAGGTGCTCAAGTTGCTGGCGGACGGGATGAGTGTGGCGGGGATCGCCAAGCAGCTCTACGTCAGCGAGTCCACGGCGAAGACCCACATCTCCAAGCTGTACGAGAAGCTCGGTGCCGCGAACCGGGCTCAGGCGCTGATGACGGCACTGCGGCTGGGCCTGCTGGAGGCTCCGGACTCCCCAAAGTTCTGATCTCGACTCTCGCTTTGCCGGCGAACCAGCAACCGCCGACTGCCGTCCCCGGTGCCGTGTCGACGGCCCCGGGGACGGGGTCAGGGTCGGACGATGTCAGTTCAGCCGGGAGATCCGGTCCTGCGGGCCGGGGGCCACCGGGGAGTGCCCGGTGAAGTATGTTTCCAGCGCGTCCAGGTCGATCTCGCCGCCGAGCCGGTCGGTTCCCTCCCTCAGCACCCGGAAGGCGTCACCGCCGTCCGCCAGGAACGAGTTCACGGTGACCCGGTAACCCGCAGCCGGGTCGACCGGGACACCGTTGACCGTGATGCTGGCCGGAGTCACCCGGTCGCACACCGGTGCGGCGGCGTCCCAGGTGTACCGGACACTCCCGGAGACCTGCAGGATCCGGGGGAAGGACTGGCCGCACCACTGCTGCTCCAGCAGGGTGTCCAGCTGCGCCCCGGTCAGGGTCATGGTGACCAGCGAGTTGCCGAACGGCTGCACCGTGAACGCCTCACCGTAGGTGACGTCCCCGGCGTCGAGGTCGGCGCGGATGCCACCAGGGTTCATGAACGCCGCGACCGCGCCACCCCGGTCGGCTGCGGCGGTCGCCTCCAGCTGGGCGTCGGCGATCACGTCTCCCAGCGCGGACTCTCCCGCCGGGTTGGTGGCACGGGTGATGGGGGCACTGGTGGCACCGATGACCTGGTTGCGCAGCGGCGCCGCGATCGCGTCGTACTTGGCGATCAGCGCGCTGATGTCGGCGGCCTTCTCGACGGTCTGGGTGACCACCCGGTTGTTGACCCGCACGCTGGCGACGTCGTGCGTCACCCGGTCCAGGGTCATGTCGATGTCGGTGACCAACCGACCGAACGACGACGCGCTGGTCACCGGCCGGCCGTCGACCACACAGCTGTACGGCTGGTGGGTGTGTCCGGTGATGAACAGGTCGACCGCGTCGGTGGTGCGGTTGACGATGTCCACGATCGGGCCTGCGATGCCGTTGCAGCCGTTGATGCCGAACGGCGCGGTCTGGGCACCGCCCTCGTGCAGCAGCACCACGATCGCGCGTACCCCATGCTCCTTGCGCAGCACCCGGGCGTACTGGTTGGCGGTTTCCGCCTCGTCCAGGAAGCGCAGCCCGGCGACTCCGGACGGGGTGACGATCTCAGGGGTGCCCTCCAGGGTCATCCCGATGAAACCGACCTTGACGCCGTCCACCTTCTTGATCGAGTACGGCGTGAACAGCGGCTGGCCGGTGTCCTCGTGTACCACGTTCGCCGCCAGGAAACCGAACTCCGCGCCGCCGAAGCCGTCCCCGTCCAGGCAGCCGTCCGTCGGGTGGCAGCCACCGTGCTGCATCCGCAGTAGTTCGGCGGCGCCCTCGTCGAACTCGTGGTTGCCGACGGCGTTGAGATCCAGGCCGATCCGGTTCATGGCCTCGATCGTGGGCTCGTCGTGGAACAGAGCCGACAACAACGGGCTGGCACCGATCAGGTCGCCGGCCGACACGACGAGGCTGTTCGGACTGTCCGCCTCCAGTTCGCGGATGTGGGTGGCCAGGTATTCCGCACCGCCCGCCCGGACCGGGTCGGAGGTGGGGAACTCGCGGATCGTACCCGGGGTGCTCGGCTCGAGGTGGCCGTGGAAGTCGTTGAGTGCCAGTAACTGCAGGTCGATGGGCTGGGTCTCAGCCGAGGCGGCGGGCGCGAAGCCGACCGCCAAGCCGACCGCCGCCAATCCAGCAGCCAGGGATACACGGGAGGGTGTCATCCGCGCATTCAAGCACCGCCGCCGCCCGGGTGGTAGCCGGACGCCGCCAGCGGACCGGGATCGTCGAGTGAACCCCGCCGGACTCCGGCATCCTCCACACCGGCCAGACGGATGCGTCCTGGTACGCCGCCGGGTTACGGCGCCGCTGGGATCTCATGAGACGGTCCGCACCCGACATCCAGCCACGCTGTCGCCCGCTGCCCTGCCGCAGCCGGTGCACGCCGCTCAGGCAGGTGAGGACCGCGGGCCCGACCGTACGCTCAGCCCGCCTGTCCGCTCAGCAGGGCAGCGAGTCGGTCAGCCTGGGTCTGCCAGCGCCACTGTTCAGTCACCCAGGCCCGGCCCGCCTTGCCCATCCCCGCGGCAGATTGCGGATCGTGCAGCAACTGGACCACCCGCTCGGCAAGGCCCGCCACATCCCGGCCGTCGACCAGCAGGCCGGTCTCACCGTCGAGCACCGCGTCCGGGGCTCCGCCGGACGCGCCGGCGATCACCGGCAGCCCAGTGGCGGAGGCTTCCAGGAAGACGATGCCCAGCCCTTCCACGTCCAAGCCCCGATTGCGGGTACGGCAGGGCATCGCGAACACGTCACCGGCCGCATAGTGCGCGGGCAGTTCTCCGGCCGGGACAGACCCGGTGAACACCACGTCGTCCGTGACTCCCAATCGGCCCGCCAGTCGGCGCAGCGTCCCCCGGTACGGCCCGCCGCCAACCAGTAGCAACGCCGCGCCCGGCACCTTCCGGGTGATCCGGGGCCAGGCGCGGATCAGCATGTCCTGCCCCTTGCGGGGGACCAGCCGCGACACGCACACCACCACCGGACTCTCACCCAGCCGGTGTCGCCGACGGACCAGCGTCCCGTCCACGTCGGGGTGGAACCGGTCAGTGTCCACGCCGGGTGCCAGCCGGTGCAACGCGGTGCGCCCGGCAAGCGCCCGCGAGAGCCGGACTCGGGTGTACTCCCCCAGATAGGTCACCACGTCGGCGTCCCGGGCGATCCGGCGCAACAGCATCCGGGCACCCGGCAGCATCGCCCACCCCACCTCGTGGCCGTGGGTGAGCGCGACCGCCCGGCGTACCCCGGCGCGCCGGAGGGCGGGAGTGAGCAGCCCCAGGGGCGCGGCCGCGCCGTACCAGACGGTGTCACAGCCGTGCTCGCGTACCAGACCGGCGGCGCGCCGGGCGACCGCCGGGGTGGGAAGCAGCACCCGGGTGTCCTCACGTACCACAGGGAATGGCTGGGCGGCATCGAAGTCGGCGGCACCGCGCCAGGTGGACGCGTACACCACCAGGGACGCCGTGGGCTGGCGGACCGCCAACCCGTGGACGAACGACTGGATCCCACCGGGCCGGGGCGGAAAGTCGTTCGTCACCAGCAGGGTACGTGCCACCCGGCGATCGTAGAGGTAGCCGGCCTGTCCGATGGAACCGCTAGGCGGGCCACTCGCCGGTGAGATGGCGGATCCCGGTCGCGCCAGCACGGTCCACGGCGGCCTTCACGACAGCGAAGATCGCACCCTGCAACGCCGCCGCGGCCAGCACCTCACCCCAGCCCCGGTGCTCGTCGGTGGCATCGGGAGCCCCCACCTCGCCCGCCACGAGCTTCCACACCTGCCTGAAGGCGACCGTGGCCAGTAGGCCGCCCGCGAACCCCAGGACCGGGACGAGCGGCTTGGACGCCAGTTTGCTCAACGCCACTGCCACTCCCGAACCAGCCTGGCCAGGAGCACCACACCAGCCCCGAGCACAATCCCCAGCGCGATCCGGCCCGCCGGCCCGGCGGCAAGAACCGTCGCGCGTTTTCGTGCCTCGCCAGCCTTCTCACGGGCCCGTGCCTTCACGTCCGCCCGCGCGACGAGCGCCTCCACGGTGAGCCCGAGTTCCCGGCGGGTACGTGCGATGTCCTCCCGGATCAGGACGGGATCCGTCGTGGCCGGGTCGCGGGCTCCGGCGCGATTCATCGGCTCGCCCTCCCCCTGAGCAGCTGCGCGTCCGTGCGCACTCCTTCCACCGCCTCCCGCGGGTACGGCGGGGTCGCCCGCCGTAGCTGGCCCCGCCCGACCAACGCCATCACGCCGGCCACCAGCAGCAGCGCGACCCCTACCAGCAGCGCCGAGAGCCAGGCCGGGAGCACCAACGAAAGCCCCAGGATGCCGGCCGCCAGCAACGCGCCCACCCCATACACCGTCACCATGCCGCCGGCACCGAACAGGCCGATCCCGGTTCCAGCGCGCCGGCCCTTCTCCCGCAGTTCCAGACGGGCGAGTTGGATCTCGTCACGTACCAGTCGGGTCAGTTGCTCGGAAGCCTGCTTCACGAGGTCGACGGTGGAGATGTCCGAGGACCCGGTCTGTCGACCGGTGAGGTCCGTGTCCGTCATTCGTGCCACCTCCCTGCTCCTCCATGTGCCCGCTGGGCCGAAAATCAATGCCTGGGCGGGCGCGCCGACCATCGCGGCGGCGGTCCGGCACGGATCAAGGGCTGGGATGGGAGCGGGCGGTCGCGATCCGTTCGGCTGTGGTCGGATGGGAGCCGAAAATCCACTGCTCCAGCGCGGGGGGATCCACATCCGACAGGTTGCGCCGTGCCAGCCGCCGCTGCATCGCCTCGTACCCGTCCGGGTTGTCGGTGAGACGCAGGGCGTGCACGTCGGCCCTGGCTTCGATCCGCCGGGAGACCAGGCTCTGCACCGGTGTGGCGAGCAGTCCCGCCACAGTGACCACCGCCACCAGCAGCGCCACACCGCGGGGGTTGCCCAGGTCCGCCGGGTCCCCGGACAACCCGGCCCGGCGGAGCAGGCCCACCCAGAACCCCAGCAGGTAGAGAGCGCAGACTCCGGTGGCCGTGGACATCGCACCGAGTACGGTGCCGACCACCACATCGTTCGCCTTGGCGTGGCCCAGTTCGTGGGCCACCACCTGGACCACCTCGTCGTCTGGCGCCGCCGTCAGCAGGGTGTCGTAGACCACGATCCGGCGGGTGGGCCCGTAGCCGGAGACGTACGCGTTGACCGCGCGGGTACGTCGCGACGCGTCCGCCACCAGGACTTCCCGAACCGGCACCCGGTCACGGGCGGCGAGGGTCATCAGCTCGGTCCGCAACGGAGACTCCGGCATCGGGGTGAACCTGTTGAAGATCGGCTCGACCAGCAATGGGAATGCCAACGACAGCAGCGCCACCAGGCTGGCCGCACCGACCGCGGCGAACGCCCACCACCAGCGGGGAGCCAGCCGGGTCAGGGTGTAGAAGCCGGCGAACACCAGCAGCGCGAGTACGGAGATGATAAGGAACGACTTCGCGAGGTCAACCGCCCAGCCGCCCCAGTGCTGCGTGGACAGGCCGTAGCGGCGCAGCACCACGTGCCGCCAGGCCGCGAACGGCAGCACAGCCAGCTGAGCGGCCAGCACCACGGCAAGCCCACCGACGAGCGCCTCGGCCAGCCAGTGGCCCCCGAAGGGTCGGCCAGCCAACGCCACCAGTCGGGCTCCCAGCGGAGTCAGTCCGAGGACCAGGGCGACCACGAGGCCGACCAGCAGGCTGCCGTAACTGCCCGGTCGCAGCGCGGCGTGGAAGCGCTTGCCCAGGGCGACCTGGTCGGCCGGCAGATCGGCGATCACCGCGAGCTGCGCCGTCCGGGACGGCGTGGCCGGCGAGGACCACAGCACCGTGACGGCGGCGGTGACCGCCAGAGCCGCGGACAGCACAAGCAGGGCGAGCAACGCCCACCCCCGGGGCGTCATCGCGAAGCCGGTTGGTTCATGGGACGGCCGCGGTCCACCCGCTGCTCAGGCACCCGCCCATCGTAGGCCCCCGGGTGGTGGGCCAACCGAGCCTCCGGGTACCCGGCCAGCTAGGCGGTGCGCCGTCGGCGCGGAGCAGCACCGGGCACCAGTCGCAGCCGGGGCACCATGCCGGCGTCGGCCAGCACCCGCAGCGCCGCCCGCTCCGTCTCGTCCAACTCGACGCCTTCGGGTGGGCCGCCGAGGATCACGCTCACCACGCAGTCTCCACAGCCGGTCCCCCGCACCTTGCAGCTGTCGCAGTCGATCAGCATCCGTACACCTCCTGGACCGGCGCTGAAGCGCCGTACTCAGCCACCCGCACGGTATGCCGGGGGTACGACGAAAACCGCGGTCGAGCACACCCCGGCCGGTTCGGCGGTTGACGGTCAGGAACGGGACAGCCTGCGTAGCAGGACATCGGCCGCCAGGGGGTACGCGCCGTGCCGGCGGACCCCGTCGGCGACCTCCCGGTCCGAGGAGACGACCACCACCGGCCGGCCTGAGGGCTCGGCCCGCACCAAGCGGCGGATCAGGTCGTCGGCGGTCTCCTGCTTCCTGCTGAACAACACCCGTACGCCCCGGGGTGGTGGCGGCAGTCCCACCATCCGGTCGGCGCCGTCGAAGACCACCGTGACCTCGGCCCCGGTCTGCGCCGCAACCCCTCCCAGAGCGCTCACCAAGCGGTTGCGCTGCTGTTCCAGCGACAATTCGCGGTACCCCCGCTTGGTCACGTTGTAGCCGTCGATCACAAGGTGGGCCTTGGGGAGCGCGAGCAACCGGTCGAGCCGGGCGGGGTCGTCCGGGTCCAGTGCCCTGGCGTGCCGGTCGGCTTCGGCTCCGCTGGTGTGCTCAGCCGCGGTGGCGGCCACGAAGTCCGCGGGGAGCTTGTCCGCCGGTTCCAGCGCCAGTTCCCGGCGCAGTCCCTGGGACGCCTGGCTGATCGTCTCCAGCAGCAGCCACAATCGTGCCTCGTCGACGGCGCGTCCCTCCCGGCCCGCCTGGCGGGCGGTGTCCAGCGCGGCCTCGGTCTCCGCGAGCCTGGCCCGCAGCCGACGGACCTCCGCGTCGTGGTCGGCCGCCGCCCGCTGCGCCCGACCCTTTTCGGTGGCGAGCAGCTGCGCGGTACGTCGTTGCTGTTCCTCGGCGTCGCGGAGCGCCCTGGTGAGCTGACGCACCTGATCTCGCAACTGGCCCGCCTCGGCCACCAGACGGTTGACCTGCTCGCGCAGCCGGGCAGCCTCTGCTTCGGCGGCTACCCGCTGCGCGTGGCTGTCCCGGGCCTGCCGCTCCGCCTCCCGCAGTCGTTCGGCGGCCGCCGCGTCGAGCGCGGCGACACGCACCGCCTCGCCGGCCGTGTCGAGCAGTCGCTCCCATCCGGGAGGACGCGTGAGATACCCCACGGCGGCCACCTCAACCGGGTCGGCGGCGGCCGGGTGCCTGCCGTCACGCACGGCGGCCCCGAGTTCCCCGACGTGTTCCACGACCCGGGTGGCGACCTGCTGCCGGAACCCGGCGTCGGATTCGAGCTGGGTCGCTATCGCCGAGCCGCCCAACTTCGCGCGGCGCTGTGGCGCGAACCTGGCGATCCGCCGCAACGGTGCCGACAGTCCGTCCATCGGCAGGTCCGGGAGCACGGCCGCGACCAGCGTCACCACCCGCTGGCGTACCGGTGCGGGGAGCGGCACATGGTCGTGGACCGGATCCGGTCGGGGGGATCCGGACGGTTGTTGCCCGCTCTGGTCCGGTGCCGCCACGGGTCAAGCATGTCAAAGGGCCGGCTCGACCCGCGCCGCGGTCGCCTGTAATCATCATCTTCCGCCTGCGTCGTACACGTGGGTGGAAGATCGACCGATCCCCTGTAACCCGGCCCTCCGGGCCCGTACCCACACAGAAAGGCCAGAGTTCGAGGTGACACGCACCCTGCACGACATCCTTCTCAGCCCCGATCGACGTCCCCAGGTCGTGGACGACTGCCAGCGGTTGATCGAAGAGGAGGTAGCGGCGAAGAACGGTGCTTCAGGACTGCTCGTGAAGAGCAGCTACAAGATCGTGAAAGCGGTCCGACCCAGCATGATCCGGGATGCCAGCGAGAGCCTGCTGGCCGACTTCGTGCCCCGACTGGAGCCCTTGTACGCCCAGTACTGCGCCGATCCGGCGGGCAGGTCGCTGCCGGAGTACTTCGCGGAGCGCGCGGGAGAGGTCGCCGACGCCCTGCTGGCGGTCACCGATGAGCGGGCGGCCAACTACGACAACGCGACGCTTCGCAAGGCGTACGAGAAGCTGCGCCCGCAGGCCAAAAAGCACGTCGAGGAAGCGGTCCCCGCGCTCAGCAGGTTGGTCGAGAAGTACGCCAAGGTGTGATGGACGGAGTGCAGAGCCCCCGCGTCGACGCTGGCGCGGGGGCCTGTTCTGGTACGGCCACGTTTGTTACCTCGGAGTTCGTCACCCGGGTTCTGTCACCACACGGTCCGCCATTTCGGCCGGCCTCGTCCGGTGCCCTGGTCGGCGGGTAGCCGACCTCTCAGCCCGCCTCGCTGGCGTGGATCGCTTTCGTCACGATCACCCCGTGGCCACGCGGCCCAGCAACAATCAGGTTCGCCTGGTCGCACTCCGGCGACGTGACCTGGAATGATCCCAGCCAAACGGCAACTTCACGTCCGCGACACCTACCGAACAGTACGTGTCTGCCTTACCTTTCTGTCAGCGGATTCACCGAGGAATCGCCCTACACCGATCACCATCTAACGGATATCACAGGACTAATTGCCCACAAGGGGGCCACCATGTCAGTCACAGCGCGCGTCGGGGAGGACATCTCCATCGTGGAGAACCGTGCCCCAACCATGGCGAGGTTGTTCCTCGACCGGGTGGCCGAGACACCCGAGCGGGAAGCCTTCCGGTACCCGGTCGGCGACAGCTGGGAGTCACTGACCTGGGCACAGACCGGCGATCGGGCACGCCGGATCGCGGCCGGCCTGGTTGCCCTCGGGCTGGAACCAGAGCAGCGGGTCGCCATCGCGTCGGGTACCCGCTTCGAGTGGGTCCTCGCCGATCTCGGCATTGTGTGCGCCGCGGCGGCCACCACCACGGTGTATCCCACAACGATGGCCGAGGAAGTCAGTTACATCATCGGTGACTCCGAGAGCCGGGTGGTGTTCGCCGAGGACGATGACCAGATCGCCAAATTACGGACGCATCGCGCGGAACTGCCACAGGTCGTCAAGGTGGTGACGTTTGACGGCACCCCGGACGGCGACTGGGTGATCTCGTTGGAAGAGCTGGACAAGCTCGGCGAGGCGCAGCTCGCCCAGAATCCACGGGTGGTTGACGACCGGGTCGCCCAGATCCGGCCGGACAGCCTGGCCACGCTGATCTACACCTCGGGCACCACCGGACGCCCGAAAGGTGTTCGCCTGAAGCACTCCAGCCTGACCTACGAGGGCGCCGCCGTCGCGACGCAGCGTGCCCTGACAGCCGACGACCTGCAGTACCTGTGGCTGCCGCTGGCACACGTGTTCGGAAAGGTGCTGCTCGCGGTGCAACTGCAGTTCGGCTTCGCCACCGCGGTGGACGGCCGGGTCCCGAAGATCGTCGAGAACCTGGCGGTGGTGAAGCCGACGTTCATGGGCGCGGCACCGCGGATCTTCGAGAAGGCACACGGCCGGATCGTCACCATGGTCGAGGAAGAAGGCGGCGCCAAGGCGAAGATCTTCGCGTGGGCGTTCCGCGTGGGCAGGGAGGTGTCGCGGCGGCGACGCGCCGGCCAGTCGGTCCCGGCACTGCTCGGGCTGCAGCACCGGATCGCGGACACTCTGGTGTTCAGCAAAATCCGGGAACGTTTCGGCGGCCGGGTGCGGTTCTTCATCTCCGGTGCGGCGGCACTGAACCAGGACCTCGCGGAGTGGTTCCACGCCGCCGGGATCCTGATACTGGAGGGCTACGGGCTCACCGAGACCGCCGCGGGCGCGTGCCTGAACCGGCTGGACGGGTACAAGTTCGGCACCGTGGGACCCGCGTTCATCGGCACCGAGATCAAGATCGCCGAGGACGGCGAAGTGCTGATCAAGGGGCCCGGTGTCCTGGACGGCTACCACAACCTGCCCGAGCAGTCCCGGGAGGCGCTGACCGACGACGGCTGGTTCCTTACCGGCGACATCGGTGAGCTGGACAGCGACGGGTTCCTGCGGATCACCGACCGCAAGAAGGACCTGTTCAAGACCTCCGGCGGCAAGTACGTCGCACCGCAGCACATCGAGGGCCAGTTCAAGACGATATGTCCGTACGCCAGCCAGATCCTGGTGCACGGCAACGACCGGAACTTCTGCACCGCGATCATCACGCTCGATCCCGACTCGATCGGACAGTGGGCGGAGCACAACGGGCTGGCCGGCAGGTCGTACCCGGAGATCGTCACCTCACCGCAGGCCCATGAGATGGTGCAGGGCTACGTCGATGAACTCAACACCCGGCTCAACCGGTGGGAGACCATCAAGAAGTTCGTGCTGCTGGACCAGGACCTGTCGGTGGAGGGCGGCGAGATCACCCCGTCGCTGAAGGTCAAGCGCAAGGTGGTGGAGGACAAGTACCGGGACCGCCTCGACGCTCTCTACAGCTGACATCGGACGCCGCCACGCCGCAGGGGCAGCGACCCATCCGGCGTGGCGGCACCCGGAACGTCGGACGGACGGCTTACCGTCGCGGCGTGTCTGAATCGGCGCCCCAGTACGTGCAGGGCACCATCGAGGAGCTGGGTGAGCCGCTGCGGGACACCACCTTCGTGGTGGTGGATCTGGAAACCACCGGCGGATCCCCGGACGGCGCCGGGATCACCGAGATCGGTGCGGTGAAGATTCGCGGGGGCGAAACCGTGGGCGAGTTCCACACCCTGGTCGATCCGGGCACCGGGATCCCGCCGTTCATCGCGGTGCTGACCGGAATCACCGACGCGATGGTGGTCGGTGCTCCGAAGATCGGGGCGGTGTTGCCGGGTTTTCTGGAGTTCGCCCACGGCAGCGTGCTGGTGGCCCACAACGCGGCGTACGACATGGGCTTCTTGAAGGCGGCTTGCGCCGCGCACGGTTATCCGTGGCCGGGGTACCGGGTGGTGGACACCGTGACGCTGGCGCGGCGGGTACTGATCCGCGACGAGGTGCCCAACCGCAAGCTCGCCACCCTGGCGCGTCACTTCGCGACCCCCAACGAGCCCTGCCACCGGGCGCTCGCCGATGCCCGAGCCACCGCGGACGTGCTGCACGCCCTGCTGGAACGGATCGGCAACCAGCGGGTACACACCCTGCCGGACCTGATCGAGTTCGCCCGGCCGGTGAACCCGGTGCAGCGCCGAAAGCGTCACCTCGCCGACGGGGTGCCCGCAGCACCGGGGGTCTACCTGTTCCGGGACGCGCGGGACCGCCCGCTG
Organism: Micromonosporaceae bacterium; assembly: GCA_036375165.1. Classification (GTDB taxonomy): domain Bacteria; phylum Actinomycetota; class Actinomycetes; order Mycobacteriales; family Micromonosporaceae; genus WHSM01. Next base: position 16,144 of record DASUSI010000010.1, on the reverse strand, counting down.
TACATCGGCACCAGCGGCAACCTGGCGACCCGGGTGCGGGGGTATTTCACCGCGGCCGAGACCCGGTCCCGGATATCGGAGATGCTCGCCGCCGCCGAACGGGTGGAGGCCATCGTGTGCGCGCATTCCCTGGAGGCGGAGGTACGCGAACTGCGGTTGATCGCCGCGCACAAGCCCCCGTACAACCGGCGGTCGAAATTCCCGGAGCGGGTGACCTGGCTGAAGCTGACCAGCGAGCCGTACCCCCGACTGTCGCTGGTACGGCAACTGCGCGACGACGCGGCAAGCTACCTGGGTCCGTTCTCATCCCGACGTACCGCCGAGTTGGCGATGGCGGCGGTGCACGACGCCGTGCCGCTGCGACAGTGCTCACCGCGACTGAGTATTCGCCGCACCACTCCGGCGTGCGCACTGGCGGAACTGGGGCGTTGCCCGGCTCCCTGCGAGCACCGGATCTCCGTGGCCGACTACGGGTGGCACGCCACGGCGTTCCGGGATGCCGTGGCCGGCGATCCGGGGCCGGTGCTCGACCGGCTGCTGGCACGGATCGGCAAGCTGGCCGCGGCGCAGCGGTTCGAGGACGCCGCCGCGGCGCGGCTACGGCTCGTCGCCTTCCTGCGGACGGCGGTTCGGATGCAGCGACTGGTCAGCCTCACCTCGATCGGCGAGTTGGTGGCGGCCAGGCCACAAAACGGTGGCTGGGAGTTGACAGTGGTACGGCACGGCCGGCTGGTCGCGGCGGGTACCTCACCTCCCGGGGCTCATCCGCGACCCACCGTGGAGGCACTGCTCGCCACCGCCGAGACGGTGTCGCGGGGCCCGGGGCCGACGCCGTGTGCCAGCGCGGGAGAAACCGAGCGCATCATCGCCTGGCTGGAACGTCCGGAGACCAGGTTGGTGCGCACCAACCGTGGTTGGGCCTGCCTGGTGGCTGGCGCCGAGCGGTGGCGCGGCCTGCTGCGGCGCGCCGAGGCCGCGTCGGCGGCGGCAGACCCGTTCTCGGAACGCCGGCTGCGGGCGTGAGCCCCCCGGAAGGTTCAGGGGCACGCGGCAGCGGTCGCGCGATGCCTTTCCAGCGCCAAAGGACATCAGTAATAGTGACAAAGCCCTCCATAACCCATTGTTATTTCTTGCCGAATCCTCCTTACAGTCCGTAGGAAAGCCGCTCATCTATCACTAGGATGGACGCAGCTAAGTCGGATGCGGGCAAGCCCAGCGGGGAGGTGGCTCCCGTGGACATCGAGGCAGATGCAGTGCTGCCCAATCCACCGGGGTTGCCGGTCACGCCGCCTTCCGTCTCGCAGGCGCTACCAGAGCGGTCACGCCGCCGACCTGGGGAGCCGTCCGGGGAGCGGTTGGCAAGGCTGGTCCGGGCCGTGATTCCCTGGCAGCAGGACAGACGGCACTCACCGTTCGAGATCCTGGTGCGGATCCACCGGGGGGTTCACGCCAAGCCTGACCTGCCGCTGCTGCACCGGGCGCACGCGGTCGCACACCGGATGCACGACGGGCAGGTACGCCGCAGCGGCGAACCGTACATCACGCACCCGATCGCGGTGGCGACCATCCTGGCCGACCTGGGCATGGACGCCACCACACTCGCCGCGGCCCTGCTCCACGACACGGTGGAGGACACCTCCTACACCCTCGGCAAGCTGCGGGAGGACTTCGGCGGCGAGGTGGCGCACCTCGTGGACGGAGTGACCAAGTTGGACAAGGTCTTCTTCGGCGAGTCCGCCGAGGTCGAGACCATCCGGAAAATGATCATCGCGGCCGGACGGGACGTACGGGTCCTGGTGATCAAGCTCGCCGACCGGCTGCACAACATGCGGACCCTGCGGTTCAAGTCGCGGCCCTCCCAGTTGCGAACCGCCCGCGCCACCCGGGACGTGCTGGTGCCACTGGCCGACCGGCTGGGGATCCACGTCTTCAAGCGGGAACTGGAGGATCTGGTCCTCGCCACGCTGGAGCCGGAGGCCTACGCCAAGATCGACAGCTATCTCACCCAGCGGACTGACCGCACCGCGAGACTGGTCTCCATGGTCACCCGGCTCAGGCACGCGCTGCGCGACCAACGTGTCACCGCGACGATCACCGAGCGCCCCCGGCACCACTGGTCGATCTACACGGACATGCGCAAAAGCCCGGTGCCGGAGCCATACGATCCGCCACGCCTGGTGGTGCACGTGTCCGGCCCGCCCACCGACTGCTACGCCGCACTCGGTGCGGTTCACACGGTCTACCGGCCGGCACCCGGACGGTTCAAGGACTTCATCGCGGCACCGAAATTCAACCTGTACCAGTCCCTGCACACCACGGTGATCGGTCCGGACTCCGAGCCGCTGGAGGTGTTGCTGCGGACCGAGGAGATGCACCAGATCGCGGAATACGGCATCGTCGCCCACTACCGCAAGGGGGACAACGTGCCCCCCGGTGCCCGGGGCAGCGAACTGGAATGGCTTCGCCGGCTCCTCGACTGGCAGAGCGAGGCGACCGAGGCCTCGGAGTTTCTCGCATCGCTGCGCTGTGACCTCGCGTACGGACAGGTCCAGGTGTTCACCACCCGCGGCAACCAGTTGAGCCTGCCCGCCGACGCCACCCCGGTGGACGTGGCTTACACGCTGTCCACAACCACCGGAGACCGGCTGATCGGTGCGTACGTGAACGGCCGTCTGGCCCCGGTGACAGCGCACCTCGACGACGGCGACGTCGTGGAGATCATCACAGCCAGTGGCGACGACTACCCGGGGCCGTCCCGCGAGTGGCTGGAGACCACCAAGAGCGCCACCGCACAGATCCAGATCAACCAGTGGTTCGCCGGCCGGGACGGCGCCGACGGTGCCGACGGCGCCGACCTGGCGAAGAAGATCGCGGCGGGGCGGCTCGCGGTCGGACTCGCGCTCCGGCAACACGAGCGGGCGTTGGGTGACGACGCCCCGGTGGTGACCCTCGCCCGTAGGCTCGGATACCCCGATGCCGACGCGCTGTTCGTGGCGATCACCGACTGCAGGCTGTCCGCCGACGAGGTGGCCGAGCGGCTGATCGCGTCGGTGGACCAGACCTGAGCCGGTCAGGCTAGCCTGTGGTCTCATGAGCCATCCCCGGTGGAGCCCATACCAAACAGATCATGTGCCTCCGTGTGGCCATCCGACGCCGGGGCAGGGCCGAAATCCAGGGGGCACGCCATGACACCTCGTCGTTCCGTCGGCTCCCGACTCAGAGGTGCCGGCTACCGTGGCTTCTACCGGTTACCACCCCCGGTGCGTCGCCGCCTGGTCCGGTTGGTCGCGCCGACCTACACGGTGGGCGCGGTGGTCCTGGTCCAGGACACCGGGGACCGACTGTTACTGCTGCGACAGCCGCCGGGACACGGCTGGTCGCTGCCGGGCGGGATGCTCGATCGACGGGAACGGCCCGTCGACTGTGCGGCGCGGGAGTTGGCGGAAGAAACCGGCCTGCGGGTTTCCGTCGATGACCTCTCCCCCGCCACCCCGAACGCGGTCGCCCACTGGCGTGGGCGCTGGGTGGACTTCGTCTACCAGGTGTCGGTGGACCCAGCCGACCACGAACTGAGCGTCGACGGGGGTGAGGTCCTGGAAGCCAGGTGGCACAACATGGCGGCACTGCCGCCGCTGACGGTGCCCACCGCACGGCTGCTCGCCCACTTCGGGATCGGCCCCTACCAGGGCTACCCCGAGGTGCTCTCGAGGTGACGGTCTGCGCGGTGGTCCTGGCTGCCGGGGAAGGCATCCGGCTGCGCCCGTTGACGCTGCACGTACCGAAGGCGCTCTGCCCGGTCGGCAACGTGACGCTGCTGGACCGTGCCCTGGCCCGGCTCGCGGAACTCGGGCTGCGTGGACCGGACCAGGTGGCGGTGAACGCCTGCCACCTCGCTGACCAGGTCGTGGCCGCCGTGGCCGGACGTGCCCACATGTCCGTGGAACCAGCACCCGCGCTCGGCACCTCGGGCGGTGTGGCGAACCTACGCGGCTGGATCGCCGGACGTGGGGTGCTGGTGTGCAATGCGGACGCGTATCTCGCCGGGGCCGCCCCACCTGGCGACACCCCGGTCGGGGACATCTCGACCGACCTCGTGACCGGCTGGGACCGCCAGACCGTACGGCTGCTGGTGGTGCCAGCGACCTCGGGCCGGCCGGGGGAATTCGGCAATCCCCGGCGCTGGCGGTTCGCCGGCATGTCCCTGTTGCCCTGGGAGGTGGTCCGGGACCTGCCACGGACTCCCAGCGGCCTGGTTTCCACCGTGTGGCGGCCGGCGGAGGCAGGCGGCGAGTTGGAACTGGTCCCATACCACGGCAGGTTCCTCGACTGCGGTACTCCGGCCGACTACCTTGCCGCCAACCTGCTCGCCGCAGACCTCGACGCCGGCCGGAACGGTAGCCTGGTCCACCCGGCGGCCACGGTGCGGGGCCGGATCGTCCGTGGTGTCGTGGGCGCCGCGGCGACCGTGGAAGGGGACCTGACCAGGAGCGTCGTCTGGCCAGGCGGGTACGTGGGACCGTGTGAACACCTGTCCGACGCGATCCGGGCCGCGTCGGACATCACTGTCAGGGCCCGTGGTTAGAGTGGCCGAAGAATCGGCCCGCCGCGTCCCGAGGAGTTCCCAGTGATCACCGCTATCGTCCTGATCGACTGCGCCACCGACTCGATCCCGGAGGTCGCTCAGACCATCGCGGACCTGCCCGGGGTGAGCGAGGTGTACTCGGTCGCCGGGCACCTCGACCTGATCGCTGTGGTACGGGTCCGGGAGTTCGATGAGATCGCGGGAGTGATCGCGGGAGGGATCAGCAAAGTGCCCGGCGTGGTGGACACCGACACTCACGTCGCGTTCCGCGCGTACTCCCGGCACGACCTGGAACAGGCTTTCTCGATCGGCTTCGAGGCCGCTGACTGACCGCGGCCAGGCGTCCGCCTGGGCCGAGAGCCGGTCGGTGACCGCACGAGAAGGGGGCCGCCCGCGGATCACTCCCTGCCGGCGGTGATCTCCTCCCGCTTCGGAGCCGGTGACACCGGCACCTCGGTCGGTCGTTCCACCGGCACGAAGAACCCCTTGACCGCGGGTACCAAGGCTCCGAGCCGGTTCATCTTCTTCGGCACCGGGGCTCCGGCGTAGTCCAGTTCGCTGTGACCATGCTCGTCGACCGGGGCCAACGGCTGGTGCACCTCGATGAACTGACCGTTCGGTAGTCGCCTGATGATGCCGGTCTCAACACCGTGGGCGAGGACTTCCCGGTCGTGTTGCTGCAACCCGAGACAGATCCGGTACGTGGCGTAATAGGCCACGGCGGGCAGCACGATCACACCGATCCGCCCAGCCCACGTCGTCGCGTTGAGGCTGATCTGGAACTTGTCGGCGATCACGTCGTTCACTCCGGATAGCAGGTTCACCATGTAGAACGCGATCACCGCTGCGCCGAGAGCGGTACGCGCCGGCACGTCACGGGGGCGCTGCAACAGGTTGTGGTAGCCATAGTCCTTGGTGAACCGGCGTTCCAGGAACGGGTAGATGGCGACCAGCGTGATCGCTACGCCGAGCCCGAGCACCGCCGGGAAGAACGCCGCGGGCACGGTGTAGCCGAAGGCCCGGATCTCCCACGGCGGGAACAGCCGCACCATGCCGTCCATGAACATCACGTACCAGTCTGGCTGGCTCGCCGACGACACGACCTCACCCTTGTACGGCCCGAACAGCCAGATCGGGTTGATCTGGAACAGGCCGCTCATCAGCGCGATCATGCCGAAGACGATCATATTGAAGCTGGCCTGCTTGGAGATGTAGTTCGGGATCATTCGGTAGCCGACCACGTTGTGCTCGGTACGCCCGGGACCGGGCCACTGGGTGTGCTTCTGTTTGAACACCAGGCCGATATGTGCCGCGATCAACGCCGTGAGCAGGCCCGGCAATAGGAACACATGCAGGATGTAGAACCGCGGCAGCACCACCGTGCCGGGGAACTCGCCTCCGAACAGCGCGTGATGCACCCAGGTGCCGACCAGCGGAACCGAGAGCGTGATACCGCTCGCGATCCGCAGCCCGGTGCCGGACAGCGCGTCGTCCGGCAGCGAGTAGCCCAGGAAGCCCTCGAAGAAGCCGAGGTTCAGCAGCACGATGCCGATCAGCCAGTTGGTCTCCCGCGGCTTGCGGAACGCTCCAGTGAAGAAGATCCGGAACATGTGTACGAAGATCGCTGCCATGAACAGCAGTGCCGCCCAGTGGTGCATCTGCCGCATGATCAGCCCACCGCGGACCTCGAAAGAGAGGTCAAGGCTGGACGCGTACGCCTTCGACATCTCCACACCGCGCAGTGGCGTGTAGGCGCCGTTGTACACGACCTCTTCCATCGAAGGGTCGAAGAACAGCGCCAGGAACGTGCCGGTGAGCAGCAACAGGATGAACGAGAACAGGGCGATCTCGCCGAGCAGGAACGACCAGTGATCCGGGAAGACCTTGTTGATCAGCCCCGCGCGGAGCCCTCTGGCGAGTTGGAACCGGTCGTCGAGTTCACTCGCGCTGCGCGCCGGGATCTGCTTGGGATCGAACGTGCGTCGCTTCATGGCCGCTCCCAGAACGCCGGGCCGACCGGCACCTTGTAGTCGGACTTCGCCACGAAGAACCCTTCCTCATCCACGGTAATCGGTAGTTGGGGAAGGCGTCTGGTGGCGGGGCCGAACACCGGCCGGGCGTTGTCCGTGATCAGGAACTGAGACTGGTGGCACGGGCAGAGCAGCTTGTTGGTCTGCTGCTCGTAGAGACTGGCGGGACAACCGACATGCGTGCAGATCTTCGAGTACGCCACGAAGTTGCCCCACTGGGCGTCCCCGTTGATCGGCAGTGCGTTGCGGCGTGCCTGCTCGGCGTCGTCCTCCCGAAGATGGATCAGTAGGGTGGGCGAGTCCGCGTACTTGTTGGTGGAGCCGCCTGGAATGCCGGGGAACACGGTGAGCTGGCCGCCGACGCTGACGTCCTCCGGCTGTATCGGCTCACCATCCTGATGCACCAGGCGCACCGGTTGGCCGTCGTTGAGGGCCGGATCAAAACCAGTGTGCAGGAACGGGTCCCCGCCGGCGTGCGGATCCTTGAGCAGTGCGCCGAGAGGCACCACAGCGGCGAGTCCCATCGGGACCAGCCCCGCCACCAACGCGCCCTTCAGCAGCGGGCGACGGGCGACCCCGCTGTCCTCGCCCATCTGGGCCAGCATCGCACCTGTCAGACGGCGCTCGTCGTCAGGCGACGGCCCATCGTGCCGGTCCTGTACCGCGACCTCTTCCGGCAGCAGTTTCTTGGCCCAGATGGCGATTCCGAACCCGATGCCAAGGAAGGCCAGCCCGAGGGTGATACCGAGCAGCGGCGTGTACCACTTGCTGGCGTCCCCGACGCCGCCCTGCCGGTACTCCCAGGGCCAGAAGGCGTACACCGCGATGAACGCGACAGCCGCCAGACCGGTCAGCAGGAAGCAGCCCGCGACCAGGCGCACCAAGCGGCGCTCCCCCTTGGTGCCTGGCACCGGGAAGCGCGGCTCGTAATGCAGGATCTCCACGCCGTCACGCCGCAGCGCTTCACGGACCAGGTCGAACCGTGAAGGCTCGGCGGCTGCCGGGTCGAACACCGAATCCCCGTCGAACACGTCCCGGTCGGGAGCGGGGCCGGCGGTCTTGTGCGTGGTCTGTCCAGCGGTCATGACTTCCCCGCAATCCACAGCATCACGAATACCAGCAACACCATGCCGAACAGGAAGATGGCGAGTGCCTCGGTGGCAGGGCCGAACCTGCCCATCCCCCAGCCACCCGGGTCCTGGTCGGACTTCAGGTACTGGAGGTACGCGATGACATCCTTCTTCTCCTCCGGGGAGAGTTCATTGTCGCCGAACACCGGCATGTTCTGCGGTCCGCTCAGCATCGCGGTGTACATGTCCCGGTCCGAGGAGGGATACAGGCTCGGGGCGTACTTTCCGCTGGAGAGCGCCCCACCTACCCCAGCGTAGCCGTGACAGGCGGCACAGTTGAGCCGGTAGAGCCGGCCTCCGTTCGCGGCGTCGCCGTCGCGCAGGTCCCCTTCTGGCACGGTGGGTCCGCCGCCGAGTTCCTGGACGTAGGCGGCGATCTGTCGGGTCTGCTCATCGCTGAAGATGGGGGGCTTACGCTCTGCCTGCGCTTCCTGCCGGGCCAGCGGCATCCGACCGGTGCCCACCTGAAACTCCACCGCGGCGGCTCCGACGCCGACCAGGCTGGGCCCGCGACCCGGTACCCCCTGGCCGTTCTCGCCGTGGCAACTGATGCAACTGCGGTCGTACAGCCGCTTTCCGGCCTGAGCCGCGGCCGACAGCTCCTGTGGCGTGTCGTCAGCGGCGACACCAGGGGCAAAGGCCGTGTACATGCCTCCGAGCAGAGTGAGTGCCGCGACCAGTCGCACCGCGGCTCCGAGCCGGCGACGCGTTCCGGGACCGACGCGCCGGTTTCCCCAACCCGCCGCCCGGGCGACCCTCCCCAGCCTCGCCGCCGGCCACCGCCGACGGTCCAGCTGGCGGGCTGGTCCTTCCGGAGGAACTGCGGTCATTCTCTCACCTTGTAAGTCGGTCGGCCGGAGCCGAACTGGAGCGGGAACGTCGCTGCCGGCGGCCGGTCACTTCAGCAGATAGATCATGGCGAACAGCGCGATCCACACCACGTCGACGAAGTGCCAGTAGTACGAGACCACGATGGCGGCTGTCGCCTGGGCCGGTGTGAACCGGGCCAGAGTGGTACGGATCATGAAGAAGATGAACGCGATCAGACCACCGGTGACGTGTAACCCGTGAAAGCCGGTGGTCAGGTAGAACATGGTGCCGTAGCCATCTTCGTTGATCTTGACGCCTTCGCTCACCAGCTGGCGGTACTCGTTGACCTGTCCGAGGACGAAGACCAACCCCATGACGAAGGTGAGCGCAAACCACCGGCGCAGCCCGTAGACATCCCCCCGCTCGGCGGCGAACACGCCGAACTGGCAGGTCACCGAGGAGAGCACCAGGACCGTGGTGAACACCAACGCGTACGGCAGGTTCAGATGCGGAGTGTGCTCGGCCCACAACTCCTGACCGACCTCCGAGGCGCGGATCGAGAAGTACATCGCGAAGAGCGCCGCGAAGAACATCAACTCACTGGAGAGCCAGACGATCGTCCCGACACTGACCATGTTCGGCCTGGTGAGCGAGTGGATCCGGCTCTTCTCGATGGCTTGGACCGCAGACACGCAGGTCATTATTGCTGGTCGCTGCCGGCACTGCTCGCCAGGGTGCCCGTGCCGGTGATCAGGCTCCCCGCGGGTACCATCGGCCCGTCGGACCGTCATCCACCACCCTGCTGCGGTGCGCACGGCGGCGGGACGGACTCGTCCGGCCGACCCGAGCCGGGCAGATCGACCAGGGGGAGTCCTGTGACGACGAGCAGTGCTGAGACCGGCACCCACACCGCGCTCCTCTACAGCGACGACCCCATCATCCGGGACCGGATGCGGACCGCCGTGGGCCGCCGTCCCGCTGCCGACATCCGGGTGGACTACCTGGAGGCGGCCTCGTATGGCGAGGCGATCCGGCTGGTTGACGAGTACCAGGTGGATCTGGTGCTGCTCGACGGTGAGGCCTGGCCGGCCGGGGGCCTGGGAATCGCCCGGCAATTGCGCGACGAGTTGGCCGACGAATGCCCGGTGACCTGCGTGGTCCTGGCCCGGGCCGCCGACCGGTGGCTGGCGGCCTGGTCACGTGCTGACGGGGTCCTGGTACACCCGCTGGACCCGGTACGTACCGCAGAGACTGTCGCTGACCTGTTGCGACGCAGTAAGACGCAGTAACCTGACCGACGCAGTAACCCGACCGTGATCGCTCCGTGACCGGAGCACCCTGCCCCCGGCTGCGACACCCATTCGTCGCGTCCTCATTCATCCACCAGCGGAGGCTGTAATGGCCGATCGGACCTGGCCGTACCTGATCTCGGAACTGTTGCGCGGACAATCCCTTTCGGAGGCCGACACGGCCTGGGCCATGAACGAGATCATGGCCGGCGAAGCATCACCCGCCCAGATCGCCGGCTTCGTGGTCGCGTTGCGCGCCAAGGGCGAGACTGCCAGCGAGGTGTCCGGACTGGCCGACGTGATGCTCGCGAACGCTACCCGGGTCCAAATCGACGAACCCGCAGTGGACGTGGTCGGCACCGGCGGTGACCGCGCACACACCGTGAACATCTCCACAATGGCGGCGATCGTGGTGGCAGGCGCCGGGGTACCGGTGATCAAGCACGGCAATCGCGCCGCGTCGTCCAGCTGCGGCGCCGCCGACGTGCTGGAAGCCCTCGGCGTGCCGCTGGACCTGACCCCCGAGGACATCGCCCAGTGCGTCACCGAAGCAGGCATCGGTTTCTGCTTCGCGCCAAGACACCACCCCGGCATGCGGCACGCCGGGGGGCCTCGAAAGGACCTCGGCGTCCCCACGGTCTTCAACTTCCTGGGCCCGCTCACCAACCCGGCACAGCCGACGGCCGCCGCGATCGGATGTGCCGATGTCCGGATGGCACCGGTGATGGCGGAGGTGTACGCCCGCCGGGGCCAGTCCGTGCTGGTGATGCGGGGTGAAGACGGGCTCGACGAGTTCACCACCACCGCCCCGACCCGGCTCTGGGCAGCCAGCGGTGGCAAGGTGCGCGAGGAGGTCGTGGACGCCGCGGACCTTGGCTTGGAGCGGGTGCAGCCCGGCGACCTGCGCGGCGGGGACCCGGCGTTCAACGCCGACGTGGTACGCCGCCTGCTGGCTGGCGAGAAGGGCCCGGTCCGGTCCGCGGTCCTGGTCAACGCCGCGGCGGCGCTGACCGCTTTTGAAGGACTGGATGGGGACCTGACCGAGAGCTTGGCCCGCAGCCTGGAGCGAGCCCGCGAGGCGATCAACTCAGGATCGGCGGCGGCCACCCTGGAGCGGTGGACTGCTGTGGCACAGCAGGCCGCGAAACCCGCCTGAACAGCGCGCGTCTGATCTCCGGTGCATGGACCACTTCATGAGCCACGGGGCATGTCGCTCACGAACCGGTCCGTCGGTGGCCACGTGGAAGGGTTCACACCTGCGCGACACGCCGGGCCGGGTCCGTCGGATCCGGCCCGCGTCGTGGCACGGTCAGGGTGACCACGGTCTCCGTGTAGGCGGGGCTGCGGTGGAGAAGCGGAGCACTGGAGGTGCAACCTTGCCTGGAAAGGATCTCAGGTTCCTCCGCGAGGAGGAGTGCACCACGTGTGCCCGTGTCACCTGGTACGAGCAGCCGCCCTGCGAGGACGGGCACGGGGTGCTGTGCGACGAGTGGGCATGCACCATATGCGGTACAGCGGTGTTGATCGGGTCATCTCCGAGTGGCGTGGAACAGGTCGCTCACAGAGCCCGAGTACCCCACCGCGCGGCGTAACGGCCGGTTCCCGGTCCCGCACCACGCGTCACGTCCACACGCGTCACGTCCACACGCGTCACGTCCGCCACGCAAGGGACTTCACAGTCGTCCGTGGGCGGCTGCCGACCTTCACGGCCTACCTACTCGAATTCCCCGCGGCGGGCACCGGTGTAGTACTCGAAGAGCAGCCCCCCGGTGGCGAACAACAGTGCCGCCACACCGACGGCGATCATCCACGACATCCAGAAGACGAGGCCCAGGCCGGTCACCGTGGTGGCGAGAGCCAACCCGAAAGGCCAGTAACTACCAGGGCTGAAGAACCCGACCTCGCCGGCACCTTCCGAGATGTCGGCGTCCGGCCGGTCCTCCGGACGCGGTTCGATCCGGCGTGCGACGAAACCGAAGTACAACCCGCACATCGCCAGCAGCGTGCCGGACAGGATCAGCGCCACGGTCCCGACCCAGTCCGGCTTGCCCATCTCGTACTCGGTCCACCAGTAGTAGACCCCCGCGCACAGGTACAGGAACACCGCGACGAGATTGAAGATACGCCCTTCGGTCCTCATATCCCGATCACTCCGTGTCTCGTGCGGCGTCGCGTTTGGTGTCGAATGGCTTGGTGGTGATCGCGTACCGTTCCTCGCCGGTGTACCCGATCTCCCCCAACGCTTCCGGGGTGGACCTGCCCTGCGAACGCAGCGTGATGAATCGTTCGTACTGCTCCGGGCTCACGGCACGGACCTCGAAGTTCATCATCGAGTGGTACGTGCCGCACAATTCGGCGCAGCGTCCCACGTACTCCCCTCGCTCACGGACCGTAACCTCGAACTGGTTCTCGAAGCCCGGCATGACGTCACGCTTGAACAGCAGGTCAGGCACCCAGAACGAGTGGACCACGTCCTGGCTGGTTTCCACGAACCGGATCCGCTTGTCAGTCGGCACCACCAGCACCGGGATGTAGGAACTGTTGCCGGTCTCGGTCACCGTCGCGCCGCTGGGGTCCTCCTCGCCGACGTACCGGAACTGCCAGTTCCACTTGAAGGCCACCACCTCGACGGTGATGTCGGGGTTCGCGGTCCGCTTGTCGACGTATGTCTGGATGATCGCGGTGTAGTAGAACAGCACCGCGACGATCAGGAACGGGACGACCGTGTACAGCACCTCGATCGGCATGTTGTACCTGGTCTGCGGCGGCAGTTCCTCGCCCCGCTTGCGGTACCGGATCACGCACCAGAAGATCAGGCCCCACACGAAGAACCCGACGGCGAGGGCCGCGATCACAGACCCGACCCACAGGTCGTACATCCGCTCGGCCTGGGGCGTGACGCCCTTGGGCCAGCCGAATGCGAAGGCGTCCCTGGCCGAGCAACCCGCCAACAGGGCCAGCACCCCGAGCCCGACCAGACCGGCGGTGAGCCCTCGACGTGGCGCTGACACGCTCCGTCGAGGTGAAGGATCTGCGACCACCCTGCCCCTGCCTTCCTTCACAGCGGATCCCCGGACGACGTCACGGTTGTCATCACGACGTCAAGGTCGTCGTCGCTGGCAGATTACTCGACCTCGGGGGACCGCCCCGGACGGGGGTCGGGGCCAGAGACAGCACCGCCCACCTGCGGCGACAAGTCGTGTCCGGCACGCGGACTCCGGTACCGGACACGACGCGAATGTCCGCTCGTGGTCCCAGGAGCCGCCACCGTGGCCGCCGGGTCAGCCCTTGACCGCGCCCATGGTGAAACCGGCTATGAACCGGTCCAGGAAGAGGTTGAAGACAAACGCGATCGGCAGCGCCACCACGACGGAGGCCGCCTGCAGCGACTGCCAGAAGTACACGTCGCCACGGATGAGTTCGGTGGGCACGCCGGTGCTGACGACCTTCTCCTCTGACGGTGAGACAAACGCCAGGGCATAGATGAACTCGCTCGCGGTCAGGGTGAACGCGAACACCACCACGGCCACGATCCCTGGGAAGGCGAGCGGCAGCGCGGCCCGGACGAACGCGCCCAGCCGGCTGTATCCGTCCACCATCGCCTGCTCCTCGATGTCCTTCGGGATCGCCCGGAGAAACCCCATCAGCAGCCAGATCGAAACCGGGATGGTGATGGTCGGGTACACCAGCACCAGAGACCAGGTCGAGTCCTGCAGCCCGAACGCCACCACCATCCGGGACAGTGAGAGGAACAGCAGGGTCGGGGGCACCAGGTAGACCATGAAGATCATGACCCCGAACCATCCGGCCCACGGCCGGTCCAGCCGAGCCAGCGAGTACGCCGCGGGCAGCCCCAACACCAGGGTGATCAACACCACCAGGGCTCCCACCCACAGGGTGTTCCAGGTGAAGGCGAGGAACGGGGTGTCACGGAACAGGAATACCAGGTGGGACGCTGTCAGGGGCTCGTTGAACAGGAACGGGTTGTTCTCTACGTTGTAGAGGTCGGCGTTCAGTTTGAAGGCCGTGATCAGACTCCACACAAACGGTCCCGCGCTGATGAACGCGAACAGCACCGCGAGCACGTACAGGCCGACCCGGCCGAGCACGTAACGCCGGTGGTACGACCGTCGGGTCGCCTCCGTGATTCCCAGGCTGCGCTCACGGACCGCGATGTCGGCCATCACAACACCTCCAGTCGGCGGACCGACCGCAGGATCGCGATCGCGGCGGCGAGCAGCAGCGGGAACAGGAACAGCGCGATGGCGGCACCCTGACCGATGTCACCGCCCCCGATCCCCTTGGTGAACGCCCAGCTCGCGAGCACCTCGGTGGCATGGGTGGGACCACCCCGGGTGAGGACCGCGACCACCGCCATGTCGGTGAACGTGAGGATCGCCCCGAACAACGCGGCCACCGCGGCCACCGGCAACACCAGCGGAACCGTCACCTCGAACATCCGCCGCCAGTAACCGGCACCGTCCACCCGCGCCGCTTCCTCGATGTCCCGAGGGATCGCCACCAGGCCGGCCATCATGATGACGGCCGCCAACGGGGTCAGCCGCCACACGTGGACCGCGATCACCGACCCCATCGCCAGGCCCGGCTCGCCCAGCCAGAACAGGTTGGTCTCCGCCCCGAGCCAAGCGTTGGGCGTGCCCAGCAGCCCGAGCTGGCGCAACGCCCAGTCGATCGGTGAGTAGATCGAGTCCAACAACCACAACCAAGAAATGGCGCCGAGCGCCACCGGTGTGGTCCAGGGCAACAGCACGAAAAACCGCACCAGCCATTTGCCCCGGAAGTCCGCCACGAGCACATTGGCGAGGATCTTGCCAAGGACCACGATCAGGGCCATCGAGATCGCCGTGAACAGGAACGTGTTCCACAGTGAGCGCCAGAACACCGAGTCCGCGAGAACCGCCTCGAAGTTCGCGAATCCCGCCCAGTCGAAGGAGGGATCGCCAGTGGTGACATCAGACAGGCTGAACGCGATCGCGAGGAAGAACGGGATCGCCACCAGCGCCACGATGTAGATCACGGACGGCAGCAGCAGCACCCACGCCAGGAAACCCTCGGAGTCGCTGAGCCGCCGCCGGGGCACGGGCGAGTCGGCCATGCGGTTCCTCCTCACACCTTCACCGGCGCGGTACGGATTCCGGACGCGGCAGCGAAGAATCGGAGCCGGTCCTCCGCGACGGCGAACTTGTGTCGCTCCCCGGTGGCGATCGGGGTGGTGACCGTCGCGGGAAGCCGCGCCACCACCCGGGTGGGACGGCCCAGCCCGAACGCGGTGCCGTACATATGCCGGTCCCCTGAGAGGTACTCCATCCGGTCCACCTCGACGGTGATCTCCACGCGGCCGGGTCCGGCCCCCACGAACTCCACCGGGAGCAGGTGTTCGGGCCGGAAGCCGACCAGGTGATCGTCGCGCGGCACCAGATTCATCGGCGGTGAGCCGATGAAGGTGGCCACGAAGGTGTCGGCCGGGTCGTCGTACACCTCCACCGGGTGTCCCAGTTGCCGGACCGTTCCGTCGTACATCACGGCGATCCGGTCGCCCAGACCCATCGCCTCCACCTGGTCGTGGGTGACGTAGATGGTGGTGGTACCGATCTCCTCCTGGAACCGTTTCAGCTCGTCCCGGGCACTGGCCCGGAGTTTCGCGTCCAGGTTCGACAGCGGCTCGTCGAGCAGGAACACGTGCGGCTGGCGTACCAACGCCCGGGCGAGAGCCACCCGTTGCCGCTCGCCACCGGACAACTGCCGTGGCTTTCGGCCGACCAGCCGCTGGATGCCCAGCAGTTCCGCCGCCCAGCGGGCCCGCTTCTCCCGCTCGCCGGGCGGCATGCGTTCCGCCTTCAGCGGGAACTCGATGTTCGCCATCACCGTCTTGTGCGGGTACAACGCGTAACTCTGGAACACCATGGCGATCTTCCTGGCCCGGGGGGGCAGGCCGGTGACGTCGCTACCGTCGATGAAGATCTGACCGCTGGTGGGCTGCTCCAGCCCGGCGATGGTACGCAGCAGGGTGGTCTTGCCACACCCCGAAGGGCCGAGGAGGACGAGGTACTCGCCCTCCTCGGTGGCCAGGTCGACGTGGTCGACCGCCGGACGCTCGCGGCCGCTGAAGGTCTTGGTGAGGCCGACGGCCTCGACGGTGACTGCCACGGCGGCCGGCGCTCAGCCCGTCCCCCCGACCAGCCCCTGCGACCGCCAGCGCTCGAAGATGCGCTGGATCTGGGTCTCCGCTTCCGCCACCGCGGCCTCGGGGTCCTTCTCGCCCCGCGCCGCCTGGGCCAGCAT
>DASUSI010000009.1:0-25719 GCA_036375165.1 Micromonosporaceae bacterium | reverse complement strand
GTAGCCGGGATCCTCACAGGCATGGGCGGCGTCGCACAGGTCCAGCGGCCGGAACGTGTCGACCATGACGGCCAGCTCGTCGAAGAAGTCGACACCGATGGCCCGCTCGGGCGCGCCGGGCTGCGGACCGTGCGTGAAGCCGGACGGGTGCAGTGAGATGGAGCCCTGCTCGATGCCGGAACCGCGGCGCGCCTCGTAGTTGCCGCCGGTGTAGAACATCATCTCGTCCGAGTCGACGTTGTGGTGGTTGTACGGCACCGGGATCGCCTGCGGGTGGTAGTCCACCTTCCGGGGCACGAACGAGCACATCACGAAGTTGGGCCCCTCGAACGTCTGGTGCACCGGTGGCGGCTGGTGCACCCGCCCGGTGATCGGCTCGAAGTCGTGGATGGAGAACGCCCACGGGTACAGGCAGCCGTCCCAACCGACCACGTCGAACGGATGGTGGGCGTAGCTGAAACGCGTCCAGGCCGTGCCGGTCTTACGACTCCGGTGTTGCACGTACACCTCGACGTCCTCACCGGTCTCCAGCATCGGCTCGGACGGGCCCCGGACGTCCCGCTCGCAGTACGGCGCGTGTTCCAGGAACTGGCCGCGCACCGACAGGTAGCGCTTCGGGGGTCCGATGTGGCCGGTGGCCTCCACGGCGAGGGTCCGGACCGTGCCACGCGGGATGATCCGGTAGATCACGGAGGTTGGGATGATGATGTAGTCCCCGGCGGTGACGTCGAGCTTGCCGAATGTGCTCTCGATCGTCGCCTCGCCCGCTTCCACGTACAGGCATTCGTCGCCGATCGCGTTGCGGTAGAGGGCGCTCGGCTGGTCGGAGACGGCGTACGAGATCCGGCAGTCGTCGTTGGCGAGCAGATGCTGGCGGCCCAGGATCGGGTCACTGCCCGGGGCGTCGAGCTTGTGGGTCTTGAAGTGCCGGGGCTTGAGGGGATGGTTCGGGATCCGGGACCAGGTCGGAGGTTGGTACACCTCACTGGCGACGATCCCGGTGGGCAGGTGCTGGTGGTAGAGCAGCGACGAGTCGCTGGAGAAACCCTCCTGCCCCATCAGTTCCTCGGCGTACAGGGTGCCTTCGGGTTGGCGGAACTGGACGTGTCGTTTGCGCGGCACCTCACCGACGCGGCGGTAGTACGGCATGGTTTCCTCCTCCGGTCCGGGCAGGCCCGGTCGCATCCGTTACAGAATGCTGGTGCCCGTACTGAACGGGCGGCATGCAGGTGTCCGATATTCGTACGGTCTTGTCCTCTATTTGTAGAGTCGACTAGGTTGGGGGATCGTGTCAAGCATCCCGAGGCTCTTCGCGGCGCTCGTTGACGACGCCGCCGTGTTCCCTCCCGGCAATGCCCCGCTGCTGGAAGCGGTGTCCGCGCACCGGACACACCGGGTCAGTTGGTACGCCGACCTGGTCGGCCCCCTGCTGGTGCCGGCGTCCCGGGCGGCGGAACTGGGTGACGTGGCGGGTGAGTTCCCGATCGGGCTGATCGGCGACACCGGACTGCCTGGCCTCGACGCGGCGCTGGCAGCCGGCACCGCACCCCGCCAGGTCGAACTCGCCGTGGCCCGGCGGGGCGAGGATCCACTGCCGGGCCTGCGCTCGCTGCTGGAGTGGCACGCGGGACGGCCGTTCGAGGTGTACGCCGAGATCCCGCTCACCTGGGGCTGCCTCGGGGCGCTGGACCTGCTGGCCGAGTCGGAGGCCGGACGGGGGGCCGAGCGCGGCAGGGCGAGCCCGAAGTTCCGTACCGGTGGGCTTGCCGCCGAACTGTTCCCGACACCCGACGACCTGGCCGCCGTGATCGTGGCCTGCGCCGAGCGGGGGTTGCGTTACAAGCTCACCGCCGGTCTGCACCACGCGATCCGGCACACCGAACCGGAAACCGGGTTCACCCACCACGGGTTCCTGAACGTCCTGGTGGCGAGCGCGGCGGCGGCAGCCGGGGAACCCAGGTCCGGCGTGGCCGGCCTACTCGCCCTCACCACCCCGGACCCGCTGGTACGCGCAGCATCGGGCATTCTGCATGCGGACCGCCCACTGTGGACCGGCTTCGGCAGTTGCAGCATCGCCGAGCCGCTGGATGACCTGGTCGACCTCGGCCTGCTGTCGAAGGAGAACCCCCGATGACCTGGCTCGACATCGCTCCGGACCACCCGTACGGGGGGCACAACCTGCCGTACGGCGTCTTCGTCCGCAACGTCAAGCCGGACGAGGCGCGGATCGGGGTACGGATCGGCGACGCCGTCCTCGACCTCGCCGCGGCCGAGGACGCCGGTCTGGTGGCGGCCGGTGGCAGCCTTGGTGCGCACACCCTGAACGGCTTCATGGCGCTGGGCCGTCCGGTGTGGACAGCGGTACGGCAGCGGGTCACCTCGCTGCTCACCGACGAAACGCACCGGCCGGTGGTGGAGCCGCTGCTGGTCCCGCTTGCCGAGGTGGAACTTCGGCTGCCCTTCCAGGTGGCCGACTACGTCGACTTCTACTCCTCCGAGCACCACGCGGGCAACGTCGGGCGGATGTTCCGGCCGGACCAGCCGCCGTTGCTGCCGAACTGGAAACGGCTGCCGGTCGGTTACCACGGCCGTGCCGGGACCGTGGTGGTCTCCGACACCCCGATCGTCCGCCCGTGCGGACAGCGCCGCCCCCCGGGCGCCGACGAGCCGGTGTACGGGCCGAGCGTGCGGCTGGACATCGAGACCGAGGTCGGGTTCGTGGTCGGGGTCGGCAGCGAACTCGGCAGCCGGGTGCCGACTGACGCCTACCTGGACCACGTCTTCGGAATCGTGTTGCTCAACGACTGGTCGGCGCGGGACATCCAGGCGTGGGAGTACCAGCCGCTCGGCCCGTTCCTGGGCAAGTCGTTCGCCACGTCGATCTCACCGTGGGTGGTGCCGCTGGACGCGCTGGCCGCCGCGCGGGTCGCCGCGCCCGAGCAGGACCCGGCACCGCTGCCGTACCTCAAGGAATCCCAGCGGTACGGGTACGACCTGCGGCTGTCGGTCACCTGGAACGGAACCACGGTGGCCGAGCCGCCGTTCGCCGAGATGTACTGGACCCCGGTGCAGCAACTGGCCCACCTGACCGTCAACGGAGCCTCATTACGTACCGGGGATCTCTACGCGTCGGGCACCGTGTCAGGACCTGAAAAGTGGCAGCGCGGCTGCTTCCTGGAGCTCACCTGGTCGGGTAAGGAGCCGGTGACCTTGGCGGACGGTGCCACCCGGACGTTCCTGGAGGATGGCGACACGGTCACGATCGCCGGCACGGCGCCCGGTCCGGACGGCACGGTGGTGGGTCTGGGTGAGGTCACCGGAACCATCCGCCCCGCTGTCTGATCACCGGATGCGTTCCGGATCCCCCCGTACTACGTCATGATCCACACTGGCTTTGGGTGAGGCTTGGCGTACCGTAGGTGCATGAAGGGTGCGGAATCCTCCATCGAGGTGTCCCGGTTGATCCCCGCCCCGGTGGACCACGTGTGGCGGGTGTTCACCGACCTTCCGGCGCGTGCCCGGTTAATGTCCACTGTGGACTCCGTCGAGATGCTTTCCCAGGGCTTCGAGGTGGGAACCACGTGGCGGGAGACCCGGACCCTGCGGGACGTCCCGGTGACCGAGGAGTGGCGGGTGGTCTCGTTGGCACCGCCGTACCGGTGCGTGATCTCCTCCCGTGGTCAGGGTGAGGACTACGAGATGGAGTACGAGTTCGCCCCACGCCCCGGTGGCACCCGGATCCGAGTCCGCTTCGAGGCCGCGCCACAGCACCCGAGGCTGGCCGAACGGATGCTCGCGTTGTTCTTCGGCGGCATCGCGGCCTCCGTCGCGGAAGGCACGTTGCGTCAGGACCTCGAAGACCTCGTGGTCGCTGTGGAACAGGCCGCGGCCTGACCGTCCCGGCGCGGTGCGCCAGCCCGGCAGCCGTCGAACCCCGCTAGCCCAGCGCCGCCTCGGCGGCGACCAGGAACGCGTCGTTCTCCTCCGAAGTCCCGATCGTGACCCGAGCCCCCTCGCCTGGGAACGCCCGTACGATCACGCCACGCTGCTCGCAGGCCGCGGCGAACCCAGCCGCACGGTCCCGCAACGGCAGCCACAGGAAGTTGGACTGGCTCTCCGGGACATTCGCCACCAGGGCCAGCAGCGCCTTGTACACCCGATCCCGCTCGGCGACGATCTTCGCCACCCGGCGCCGCATCTCATCCCCGGCGCGCAGCGCCGCGATCGCGGCGGCCTGGGCCACGGCGTTCGTCGAGAACGGGATCACCACCTTGCGTACCGTGTCCGCCACGTCCGGGGCGGCGACCAGCCACCCGATCCGCAGCCCGGCCAGGCCCCAGGCCTTGGACAGGGTCCGCAGCACCACCACATTCGGCCGGTCCCCGAACAACGTGAGCGCGTCGGGCACCTCCGGGTCCGTGACGAACTCGCGGTACGCCTCGTCGATCACCACCAGGACGTCCTCCGGTACCCGGTCCACGAACCGTTCCAGCTCGGCGCGCCGCGCCACGGTGCCGGTGGGGTTGTTCGGATTGCAGACGAACACCATCCGGGTCCGGTCGGTGATCGCCGTCGCCATCGCGTCCAGATCGTGACCGTGCTCAGCGGTGTTCGGCACCCGTACGCTGGTCGCTGCCGCGCCCGCCGCGATGATCGGGTACGCCTCGAACGAGCGCCAGGCGTAGACCAGTTCGTCCCCCGGCAGCATCGCCGCCTTGACCAGGTGCTCGGTGAGCGCCACCGATCCGCAGCCGGTCGCGATCCGGGCGGGGTCAACGCCGTACCGCTCGGCGAACTCGTCCCGCAACGCCAGCACACCCATGTCCGGGTAGCGGTGCACCTGGGCCGCGGCTTTCAGGATCGCCTCGCTGACCCCGGGCAGCGGCCCGTACGGCACTTCGTTGCTGGCCAGCTTGATGGCGTCCGGCAGCCCCAGCTCACGTGCGAGATCGGATGGGTTGCGGCCCGGCACGTAGGAGGGCAGCCGGTCCAGGTCGTCGCGGGTCAGGCGGCTCATCGGGGGTCCTCCGGTCATCGCGGTCTCTCCCGTCATGGTGGTCCTCCGGGAGGTCAGGTGGAAGCGTTCGTGTACTCGTCGTGCCTGGCCGGGGCGGCCGGGCGGTCCTGCGGGCCGAGTCGCACCACGACTCCGCGGGCCCGCTTGTCGTGGAGGCACTGCCGTAGCGGCCGGTCCCAGATGCACCACAGCGCGTCGGCGAACTGGAGCGGCACCAGCCACCCCAGCGCCACATTGGGGAGCGCCATCACGAACCACCGGGAGAACGATCCGCCGAAGCCGAGCAGTTCCCCGTCGTACCTGATCACCTTGATCTCGAACAGGCGTTTGCCCAGCGTCTGGCCGCGCCAGGCGATCGCGGGGACCTCGTACGCGAACCACAGCGCCATGGCGATCACCAGGATGGCGTACAACAGGTTCGTCGCGCGATCGGTGGGCAGCGGTTGCTCCTTGACCTGGCCCGCCAGCCACTTCTGGGTCTCCGCGTACACCGGCAGCATCTCCCGGAACCACTGGTACATGAACCAACCGTTCACCACCAGGTTGAGTCCGGTCACCACCAGAATGTCGACCAGGCGTGCCATGAACCGGGCGCTCAGCGGAGCGAGGTCCCGACCGTGCACCATCACCCGGTCGCCGACCTGCACCCAGGGTGCGGGCGCCCCGGTGAGTCTGGCGAGCGCCGCCGCCGGGGCCCCGGTCGACGTGGTCGAGGGCGGGGCCGGAGCCGCGGGTGGCGGGGCAGCCGGTGGCGTGGCCGGGGGCGTGGCGTCGACCGGGATCGGAGTGCCCAGCCACTGCTCGCCGTCCCAGTACCGCTGCACGTCGGTGTCGACCGGGTCCGGATACCAGCCCGGTGCGATGTCGCTCATGCGCCCATCCTGCCCGACCCATGGGATCGGTTCGTAGCGGGCGCTCCGGCTGGCGGGCTGTCCCGGCGAATCGATGGGCGGCCCCGGCCAGGCGCCGCTGGGTCGCCCCGCACCGAAACCGTCGGTGTCACAGGTTGCCGCGGCGTTCCTGCTCCCGCTCAATCGCCTCGAACAGCGCCTTGAAGTTGCCCTTTCCGAAGCCCATCGAGCCGTGCCGCTCGATCAGTTCGAAGAAGAACGTCGGCCGGTCCTGCACCGGCTTGGTGAAGATCTGCAGCAGGTAACCGTCCTCATCCCGGTCCACCAGGATCCGGCGCCTCTTGAGTTCCTCGATCGGCACCCTCACCTTGCCGATCCGGGCCCGAAGCTCCGGGTCGTCGTAGTACGAGTGCGGGGTGTCCAGGAACTCGACACCCGCGGCGCGCATCGCGTCCACAGTCGCGAGGATGTCGTTCGTGGCCAGCGCCACGTGTTGGGCTCCCGGCCCGCCGTAGAACTCGAGGTACTCGTCGATCTGGGACTTCTTCTTCCCCACCGCTGGCTCGTTCAGCGGGAACTTCACCTTCCGGGTGCCGCTGGCCACCACTTTCGACATCAGGGCGGAGTACTCGGTTGCGATGTCGTCTCCGATGAACTCGGCCATGTTGGTGAAGCCCATCACCCGCCGGTAGAAGTCCACCCACTCGTCCATCCGGCCCAGTTCGACGTTGCCGACCACGTGGTCGACGGCCTGGAAGAACCGCTTCGGCTGAAGTCCGGCCTCGATCGCCGGACGCCGGTCCACGACCGGCTGCCGCGCCACGAAACCGGGCAGGAACGGACCGTCGTAGTGGGAACGGTCCACCAGCGTGTGCCGGGTCTCGCCGTAGGTGTCGATCACCGCGATGCGCACCTCACCGTGCGCGTCGGCGATCGTGGTGGGTTCGGTGCGGCCGTGCGCGCCCTGCGCCATCGCGTGCTTGTAGGCACGGTCCACATCGGGCACTTCCAACGCGATGTCGGTGATCCCGTCGCCGTGGCGGGCGTGGTGCTCACCACCGGACGTGCCGGCGCGGACCGCTCCGGTGAAGACGAACCGCGCTGACCCGGAGGTCAGAACGTACTCGGCGGAGTCGCGGTATCCCGTCTCCGGCCCCCGGTATGCCCGCAGCGTCATCCCGAACGCGGTCGAGTAGAAGTGCGCCGCCTGCTTCGCGTTGCCGACCCTGAAGTGGACGTGGTCGATGCCCTTGACCGGGAACGGGTCGTGCGAGATGTCGTGGGGAACCGCGCCGACGAGGCGGTCGATGTCCGCCTCGTCGAGCCTGGCGACCTCGATGTCGCCGCCCTTGACCGCTGTGGCGGCCAGCCGCTCGACTGCCCTGGTCATCGTTGCTCCTCGGTGTCGTCGTTGACGTGTCGCTGCCCCGTCCGTACCCCAACCGGGTGACACGCCGCCCCGGTACGGCCGGGAGCCGATCCCGCGCGGTGCCGGGAACGGTCACGACGTTGAGCATTACTCCGCTGCCGCGGCTGGGCAACTGTGCGGATTCTCGCTGGTCACGTTGCACAAAGTCATGGCACGACAGGTCGCTATTGTGGTCACTATGTACAGCATCGACGAACTGGATGTGCGGCTGGTCAGATTGTTCGCGGAGCAGCCCCGGATCGGCGTGCTGGAGTCCGCCCGGCGGCTCGGCGTGGCCCGCGGCACGGTCCAGGCCCGGCTGGACAAACTGCTCTCACGCGGCGTGATCCAGGGTTTCGGTCCGCAGGTCTCACCAGCCGCGTTGGGATACGGCGTGACCGCCTTCGTCACCCTGGAGATCAAGCAGAGCCGGGGTCACGACGCGGTCGCAGCGCACCTGGCCACCATTCCGGAGGTACTGGAGGCGCACACCATCACGGGCGGCGGTGACCTGCTGTGCCGGATCGTGGCCCGGTCCAACGCGGACCTACAGCGGGTGATCGACGGGATCGTGTCGTACAGCGGGATCGTTCGGGCCGCCACGCTGATCGCCCTGGCCGAGCAGATCCCCTACCGGGTGCTACCGCTGGTCCAGGCCGCCGCCACGGAGTGACCGTGACGCTGTTCCGACCCGAATGGACCGTTCGATCCGAAGTGGACCAGAACGTTGCCAACCCTGTTCCGGTCCGGAAGCCGGACCAAAAGTCTGGAAAGGAATGTCGAGGGTCGCTCGGCCCGTTCTTCCCCTCTACGGTGATCGCGTGGCGCGCGGATTCATCGGAAGAGTCCAGACGGTCCTCGGTTTCGCGGGCATCGTGGCACTCGGGGTCACCGCCAGCCTGATCAGCGGGGTCAACCCTTTGGAGCACGCCGACGAGGCATTGAGCGGGGTGGCCGAGAAGCTCAAGGGCAGACTTTCCGAACCGCTGCCCCGGTGGAGTGAGCGGGTGGACGGACGTGCGCTCGCCGCGCGGGTCACCGGGGGCAATGTCGTGGTGGTGCTGCACGGGGCGGTGGAGGCGCTGCGTCTGGCCGACGGCGGACCAGCCTGGTCCCGCACCGTCGACTGGGCCGTCCCGGTGGACGACGTGGTGGTCGCCGGCCGTGCCGAGGGTGGCGGCTTCGAGGTGCTCGAACCGTTCACCGGCACCGTGAGCTGGAGCGACCCCCACGCCGAGGAGGTGTGGCCGTACGCCGACGTGGTGCTGTCTGTTTCCTGCCGGCGGGACTGCGTGTTGCGGGCCCGCTCCAGCGGCAACGGCAAAACCCGGTGGCGGCGCGTCCTGGATGGAGCGGCCGACCGGCTGTCCGGGTACCAGGACTTCGACGACGCCGTGGACCGCGCCGGACTGCTGCACCCCGACCATCCCGGCCCGGCGCCACGTCTGGTCGGCGTGGTGGGCGACCGGCGGGTCAGCGTGATCGACACCCGGTCCGGTGCCGTGGCCGGGCGGTTCGCACATGACGCCCACACCTGGGTCACGGTGACCGGCGAACGCGTGCTCACGACGGTGGCCCGGCCGATCGGGAACGGTTGCCGGTACACGATCCGTGGCTGGGAACCGTCCGGCAGGCAGTTGTGGCGACGCACCGGCTACGACCCGGGTACGGTCTCCGGCTCCGGTTGTGAACAACGTTCCGACCCGGTGGTGGTGGGCGGCGTGCTGTCGGTCACGGCGGCCGACGGGCGTCCGGTCCTGATCGGAGTCCGCCGCGGTGAGGTCCGATGGGCCGGCAGGCCCGGGGACGCGCTGCTGGCGACCGACGGGCGGATCGCGGTGGTACGCGGCCGGAAGACCGGTGAGCTGACCGCGGTGGACCTGCGGACCGGCAAGGACCTGTGGAGCCGTACCGCGAAGCGGTCGCACGTGGTGGTGACCAGTGCCGCGGTGCTGATCAGCGAGCCGGAGGCCGGCACCGTCACGGCGGTGTCGCCGGTCAGCGGTGGCGAGCTGGCGAGTTGGCGGACCGACGCGTCGCCGGTCGGCCTGGACAGGTCCGGAGTGGTGCTGGGCAGCGGTCGGAGCGTCGGTTACGCGGCCTGGTAGCCGGCCCGGTCCGTCAGCGGGACGTCAGCGGGACGTCAGCGGGACGTCACAGTCGTCGCGGGCGGCGTCGAACCGGCGGCGGCTGGTGCCTAGGCTCACAGGTCATGCCGGAGTTCGCGTACACAGACCTGCTGCCGTTGGGTGAGGACACCACCGAGTACCGCCTGGTCACCAGGGACGGTGTGAGCACCGTCGAGGCGGCCGGTCGGCGCTTCCTGGTGGTCGAGCCGGAGGCACTCCGGCTCCTCACCGCCACCGCGATGCGCGACATCTCCCACCTGCTGCGGCCGGCGCACCTGGCACAGCTCCGCCGCATCCTGGATGACCCCGAGTCCTCCCCGAACGACAAGTTCGTGGCGCTCGACCTGCTGCGCAACGCGAACATCTCCGCCGGTGGGGTGCTGCCGATGTGCCAGGACACCGGCACCGCGATCGTGATGGGCAAGCGGGGCGGGGGCGTGCTCACCGACGGCGCGGACGCGGAGCACGTCGCCCGTGGCGTGTACGACGCGTACACCCAGCTCAATCTCCGGTACTCGCAACTCGCACCGCTGACCATGTGGGATGAGCGCAATACCGGCAGCAACCTGCCCGCCCAGATCGAGCTGTATTTCGACGGTGACGCCGGGGCAGCGTACAAGTTCCTGTTCATGGCCAAGGGCGGAGGCTCGGCGAACAAGAGCTTCCTCTACCAGGAGACCAAGGCGGTCCTGAATCCGAAGCGGATGATCGCGTTCCTGGACGAGAAGCTGCGCTCGCTCGGTACGGCCGCCTGCCCGCCGTACCATCTGGCCATCGTGATCGGCGGCACCAGCGCCGAGTACGCGCTGAAGACCGCGAAGTATGCCAGCGCCCACTACCTGGACTCCCTGCCCGCGTCCGGTTCGCCGACCGGCCACGGCTTCCGGGACCTGGAGCTGGAGCAGCAGGTACACGAGCTGACCCGGCAGTTCGGGATCGGGGCGCAGTTCGGCGGCAAGTACTTCTGCCACGACGTTCGGGTGATCCGGCTGCCCCGGCACGGCGCGTCCTGCCCGGTGGCGATCGCGGTGTCCTGCTCCGCCGACCGGCAGGCACTTGGCAAGATCACCCCGGACGGCGTGTTCCTGGAGCGGTTGGAGCCCGACCCGGCGCGCTACCTGCCGGACGTGGAGCCGGCGGACCTCGACGCCGACGTGGTGCGGATCGACCTGAACCGGCCGATGGACGAGATCCGCGCGGAACTGTCGCGGTACCCGGTGAAGACCCGGCTGTCGTTGAGCGGTCCGCTGGTGGTGGCCCGGGACATCGCCCACGCGAAGCTCGCCGAGCGACTGGAGGCCGGCGAGCCGATGCCGGCCTACCTGCGGGACCACCCGGTCTACTACGCCGGTCCGGCGAAAACTCCCGAGGGGTACGCGTCCGGCTCCTTCGGGCCGACCACGGCGGGCCGGATGGACTCCTATGTGGCGCAGTTCCAGGCCGCGGGTGGCTCTCTGGTAATGCTCGCCAAAGGCAACCGGTCCGAACAGGTCACCCGGGCGTGTCAGCGTTACGGCGGCTTCTACCTCGGATCGATCGGTGGTCCCGCCGCCCGGCTGGCGCAGGACTGCATCAGGAAGGTGGACGTGCTGGAGTACCCGGAACTGGGCATGGAGGCGGTCTGGAAGATCGACGTGGTCGACTTCCCGGCGTTCATCGTGGTGGACGACAAGGGCAACGACTTCTTCGCCGAGACCGCCCGACCACGTTCCGCGCCGATTCTCACCATCACCACCCGCTGACCGCCCGCTTGGCCGGTCTGCCGTCACGCCAGACCGACCAGGACGTCGGGCGGTGGGCCGTCCACAACACCAGGGCCCGGTCGCGGTACCGCGACCGGGCCCTGCTACGAACCGGGGTTACTTGGTCGAGATCACCACGGTCTTCGCGGCCTTGTCGTGCCAACCCTGCTGGTAGCCGCTGGAACTGTCGAACAGCGGGGACAGCGAACAGACCAGGTTCCACAGTGGACCGAGGCACGGAACGATGTAGGGCGACGGGAACACCGCGGTACGAATCGCGGCTGTGTTGAAGCCTGGCACCTGCCCGTCCTGCTGGCGGATCACTTTCAGGCCGACGATCATCTTGCCGAGCGTCTGACCCCGCGACCCGAGCATGAGGGCTTCGTACGCGAAGTAGCAGGCGAAGATGACGATGTTGGCCACGATGCCGGCGGCGGACGCCCCGAGGAGACTGGAAGGGCTCGCGTCGGTGGGAGTGCTGACCACCGTGGTGGTGATCAGGTTCGTCACGACGCCCACCGGGCACACCACGATCAGGAAGTCGATGACCCGGGCGAGCAGCCGCATGCCGATGTTGGCCGGCTTCATGCCGCCCCCGGGGCCGTACCCGGCGGGCGGTTGCCCGTACCCGCCGTACTGCTGCCCCTGGTAGCCGCCCTGCGCGGCACCGTAGCCCTGGCCGTAGCCGGGCTGTTGCCCGTAGCCCTGGCCGTAGCCTGGCTGTTCAGCGGGTTGGCCGTACCCAGGCTGTTGCCCGTAACCCTGGCCGTAACCCGGCTGACCGCCGTAACCCGGCTGCTCGGAGGGTTGCTGACCGTAGCCCGGCTGTTGGCCGTAGCCCTGGCCGTAGCCTGGCTGCTCGGAACCTTGCCCGTATCCCTGGCCGTAACCCGGTTGACCGCCGTAGCCAGGCTGCTGGCCACCGTAGCCGGGTTGTTGCTGCCCGCCGGGGTAGCCGCCTGACGGGTCGTACGGATTGGTCATCGGAGGAACCCCCGGGGTTGCTGGTCTGCCGCCGCGCCCTTCACGGCGAACACCGTGCGCAAACTACCAGGTCCCAATACCACGGACCGGCCGCCCTCGGCGCGTGTGCCGGACCTGCCAGTTGTCCTGGGCGGATGCGCGGGCCCGGTGCCGGCACGGCACGAAACGTCAACCCGAAGCCAGACGGCCCTGATCGCGGCCGGGCAGGATGAGGTGACAGCTCCGTACCGGGTTTCGTGAGGACTTCGCAGGAAGGACGGCATTCCAGTGACAGACGGCGATGGTTCGCGCACCCAAGGCTTCCGCATCGAAAAGGACACGATGGGAGAAGTGCGCGTGCCGGCCTGGGCGAAGTGGCGGGCACAGACCCAACGGGCGGTCCAGAACTTCCCGATCTCCGGAACCGGACTGGAACCGGCGCACATCCACGCGCTCGCCCGGATCAAGGCCGCCGCCGCCCGGGTCAATGCCCAGCTGGGCGTGATCGGACAGGACGTCGCTGAGGCGATCGTCAGCGCCGCGAGCGAGGTGGCCGACGGCCGGTACGACGGCCACTTCCCGGTCGACGTGTTCCAGACCGGGTCCGGTACCTCATCGAACATGAACGCCAACGAGGTGATCGCCACCCTCGCCACCGAACGGCTGGGCCGTCCGGTGCACCCCAATGACGAGGTGAACGCGTCCCAGTCGTCCAACGACGTGTTCCCGTCCTCGATCCACCTGGCGGCAACCGAGGCGGTGGTGGGGAAGCTGATCCCGGCGCTGGAGGATTTGGGCGCGACGCTGGAAGCCAAGCGCGACGAGTTCGCAGACGTGGTGAAGTCCGGACGTACCCATTTGATGGACGCCACGCCGGTCACGCTCGGCCAGGAGTTCGGCGGGTACGCCGCGCAGCTCAGGCACGGCGTCGAACGGCTGCGCTCCAGCCTGCCCCGGCTGGCCGAACTACCCCTGGGCGGTACCGCGGTCGGCACCGGCGTCAACACCCCGCACGGCTTCGGAGCGAAGGTGATCGCGGAACTCGCCCGTACCACCGGGCTGCCGCTCACCGAGGCGCGCGACCACTTCGAGGCACAGGGCGCCCGGGACGCCCTGGTCGAGACCTCGGGCCAGTTGCGTACCGTCGCGGTCAGCCTCCACAAGATCGCCAATGACGTCCGGTGGATGGCGTCCGGGCCGCGTGCCGGGCTCTCCGAGATCACACTGCCTGACCTGCAACCCGGTTCGTCGATCATGCCGGGCAAGGTCAACCCGGTGCTCTGTGAGGCCGTACGGCAGGTCGCCGCGCAGGTGGTCGGCAACGATGCCGCGGTGGCGTTCTCCGGTGCCGCGGGCGACTTCGAACTCAACGTGATGCTGCCGGTGATGGCGCGCAACCTGCTGGAGTCGATCCGGCTGCTCGGCAACGTCAGCAGGCTGTTCGCCGAGCGTTGCGTCGCGGGCATCACCGCCGACACCGCGCGCTGCCGGGAGTACGCCGAGAGCTCACCGTCGATCGTCACCCCGCTCAACCGGTTCCTCGGGTACGAGGAGGGCGCCGCGATCGCCAAGCAGGCCCTCGCGGAACGCAAGACGATCCGTCAGGTGGTGCTGGAGCGGGGTCACGTGGCGACCGGGCGGATCACCGAGCAGCAGTTGGACGAGGCGCTGGACGTACTGCGGATGACACACCCCTGAATCAGCCCAGGTTGCGACTGACCTGCTGGGCCGCGTCGACCACCCACGGTCCGACCTCGGCGGCGTTCAGGCTGCCCAGCACGACCACACCGACGCTCGCCTCCAGCCCGGCCACCCCGAGTACCGGAGCGGCCACCCCGTGCGCCCCGGCCTGCAGCTCACCCTCCGAGGTGACGTATCCGGCCTGCCCGGAGCGGCCGGCGATGATGGCGCGACCGGCCGCGCCCTGGTCCATCGGGTGCCGGGAACCGGTCCGGTAGGCGACGTGGAACTGGGTCCAGCTCGGCTCCACCACCAGCAGGGCGAGGGCTTCGCCGCTGTCGGCGATGGTCAGGTGGGTGGTGGCTCCGGCCTGCTCCGCGAGCTGGCGCAGCGGTGGCAGCGCGGCACCCGAGATCAGCGGCTGTGCCCGCTGGGCGAGTTCCAGCACCGCCATGCCCAGCCGCAGGCGACCCTCGCCGTCGCGGCGCAGCAGACCGTGCCCGATCAGGGTTGCCGCCAGCCGGTAGACCACCGCCCGGCCAACCTCGAGCCGGTTCGCGGCCTCGGTCATGGTGAGTCCCGAAGGCGTGTCCGCGACCATGCTCAGCAGCCGCAGGCCGCGGTCCAGCGTCTGCGCGGTCTCGCGCCCGAACGAGGTGCTCACGGGCAGACAATACGCAGCCGGCACCGGCCGGGACAGCCGAAAGATTCGAGGTGGCGGCGCCGCAGGGGGACCGGAGCGACCTCCCGATTGCCCTATACGCTCTTAGGGTGAGCCTGCAACTGTACGACACCGCGACCCGTACGGTCCGGGATTTCGTCTCCCGTGAGCCCGGCAGGGTCGGGATGTACGTCTGTGGACTCACCGTGCAGGGCGAGCCGCACATCGGCCACATGCGCTCATACATCTCCTTCGACGTGCTGCGCCGCTGGTTGGAGTACCGCCGCTACCGGGTCAGTCACGTACGGAACGTGACCGACATCGACGACAAGGTGCTTGCCAAGTCGGCCGAGCAGGGCGTGCCGTGGTGGGCGATCGCGTACGCGAACGAGCGGTTGCTGGAGCAGGCGTCCACCATCCTGGGTTGCCTGGATCCCACGTACGAGCCGCGCGCCACCGGGCACGTGCCCCAGATGCTCGCCCTGGTCGACCTGCTGATCGAGCGCGGTCACGCCTACTGCGGAGAGCCCGGCGAGGTGTACTTCGACGTGGCCTCCTACCCGGAGTACGGACGCTTGTCCAACCGTCGCCGGGAGGAGATGCAGCCGAGCGAGGAGCCGAGTGCGCCGGGCAAGCGGGACCCCCGCGACTTCGCGCTCTGGAAGGGGATCAAGCCGGACGAGCCCGCCGACGCCTACTGGGACACCCCGTGGGGCCGGGGACGGCCGGGTTGGCACCTGGAGTGCTCCGCGATGGCGCAGCGGTACCTGGGCGACGAGTTCGACATCCACGGCGGCGGCCTGGACCTGGTGTTCCCGCACCACGAGAACGAGATCGCGCAGTCCCGGGCCGCGGGTTACGGCTTCGCCCGCTACTGGTTGCACAACGGGATGCTCAACCTCGAGGGCGGGAAGATGAGCAAGTCCGTGGGCAATGTAATCGACCTGCCCTCGCTGCTGGAACGGTTCCGCCCGGTGGAGATCCGCTACTTCCTGGTCGCCCCGCACTACCGGTCCACCGTGGAGTACAGCGTAGGACTGCTGGCCGACGCGGCGGCCGGGTACCGGCGGATCGAGGGGTTCCTGCGGCGTGCCACCGAACGGTTCGGAGCCGATGACACGGACCCCGGGGGCGCACCGGTGCCACTGTGCGCGGATTTCGCCAACGCGATGGACGAGGACCTGAACACCCCGAAGGCGGTCGCGGCGATCCACGAAGTGGTACGCGAAGGCAACAGCGCGCTCGCCGACGATCGGGACGCCGCAGCCCAGGGAGCCGCCCGCAGCGTCCGGGCGATGCTCGCGGTGCTCGGTTTGGAGTCCTCGGTGGAGCGTGGCGACACCGCTGACCTGCGGCAGACGGTCGATGCCTTGGTACGGGTGGTGCTGGAGCAGCGTGACGCGGCCCGCTCCCGCCGGGACTGGGCAGCCGCCGACGCCCTGCGTGACCAACTCAAGCGCTCCGGCGTGCTCGTGGAGGACACCCCCCACGGGCCGCGCTGGACGCTCGCCGACGGGACCGTCTGATGCCCGGAAACTCACAGCGCCGCAACCGGCGTACCAGCAACAAGAAGCCACCCGCCGTGGGCTCCGGCGGGCAGCGCCGGCAGGCCCTGGAAGCCAGGGGCCGCACCCTGCCGGCCGAGGAGCGGCCCTGGCACAAGGCGTACGGCGGCGAGGATGTGCCCAAGCGCACGGCGTGGAAGCAGGAGAAAGAACGCCGCAAGGCAGCCGCCGAGGGCCGCCCGGTGCGCGACCGGAAACGTGCCGCCCCACCCCGGAAAGCTGGCGCTCCGGCGGGTCGGCGGGCCGCTGCGGAGCAGACACCGGAGCTGCTCGTCGGCCGGAATCCGGTGGTCGAGGCGCTGCGGATGCACGTGCCCTGCACCGCCCTGTACCTCGCGCAGCGGATCGAACTGGACGACCGGGTCGCTGAGGCGGTACGGATCGCCGGCGACCGGGGCCTCGCGATCCTCGAGGTCAGCCGAGCCGAGCTGGACCGGCTCACCGGCGGCGTACTGCACCAGGGCATCGCACTGCAGGTGCCACCTTTCGGGTACGAGCCGTTCGAGGACCTGCTGGCCACCGCGCTGGAGAGCCACCCGGTGGCGCCCCTGCTGGTGGCGCTCGACGGGGTGACAGACCCCCGCAACCTGGGTGCGGTGGTGCGGTCCGCGGCCGCGTTCGGGGCGCACGGGGTCTTTGTGCCGGAACGTCGTGCGGCGGGGATCACCGCCGTCGCGTGGCGGGCGTCGGCGGGAGCCGCGGCCCGGTTGCCGATCGCCCGGGTGACCAACCTGACCAGAGCCCTGAAGACCTGTCAGGCCGAGGGCTTCGTGGTGGTCGGGCTCGACGCGGACGGCGAACTGCCGGTGTACGAACTGGAGGCCGCGGTCGACCCCTTGGTGGTCGTGGTCGGTTCGGAAGGCCGCGGGCTGTCCCGGCTGGTCGGCGAGACCTGCGACCTGCGGGTGTCGATCCCGATGTCGTCGCTGGTGGAGTCGCTCAACGCTTCGGTCGCCGCGGCGGTCGTGCTTGCCGAGGTGGCGCGGCGGCGGGCCGCCTCGGACCTGGCCGCCGGCCCACCGCCGGCGCGGGTGACCGGTCCCCGTCGGTGAGAGCGGGTCCGGGCGGTCATCGCCGCCCCGGGCTTCGTACCATCGACCGGTCCTGACCTGTCACCTCCGGCCCCGGTCCGCTTGGACGTGGGGCGGGGTGACGCGTACCGGAGCCCGGACGGCTCAGGGAGGCAGCGCGGCTGATGGCGCACAACGGGTACGCGGTCGGCGTCGACCTGGGGACGTCGAACACGGTCGCGGTGATGCGATGGCCTGACGGCCGTACCCGGCCGCTGCTGTTCGACGGCCAGCCGATCCTGCCCTCCGGCGTGTACCTGGACGAGGCCGGTCGGCTGCACGTGGGGCGGGACGCGCAGCGCATGGCGCAACTCGACCCCGCACGGTACGAGCCCAACCCGAAACGGCGGATCGACGAGCCGACCGTGTTGCTCGGTGACCGGGATGGACCGACCGTCGGGCTGCTCAGCGTGATTCTCAAGCGGGTCGCAGACAAGGCCGTCGAAACCTGCGGCCTGCTGCCGACCGTGGTGCTCAGCCATCCGGCGGCGTGGGGAGCGTCCCGGCGCGGCATTCTGCGGGACGCCGCCGCGCAGGCCGGCTGGTCCGCGGTCACGCTGGTGCCCGAACCGGTGGCCGCCGCCCGCTACTTCTACGGGACGCTGCGTCACCCCGTGCCCGACGGCGGCTGCCTGGTGGTTTTCGACTTCGGCGGTGGCACCCTGGACGTCGCGGTGGTGCGCAACGCCGGGGACACCTTCGACGTGATCGGTTCCGGAGGGGCTGAGGACCTGGGCGGACTCGACATCGACGCCGCCCTGGTACGCCACTTGGGGCAGCTTCTGGCCACCCGGCACCCGGAGATCTGGCGAAGGCTCTTGGCGCCGGCCGGTCCCAATGACCGGCGGGACCGACGACTGTTCTGGGACGACGTACGCGGTGCCAAGGAGATGTTGTCCCGTACCACCATGGCACCGGTTCCCATCCCGGGTGTGGACCAGGCGCTGCACGTCACCCGTGAGGAACTGGAACAACTGGCCCGGCCGCTGGTCGATCGCGCGGTGGCCGAGACCGTCTCCGTCATCGAGGCA
Organism: Micromonosporaceae bacterium; assembly: GCA_036375165.1. Lineage (GTDB taxonomy): Bacteria > Actinomycetota > Actinomycetes > Mycobacteriales > Micromonosporaceae > WHSM01. The sequence continues at coordinate 7,602 of DASUSI010000009.1, read as the reverse complement.
TGCCGGCTGGGCCCCGGCCAACTGGCGGGAGTGTTCCTGGTGGGCGGGACCAGCCGGATGCCACTGGTCGCCTGGATGCTCCATGCCCGGCTGGGGGTGGCTCCGACAGCGTTGGAGCAGCCGGAGTTGCCGGTCGCTGAGGGCGCTCTGACAGAGCCGGCAGCGGTGGGCTCGCCGGTGGCCGTCCGGGCGATGTCAGCGGTGCCGGCTGGTGTGCCCGCCATGGCACCGGCATCACCGGAACCCGCGACGATGCTCGTATCGTCATCGGCCGACTCGCCCTCGTCCCCTGATCCCGCGTCCGTCCCGGCCGGGCCGCCGGGCTCGGGAGGCTCGGTAGACCCTCCCGGTTCGTCCGGTGGGGACGGACATGGTGTGGACAGCTCGCCGGTTCCAGAGGGTCGGCCCGCGCCCTCAGCTTCCGGCGTTTCGCCGCTGGCAGCCGGACCGCCGTCACGACCCGGGAGGCCCTGGTACCGCAGGCCGTGGCTGTACGTGGCGGCCGGGGTCGCGGTGACCGCGGTGATCGCCTCGGCGCTGCTCTACTACTTCGGACGTACCGAGCGGCCGTTCAGCACGTTGACCAGTGTCGCCGCGGTGCCTCTGGAGGGGAGGCACCCGATCGGCGCGGACATCGAGGGGGATCGCGCGTATCTGGCGGCGCACGACGAGTCGGGCAGGCTGCACCTCGTCACCGTGGATCTGATCACCCGTAAGAGTCGAAGCGTGGCGGCCGAGGTTGAGGAGACCTGGCAGTGGTTCGGAGGCGACCCGGCGGGTCTGGTCGCGTACGGCGAGACCGCGGGCAAGCGCACGCTCCACGTGTACGACCCGGTGACGCTGGAGCAGTCGTACTCCACCACGGTGGCGTCCGGCACCTGGCACTTCAGCGTCGGCAGGACCCTGGTCTGGGTGGATCCCGACAGCCGGCAACTGACCTGGGTGGACGTCGCCGCGCAGGACGAGACAGCGACGATCGAGTACGGGGCGGCGTTCTACCGGGTGCACAACTGGAGTGACGAGGCCGCACCGGCGAACCTCAGGGGCTCCCGGATCCAGCAGGGTGACTACCCGGACAACCGGCTGGTCACCATCAGCGAGACCGGCACGTTGCTGGTGCGGGACGCCCAGAACCGCAAGGAGCGGGGCAGCACCACCGTAGATCCGATCGGTAGTGACGATCTTGGGATCGCGTACCAGGGCCTGTTCCTGCTCGCCGGAACCACCGACGACGTACCCGGGTACCAGGTGAAGGCGTATGACCTGGACAAGCTGGGGGACCCGAGGGTGGTCTACCGGGACGATCGGGAGGGCGTGGTGCCGGTACGCCTCACGCCGTGCGGTGAGGCGTACGTGTGCGTCCTGAACAGCGCCAAACAGCTCGTGCTGGTCGACTTCAAGTCCGACCGGAAAGTCTGGGACAAGGACCTCGCGGAGCCGGACGAGGTGGCCGCGATCCTGCCGATCGGGGACCGGATCATGGTCAACCACCAGCAGGGCGACGCCATTTACAACGTGCTGATCAAGACGGTCGGCCCAGGCGAACTGGTGGTCAAGTCGAAAGGCTGGGGCGCGCCGGTCGACGACGGTAGTGAGCTGCGGTTCGACCCCTCGGTGGCATCGGTCAGCGGTGGCACGGCCAGCGTCGCCACCGACGTCGTCTCGATGCGGTTGGTCGGGGTCGGCGCGCAGTCCGGTGAACAGACCGACATCGGCGCGTTCGACGCCATCCCGTCGACGTGTAGTTGGGACAGCAGGTTCATCGCCTGCGCGGGACGTTCACATTTCCTGGTGCACAGCTTCCGCGACGAATGAAGCCCGAGATGGTCGGGGTGACCGGAGTCCCGGTCACCCCGAGCCGGTGCTCAGGCGATCCGAGTGCCGCTGGCGGCGTGGAACACATGGTGGTGGCCGGGCCTGGGCTTGATGTGCACGGTCTCACCCATCTGCGGGGCGTTGCGACCGTCGGTACGTACCACGAAGCGTTCCTCGGCGCCGTCGAAGTCGGCGTGTCCGTAGACGTACGCGTCGGAGCCCAGTTCCTCCACCAGGTCCACCTTCACCGGCACCCCGCCGTCGGACTCACCCACCAGGTCGGTGTCCTCGGGCCGGAAGCCGACCTGCACCGCCCCGTTGGCTCCGTCGCCGTTGCGGGCCGTGGTGATCTGCTCCCGGGTCAGCGGAATCGTCACTTCACCGAACCGCCCGCCGTCGTCGGTGAGCGGCACCATCTTGATGTTCATGGCCGGGGAGCCGATGAAGCCGGCCACGAACACGTTCGCCGGCCGGTCGTACAGCGCCCGGGGAGTGTCGACCTGCTGTAGTACGCCGTCCAGCAGCACCGCCACCCGGTGGCCCATGGTCATCGCCTCGACCTGATCGTGCGTGACGTACACGGTGGTGGTGCCGAGCCGTTGCTGCAGCGCCGCGATCTGGGAGCGGGTCTGCACCCGCAGCTTGGCATCGAGGTTGGAAAGCGGCTCGTCCATGAGGAACACGTGTGGCTCGCGTACGATCGCGCGACCCATCGCCACCCGCTGTCGCTGGCCGCCGGACAGCGCCTTCGGCTTGCGGTCCAGATACTGTTCCAGGTCCAGCAGCTTGGCGGCTTCCAGTACCCGGCGCTTGATCTCGTCCTTCGACGTGCCGGCAATCTTCAGGGCAAAACCCATGTTCTGGGCCACCGTCATGTGGGGGTACAGCGCGTAGTTCTGGAACACCATCGCGATGTCGCGCGCCTTCGGGGGCAGGTTGGTGACGTCGCGGTCACCGATCCAGATGGTGCCGGAGTCCACGTCTTCCAGCCCGGCGAGCATCCGCAGGCTGGTGGACTTGCCACAGCCGGACGGGCCGACGAGCACCAGGAACTCTCCGTCGCCGATCTGGAGGTTGAGGGAGTCGACCGCGGGCGTGCTGGTGCCCGGATAGGTCAGGGAGGTGTTGTCGTACGTGACGGTAGCCATGACGGTTCAGTCCTTTCACCGGCAGGAACGTGCCGGACGATCCGAGTAAAAGGGTGTGCCCCGCGACGCGTCGCCTGGCAGGTCGCCCGCCCGGCAACCGCCGCTGAAGCTGTCGCCAACATACGGGAATCGGGTCAACCTGAACAGGTTGCGCCCGGCATCCGGAAGCGGAGCGGAACGGAGCCAGAGCGATCCGGCACGGCCAGTCACCTCAGCCGACCGTGACGCCGAGACACGTCAGTTGGTGGCCTCGTGGGCAGGGTGGCTCCGGTGGCGGGGTGGCTCCGGTGGCGGGGTGTGGGAGGCGCGGGCAGACTCCGGGTCATGACGACCTTCGGGATCCACGCCTCGCACGAGCAGATCCATCCCAGTGACCTGCTCGCCGCGATGCGACGGGCCGAGGCGGCGGGGTTCACCGCCGCGATGTCGTCGGACCACTTCTCGCCGTGGAGCGTCCGGCAGGGTCACTCCGGCTACGCCTGGAGCTGGCTCGGCGCGGCGTTGCAGGCCACCGGACTGCCGTACGGGGTGGTGACGGCGCCGGGGCAGCGCTATCACCCGGCGGTGCACGCCCAGGCCATCGCCACGCTGTCCGCGATGTACCCGGACCGGTTCTGGGTGGCTCTGGGCACAGGGGAAGCGAGCAACGAGCACATCACCGGCGAAGGGTGGCCACGCAAGGACGTCCGCAACGCGAGACTCCGCGAGTGTGTCGACATCATCCGAGCCCTGCTGGCCGGTGAGGAGGTCAGCCACGACGGCCTGGTGACCGTTGACCGGGCCCGGCTGTGGACTCGTCCCGAGCGGCTGCCGTCGCTGCTCGGCGCGGCGGTCACCCCGGAGACCGCCGGCTGGTGCGCCACCTGGGCGGACGGGCTGATCACCGTGAACGCCGCGCCGGAACGGCTGCGCAAGGTGGTCTCCGCGTACCGGGACGCGGGCGGACGCGGTCCGCTGGCGTTGCAGGTACACCTGAGCTGGGCACCGGACGAGGCGACCGCCGCCCAGATCGCGTACCACCAGTGGCGTGGCAATGTGTTCGGCCCGCCGGTGTCCTGGGACCTGGAACTGCCCGAGCACTTCGATCTGATCTCCGAACACGTCACCCCGGACGAGGTCGCGCGGGTGGTCAACGTGTCGGCGGACCCTGCCCGTCACGTCGCCTGGCTGCGGGAGTACGCCGAACTCGGCTTCGACCAGATCTACCTGCACCACGTCGGGCAACACCTCGACGGGTTCATCGACACGTTCGGGTTCTCGGTGTTGCCGGAGCTGCAAGGGGGTACGCCATGAGGCTGACCCACACCGCCGACCTGTGGTGGAAGAACGCTGTCGTCTACTGCCTGGACATCGAGACGTACCAGGACAGCAACGGGGACGGGCACGGCGACATCCAGGGCCTGATCCAGCGGATCGACCACCTGGCCCGGCTCGGAGTGACCTGCCTGTGGCTGATGCCGTTCTTCCCGTCCCCGGACCGCGACGACGGCTACGACATCACCGACTTCTACAACGTTGACCCGCGCCTCGGCACGCTCGGTGACTTCGTGGAATTGATGCGCATCGCGCGGGACCGGGGGATACGGGTGATCGCGGACCTGGTGGTCAACCACACCTCGGCGGAGCACCCGTGGTTCCGTAGCGCCCGGAGCAGCCGCCAGTCGCCGTACCGGGACTGGTACGTATGGCGGGACGAGCCGCCGGCCGACGCGCCGAAGGACATCGTGTTCCCGGACCAGGAGAAGAGCGTCTGGGACTACGACGAGCAGGCGGGTCAGTACTTCCTGCACCGGTTCTACAAGCACCAGCCGGACCTGAACATCACCAACCCGGTGGTACGCGACGAACTGGCCCGGGTGATGGGGTTCTGGCTGGAGCTGGGGTTGTCCGGGTTCCGGGTGGACGCGGTGCCGTTCCTGCTGGAGACCATGGGAAGCGACAACGCCGGGAACCTGCCGGAGCCGCACGACTATCTCGCGAACCTGCGGGCGTTCCTGAACCGCCGATGTGGCGACGGGGTGCTGCTCGGTGAGGTGAACCTGCCGTACCCGGACACGATGACCTACTTCGGTGACCCCGAGGGCGTCGGCGACGAGCTGACCAGCTGCTTCGACTTCATCCTGATGCAGCGGATGTACCTGTCACTGGCCCGGCGGGACGCCGGCCCGCTCGGCAGCGCGTTGCGGGAGCGGCCGGAGCCGCCTCGGGACGCCCAGTGGGCCACGTTCGTCCGCAACCACGACGAGTTGACCCTGGACAAGCTGAGCGAGCAGGAGCGCGCCGAGGTGTTCGCGGCGTTCGGGCCGGAGAAGCACATGCAGGTGTACGGCCGAGGGCTGCGCCGTCGGCTGCCCACCATGCTGGGCGGCGACGAGCGGCGGATCCGGATGGTCTACAGCCTGCTGTTCTCGCTACCCGGTACCCCCGTGCTGTTCTACGGCGAGGAGATCGGCCTGGCCGAGAACCTCGACGTCGAAGGGCGGCTCGCGGTGCGTACCCCGATGCAGTGGGAACCGGAGGCGCACGGCGGGTTCTCGACCGCGGACCCGGACCGCCTACCGGCCCCCTTCCCCGCGGGCAACTACCGTCCGGAGCGGGTGAACGTGGAGCGGCAGCGCCGGGATCCGGACTCGATGCTGTCCTGGACCCGGATGTTGATCGAGCGCTACCGGGAGTGCCCCGAGCTGGCATGGGGCAGCTACCAGGTGCTGCCGACCGGGGTGGATTCGGTGTTCGCGATCCGGTGCGACACCGGGGACGGCACGGTCGTGGCACTGCACAACCTGGACGACGCCGACGTGGAGGTGGACCTGACCCTGGACGGACTGGACTCCTCGTACACCCTGATCGACCTGCTCGGCGACAGGACCACGAAGGTGTCCGGCTCGGGTCAGGTGCGGCTCGGCCTTGACGGGTACGGGGGGCGCTGGCTGCGGGCCCGCCGCGAGGGCGAGATCGACGGTATCGGGGGCCAGATCCGCCCCTGAAGGGCACGCCGGATCGGCAAAACTTTGCTGAAACAGCCACTTTGCTTTTGCAGCAAAGTGGCTGTTTCTTGGCAAACCTTGGTTGTGAAGTCTGCTGCCGAGCAAAGAACTGCTGGACGGTGCGCTCGACCACCTCCGTCGGCTTCTACCGCTGTCGCAGAAGTGCGGCAGGCCGGCACAACGCCAAGTCTCGATGATCCGCTACCAGCGCCGGTCGCCTGAGCAGCCAGGATCGCTGACGCTCCGGCGTGCCTCCCAGGCGTTCGGCGTTCCTCGTCGTTATCCTCGGCTCGCCATCCAAGCAGGGGAGGGAGCCGCAGCGTGAGCCGGGCCAGAGAGATCGAGGTCAAGTACCACGCCCGCGACCTGGCCGAGCTGACGGCCGAGCTGCGCCGCCGTGGCGTCGCACTGTCGCCCCCGGTGTATCAGGATGACCAGGCGTACGCCCAAGATGGCTGGCACTATGGCATGAGTAAGCGCGGCGTGGCTTTTGCCCGGCTCCGTACCCAAGACGGCCGCCACCTGTTCACGCTCAAGCGGCCGACCGACAACGAGCTGGCCTGTCTCGAGTTCGAGACCGAGGTAGCCGACCGCGACCAGATGCACGAAGCCATCCAGCACATGGGCTTCCATCCCACCGTCCGCATCGTGAAGACCCGTCGTTCCGCCAGGCTCGGCGAGCTGTCCCTGTGTCTGGACGACGTTGAGCACATCGGGACGTTCCTGGAGATTGAGAGGGTCATCGGGCCGGGGCGAACCGGCGAAGCCGTGCAAGCCGAGCTACACGCCTTCGCTACTTCGCTCGGTGTCGAACTGGAGCGCACCACCGACACCTACGACTCGCTCATCCGCGCGGCGCTGGCTGGCGTGTAGGGCGATGTCACGCCAGGAGATCAAGGGCGTGAGTGCCAAGCTGGCGCCGCATGGACCTCTGCAACCTGTTGCAGCCCTGCTGGACGATTTACGCAGTGAGGACGCCTGACCGATGCCAATCAAGTTCTACACGCCCGAATTTTACGTCTTCAACAACTTCTCCGCCCATGCAGTCGAGTTTAGAGGCAAGCTCTACCCAACTTCTGAGCATGCCTACCAGGCTGCGAAATGCACTGATCCTGGCGGCCAGGAGGAAATTCGTAACGCTCGCAGTCCGCTTCAGGCTAAAGCGCTAGCCAATGAGACGTACAAGGCCGCTAAAGACCCCGACTGGGGAAGTAAGAAAGCAGCCGTGCTGGAAGAAATTTTACGAGCCAAGCTGGCGCAGCACCCGGAGGCTCAAGAAGCCTTGCGCAAGAGCGGACATGAAGACATTATTGAGGATTCACCGACCGACTATTTCTGGGGCGAAGGTGCGGACGGCTCTGGGCAAAACATGCTTGGCAAGCTCTGGATGAGAATACGCGACGAGATGTAGATGGCCAACGGTTGCGGCCGAGGCTGCTGCGAGCGCTGGACGCGCCGACGGTTGCCGAGTGGCGCATGGTCGAGCGTCTCCGGGCACGGAACGACCTACCGTTTGCCGATCAGCTCTGGCTGACGCTGCGGGTCCTCCCGTGCTTCGATCGTCTCGACGCCGAGGGCGTCTTCGGCGCATGGCTGTCAGGGGACGACGGGCAGCTTCAGGACCGGGCACTTGGAGTCATGATCGGTGGCGC
>DASUSI010000008.1:0-24405 GCA_036375165.1 Micromonosporaceae bacterium | reverse complement strand
CCATTAAAGCGGCACGCGAGCTGGGTTTAGAACGTCGTGAGACAGTTCGGTCCCTATCCGCCGCGCGCGCAGGAAACTTGAGAAAGGCTGTCCCTAGTACGAGAGGACCGGGATGGACGAACCTCTGGTGTGCCAGTTGTTCTGCCAAGAGCACGGCTGGTTAGCTACGTTCGGAAGGGATAACCGCTGAAAGCATCTAAGCGGGAAGCTCGCCCTGAGATGAGGTCTCCCACCCACCCAGTGGGGTAAGGCCCCCAGCTAGACGACTGGGTTGATAGGCCGGAAGTGTAAGCACGGTGACGTGTTCAGCTGACCGGTACTAATAGGCCGAGGACTTGACCACAAACACGCTACGCATCCACTATGCGGTTCTGAAACAACACACCCCCCTTCTCCACCCCCCCAGCCGGCACAACCGGCAACCACAGAAAAAACGGGGGGGCCCGGAGGAGGGGCCCGACAACACCACCCCCAACACCCCGGGGGTGGCCATATACGTCACGGTGGCCATAGCGGTGGGGAAACGCCCGGTCCCATTCCGAACCCGGTAGCTAAGCCCTCCAGCGCCGATGGTACTGCACCCGCCGGGGTGTGGGAGAGTAGGACGCCGCCGGACAACAACCAACGAAACAGGACCCTGGGGGTGCTCAGGGTCCTGTTTCGTATGGGATTTGTGGCTCCATGGTGAGGCCGCCCTCGGTGGTCCTCGGGGCACAGACCGAGCCAGCACCACCGGACGTCTTGACGTTTCCTGGTACTGGCTGGGCCCCGGTATGCACGACCGGCGCGGCCAGCGGTAAGGATGGACACGTGAACCCATCAGCCGATAGTCACCCGGAGTCCGAACCCCATCCCCGTGGGCAGCCGTTGGGAGCTGAGAATCCCACGCAACGGTCCGGCCGGCGCGCCAACGGAGTCCGTCGTGTGGGGCGAGGCGACGCCAGGCGCGACGATCGTGCGGCCGGACAACCAGCCGCCCGGGTCTCCGGTCGGCGCGGTACCCGCAAGGCGTCGGACGCCTCAGGCAGGGCCCCTGCCTTCAAGACCGAGCGGGGGTCACGGAACAGCCGGCCAGACCGACGCACTCCGGGCACCGGCGCTCGCGGCCATGAGCCGCCGCCCGAGCCTGCCTTCCCGATGATCCCAGAGGAGGTGTCCGCGTCAGACCTGCATCATGAGATCCGCGCCGAACTGCGACCGCTCACGAAGTCGGTAGCCGATGCGGTCGCACGTCGGCTGGTAGCGGCCGGGGAACTGTTCGACTCAGAACCCACCATAGCCCTGGCACACGCCTCGGCTGCGCGTAAACTCGCCCCCCGCATCGGGGTGGTGCGTGAGGCCGTCGGCCTGGCCGCATACCGCACCGGGCAGTGGAAGCTGGCGATCTCCGAGCTGCGGGCGTACCAGCGGATCTCCGGTCGTCAGACGCATCTGGCCGTGATCGCGGACTGTGAACGGGCGCTTGGCCGGCCGGAGCGGGCGATCGACATCTACCGGTCAACCGAGTCCCGGGGGCACACCCCCGAGGAGCACATCGAGCTGCTCATTGTGGCGGCGGGTGCCCGTCGGGATCTGCGGCAGAGTGAGGCCGCCGCAGCGATGCTGCAAGTGCCCGCGTTGCGGGACGGTCCTCGGGAGCCTTGGGTGGCACGGCTCAGATTCGCGTATGCCGACCTCCTGCTCGAACTCGGAGACCAGGACCGAGCCCGCCAGTGGCTTCGGCGTGCGGTCGACGCCGATCCCCAGGCTGAGACCGGCGCGGCGGAGCGGCTGCTGGAACTGGACGGGGTACTGCTCGACGAGGTCGAGTCGGAGCCGGACGGCCTTCAGGAATGACCGGGCGGATATCGTCGGTGACTCTGGCTGACCAGTACGACCTGCTCTTGCTCGATCTGGACGGCGTGGTGTACGTGGGGGAGCAGGCGGTACCCGGGGCGGCGCAGGCGCTCGCGGAGGTACGTCGCCGCGGTACCCCTGTCTGCTACGTCACGAACAACGCGTCCCGGTCGCCAGGGGACGTCGCCGACCTGCTGAGCCGGGTTGGCGTTCCGGCCGGCGCGGACGAGGTGCTGACCTCCGCCCAGGCAGCGGCCGAGCTTTTGGTGGAACGGTTTCCCACCGGGTCGCCGGTGCTCGTCGTCGGTACCGCCGCTCTGGGTCAACAGGTCGCGATATGCGGCCTGACACCAGTTTCGACCGCGGCTGACAAGCCGGTCGCGGTGGTCCAGGGATACGGACCGGAGGTGAGCTGGCGGCATTTGGCAGAGGCCGCCGTGGCACTCAACGATGGCGCGTTCTGGGTGGCCACCAACACCGATCGCAGTGTTCCGTCGGAACGCGGACCACTGCCTGGAAACGGCGCACTGGTGGCTGCGGTGGCCATGGCGACGGGAAAGGAACCGGATGTGGTGGTGGGTAAGCCACAGCCGGAACTGTTCGCCGCCGCCGTTCGGAGGGTCGGAGCCCGGCGGCCGCTGGTGATTGGCGACCGGCTTGACACCGACATCGAGGGGGCGATCCAGGCAGGCTACGACAGTGTGTTGGTGCTCACCGGTGTCACCACCGCCGCCGAAGCGCTGGCCGCGAGCGTGAAGAGGCGGCCGGATTATCTCGCCGCCGATCTGAACGACCTGGTGGCCAGGTACCCGGCGATCACCACAACGCGGGACGGCGGCGTCCGATGTCGCGGGTGGACGGTTTCGATTGCCGCTGGGCAATTCCGGCTGGACGGCGCAGGCTCGCCGGTTGACGCGCTCCGTGCACTGGCGACGGCGGTGCGGCTGCGTCCATCGTTGCTGTGGAATCGCATCATGCCTGGCTGTGACACCGCCGGTCAGGCTCTGAGGCAACTGGGACTGCCCGAGGTGGCATCGTCGTCAAAGCAGCGACCGTAGCTTCATCAGGTCGAACACGCTCGCCTTGACCGACACTCGGCCAGATGCCCAGGCATGGCCGAACGAGAGCTGGCCGTCCACCAGGCCGATCAGGTCGTCGCTACCCGCCGAAAGTTTGATCTTCGCGTCCGGATCGGTGCCCTCAGAAATATCGACGAGCTGTCCACCTGAGAGCCGGCCGTGGAACCCGGTGCCCAGGTCTGCGATCTCCACGGAGATCCGGCGGTTCAGGTCCACCTTTCCTCTGCTGTTGGCGTTGTCCGCCAGGTGGGCCGCCAACCTCTGAACGGCCGCGCGGCATTCCTCGATCGTCGCCATAGTCTGCCTCCCGTACCGGACTCGGTGGTCCGCACCGTACCGGACGCTCCGGGAAGCCCCTGCCGGTAGCGTGGCAGGGAGCAGTACGAGGATCAGTCCTCGGCGGGCCGGGCGGTGTGCCGAGGCTGCTGTGGAGGGGACATTCGCGATGCAGGACGCATGGCGCTCGTATCTGGAGCTGGCGCTCGGGTTCACCGAAGCATCCCGCAAGAAGGCGATGAGTGTCGCCAGGACGCTGACGGAGCGAAGCGGCGCGACGGTGGAGCAGCTTCAGCAGATCGCGGAGGATCTTACCGAGACCAGTGCCGCGAACCGGGAAGCCCTGGTGAAGCTGATCCGGTACGAGCTTGACCGAACCCTCGCGGTGGTGGGGCTGGCGACCGCTGAGGAGGTCGGAGAACTCACCGGGCGGCTCAGGCGGCTGGAGGAAAAGTTGCGGAATGCCGAGGCGCGTGCCGCCGCGGCCGAGGCACAGGCGGCGGCAGCTGGCCGGACCGCCGCGAAGGCCGCAGCGGGCACGGTTCGGGAGCCCGCCGCCACACCGGCGGCCAGAGGGACGACGAAGCGGTCCGCCAAGAAGGCCGTGAAGACCGCGCGGACCACGACAACGTCGGCGAAGACGGCTGCCAAAGCGACCCGGGGCGGCGCGTCGAAGGCCGCCAAGGCCACGGGTGCCAAGACCACGGGTGCCAAGGCTCCGACACGAGCGAAGACCGCCAGGTCAACGACAGCCGTGAAAGCCACGAAACGGCCGACTACCAAGACCGCATCGACCGCGAAGCGGACCCCCGACACCGGGGCGGGTTCGTGAGCCTGCCGGGGACAGCGCAGCCTGATCAGCCGGAGCCGGCTGAGAGTTTTGGTGATCCGCGAGTGGACGGGGCGCTGGCCCGTCTGAACGCGGTCACCGAACTACCCGGCATGGACCAGGTGGCCGAATACGAGGCGGTACACCAGATGTTGCAGGACACCTTGGCCACGATCGACGAGGGTGGTGACCATGTCGGACCTGCCGCGGCCACGGGCCGCGATCCACTCTGATGGCGTCACGTAGCCGGCTGGACCGCGAGCTGGTACGGCGCGGATTCGCCAGGTCCCGGGAGCATGCCGTGGACCTGATCAACGCCGGCCGGGTCCGGGTCCGGGGAACCGTCGCGACCAAGCCGGCGACCATGGTGGCGCAGTCCGACCCGGTACTGGTGGCCGAGAACGGCGCCACGCCGCACTACGTCTCCCGGGGCGGCCATAAGCTCGCCGGTGCGTTCGGTGTGTTCGTCCCGCTCGGGCTGATGGTCGAGGGACGGCGGTGTCTGGACGCGGGCGCGTCCGCCGGCGGTTTCACCGACGTGCTGTTGCGGTCCGGGGCCCGCGAGGTCGTGGCGGTGGACGTCGGATACGGACAGCTCGCATGGTCGCTGCGGACCGATCCGCGGGTCCGGGTGATCGACCGGACGAACGTACGCGACATCACGCCGGAGGCGATCGGCGGCGACGTGGATCTGACTGTCGCCGACCTCTCGTTCATCTCGCTGCGCCTGGTGCTGCCCGCACTCGCCGCCTGCACCCACCGCGCCGGGGACCTCGTGTTGATGGTCAAGCCGCAGTTCGAGGTGGGACGCGGCAGGGTCGGCAGCGGCGGTGTGGTGCGGGACCCGCAACTGCGGGCCGAGGCGGTCTGTGAGGTCGCGAACGCCGCTGCGAGGATGGAACTCGGAGTGGCGAGTGTGGCCGCCAGTCCGCTGCCGGGACCGGCCGGTAACGTGGAGTACTTTCTCTGGTTGCGTCGTGGTGCCCCGTTGCTGGACCCCGGCAGCCTGGACAGGGTGGTGCGGGAGGAGGTCACCTGATGGGCCGATACCCGGCGATGGTGCCGGCGATGGCACCGACGACGTGGCGGGACGAGTCCTGGCCGGCCGGTGTGGAGAGTGGGTCGCGGTGGCGCGTGACGCCTTGCTGGTGACGCACACCGGACGGCAGGCGAGCACCGGGCACGCTCGCACCGTGGCGAGGGATCTGGCGGCGGCCGGCTTCACAGTCCGGGCGCTTGCTGGGGAAGCGGACGATCTCGACCTCCCCGATGTGGTCGCCGTCGACGCGGAGAAGGCGGCGAACGGCGTCGAGATCGTGTTCGCGCTGGGAGGCGACGGCACCTTGCTGCGGGCCGCGGAACTGGCCAGACCGGTTGGTGCTCCGCTGCTGGGCATCAATTTGGGCCGGGTCGGGTTCCTGGCCGAGGCTGAGATCGACGATCTTGACGAGGCGGTGCGAGACGTCGTCGCCCGCCGGTACACCGTGGATGAGCGGCTCACCGTGGACGTCACGGTGGAGCAGGATGGCAGGACCATCGTGCACTCCTGGGCGCTCAACGAGGCGACCGTGGAGAAGGGCGACCGGGAACGGATGCTGGAGGTGCTGGTCGAGGTCGACGGCCGGCCCCTTTCCCGGTACGGGTGCGACGGCGTGGTGTGCGCGACGCCGACCGGCTCCACGGCGTACGCGTTCTCAGCCGGGGGTCCGGTGGTGTGGCCGGAGGTGGAAGCGTTGCTGCTGGTCCCGATCAGCGCCCACGCTTTGTTCAGCCGGCCGCTGGTGACCGCGCCCACCTCCACGCTGGCGATCACCATCGAGCCGTACACCCATTTCGCGGTGCTGTCCTGCGACGGCCGCAGGGTGTACGAACTTGCACCGGGTAACCGGGTGGTGGTCCGCCGGGGCACGTTGCCGGTGCGGGTGATCCGGTTGCGACCACGACCGTTCACCGACCGGCTGGTGGCGAAATTCGGCCTTCCGGTGGCGGGTTGGCGGGGGAACGCCCGCTGAGCCCGCGCGGCGGGCGCTGCCGGTCGGTGGTTACCAGTACTGTTCTGTAGCTGTGCTGGAGGAACTTCGCATCGGCGGGTTGGGAGTCATCGAGGATGCGTCGCTCGCCTTCTCGCCCGGCCTGACGGTGATCACCGGCGAGACTGGGGCCGGCAAGACCATGGTTGTGGCTGGCCTCGGTCTGCTTTTCGGTGGCCGGGCGGATACCGGCCGGGTCAGGCCAGGGGTCGGACGGGCAACCGTGGAGGGTCGGCTGCGGCCGGACGTCACCAGAGCGGCCGGGGTGCTGGCCAGGGCTGCCGACGCGGGAGTCGAACCGGACGAGGACGGATCTCTGCTGCTGGCCCGGACTGTCACCGCAGAGGGGCGTTCTCGGGCGTATCTGGGTGGGCGGGGCGTACCGGTCAGTGTGCTGGCTGAGCTCGGCGGGTACGCGGTGGCGGTGCACGGCCAGTCCGACCAGTTGCGCCTGCTGCAGCCGGCCGAGCAGCGCTCGGCCCTGGATCGGTACGCCGGCTCCGAACACGAGAAGTTTTTGGCTCGCTACCGCGAGGTGTACGAGAACTGGCGGCGCTTGGCGGCCGAGCTGACCGAGCTGCGGCGCAACATGCGGGAGCGCCGGCAGCAGGCTGATCTGCTGCGGTTGGGTCTGGTGGAGATCGACAGCGTGGCACCGCAGTCCGGGGAGGAGCAGGAACTCGCGGAGGAGGCTCGGCGGCTGGAACACGCCGAGAGTCTGCGGCAGGCGGTGACCGTGGCCCACCTGGCGCTCGCTGGCGACCCGGACGATCCGACAGGTGGTACCGACGCTGGCACGCTGCTGGGAGAGGCCCGTCGGTTGTTGGACGCTCAGTCGGACGTCGACCCGGGGCTGGGAGAGTACGCACAGCGGATCTCGGAGGCGGTGACGTTGGTCGGTGAGGTCGCCATCGAACTGACCGGCTACCTCGACGGACTTGACGCCGACCCGGCCCGGCTCGCCACGGTGCACGAACGGCGCGCCGCGCTGCGGTCGTTGACCCGCAAGTACGCTGAGGACGTCAACGGGGTTCTGGCGTGGGCAGAGCGGGCTCGTGCCCAGCTCGCGGCGCTCGACGTCTCCGACGACGCAATCGCCGCCCAGGAGGCGGAACGGGACCGGTTCGCCCGTGACGTGGTCGACCTGGCGGCCCGGGTCACCGAGTCCCGGCAGCGCGCCGCGGGCGAGTTCAGTGCTGACGTCACCCGTGAACTGGCTGGGCTGGCGATGCCGCACGCCACAGTGCTGGCACATGTGGCACCGTTCGCACCAGGGAAGGGGCAGGCCACGGTGGAACTCGACGGCGGGCGACTGGCGGTGGGCCCGGATGGTGCCGACGAGGTGGAGCTACGGCTGACCGCCAACCCGGGAGCACCGGCGCTGCCGCTGCAGCGTGGTGCGTCAGGTGGTGAACTGTCCCGGGTCATGCTCGCGGTCGAGGTGGTGTTCGCCGGTGCGGGAGGTCCACCGACCCTGGTCTTCGACGAAGTGGACGCGGGGGTCGGTGGTCGTGCCGCGGTTGAGGTGGGCCGGCGGTTGGCCCGGTTGGCCCGCCGGCACCAGGTGATCGTGGTGACCCACCTGCCTCAGGTGGCGGCGTTCGCCGACCGGCATCTACTGGTGGCGAAGGACTCCACCGGCGCGGTGACGACCAGTGGTGTGCGGATGGTGGAGGATACGGAGCGGGCCCGAGAGTTGGCCCGCATGCTGGCTGGAATGCCGGACAGTGATCTCGGCGTGGCGCACGCCGAGGAACTACTGGCGGTCGCCGCCAACGAGAAGGCACGCTGATCGGCGGGATCGTTGGCCTGTCAGGATAGCCGGGATGCCGGATTTGTGGCGATCTCGCGGGCCCGGACGACGATGACGGAATAATGCCGTATTGTCCCGTGGTTTGGTCGGCCGGTGACGCGGCGTCGCCGACCGCGAGGCATGTCGCGGTGCGGCGGTTCGACGGGAGGTGCCAAGATTGGTCTTGATGCGTCTACCCACCCTGCGTCGTAACCGAGCGGCCGAACCCGGCCTGCTCTGCGGCCCGGCGCGGCTCGACCGGCGTACCAAGCGGCTCGCCGGGCGGCTGCGGCCGGGTGACATCGCGGTCATCGACCACATCGACATCGACCGGGTCGCCGCTGACTCGCTGGTCGCCTGTGAGGTGGCCGCGGTGGTCAACGCCAAGCCGTCGATTTCCGGGCGGTACCCCAACCTCGGCCCCGAGGTCCTGGTGGGGGCCGGCATCGCATTGGTCGATGACGTCGGGGAAGAGCTCTTCGAGAAGGTCCGGGAAGGCGCGCCGCTGCGGATCGACGGCGGATCGGTGTACCTGGCTGGCGACATGGTCGCCGGCGGGGTACGCCATGACGCCGACACGGTCGCCAAGGCCATGGCGGACGCCCGGGACGGGCTGTCGGTGCAGTTGGAGGCGTTCGCCGCCAACACCATGGAGTACCTCAAGCGGGAGCGGGAGCTGCTGCTCGACGGCGTCGGGGTCCCGGACGTCGCCACACACCTGGCCGGCCGTCACGTCCTGATCGTGGTGCGCGGCTACGACTACAAGGCGGACCTGGACGTACTGCGCCCATATATTCGGGAGTTCAAGCCGGTGCTGATTGGCGTCGACGGTGGTGCCGACGCCCTCGTCGAAGCTGGATACACCCCGGATATGATCATCGGAGACATGGATTCGGTCTCCGACGACGTGCTGCGTACCGGTGCGGAGATCGTGGTTCACGCCTACCCGGACGGCCGCGCGCCGGGCCTGGCCCGGATCGAGGCGCTCGGCCTGTCCGCGGTGACCTTCCCCGCTGCGGCCACCAGTGAGGACATCGCCATGCTGCTCGCCGACGAGAAGGGTGCCACCCTGATCGTCGCCGTTGGCACCCACGCCACGCTGGTGGAGTTCCTGGACAAGGGTCGCGGTGGGATGGCCTCCACGTTCCTCACCAGGTTGCGGGTGGGCGGCAAGTTGGTGGACGCCAAGGGAGTGAGCCGGCTGTACCGGCAGAACCTGTCGACATCCTCCCTGATCCTGCTGGTTCTGGCCGCCCTCGCCGCGATGGCCGCGGCGGTCGCCGTCTCCACGGTCGGCCGGTTCTATCTCGAGGTGCTCGCCGAATGGTGGGACAACCTCATCTTCCAGGTGCAGAGGCTGTTCTAGTGATCAATTTCCGGTACCACGTGGTCTCCCTCACCGCCGTGTTCCTGGCGTTGGCGGTTGGCATGGTGCTCGGCACCGCCGCCTTGAACGGCCCGGTCACCGAGGACCTCTTCCACGAGACGCAGTCGCTGCGGCAATCCAACGGTCAGCTCCGCGACGAGGTCGCGAAGTTGGAGGACGAGTTGGCACGGGGCGACGAGTTCGTCCAGGACGTCGCCCCGTTGCTGCTGGACAGCAGGCTGTCCGGGCGGCGGGTCGTGCTGGTGGCCATGCCGGGCGCCGAGGACGGTGCGGTGCGGGGCGTTGTCGAGAACCTGCGGCTGGCCAAAGCATCCGTCACCGGTACCGTCCACTTCACCGACCTTTTGGTGAGTACCGAGAACCGGGAGGACGCACGCGACCTCGCGACCCGGCTGTTGCCACCCAGCATCGATGATGTACCGAGTGACGCGGACGGGGCCACCGCGTCAGCGGCGTTGTTGGCAGGGGTGCTCCTGGAACACCAGCCGTCGGTCAGCGCCGATGACCGGACCGCGGTACTCACCGGCTACCAGCAAGAGGGACTGATCGAAGTCGACAAAAAGATCACGCAGCCGGCAGAGGGTGTGGTCATCGTGGCCGACCTTCCGGCGACGAAGGAGGCGGACGCGTCCGACCGCAACGCCGCCGTGCTCGCCGCGACCAGACAGTTCGTCAGGGTGGGTACGGTGGTGGCCGGCCGGGGTACCGGTGGGGACAGCAACCCGGTGGCGGTGATCCGCAACGATCCGACGCTACACCGGTCGATGTCCACGGTGGACAACGTGAACACCTCACTGGGACAGTTGGCGGCCGTGCTGGCACTGGTTCAGCGGTTCACCGACCGTAAGACCGGGCACTATGGCATCGGCGACGGGGCGGACGGGCGCATCCCGAAGCCGGGCGCATGAGCGGGGCGCGGCGGTTTGTGAAGCGGATGGCCCTGGCCGGTGCCGGAGCGTTCGCTGCCCGGGCGGTGTTGGGGGCGGTACGCGGTTCCCCCGCGGCAGCCACCCTGGATCGGGTCAACCACCGGGGGGCACCGGTGAGCCTCGCGGCCGGTCCGGCGCTCGCCGTCGCGGCGTCCACCACGGCCGCCGCGGGTGCTGGTTCACCGGCTCTTGCCTCTGCGGCGCTTGTTGCCGGTCTTGGCTCGGGTGTGGTCGGCCTGTACGACGACGTGGTGGGGCAGCGGCCAGACCAGAAGGCGGCGAAGGGATTCAAAGGTCACCTCGCGGCGCTCCGGGACGGCAGCGTAACCAGTGGACTTGTCAAGGTCGCTGGAATCGGGATCTCCGCCATGCTGGCCGCCAGCCTGGTCGGGAGGGCGCGTCGCGGCGACCGCCCGGTCACCGACCTGGTTATCGACACCGGCTTGATCGCAGGCGCGGCCAACCTGGCCAATCTGCTCGACCTGCGGCCGGGTCGGGCGCTCAAGGCTGGCATCGCCCTCAGCGGCACGCTGGGTGCCACGGACAGCCTGCTGACCGGTCCGTCCGCGGCCGCGGCCGCGTTGCTACGCGACGACCTCGACGAGCGGGTGATGCTGGGAGACGCCGGCGCCAATTCCTTCGGCGCCCTGATCGGGCTTGCCGCGGCCAGCCGTCACGGCCGCACGGCGCGGTTGGCGATGCTCGCCGGCATCGTCGGACTGACCCTGGCCAGTGAGAAGGTCAGCTTCACCCAGGTCATCGAGTCCACCCCGGTGCTGCGTGACCTGGACGGCTGGGGCCGGCGTGCCAGGTGAGTCGGCGATCCGGTAGGCGGAGCCTGGACACCCCGCCGGGGTCCGGCCAGCCATCAGGCGATTCTCCAGGGCCCGTAGTGAGCCAGGATGGTACGCCGTCGGTACGGGGCGGGCAGTCGAGCGGATCGGTCCGCCGGATCGCGGGTGCGGCGGCGTTGATCGCCGTGATCACGGTGGCCGCTCGAGTCTTCGGCTTCGCCCGTATTGTGGTGTTCTACGGCACGGTGGGGGAGACCGAACTCGGGCAGGTATACCAGGCCGCCAACACGGTGCCCAACATCATCTTCGAGATCGTGGCCGGGGGCGCACTGGCGAGTCTGGTGGTTCCGGCGCTTGCCGGCCCGATCGCCCGCGGCGACCGCGAGGGCGTCGCCCGGATGGTCTCGGCACTGCTCACCTGGAGCCTGCTGATCCTGGTGCCGGTCGCGGTCGGTGTGGCGCTCCTCGCCGAGCCGCTGATGTCCACGCTGTCCGGGCAGGCCAACCCCGAAATGGTGACGCTCGGGGCCCGGATGCTGCGGGTCTTCGCGCCGCAGCTCCCCCTGTACGGGATCGGCATCGTGCTGACCGGAGTGCTGCAGGCCCACCACCGCTTCGCCTGGCCCGCCCTCGCCCCACTGCTGTCCAGCATCACGGTGATCGGTGCCTACGCCACGTTCGCGGTCGTCGCCGGTGTCGGGGTCGAGATCGGCCAGTTCAGCCTCGGTGAGGAACTGGTGCTCTCCGCCGGCACCACGCTCGGCGTGGCGGTGCTGTCGCTGTGCCTGGTGGTGCCGGCCCTGCGGCTCGGGGTCCGCTACCGGCCCACACTCCACTTCGCGGGCGGCACCGCACCACGGGTGCGCGGCCTGGCGGCGGCCGGGGCGGTCACCATCGCGGCGCAGCAACTCGCGCTGCTGCTCGTCGTGTACCTGACCTACCCGCCCGCGCCGGACGGTTCGATGGTGGTCTACACGTTCGCTCAGACCATCTACTTTCTGCCCTGGGGAGTGCTGGCCGTGCCGGTAGCCACCTCGGCGTACCCGGCCCTGGCCGATGCCGCGGTGACCGGTGCCAACGACCGCTACCGCAGCCTGCTCGCCGGTGCCACGCGCGGCGTTCTGCTGTTGGGCTTCCTCGGCGTGTCGCTGCTGGTGGCGGTGGCCGGCCCGACCGCGCGGGTGATCGGTGAGATCGCCGCTGGGCGGGCGACGGTCAGCACCATCACGTCGGCGATCATGTGGTTCGCGCCTGGCCTGGTGGGATACTCCCTGTTCGCGATGCTGACCCGCGCGCTGTACGCGCTGGGCGAGACGGCTCTCGCGGCTCGCGCCACGCTGACCGGTTGGACCGGGGTCGTGGTGGCCGACCTGGTGCTGGTGTGGTTGTTGCCCGCCAGTCAGCGGGTGCCGGCGCTGGCCGCCGGGAACTCCTGCGGCATGGTGCTGCTCGGTGTCCTGCTGCTGTGGGCGGTTGCCCGACGCGCCGGGCCCGCCGCGTTGACCGGTACGCTGCGCGCCGGCACAGTCGGTCTGGTCGCCGCCGTGGTGGCCGGCACCGCCGGTCTCGGCGTGACCCGTCTGTTCGGGTCCGTCCCAGGGCTCGGTGCCGGGATCATCGCGGGCATCGCCGCCGGTGTCGCGGTACTCGTCGGGTTCACCGGCGTGGTGCTGCTCTGCGACCGGCGGGACGCGCTGCGGATCCTGACCGGGTGGCGCCGCCGGCCGGCACAGCGGGAAGGAGAGTTGGCGGGATGACCAAGCGGGTGGTTCTGGTGCTCGCGACATCGACCGGCGGTGTCGGAAACCACGTCAGGTCGCTCGCCCGAGGACTGACCGCCGCCGGTCACGAGGTGACCGTCTGCGGCCCCGGGGACACCCAGCCGCGGTTCGATTTCACCGGCACTGGCGCCCGGTTCGAGCCGGTGGAGATCGCGGCCGGACCCGACCCGGTACGCACCGCGTTTGCGCTGGTCCGACTCTGCCGGGTGCTGCGGGGGACCGGGGTCAGCGTGGTGCACGCGCACGGGATGCGGGCTGGACTGGTGGCAGGACTGGCCCGGCCACGTACCGTGCCGCTGGTCGTCACCTGGCACAACCTGATGCTCGACGGCGGCCTGAAGGGCCGGGTGTACGGGTTGCTGGAACGCGTGGTGGCACGTACCGCTGACCTGACCCTGTGCGCGTCATCGGATCTCGCGGGACGGGTCTTGCTGCTCGGTGGCCGCGACGTGCGATTCGGTCCGGTGGCGGCCCCGGTGCTCAGCCCGCCGACCCGCGACCGCGAGCGGGTACGCGCCGAACTGGGCGTGTCCGACGAGCGTCCGGTGCTGCTCAGCGTCGCCAGGCTCAACCCGCAGAAGAGTCTCGACGTGCTGATCCACGCCGCCCGCCGGTGGCGGGACCGGGATCCGGTGCCGCTGGTGCTGATCGCCGGTTCCGGCCCCTCCGAGGCGGACCTGCGGCGGCTGGTGGCGGCCACGGGAGCACCGGTACGGCTGTTGGGGCACCGAACCGACGTGGCCGACCTGATCGAAGCCTGCGACGTCGCCGTGGTGACCAGCCGGTGGGAGGCACGGCAGTTGTTCGCGCAGGAGGCGTTGAGCGCCGGTCGGCCGCTGGTGGCTACCGCGGTCGGCGGCATCCCGGAACTGGTGGGTGATGCCGCGGTGCTGGTGCCGCCGGGCGACGTGGACGGCCTCGGCGCGGCGGTGGCGAAGCTGCTCGACGAGCCTTCAGAACGGGCGGACCTCGCCGACCGGGGCCGCGCCCGGTCGACGGTGTGGCCCACCGAGCAGGACACCGTGGACCAGGTGGTGGCGGTTTACCGCGAGCTGACGGGGCGGGCATGAGGGCGTTCCGGTCACCGGCGGCCGTCGCCGCGTTGGCGGCGGCGGTCCTTCTCGTCGGATTGCCCGCGGTGCTGCTCGCCGGCTCTGCGGGGACGGCCGCTGCCGGCTCCGGTGCCGTGGTGGACCATGTGGTGATCGTGGGTGCCGCAGGACTGCGGTGGGAGGACGTGACCCGCGACGGCACACCGAACCTGTGGCGGCTGGCGGGCCGGGCGGCGGTCGGCTCCCTGGTGGTGCGCTCGGCCCAGGAGTACACCTGCCCGGCGGACGGCTGGCTCACCGTGGGTGCCGGGAACCGGGCACGTGTCACGAACGAACGCACCCCCGACGGGTGCGGCAGTCCGCTCCCCGCCGTGGAACCGCGGCCGGGCGGCGGTGCCATGGTGGCTGACCAGCGTGACGTTCTTGAGGACAACGAGAACCTCACCTACCGGGCCAGGCCCGGTGTGCTCGCCGAACTGGTCCGGTGCACGGTGGCGGTCGGGCGAGGCGCCGCCCTGGCTGCCGCCCGTCCCGGGGTGGGCAGGGTCGACCGGTTCCGGTCACGGTTGCCGGCAGATCCGGGTGTCCTGTTCGGCCGGTGCCCGCTGTCCATCGTGGACGTCGGTACGGTGGCTGGACAGGATCGCCGTACCCAACTCCGGCGGGTCGATGCCGCCTTGGGCCGAGTGCTCGATGCCCGGCCGGCCCGGTCGCTGGTCATTGTGGCGGGCGTCGCGGACGTGTCTGGACCGGCGCGTTTGCACGTCGCGATGGTCGACGGTCCGGGATACGGTACTGGCGCGCTGAGCTCCGGACGTGACGGGTACGCCAGGCTGACCGACCTGGCTCCCACCGCCGTCAGTGCGCTCGGCCTTCCCCATTCCAAGTGGTTCTCCGGTGCTCCGCTGTCGGTCACCCGGGCCGGCGCGGCGTCCGACACCGCCACCACGGTCCGGCAACTGGTGGACGCGGACCGCAGTGCCTCACAGCAGCCCCGCCAGGGATACCGGTTCGGAATCGTGCTGGTGATCTCGCAGGTGTTGCTTTACCTTGCCGCCGTTCCGGTGCTGTGGCGGATCAGGCGTGCCGCCGCGACCGAGGATCCGAAACGGCTGCTGTGGACGGCGGCCGAGCGGGTGTTGGAGGTGTGTGCGGTGGCGGCGGCGTTGTTGCTGCCGGCCGCGATGCTGGCCGACCTGGTTCCCTGGTGGCGTACCGGCACCCCGGGCGCGGTGCTCACCGCGGTGATCCTGGGCGTGGTGGGCTTGCTGACCGTACTGGTTCGTGTGATGCCGTTGTGGCGTACTCCGCTCGGGCCGGTGGTCACCGTGGCGGCGGTGGCCGCCGTCACGGTGACCGGCGACCTGCTCACCGGTGGCACCCTGCAACTGGATTCGGTGGCCGGCCACTCCGCGGTCGAGGGGGGCCGGCTGGCCGGGTTGTCCGCCATCGGTGCCGGGGTGTTCGCGGTCGGGGTGCTGTTGTGTGCCGGTTGTCTGGCGCAGCGGGTGCCACGCCGGTACGCGCCGCTCGCGGTCGCCCTGACCGGCGGCGCGGGGGTGCTGGTGGCCGGTATCCCGGGGATGGACCCGGGCAGCGCCATCGCGTTGGCGGCCGGGGTGGCGCTGGTGGTGGTGACCTGTACCGGGGGCTGGCTGACCGCGCACCGGTTGGCGGGCGTGGCGGTTGTCGGGGCGGTCGTGGCGGCCGGATTCGTGCTGCTCAGCGTCTATCCCAGTCCGGAGCATCGCAGCCGGCTCGGGCGGTTTTTCAGCGACGTCGCGGAGGGCGTGCCAGGGCCGTTGATCCACCGCACCGCCGAGGCGAACGTGATCACCTTCGTGTCCAGTCCACTGACCGTGCTGGTGATCGCCGGGGCGCTGTTCGTGGGGCTGGTGCTGGTCCAGCCTTCCGGCGGCCTGATGCGGGTGTTCGGTCTCTACCCCGGGCTGCGGGCCGCCCTGTTCGGAGCCGTCGTCGCGGCGGTGCTGGGTGGCGTGGTGGACGGCGCGGCCGTGTCGGTGCTGGGTGCCGCCGCGGCGGTCGCGGTACCGCTCACCGTGCTGGCCTGCCTGCGGGCACTGGCAAGGGCGCACCTGCGGACCGCACCTCGGATGCCACCCGCTCCCACCGCCATCGCATCCGAACCGGTCACACCCGAACCGGTCACACCCCGATAGCACGCCATCGGGTGGACAGCCGGGGACCGTCGCGGGACACGCCGGGTGAACGACCAGCCGGTCCACCCCGTGGTGTTAGGGTGGAATCCCGTGGATCGCGCGGCATTCGGCTGCGTGGCGAGTGCAGCACTTGGATCACCACGGGAGTGACGTTGGCCCCTTCAAGGACCACGAAGCACATCTTCGTCACCGGGGGCGTCGCCTCCTCGCTCGGCAAGGGCCTCACCGCCTCCAGCCTCGGCAACCTGCTCACCGCACGTGGCCTGCGGGTCGTGATGCAGAAGCTGGACCCGTATCTGAACGTCGATCCGGGCACGATGAACCCGTTTCAGCACGGCGAGGTGTTCGTCACCGAGGACGGTGCGGAGACCGACCTCGACATCGGGCATTACGAGCGGTTCCTCGACACTGACCTGAACGGTTCGGCCAATGTCACCACCGGCCAGATCTACTCCACGGTGATCGCCAAGGAACGCCGCGGGGAATACCTGGGCGACACGGTGCAGGTGATTCCGCACATCACCAACGAGATCAAGGAACGGATCCGGGCGATGGCCGCTCCTGCGGACGGGGTCGCGCCGCACGTGGTGATCACCGAAGTGGGGGGCACCGTCGGGGATATCGAATCGCTGCCGTTCCTGGAGTCGATCCGGCAGTTACGCCACGACATCGGCCGGGAGAACTGCCTGTTCATCCACGTCTCCCTGGTGCCGTACCTGGCGCCGAGCGGCGAACTGAAGACCAAGCCCACCCAGCACTCCGTGGCGCAGCTGCGCAACATCGGTATCCAGCCGGACGCCATCGTTTGCCGCTCGGACCGGGAGATCCCGGACAAACTCAAGCACAAGATCGGCCTGTACTGCGATGTGGACACCGAGGCGGTGATCTCCGCCGCGGACGCGCCGAGCATCTACGACATCCCGAAGGTGCTGCACCGGGAGGGCTTGGACGCGTATGTGGTACGCCGCCTGGCACTGCCGTTCCGGGACGTCGACTGGACCCGCTGGGACGATCTGCTGAACCGGGTGCACCGGCCGACCACCACGGTCACCGTGGCCCTGGTCGGCAAGTACGTGGACCTCCCGGACGCGTACCTGTCGGTGATCGAGGCGGTACGGGCGGCGGGGTTCGCGCACCGGGCGCGGGCACAGATCCGCTGGGTCCCGGCCGACGAGTGCGCCACGGCGGCGGGGGCTGCCGCCGCGCTCGGCGGCGTGGACGGCGTGGTGATCCCGGGTGGTTTCGGGGTACGCGGTATCGAGGGCAAGATCGGTGCCGCCCAGTACGCGCGGGAACACGGTATCCCCACCCTCGGGCTGTGCCTCGGGCTGCAGTGCATGAGTATCGAAGTCGCGCGGGACGTTGCCGGCCTGACCGGGGCCAACTCCACCGAGTTCGACGGGGCCTGCCCGAACCCGGTGATCGCCACCATGGCCGACCAGGAGGAGATCGTCGCCGGCCGGGGTGATCTGGGCGGCACGATGCGACTCGGTGCCTACCCGGCCGAGCTGGTGCCGGGATCGATCGTCGCCGAGGCGTACGGAACCACCCGGGTCAGCGAACGGCACCGCCACCGGTACGAGGTGAACAACGCGTATCGCGAACCGTTCGAGCGGGCTGGCTTCCGGATCTCCGGTACCTCCCCGGACGGCAGGTTGGTGGAGTTCGTGGAACTGGACCGGTCGATCCACCCGTTCTTCGTGGCGACCCAGGCGCATCCTGAGCTGAAGTCCCGGCCGACCCGCCCGCATCCGCTGTTCACAGCGTTCCTGGCCGCGGCGATCCGGTTCGCCGACGCGGCCCGGCTGCCTGTGGAGCTTCCGGAGCCGGCCGTCCAGCCGGTTGACGCCCCGCATACCGTCACCGCGAGCCACGATGCCACCGCGGGCCACAGGGCTACGGTGAGCTAGGTGGCTGGAATCACCGGTGACCGGCTCCGTTACCCGGTGCTGGCCAGCCGCCGCCGGTTCTCCGGTCGGGTCTTCGACGTCGTCACCGACACCGTGGGGATGCCCGACGGCGGTGATGCGGAACGGGACCAGGTCCGCCATGTCGGCGCGGTGGGGGTGGTCGCGTTGGACGCCGCCGGTCGGGTGGTGCTGGTGCGCCAGTACCGGCACCCGGTGCGCCAGACGCTGTGGGAGCTTCCGGCGGGGCTGCTGGACGTACCCGGCGAGCAACCGCTCCCGGCGGCCCAGCGGGAACTCGCGGAGGAGGCCGATCTCACCGCGGCCCGTTGGGACCTCCTGTTGGACCTGCACACCAGTCCCGGCTACTGCGACGAGGTGATCCGGATCTACCTGGCCCGTGACCTGTCACCGGCACCGGCCACCGGCCACGTGGCGACCGGCGAGGAGGCGGAGCTGACCGTGGCCCGGGTGGACCTCGACGAGGCGATCGCGATGACTCTGCGGGGCGAGATCACCAACGCGGCGGCGGTCGCCGGTCTGCTCGCCGCGGGTCACGCGAGCCGCCAAGGCTGGGTCGGGCTGCGGCCGGTGGCCGTACCGTGGCCGACCCTCCAGCCCGACGTGTCGGGGCCTACGGAACCTGGCTAGCGGCGGAGCGGTCCGGGACGTTGTCGACCTGGATCACATCCCGCTCAGCCGGGTTCTACACTTCCGCCGATGGGCGCTATCAGCGACAACGAGGTTGCCAGCGCACTCGGAGAAGGGGAAACATACCCGTGAAGGTCGGAATCCCGCGCGAGGTCAAAAACCACGAATACCGGGTGGCGATGACGCCCGCGGGCGTGCACGAGTTCGTCCGCAACGGCCATCAGGTCTTCGTGCAAGCACAGGCCGGTGTCGGTTCGTCGATCCCGGATGATGAGTACCGCAGGGCCGGCGGCACCATCCTGGATACCGCCGACGACGTATGGGCCGCCGCGGACCTGGTGCTGAAGGTGAAGGAGCCGGTCGCGGAGGAGTACCACCGGATGCGTGACGGGCAGGTGCTGTTCACGTACCTGCACCTGGCGGCTTCCCGGGAGTGCACCGACGCGTTGCTGCAGCGCGGGGTCACCGGGATCGCGTACGAGACGGTCGAGCTGGCCGACGGGTCGCTGCCGCTGCTCGCTCCGATGAGTGAGGTCGCTGGGCGGCTCGCCCCTCAGGTCGGCGCCTATCACCTGATGCGTTCTGGTGGCGGCAGAGGCGTTCTGATGGGCGGCGTGTCCGGGGTGTACGCGGCCAAGGTGGTGGTGATCGGCGCCGGTGTGTCGGGCATGAACGCGGCGGCGATCGCGCTCGGCATGCAGGCCGAGGTGCTGCTGCTGGACAAGAACATCAACAAGCTGCGGGAGGCCGACCGGATCTACCAGGGTCACCTGCAGACCGTGGCGAGCAACGCGTACGAGATCGAAAAGGCGGTCATCGACGCGGACATGGTGATCGGGGCGGTGCTGGTGCCAGGTGCCAAGGCACCGAGATTGGTCTCCAACGATCTGGTGCGCCGGATGCAGCCCGGCAGCGTGCTGGTCGACATCTCGATCGACCAGGGCGGGTGTTTCGAGGACTCCCGGCCCACCACCCACGCCGACCCGGTCTACCAGGTGCACAATTCGGTCTTCTACTGCGTCGCGAACATGCCGGGCGCGGTGCCACACACTTCGACGTACGCGTTGACCAACCTCACCCTGCCGTACGCGTTGGAACTGGCCCGTCACAGCTGGCGGGAGGCGCTGCGCCGGGACCGGGCGCTGGCCCTGGGACTGAACACGCATCGCGGGCAGGTGGTCTACGGCCCGGTCGCCGAAGCACACGGCATGGGTAGCGTGAAGCTGGAGGAGGTCATCGGCTGAGCGCGCTGTCGGAACACCGTGCCGTGACCCCGCGTGGTGCGGGGGTTCCGGGGCGGGAGTCATGCCCGGTTTCCTCCGAGCTGGCCGCCGCCGTCCGCGACTACCTCAACCACCTCGCCGTGGAGCGGGCGTTGGCCGCCAACACGCTCGTGTCCTACCGTCGTGATCTCAGTCGGTACACCGAACTGCTCACGGAGGCGGGTGTCCGCTCGCTCACCGACGTCGGACCCGGCGAGGTCGTGCGGTTCCTGGCCAGGCTGCGGGAGGGCGACGCCGGGCATCCGCCGCTCGCGGCCTCCTCAGCGGCGCGAGCGGTCTCGGCGGTACGCGGGCTGCACCGGTTCGCCGTCCGGGAGGGGTTCACCGCGGTGGATCCCACCGCCGATGTCAAGCCGCCGCCGCTGCCCCGCCGGCTGCCCAAGGCGATCAGTGTGGACGAGGTGCTGCGGCTTTTGGATGCGGCCGGGTACGGCGACGGGCCGTTGCCGTTGCGGGACCGGGCGCTGCTGGAGTTCCTGTACGGCACCGGTGCCCGGATCAGTGAGGCGGTTGGCGCCGCCGTGGACGACCTGGACCTGAGCACCGGTGCGGTGCTGCTGCGCGGCAAGGGGGGCCGCAGCCGGCTGGTCCCGGTGGGCGGCTACGCCCAGCGAGCCACCGAGGCGTACCTGGTACGCGGCCGGCCCGCGCTGGCGGCTGCACGCCGCGCTCCGCGGGGGCCCGGCGGTGCCCTGTTCCTGAATTCCCGGGGCGGGGCGCTGTCCCGGCAAGGTGCCTGGATGATCCTGCGGCGGGCCGCCCAGCGGGCTGGACTGACCAGTCCGATCTCACCCCACACACTGCGGCATTCCTTCGCCACCCACCTCCTGGACGGCGGTGCTGACGTCCGCGTGGTGCAGGAGCTGCTCGGCCACGCGTCGGTGGCCACCACCCAGGTGTACACCCTGGTGACTGTGGACCGGCTGCGCGAGGTGTACGCGGCGAGCCATCCCCGAGCGCTGGGATAAGGTCGGTGCGGGACCGCGATCCGACACGCCGCGCCGATGGCGGCCGGTCGCGGTACCGGTGCCGTACAGTCGCCACCAGGCGTCACAGATCGGCCAGGGATTCTGGCAACGGAACGAGCCGCCCCGCTTCCCCGGTACCACCGAGGCGGCGCCGATAGATCGTCGGGGAAGGGCGTATGAGAGATGGGTCTTGACCGGGACGATGCGTGGGCCGCGCTGCGCGCGGAACAGTCCGCTGCCGATGTGGGCGAGGCGGAGCTCGGACCGGCCGACCCTGAGGCGTACACCGGCAAGCGGCCGATTCCCACGCCGGAGCCCCTGGACGGTCACGGTCCGGCCCGAATCATCGCGATGGCGAACCAGAAGGGTGGCGTGGGAAAGACCACCACCACCATCAACCTGGGTGCGGCACTGGCCGAGTACGGGCGCAGGGTGCTGCTGGTCGATTTCGACCCGCAAGGGGCACTCTCGGTCGGATTCGGGGTCAACCCCCACAATCTCGACCTGACCATCTACAACCTGCTGATGCAGAAGGACGTCGCCCTCCACGAGGCCCTGATCAAGACGAACGTCGACGGCCTGCACGTGCTCCCCGCCAACATCGACCTGTCCGCCGCAGAGATTCAACTGGTCACCGAGGTCGCCCGGGAGATGACTCTGAAGCGGGTGCTGCACCCGGTGACGCACGACTACGACTTCGTGCTGATCGACTGCCAGCCGTCGCTGGGTCTGCTGACGGTGAACGCGCTGACCGCCGCCCACGGCGTGATCGTCCCGCTGGAGTGCGAGTTTTTCAGCCTGCGTGGTGTGGCACTGCTGCTGGACACGATCGACAAGGTACGTGAACGGCTGAACTTCGACCTGGAGTTGGAGGGCATCCTCGCCACCATGTACGACAGCCGCACCACCCACTCCCGCCAGGTGCTGCAACGGGTGGTGGAGGCGTTCGGGGAGCGGGTGTACCAGACGGTGATCACCCGTACCGTGCGGTTCCCGGAGACCACGGTCGCGGGGGAGCCGATCACCACCTGGGCGCCGGCATCCTCGGGTGCCCGGGCGTACCGTCAGCTCGCCCGTGAGGT
Organism: Micromonosporaceae bacterium; assembly: GCA_036375165.1. GTDB lineage: Bacteria > Actinomycetota > Actinomycetes > Mycobacteriales > Micromonosporaceae > WHSM01. The sequence goes on along the minus strand of DASUSI010000008.1, from coordinate 2,549 downwards.
GATCGGGGCGGTCGCCGCCCGGTAGACCCTGTGGGTGGCGCGGCCAACGCGCCGGCCCTGGGCTACCGTCAAAGCGTGACCGACGCGCCCGTTGACCCGCCGGCCCCCGGCTTGCCGGTCGCTGGCCCATCGGCGGAGCCCAGCGAAGGCTTCCAGGTCACGCTCGCCAACTTCAGCGGGCCTTTCGACCTGTTGCTGCAACTCATCGGCAAGCACAAGCTCGACGTCACCGAGGTGGCTCTGTCACAGGTCACCGACGAGTTCATCGTCTACATCAAGGGCATGGGCGACGCCTGGGATCTGGACGAGGCCAGCGAGTTCCTCCTGATCGCCGCTACCCTGCTGGACCTGAAGGCGGCACGACTGCTGCCCACCGCGGACGTGGAGGACGAAGCTGACCTGGCCCTGCTGGAGGCCCGGGACCTGCTGTTCGCCCGGTTGCTGCAATACAAGGCGTTCAAGGAGGTCGCCGCGCACCTGGCCGGCCTGGAACGCTCGGCGGCCCGCCGCCACCCGCGGGCGGTGTCGCTGGAACCGCGGTACGCGCAGGCCCTGCCGGAGTTACTGCTCGGGATCGGACCGGAGCGGCTGGCGCGACTGGCCGCTCAGGCGTTCCGCCCCCGCCAGCCGCAGGTGCTGTCCATGGCACACGTACACCAGGTACGGGTGAGCGTGCGCGAGCATGCCGCACTGCTGCGTGACCAGTTGTTGCGGCTGCGCACCGCGACTTTCCGAACCCTGACCGCCGACTGCCACAACACGCTGGAAGTGGTCGCCCGGTTTCTGGCCCTGCTCGAGCTGTACCGGGAAGGACTGATCGGCTTCGATCAGGTTCAGCCGCTCGGTGAGTTGACCGTACGGTGGACCGGCGGGGATCACCCCGACACCGAGGGCGAACTTCAGATCGACGAGTACGCCGGCACTCCCGCCGCCCGGCGTCCTGTTACCGGAGAGGAACCGCCACCATGACCGAGCCCCAACCGGTCGAACCGCCGTCACCGGAGCTGCCGGTTGACCCGCGTCCGGCGCTGGAGGCCATCCTGCTGGTGGTGGACGAACCGGTGCCGGACGTGGTGTTGGCCCAGATCCTGGAACAGCCCACCGAGCGGGTGGCGGCGACACTGCGCGAGATGTCGGAGGAGTACACCGCTCAGGGCAGGGGGTTTGACCTGCGCCGGGCGGCTGGCGGCTGGCGGCTCTACACCCGACCCGATTACGCGCCGTACGTGGAGCGGTTCGTGCTGGACGGCCAGCAGGCGCGGCTCACCCAGGCGGCGCTGGAGACCCTCGCGGTCGTGGCCTACAAGCAACCGGTGAGCCGGTCGCGGATCTCGGCGATCCGTGGCGTGAACTGCGACGGCGTGGTGCGCACGCTGCTCGGCCGAGGGCTGATCGAGGAACACAGCATCGAGCCCGAGACCGGTGCTCATCTGTACGGCACCAGCAGGCTGTTCCTGGAAAAGCTCGGCATCGACAACCTGGACGATCTCCCGGCGCTGGCGCCATTCCTTCCCTCTGACGTAGAGACGCTCGCGGAGAGCGATGAGCGCGGCTGACCGGCCCGCAACCGCCATAGCCGGCGATGAGCAGCGGCTGCAGAAGGTGCTCGCCGCAGCCGGGCTGGGATCGCGGCGGGCCTGCGAGGAGCTGATCGCCGCCGGACGGGTCACCGTGGACGGCCAGATCGCCACCCTGGGCGCCAAGGTGGACCCACGAACGGCTGTGGTGCACGTCGACGGCACCCGGGTGGTCACCGACGACCGGCAGGTGTACCTCGCCGTGAACAAGCCCCGCGGGGTGCTCTCCGCGATGTCCGACGACCGTGGTCGGCGTACCGTCGCCGACCTGGTCGACGATCTGCCGCGGCGGGTGTTCCATGTGGGTCGGCTCGACGCCGACAGTGAGGGGTTGCTGCTGCTCACCAATGACGGCGACCTCGCCCACCGGCTCACCCACCCCTCGTACGGCGTGCCGAAGACCTATCTGTGCGAGGTGGCCGGACCGGTGCAACGGTTTGTGGAACGGACCCTGCTCGCCGGGATCGAGCTGGAGGACGGCCCGGTCAAGGCGGACCGGTTCCGGGTGGTGGACACCGTGGCACCCCGGGCACTGGTCGAGGTGGTGATCCACGAGGGACGCAACCGGATCGTGCGGCGGATGCTGGAGGCGGTGGGGCATCCTGTGCGAAGGCTGGTCCGCACCGGGATCGGCCCGGTTCGGCTGGGGGATCTGCGGCCCGGCGCGTACCGCCGGTTGGGTGCGGCTGAGGTCGGCGCGTTGTACCGCGCCGTCGGCCTGTAGCGGCCGGTGAGTGTACGTCGCCAAGCGTTCAGTCCCGGGTGCGTCGCCGGTTTCGCCGCCGGGCATGATGGTGGGGGCTTTCCGGCCTGTGATTTCGGTGATCCGAGGAGGAAGTGTGCGGGACGAGCCGTTTCTGGGCGTCGTGGCGGTCGACGGGCCATCCGGCTCCGGTAAGTCGACGGTGTCACGCAGCCTCGCCACCGCGCTGTCCGCCCGCTACCTGGACACCGGTGCCATGTACCGGGCGT
>DASUSI010000007.1:0-47423 GCA_036375165.1 Micromonosporaceae bacterium | reverse complement strand
GCTGGGGGATCTGGTCTGTCGCCAGCGGCAGCGGCGGCATGCTCGACCGTTTCCTGATCTTCGTCGTGGTGTTGCTCGTCGGTGCCGGCATCTTCGCGTTGAGCCGGCTGGTCGGGGGGCTGGTGTGGGAGAGGCTGATGGGCCGGGTCCGCCGTAACGCCCGGGGCGCTCATACCATCACAGCCGCCTACCTGGCCGCGGCGGGACTCGGCTTTCTGGGCCAGACTCCCTGGGTGGTGGGTCTCTACGGCTGGCTCAAGAGCATCGTCTGACTGACCCGGTGCTCCGGGAACGCCTTTCACGAACCACCAGCCGTCGCGGTGGTGTGCCATAGAGCAGTCCAGGACCTCGCCCACCACCGGGCCCGGAACCGTGGGATCGCCATGCCCCGCCACGGTATGTGGCTATGTCGCGTGGGGTGGCCTCGGACTCTGGGTCTGGCTGACCACCGCGCCGAGCACCTGCTCGATCCACGCCAGACGCCTCTTGATCAGGTCCAGTTCCGTCTTGAGTAATGTCTCGGGTGGCGGCTCGTGGCTGTGGTAGGGCTGAGGTAGATAGGGCGGCGTTTCCCAGTTGCCCGACGGCTGCGGGTACATCGCCGCATCGGTCCACTCGGGCGCTCCATGGCTCGTTGCGGCGGGGGAGCTGGTGGCGTCGAGCTCGGTTCGGAGTCGCGCGATCTCCTCGTACAGCACGGTGAGGGACGCCTCGACCCGGTCCAGGAAGCTGTCGACCTCCTCCTCGTCGTATCCGCGTCGGCCAAGTGGGGGCTTGCGGAACGCGATGTTCTGCACGTCGGTCGGGGTGAGGACTGTCATCGCACGCTCCCCCGGGTGCCTTGGGGCCTGTCCATGTCCGGCAGGGCCGCCATGGCGATCCGGACGGGTGTCGGCGGGGACGGGTACCGGGACCCATACCTGTCGACGCCGGTCTGAACCGGCCGCACCAGCTTGTAAGACCGTGCCGGGGGCGGTCAATACCAACGCTCACCAGCCAGACTCTGTGTGGATCGGTATGCCCGGATACGGGGTGTACCGGCATCGGCACCGGGTGCGTATGGTCAACTCCGTGGCGTCGGAGGCGTGGGTCGCGGAAGCGTTCCTGCGGTGGTTGGACGTGCCCGTGGGGTGGCGTTGGCTGGACGCCAGACCGGGAGGCGTCCCCGCCGGGTACGTCTGGGACTACGCCGAGGGCATGGCGGTACGGGGCCTGGTCGGGGACGGGTCACCCTCGTCCGCCGGCACGGCGGGCAGAACCGGCGGCTGAGGACCACGTTTCCGGAGGGTACCTGCCCGGTCCAACATCACCGTGACGGCGTACGCCACGCCAGGTATGTCTTCCTGCTGGATCACCTCGTTCCGCAGGCAGATCTGGGCGTACATCTCCCGAGCGATGGCGTCCCGAACGTCGGCCAGGTCCGGCGGCAGCCCGTCCTCGTTGCCAACGGCGTATTCGTCACTCATCGACGCATCGTCCGCCCCGGCGCTGATCGCCCGCCGTGGTTTGTGTGTCTTCACAGTGATCTCAGGCGCCGGCGCATCCGCTGCCGACGGTCAATGCCGCTTACACGATTCGGTTCCCGCTTGACGGAATGGCCGTAGCGGGAAACGGTCGTGTTGTGGAGGCGGAGCGAAGGTATCCGCGGCTTCTGCAGGTCGTCTTGGACTGCACTGACGCGCGGGAGTTGGCGGAGTTCTACCGGCAACTGCTGGGATTTCGGTATCGGTCGGGGGATGAGCCGCCCGCTGTTGGCGAGCCGGACCCGAGGGGTCAGGACTGGTTGGTCTTGCTGGACGCCACGGGGAATAGGCGGGTGGCGTTCCAGCAGGTAGCGGAGTTGCCCGAGGCGACCTGGCCGGAGGGTCCGCACCCGCAGCAGTTGCACTTGGACCTGACGGTTCCGACCGCGGCTGACCTCGACACCCAGCACGAGCGGGTCCTTGCCCTCGGCGGCCGGTTGCGCTACGACCGGCACGACGATTCCGAAGAGCCACTGCGGGTGTACGCGGATCCGGCAGGACATCCGTTCTGCATCTTCGCGCTCAACGCACCGGCCTGATCCGCTACCGTCCGCGGCTGGCCAGGCAGCTATCCAGCCGAGACTGGTGGCGCGGAGGAGATCAGGATCCGCTGGTGGTCGGTCCAGGTCGGAGACCGCTTGTGGCCTGGGTTTTACTGAGAGAGCGGGCGACGGGAATCGAACCCGCACCACTAGCTTGGAAGGCTAGAGCTCTACCATTGAGCTACGCCCGCGAGTCGAGTGGATCGACGGCTCAACTAGCGTAGCTGGCCATCTCCGAGCATGTCGTACCGGATGCCACCGGCTCGCCGTGACCGCCTAGACTTGCAGCGCTCGGGGTGTGGCGCAGCTTGGTAGCGCACTCGCTTTGGGAGCGAGGGGCCGTGGGTTCAAATCCCGCCACCCCGACTGGCTGATCACGGATGGACCAGGAGCCCGGCGTGGCTCCTGGTCATCCCGAACCCCCATGCACACCCCCGCCCGATCCCACACCGACCAAGGAGTACGCAGTGAAGAGCACCGTGGAGACGTTGAGCCCGACCCGGGTCAGGTTGTCGATCGAGGTGCCCTTCGTTGAGCTTGAGCCCAACGTCCGCAAGGCGTACAAGACGATCGGGGAGCAGATCCGGATCCCGGGCTTCCGGCCGGGGAAGGTCCCGACGAAGCTGATCGACCAGCGGATCGGACGACCGGCTGTACTGGAGGAGGCCGCCCGTGACGCGATCCCCGAGCACTACCTGGCCGCGGTGCGCGAGCACGAGGTGAAGGTACTGGGCCCGCCCAGCGTCGAGATCACCAAGCTGGACGAGAAGGAGCAGTTCGCGTTCACCGCCGAGGTCGACGTACGCCCGGAGATCGACGTACCGGACCTCTCCGGCGTTACCGCCTCGGTCGACCCGTTGGAGATCGCCGAAGCGGAGATCGAGGATCAGGTCGCCGCGCTGCAGGAGCGGTTCGGAACCCTGAAGGGCGTCGAGCGCCCGGCGCAGGACGGCGACTTCGTGCAGATTGACCTGGTCGCCACGGTCAACGGCGAGGAAGTACCAGGCGGGTCGGCGAGCGGGATCTCGCACCAGGTGGGGTCCGGTCGGCTGCTGGACGGGTTGGACGAGGCGCTGATCGGCATGTCGGCCGGCGACGAGAGCACCTTCGTGACACAGCTGGTCGGCGGCGACTACGCCGGGCAGGACGCGAATGTGTCTGTGACCGTCAAGACGGTACGGGAGCGGGAGCTGCCTCCGCTCGACGACGACTTCGCCCAGATGGCCAGTGAGTTCGACACCCTCGATGAACTGCGCTCCGACATCCAGGAGCGGGTGCGGCGGGTGAAGCAGCTGGAGCAGGCGTACCAGGCCCGGGACAAGGTGCTGGAGGGGTTGCTGGCCGCCACGGACGTGCCGGTGCCCGAGGGGGTCGTCGCCGAGGAGGTGGACTACCGTCGCCAGGCGATGTCCGACCAGTTGGAGCGGATAGGTGCCAGCCTGGAGGAGTACCTCGCCGAGGAAGGCAAGTCCGAGGACGACCTGGCCGGGGAACTCACCAAGACGGCCTCGGACGCGGTACGCACCCAGATCCTGCTCGACGCGATCGCCGACACCGAGCAGCTCGGCGTCACCGACGAGGAGCTGACGCAGGAGGTGCTGACCCGGGCGCAGCAGGCCGGGGTGGCGCCCCAGGAGTACGCCGAGCAGTTGCAGCGCAGTGGCCAGCTCCGGGCGATCGTGGCCGACGTGCGCCGTGGCAAGGCGCTGTTGCTCGCGGTGGAACGGGCGTCGGTGACCGACACCGCGGGCAACCGGGTGGACGTGGCAGCCCTGCGCCGGACACCGGACCCTGACACCGAGGTCGCGGAGGACAGCGCGGACTGAGTGGCCCGCTGGCCCGCGATGCGCTGAGAGCGAACAGGTAGGCGTGCCACAGGCCGCTGCCCCGTCCAGCGGCTAGGGTCGGGTACACGAAGCCGGCATCCCGTCCGGGAGCCGGACAACCCACAGACTTCGCAAAGGGCTGCCATGTCAGAGCTTCATATCCCGGCCGTGCCAGCCAACGCGCCTGTGCCGTCGAGTCGTTCCGGTGACCCGGCCAGTGGCGGTTTTGACGACTGGGTGTACAACCGGCTGCTCCGGGAGCGGATCATCTTCCTCGGCAGCGACGTGGATGACAAGATCGCGAATCAGATCTGCGCGCAGCTGCTGGTGCTGGCGGCGGAGGACCCAGAGAAGGACATCTACCTCTACATCAACTCACCGGGCGGTTCGGTCTACTCCGGCATGGCGATTTACGACACCATGCAGTACGTCTCCAACGACGTGGCGACAGTGGCGATGGGGCTCGCCGCGTCGATGGGGCAGTTCCTGCTGTGCGCCGGAGCGAACGGCAAGCGGTACGCCCTGCCGCATACCCGGATCATGATGCACCAGCCGTCGGGCGGTATCGGCGGTACCGCCGCCGACGTGGCGATCCAGGCCGAGCAGATGCTCTACACCAAGCGGACCATCCAGGACCGGATCGCCTTCCACACCGGCCAGCCGGTCGAGCAGGTTGAGATCGACTCGGACCGTGACCGCTGGTTCACCGCCGAGGAGGCCCGGGAGTACGGCTTCATCGACCGCGTGATCAGTGGTGCCCACCAGGTGGCCGAGGGCGCCGGGACGCTCAGCTGACGACCGCCCGACGGGTCAGGGTCCGGCGAGAACGAGACGAGGAGAATACCGTGCGCGACCAGTTCCGTGCCGACTTCACGGTCGCCGCCGAGCGCTTGGCGGTGCCCGTACACAACCGATATGTGCTGCCGTCATTCGTCGAGCGCACCTCGTACGGGATCAAGGAGATGAACCCGTACAACAAGATGTTCGAGGAGCGGATCATCTTCCTCGGCGTCCAGATCGACGACGCGTCGGCCAACGACGTGATGGCTCAGTTGATCTGTCTGGAGTCGATGGACCCGGACCGGGATATTCAGCTTTACATCAACTCGCCTGGCGGGTCGTTCACGGCATTGACCGCGATTTACGACACCATGCAGTACGTGCGTCCCTCGGTCCAGACCATCTGTATGGGACAGGCCGCGTCCGCCGCGGCGGTGTTGCTCGCCTCGGGGGCGACGGGGAAGCGGATGGCGCTGCCGAACTCGCGGATCATCATCCATCAGCCGGCGATCGAGAGCGGATACGGCCAGGGCTCGGACATCGAGATCCAGGCCAGGGAGATCCTCCGGATGCGGCACCTGCTCGAGGAGATGATCGCCGAGCACAGTGGTCAGCCGATCGAACAGGTCCGTAAGGACATCGACCGGGACAAGATCCTGACCGCGGAGGAAGCACTGGAGTACGGATTGATCGACCAGGTGCTCGGGACCCGGAAGAAGGCCAAGAGTGCGGTGACCGCAGCGGCGCGCTGAATGCGAGCTGTTGGGGGTCCGCAGAGGGCCCCCAACCATGTAACGTCGAAGAAACGGACCGTCAAGCAGAGTCCGGACGCCAGTCGTCCGGTCGGCGAGCGCAGGGAGACGCCTAGGTGGCACGTATCGGAGACGGCGGCGACCTACTCAAGTGCTCCTTCTGCGGCAAGTCGCAGAAGCAGGTCAAGAAGCTGATCGCGGGCCCTGGCGTGTATATCTGCGACGAGTGCATCGATCTCTGTAACGAGATCATCGAAGAGGAACTGTCCGACTCCGGCGACGTCAAATGGGACGAGCTTCCCAAGCCCAAGGAGATCTGCGAGTTCCTCGACCAGTATGTGGTGGGTCAGGACGGCGCGAAGCGGTCGCTGTCGGTCGCCGTCTACAACCACTACAAGCGGATCCAGGCCGACGGTGGCGGCCCCCGGTCGAACTCGGGCGACACCGTGGAGCTCGCCAAGTCCAACATCCTGCTGATCGGTCCTACGGGTTGCGGCAAGACTCACCTGGCTCAGACTCTGGCGCGGCTGCTCAACGTACCGTTCGCGATCGCGGACGCCACCGCGCTCACCGAGGCCGGGTACGTCGGCGAGGATGTCGAGAACATCCTGCTGAAGCTGATCCAGGCCGCCGACTACGACGTGAAGCGGGCCGAGACCGGGATCATCTACATCGACGAGGTCGACAAGATCGCCCGTAAGAGCGAGAACCCGTCGATCACCCGGGACGTGTCCGGCGAGGGCGTGCAGCAGGCTCTGCTGAAGATCCTGGAGGGTACGACCGCGAGCGTGCCGCCGCAGGGTGGGCGTAAACACCCGCACCAGGAGTTCATCCAGATCGACACCACCAACGTCCTGTTCATCTGCGGCGGTGCCTTTGCCGGGCTCGACAAGATCATCGAACAGCGGGTCGGCAAGCAGGGGCTCGGATTCGGGTCGCACCTGCGTAGCAAGGACGAGGTGTCCTCGGACGACGTGTTCGCCGAGGTAATGCCGGAGGACCTGCTCAAGTTCGGCATGATTCCCGAGTTCGTGGGACGGCTGCCGGTGATCACCAGTGTCCGCAACCTGGACCGCAGCGCGCTGATCCGGATCCTCACCGAGCCCCGTAACGCCCTGGTGAAGCAGTACCAGCGACTGTTCGAACTGGATTCCGTGGAGTTGGAGTTCCGCGCCGATGCGCTGGAGGCGATAGCGGACCAGGCGATCCTGCGGGGCACCGGTGCCCGGGGCCTGCGCGCCATCATGGAGGAGGTGCTGCTCCCGGTGATGTACGAGGTGCCGAGCAGCCCGGACGTGGTGCGTGTGGTGATCAACCGGGATGTCGTCCTCGAGAACGTCAACCCGACGATCGTGCGCCAGGAAGTGCCCAAGCGTTCTCGGGAGCGTCGCGAGAAGAGCGCCTGACCGAGCACTTACCGGGCCGCCGGCCGAGATCCCGGATCGGCGTGGTGACTTCCATCAAACCAACGGGCGGGTAAGGACACCTGCACCGTACGTTATTTCTTGTGACCGCGATCCTGTTGGCCGCCGTCTCGGCCCTGGTGTACGGCTCCGCCGACTATTGCGGGGGCGTGGCGACCCGTAGGACTCATGCCTTGGCGGTCACCGTGCTGTCCCAGATGGCAGTCCTGCCGCTGATCGTCGTTGTCACCGTGCTGGTCGGAGGCACGTCGACGCTGGCCGGCGCTGGTTGGGGCGCACTGGCGGGTATTGCCGGATTTACCGGACTTGTGCTTCTCTATCATGGATTGTCCGGCGGTGCCATGGCGGTGGTGGCCCCGACCACCGCAGTGACCGCCGCGCTGGTGCCACTGGTCGTGGGGCTGGCGCTGGAACAGTGGCCGGGAACGCTGGCATTCAGTGGGGTCAGCCTCGCCGTAGTCGCGATCGGTCTGGTCAGTCTGGCACCGGGCAACCATCGCGAGCAGGCGATGCCAAGGCTTCTGGCGTTGGCGATCGTCGCCGGAGTGCTGTTCGGGCTGTTCTTCATCGCGTTGGACCGGGCCGGTACGGACGCGGGGATGTGGCCGCTGGTATGGGCGCGGCTGGCGGCCGTGGGGCTGGGCCTGGCGGTCGCGGTCCGGCTGCGGGTGGGACTCTCACCGGGCCGCACGGCATGGCCCTGGATCCTCGGTGCCGGTCTCCTGGACGTGTCCGCGAACGTCTGCTACCTGCTGGCCGCGCAACTGGGCGCGCTGTCGATTGTCGCGCCGATCGCGGGGCTCTATCCGGTGAGCACCGTCCTGCTCGCGCTCAGCGTCGACCGGGAACGGCTGCGTCCGTTGCAGGTCGTGGGACTCGGCCTCGCCGCCACCGCGCTGGTCCTGGTGTCGGGCACCGGCTGAGCCATCACAGCCGATCGACCGCGGTGATCTGGACAACCGCGGTCCCCACCTCGTCGGATGCGCCCAGGTCCACCTGGGCGCTGATGCCCCAGTCATGGTCACCGGCCGGATCGTCGAAGATCTGCCGCACCGTCCAGTGTTCCGCAGCTTCTTCGATGAGCAGTAGAGCCGGACCGCGCGCGCCCGGTCCGGTGTGGATCTCGTCGTGCTCGGCCCAGTACGGTTCGAGGGCTTCCTGCCACGCCTCGGCGTCCCATCCGGCGTCGGCATCGAGATCGCCGAGTTCGTCGTACCGGTGCAGTGCGGCCAACTCGACCCGCCGGAACATCGCGTTACGGACCAGTACCCGGAAGGCCCGCCGGTTGCCGGTGACCGCGGGGGGCTTCTCGTCCTGGGTCGCGACCGGCTCGGCGGCATCGGGATTGCGCAGTCGCTCCCACTCGTCGAGCAGGCTGGAGTCGATCTGGCGTACCAACTCGCCCAGCCATTCCTCCAGATCCAGCAGTTCCTCGGTCTTCGCCTCCTCCGGCACGGTCTGGCGCAGCGCCTTGTACGCGTCGGCGAGGTAGCGCAGCACCAGGCCCTCGGAACGGGCGAGGCCGTAGAAGGAGACGTACTCGGTGAAAGTCATCGCCCGCTCGTACAGGTCCCGGACGACGGACTTGGGGGACAGGGTGTGCTCGCTGACCCACGGGTGCCCCCGGCGGTACATCTGGTACGCCGTGTCGAGCAGGTCCGCGAGTGGCCTGGGATGCGTGACGTCGTCGAGCAGCGCCATCCGGTCCTCGTACTCGATGCCCTCGGCCTTCATCGCGGCGACCGCCTCGCCCTTGGCCTTGAACTGCTGGGCTGAGAGCACCTGTCGCGGGTCGTCCAGGGTGGACTCGATCACCGACAGCACGTCAAGGGGGTAGCTGGGGGAGTCCGGGTCGAGAAGCTCGATCGCGGCCAGTGCGAACGGCGACAGCGGCTGGTTGAGCGCGAAGTCGAACTGCAGGTCCACGGTGAGCCTGGGCCGGCCCTGACTGTCCGGTTCCACCACCCCGGCGGCGAGCAGGGCGCGGTAGATCGCGATCGCCTTGCGGATGTGGCGTAGCTGGGTACGGCGATCGTCGTGGTTGTCCTCCAGCAGCCGGCGCATCGCGGCGAAAGGGTCGCCGGGGCGGCCGATCACGTTGAGCAGCATCGCGTGACTGACCTGGAACTGGGAGGTGAGCGGCTCTGGTTCGGAGTCGATCAGCCGCTGGTATGTCGCCTCGCCCCAGGACACGAATCTCTCGGGCGGCTTGCGGCGAACCACCTTGCGACGCTTTTTAGGGTCGTCGCCGGCCTTGGCCAGGGCACGTTCGTTCTCCACCACGTGTTCTGGAGCCTGCACCACGACGGTGCCCACCGTGTCGTATCCGGCCCGCCCGGCGCGCCCGGCGATCTGGTGGAATTCCCGTGCCTTGAGGTGGCGGGTGCGCACTCCGTCGTACTTGGACAGCGCGGTGAACAGCACGGTACGGATCGGCACGTTGATGCCGACGCCGAGGGTGTCCGTACCACAGACGATCTTGAGTAGTCCGGCCTGGGTGAGCCGCTCCACGAGCCGGCGGTACCGGGGCAGCATCCCGGCGTGGTGGACCCCGATACCGTGCCGTACCAGCCGGGAGAGCGTCCTGCCGAACCCGGAAGCGAACCGGAAGTTGCCGATCTCGGCGGCGATCGCGTCCTTTTCGGCGCGGGTGCACACGTTGATGCTCATCAGCGCCTGGGCACGTTCCAGGGCGGCCACTTGAGTGAAATGCACCACGTACACCGGAGCGCTCTGGGTCTCCAGCAGGGCGGCGAGAGTCTCGTGGACCGGCGTCGTGACGTACCGGAAGGTGAGCGGGACCGGTCGCTGCTCCGAACGCACCACAGCGGTGGACTTGCCGGTACGTCGGGCCAGGTCCTTCTCGAAGAAACTGACGTCCCCGAGGGTCGCTGACATCAGGAGGAACTGCGTGTCCGGCAGCTCCAGCAGCGGTACCTGCCATGCCCAGCCGCGGTCCGGTTCGCCGTAGAAGTGGAACTCGTCCATCACGACGCTGCCGGCGTCGGATTCCTCGCCCTCGCGCAGTGCGATGTTGGCGAGTACCTCCGCGGTGCAGCAGATGATCGGCGCGGTCGGGTTGACGCTGGAGTCGCCGGTCATCATCCCGACATTGCCGGCCCCGAAGGTCTCGCACAGCGCGAAGAATTTCTCCGAGACCAGCGCCTTGATGGGGGCGGTGTAGAAGCTGCGCTGTCGAAGCGCCAGAGCGGTGAAGTGGGCCCCCGCCGCGACCAGGCTCTTACCGGAGCCGGTAGGGGTGGCCAGGATGACGTTCGAACCCGAGACGATCTCGATCAGCGCTTCCTGCTGGGCGGGGTACAGGCTCAGGCCGGACTCCTCCGCCCACTGCGCGAACGTGTCGTAGAGCGTGTCAGGGTCGGGATCGGGGGGCAACCGGTCAGTGAGAGTCATGGTGCCCTCGATGGTGCCTGGTGCGGGTTCGGGCGTCGACCTCGGGACAGCCCGGTCGCTGTCGTTCATCGTTGCCCAGTGTTTGGCCGGCCGCCGCACCGGTCATATCGGACAGGAGGTGGCGGCGGTGCGATCTCGGCTTGTGGCGCGGCGATGGTCGGGCGGTGCCCTGACGTGGGGTTTGTGGCATCAGGACAGTCGTTGGCTCGCCTTGCGATCGATCAGTATCGATCATGATTTGTACGGAAGATCACTCTAAGTTACGAATCAGTCGAAAAGTTTCGACAATCTGTGGTGTAGCCGGCATCTCCTCGGGTAAGCGACGTGGGTCGGCACGGCCTCACCTCACGTGGCTGTGCCGGGTGTTCGGGTTCCCGACGGCATTTCAGTCGGCGGGTCCCCAAGCCAATCGCGAGGAAGGACGGCTATGAGTGGAGGAAATCTCCCGACGACGGGGATCGGGGCGGTGACGGTCGGAGCCGCTGGAATGTACCTGACCCTGCCGCTGCCGATGTGGCTGGCGCTCGTCGGCGCCACGCTGACGGTGATGGGCGCCCTGCTGGTGCGGATGAAGTTCCGGCGCGGTCGTTCCGTAAGCGCACGTTGACGGCGCAACTCGTACCGCGAAGGATTCTGGCCGCCGCGGCGGCGGTGCTTGCCGCCGCCGCGGTATGGCTCGTCCACCACGCGCTTTCGCTCACCGAGCTGTACCACGGAAACCGGGACCGCCTGGCGATCGTGTACGCCGGGATGTACCTGCTCCTGGTATGGCAGCTCTGCCTCGCGTACCTGGAACGTCCGGCCAGTCCTGACCCGCAGGCCATGCGGATACTGGACGGGCTGCGGGTGGCGTGCCTCGTGCCAGTGTTCAACGAGGACCCCGAGGCGTTGCGTGCCTGCCTGCGGTCCGTGTTCGAACAACAACGCCTGCCCCAGGTCGTGTACGTGGTGGACGACGGCAGCACCCAGGGCGACTACCCAGAGGTGGTCGACTGGGCCCGTGCCGCGGCGGCGAAAGCCGGCGTCACGCTCGAATGGCACCGCAAGCCCAATGCTGGCAAGCGGCACGCCCAAGCGGTGGCCGTGGCAGGGACGCCCGATGCCGACGTGTACTGGACGGTCGACTCGGACACGATCTCCGATCCGCAGGCGCTCAGCGAACTCCTGAAGCCTTTCGCCGATTCCCGCGTGATGAGTGTGGCCGGTGTTGTGCTCGCCGCGAACGTCCGGCGTTCATTTCTGTGCCGGTTCACCGACCTGTGGTTCGTCACCGCGCAGTTGGTGGACCGCTCCGCGCTGTCGGTGCTCGGATCCGTGTGGGTCAACAGTGGACCTATCGCCGCGTACCGGGCGGACGTCATCCGTGGCAACCTCGAAGGCTACGTGTCCGAGACGTTCATGGGGCGGCATGTCCACTTCTCGGACGACTCCATGCTCACCCTGTACGCCATGCTCCGGGGCCGGACGGTACAGCAGCCCACGGCGTACTCGTTCAGTCTCATGCCGGAGACGGTGAGACACCACGCGAGGCAGTTCGTACGGTGGATGCGCGGCTCGTTCATCCGTTCCCTGTGGCGGATGCGGTACCTGCCCGCGACCTCACTGGCCTTCTGGATACACGCGCTGCGGTGGACCCAGACCGTGGTGTCCGCCGCCGTCTTCGTCTGTTTCGCCGTATGGCTTCCGATCGTCGGGGCCGGTTGGAGCATGGCACCGTGGCTGGTGGCGGTGCCGTTGGTGGTCGGGTACGCGCAGACCCTGCGGTACCTGGTGGTGCGGCGCAGCGACCAGTCGACCGGGTACCACTGGCGGACGTGGCTGCTGACACCGGTCGCCGTGGTGTGGTCGATGGTGGTGCTGCGCGCGCTGCGGTGGTACGGGGTCGCCACGTGCTGGGCGACCAGCTGGGGCACTCGTACCCGGGTGGAGGTCACCCTCTCCGGCGCCGACAGCGCCATGTCGGCGGTGCCCAGGAACGCCGATCACCCGGCTTGATGGTCCCATCTGTGGTGGTTCACTGAACCGTCGTCACGTCTTAGGCTGTCTACATGCGGGTCGCCGTGTGTCAGGTCAACAGCCGGGAAGATCGGAGCGCCAATCTGGCCGCCGCGCGGAAGTTGCTACAACAGGCCGCCGACCAGGGCGCGCGGTTGGCGATGCTGCCGGAGTACCTGGACCACCTCGGCACCCCGGACACGCAGCCGGCTCCCGAACCGGTGGACGGCGAGTTCGGCCAGTTCTTCGCGCACGCCGCCCGCACCCTCGGGATCTGGGTGCATGCCGGCTCGTTCCACGAAGTGGGCCCAGACCCAGCACGTACCTACAACACGTCGCTGCTGTTCGACCCACGCGGTGAGCTGGCCGCCACCTACCGGAAGATCCACTTGTACGACGTGGAGATCCCGGGTCGGGTCTCGTTCCACGAGTCGGCGCACATCGCGCCGGGCACCGAAACCGTCACCGCCGATATCGACGGGATCCGATTCGGCTTCTCGATCTGCTACGACCTGCGGTTTCCGGAGCTGTACCGGCGGCTGGCCGACGCCGGGGCCCAAGTCATGGTGGTGCCCGCGGCCTTCATGCTGCACACCGGCCGCGACCACTGGGAGGTGCTGCTGCGGGCCCGCGCCGTCGAGAACCAGTGTTACGTGCTGGCCGCCGCACAGATCGGTGACCACGAACCAGGGCGCACCTGTTACGGCCGCAGCATGGTGGTCGACCCGTGGGGAACGGTGCTCGCTCAGGCGCCCGACACCGTGGGCGTGACCGTGGCGGATCTCGACTTCGACCGACTGACCACGATCCGCGCGGAGTTGCCCAGCCTGGCCAACCGTCGGCTCACGACCAGCTGAGTCACGCGACGCCGCTCACCCGAACAGCAGCGTGACGGCCACCAGGAGCACCAGGATCACGACGGTGACCCCCATGGCGGAAGTCATCCGGGACGGGCCCCGCTGCATGAGCCGGGCGCCGGCCACGATCACCGTCGCGGCGACACACACGCCGATCACCAGTCGCCAACCCGGGTGCAGCAGGGCCAGCAGCGCGTCAGATGCCATGCCGAGTACCACCCTGTAACCCTGCCACGCGGCACCGACACCGTGCGCACCGTTCCGCACGGCCCGGTCCGTAGACTCGCTGGCGTGACCGGGATGCGGAAAGGGGCCGCCGGCCAGGCGACCGCCATGACAGGGCACCGTTCGTTGGAACTACCGGCCCAGTACAACCCGGCCGTAGTGGAAAAGCCGCTCTACGACCGCTGGGTAGCCGCCGGTCGCTTCCGGCCGCGCGAGGACGGCCCGCCGTTCTGCATCGTGATCCCGCCGCCCAATGTCACCGGGTCCCTGCACCTCGGCCATGCCTTCGAGCACACCCTGATGGATGCGCTGACCCGCCGCCGCCGGATGCAGGGGTACGCGGCACTGTGGCTGCCCGGCATGGACCACGCCGGGATCGCCACCCAGAACGTGGTGGAGCGGCAACTCGCCAGCGAAGGTCTGTCCCGGCACGATCTGGGGCGGGACAGCTTCGTGGATCGGGTCTGGCGGTGGAAAGCCGAGTCCGGCGGCATGATCCTGGGCCAAATGCGCCGCCTCGGTGACTCCGTGGACTGGACCCGCGAGCGATTCACCATGGACGAAGGTCTGTCCCGCGCCGTTCTCACGATCTTCAAGCGGTTGTACGAGGACGGCCTGATTCACCGGGCCGAGCGGATCATCAACTGGTGCCCGAGGTGCCTGACCGCGCTCAGTGACATCGAGGTGGAGCACACTGAGGACGACGGTGAGCTGGTCTCGATCCGGTACGGGTCCAGCACAGCCGAGGGCGGCCACTCGATCGTTGTCGCCACCACCCGGGCCGAGACCATGCTCGGCGACACCGCGGTGGCGGTGCATCCGGGCGACGACCGGTACCGCCACCTGATCGGCGAGGAAGTGGAACTGCCGCTGACCGGCCGGCGGATCCCGATCGTCGCGGACGAGCACGTCGACCCCGAGTTCGGCACCGGTGCGGTGAAGGTGACCCCGGCGCACGACCCCAACGACTTCGAGATCGGGCAGCGTCACGGCCTGCCGTCGATCACGGTGATGGACGACCACGGCGTGATCACCGCGCACGGCCCGTTCCAGGGCCAAGACCGGTTCGAGGCCCGGCCGGCGATCATCGCCGCACTGCGGGAGCAGGGCCGGATCGTCAAGGAGGTCCGCCCGTACCAGCACTCTGTGGGGCACTGCTCCCGATGCCGGACCACGGTCGAACCTCGACTGTCGCTGCAATGGTTCGTGAAGGTGGCGCCACTGGCCAGGGCGGCTGGTGACGCGGTGCGGGACGGCCGGGTCGAGATCCACCCGCCGCAGCTGGCGAAGCGGTATTTCGACTGGGTCGACAACATGCACGACTGGTGCATCTCCCGGCAGCTCTGGTGGGGACACCGGATCCCGGTCTGGTACGGCCCGAATGGGGAGACCGTCTGTGTCGGTCCGGACGAGCAGCCGCCGGAAGGCGAGGGTTGGACCCAGGACCCGGACGTGCTCGACACCTGGTTCTCCAGCGCGCTCTGGCCGTTCTCGACTCTGGGCTGGCCGGACGACGCCGCTGACCTGCGTCGGTTCTACCCCACCAGCGTGCTGGTCACCGGCTACGACATTCTGTTCTTCTGGGTGGCCCGGATGATGATGTTCGGGCTGTACGCGATGCGCGACCAGCCGCCGGATCAGGCTGTCCCCTTCAAGACCATCGCGCTGCACGGCATGGTGCGTGACCAGTTCGGCAAGAAGATGTCCAAGTCGTTCGGCAACGCCGTGGACCCACTGGACTGGATGGATCGGTACGGTTCCGACGCACTGCGGTTCACCCTCGCCCGAGGCGCCAACCCCGGCGTTGACGTGCCGATCGGTGAGGAGTGGGTGCAGGGCTCGCGCAACTTCTGCAACAAGCTCTGGAACGCGACCCGGTTCGCGCTGCTCAACGGCGCCACGGTGGCCGGCGAGCTGCCCGCGGCCGATGCCGTGTCCATGGTGGACCGGTGGGTGCTGTCCCGGCTCCACCATGTCATCGCCGAGGTGGACGGTCACCTCGAGGAGTACGAGTTCGCGAAGGCATGCGAGACGCTCTACCACTTCGCCTGGGACGACGTCTGTGACTGGTACCTGGAGCTGTCCAAACCGGTGCTCGCGGCTGGTGGTCCGGCGGCGGACCGAACCCGCCGGGTGCTCGGTGAGGTACTGGATTCATTGCTGCGGCTGCTGCACCCGGTGATCCCGTTCGTCACCGACGAGCTGTGGCGTGGGTTGACCGGGAGCGAGAGCGTGATGGTGGCGGCGTGGCCGGTCGCGGACCGCAGCCGCCTCGACGCCGCCGCCGAGGCCGAACTCGCCGCGCTGCGGCGCGTGGTCACCGAGGTCCGCCGTTTCCGTTCTGACCAGGGCCTCAAGCCGGGCCAGCGGGTGGCGACCCGACTCACCGGCCTCGACGCCGCCGGGCTGGCCGGCCACGAGCCGCTGATCCGGTCATTGAGCCGGCTGGACCAGCCGACCGGCGACTTCACCGCCACTGGGACGCTCGGGGTCAGCGGCGGGGTGACGGTGGAGCTGGACACCCGGGGCGCGATCGACGTCGCGGCGGAGCGGGCCCGGCTCGGCAAGGATCTCAAGGCCACCGAGAAAGAACTCGCGCAGTGCCGCGCGAAGCTGGACAACGAGTCGTTCCTCGCGAGGGCGCCCGAACCGGTGGTGGCCAAGATCAGGGAGCGCCTCACCGCTGCCGAGCGGGAACACACGCGGCTCACCACTGCGCTCGACATACTGCCGAAGGCCTGAGGTGACTGACGAGTTCGCCGGGGTCGATCGGGAGCTTCTGGGACGTGGCTTCACCCGGATGGTGTTCGAGCGTGCCCGGATCGAATCGTTGCTGGACCTGTTGGGCAACCCGCAGCGGGCGTACCCCTCGATCCACATCACCGGCACCAACGGGAAGTCGTCCACGGCCCGGATGATCGACGCGCTGCTGTGCGCACACGGACTGCGGACCGGCCGGTACACCAGCCCGCACCTGGAGTCGGTGCGGGAGCGGATCTCGCTGGACGGCGAACCGGTCTCCGAAGAGCGGTTCGTCCAGATCTACCGGGAAGTGGAGTCGCTCGCCGCGTTGGTCGACAAGCGGTACGACGAGCCGCTCACCTACTTCGACATGACCACCGCGATGGCGTTCGCCGGATTCGCCGACGCCCCGGTCGACGTCGCGGTGGTGGAGGTCGGTCTCGGCGGCGAGACCGACTCCACGAACGTGCTCGCCGCGCCGGTCTGCGTGTTCACCCCCATCGGCCTCGACCACATGGAGTGGCTCGGGGACACCATCGAGGACATCACCTGGATGAAGCTGGGGATCGCCCACCGGGGAGCGACGTTGGTGTCGGCCGTTCAGCCGGACGAGGCAGCACACCCGATCCTGCGACGCTGCGCCGAGTTGGACGCCACCCTGGCCCGGGAGGGCAGCGAGTTCGGGGTGCTGCGCCGCGGCCTGGCCGTGGGCGGTCAGGAACTCACCCTGCAAGGGCTCGGTGGGATGTACGAGGGGGTGTTCCTGGCACTGCACGGGGCGCACCAGGCCCAGAACGCCGCTGTCGCGCTCGCCGCGGTGGAGGCGTTCCTCGGTGCTGGTCCGCGACGCCAACTCGACCCGGACGCGGTGCGGGAAGGGTTCCGTTCGGTGACCGTACCCGGCCGGCTGGAACGGGTACGGACGTCGCCGACCGTCCTGTTGGACGCGGCGCACAACCCGGCGGGGATGGCCGCTGTCGCCGCCGCGTTGGTGGAGGAGTTCAGGTTCCGGCGGCTGGTCGGCGTGGTCGGGTTCCTGGCGGACAAGGACGTGGTCGGCATGCTGGACCAGCTGGAACCGGTGCTGGACGCCGTGGTGGTGACCCGGAACTCATCGTCTCGCGCGATGCCGGCGGAGGACCTCGCACCGCTCGCCCGGCAGGTGTTCGGAGCCGAGCGGGTGAGGGTTGCCCCGGACCTGTTGGAGGCGGTGGACGCTGCGGTCACTCTGGCGGAGGCCGACGAGGAGGCGTTACTCGGCGGGGCCGGGGTGCTGGTGACCGGTTCCGTGATCACCGTGGCAGACGCCCGGCGGATGTTCCTCCGGTGAACGACCCGCGACCCTCGCCGCAGCGCCGTTCGGGGCTGCGAAACCCCCGCGCGGCGGCACACGGTCTGGGTGTCGCCACATTGCTGCTGGAGGCGCTCGCGCTGCTCATGGCAGTGCAGCCGCTGCGGGTGCTCGGTGCCCCCACCGTGGCGGTCGTGGCGGTCACGCTACTCGCCGCTGGTTCGGTGCTGCTCGCGGCGCTGTTGCGGGCTTCGGTCACCTGGTACCTGGTCTGGGCGCTCAACATCGCGGTCATCCTGACCGGCCTGTTCCAGTGGGCACTGGGGGTGCTGGGGGTGGCTTTCTCCCTGGTCTGGTGGTACGTGCTACACGTACGCCGGACGATCCTGGAATCCCCGAAGGGTGGCGAGCCGCAGCCGGGCGATACCGCCGACTAGGTGTCCTGGGCGGGCGGCGAAATGTCCTGGGTGGGTTTTGAAACGGCCGCCCTGGGACGGGTCAGGCCGGATGTTCGTCGGGCCGGGGACGCCAGCAGGTGAGCGCCACGCCGTGCCCGTCCGGGTCGTGGAACGACACGGCCCACAGCTCGAGCAGTTCACCGCGCAGCACGGTACGGGGTTCGTCGATGAACTCCACACCGCGCCTGGCGAGGCTTCGGTAGGCGGCATCGATGTCGTTGACCTCGAGACTGAGATGCATCAGCCGGGGTGCTGTGGCGTGTGTGTCGTCGCGTTGCCGGAGCACCAGGCGACCGGTCCGGGCCTCGAGCAGCACCATGTCCGGTCCACTCTCGATCTCGAAGAAGCCCAGCAGGTCTCGGTAGAACTCCAACGACTGTTTGAGGTCTGAGACGATCAGGGTCACCCCGACCTCGCGGATCGGCGACCCGTATTCCTCGAGCAACGGGTCGTCGTCGGCGAGTGTCGTGACCGCGTCCAGGAAGCTGAGGGAGATCGACTCGTCGTGGCCGGAGCCAACCACGGGGCCGGAAAGCGGCGCCCCTGGGTCCAGCGGCTCAGCTGCCCGTGCCGTACTGGTCTTGCCACCGGCCGATGACGTGCCGCGGGCTCCGCCGCCCGATCCGCCCGGTGCGGTGACCCCCGAGGCGTCGGCGAGTGTTGCCAGTTCCTCCTGGCCCGGTGCCCCGGCCGGGGCACCGGAAAGCTGCTCCACCCGGGGGTTGGCGACCCGGGGGCGACTGTCGAGTGGTCGTACCCGATCCCAGTGGACCCGGAGGTCCCGAAGGTTTCGGGGGTCGACGGTCACCGGGAGGCTCATGCCCGGGGCCGGCCACTTGGTCGCTGGTACAGCACTGTCGCGGTGCCGTACCGCGGTCACGGTGAGGCGTGGCGCCTGGAGCACCAGGCGCATCTCGCAGCGGCCGTGGGTGCAGCCGGACGGTGCCGGGCTGGCGCTGACCACGTGCGCGGTGCCAGCGACCTTGCTCGCCAGCCTTCGCTGGCGTGCCGTGAAACCCCCGTACACCAGTCCACTGATGGCCACACCGGCTCCCATCGCGGCCACCATGCCGCTGGCGCTGCCGGCTCCGGCGGTGCTCACGAATCCGCCGAGGAGGGCAACGAAGCCGGCTACGGCGAGGCTGCCCCGTGGCTTCACCGGGCGCAGGCCGCTGGAGTAGTCGATCGGGCGGTTGGCCCGGCGGCCGGATTCGCGGTCATCGGTCAGGGCGGCGAGCATCCTGATGTCGGTTGTGGTGGCCTCGGCACCGCGGGTGGGCATCGACTCGCGAGCCTGCGCGGGTGTGCGCTGCGCGGATTCAGGACGCGTGCCGTTGCCGCGCGAGGTACCGGCCCGGGCGGCCGGGTCACGAGTGGGACGTTGCACCGGGCGACGTACTCGCACCCTGGCGAGGGTATGCCGCGGGGTCAAGTGTGGGAAGCACAACGCGCCGGAATCCTGAATGAAACTTCCATGCCGACTCGACTGTCTGGTGTATAGGAGACATATCACCGCCTGACCAACCCGGATCTCGCCGGTCCGGATGGTGTCCACGTCTCTGTGGTCGGTGGGTGGCACGGTAACGTACGGGTGACCCCACAGGCGATCATGGAGGCGAAGCGGTGTCCGAGCGCACGCTCGTACTCATCAAGCCCGACGCGGTTCGGCGCGGACTGGTCGGACAGGTGCTCAGTCGGTTCGAAGCGAAGGGCCTGACCATCGAGACCATGGAACTGCGGACCATGGACCCGGCTCTCGCGGACGACCACTACGCCGAACATGTCTCCAAGCCGTTCTATCCCGAGCTCAGGCAGTTCATGACCTCCGGACCGCTGGTCGCGCTGGTGCTCTCCGGCGATCAGGCGATCGAGGTGGTACGGACTCTGGTCGGCCCGACCGATGGTCGCAAAGCGCCGGCGGGCACGGTACGCGGCGACTTCTCGCTGTCCAACCGCGAGAACCTGGTCCACGCCTCTGACTCGCCGGAGAGCGCGGAGCGGGAGATCGCGATCTGGTTCCCGAAGGCCTGAGGTGCCGCACCGGCGTCGCTGTCAGACCCGTGTCCTAGCGTGTGGGCATGCGCTGGCGTGAGTTCGCGGAGTCCTGTCCGGAGTTCGCTGGTCCGATCCGGGAACGCTTCGAGCGGGAGCAGATCTTCCTGCTCGGCACGGTGCGTCCGGACGGATCGCCGAGGATCAGCGGAGTGGAGTGCGATTTCGTCAGCGACGACCTGATGACCGGGATGATCTGGCGGTCCACCAAGGCGCTCGACCTGTTGCGTGACCAGCGGATGACCATCCACAGCCTGGTACCTGACAAGGCACACGAATCCGAGAGCCAGGGTGACATCAAGCTGTACGGGCGGGCCGTCGAGATCACCGATCCGGACCAGCGGCGCCGGTACGAGGACGCCATCGAAGCCAGGATCGACTGGCGACCTCCTGAGCCGTATCACTGCTTCGCCGTCGACATCGATCGGGTCGGCCTGGTCAGGTTCGCCGAGGAAGGTCGGCACGTGTGGTCCTGGCATGCGGGCGGTGAGTTACACAAGCGTGTCGCACCGGTACCCCCCACCGGCTAGCGGCCGGCGAGGCTGGCACCGATCTGGTCGACAACGAAATCCTTGTTTGGGTCCGGAAATCGATTAACGTCACGCCTGGACGTATGGGAGGCTGCACCCTGAACCGGTCGATCCAGGAGATACCGATGCGCGTGAATCCTCCCGGTGGAGTCAGCCGCCGGACGTTGTTCCGAGCCGGCGTCGTGGCGGTGGGTGCCACAGTCGGCACACTCCCGGGCACTGGCTTCGGGCTGGTCCGCAGTGGCCGGCCGGTGCTCACCCATGGGGTGCAAAGTGGCGATGTGGCACCCGGTTCGGCGGTGGTGTGGACCCGCGCGGACCGTCCGGGTCGGATGATGGTCCAGGTCAGCCACTCGCCGTCGTTCCAGCGGTCGTGGACCGTACCGGGCCCGGTGGTCACTCCGGACAGCGACTTCACCGGCAAGGTACGACTGACCGGGTTGCCGTCGACAGCCGGCGTCCATTACCGGGTCACTGTGGAAGACCTGGACTCCCGGCTGGCCAGCGAGCCACTGGTGGGCAGTTTCCGGACCGCTCCGAGAAACCGCCGCGGCATCAGGTTCGTCTGGTCCGCCGACATCTGCGGCCAGGGTTGGGGCATCAACCCCGATCTCGGTGGCATGACGATCTTCGAGCGAATGCGGTCGCTGCACCCTGATTTTTTCCTGTGTGGTGGCGACACGGTCTACTCCGACAACCCGCTGCGGGAAACCGTGACGCTGCCGGACGGCCGGGTCTGGCGCAACCTGGTCACGCCCGCGAAGAGCAAGGTTGCGGAGACCTTGGACGAGTTCCGGGGACAGTTTGGGTACAACCTGTTGGACGAGCACCTGCGACGGTTCGCCGCCGAGGTGCCGATGATCAACCAGTGGGACGACCATGAGGTGCTGAACAACTGGTCGCCCGGTGTCGAGGTCACCGATCCCCGTTACACCGAGCGGCGGATCGATGTGCTGGCGGCCCGCGCCAAGCAGGCATTTCACGAGTGGCTGCCGTTGAATCCGGCACCCGCCGACCCGAACGGCCGGATCTACCGCAAGATCCCGTACGGCCCCCTGCTCGATGTGTTCGTGCTGGACATGCGCACCTACAAGGATCCCAACGGGTCAAACAGCTACACCGACCCGAGCCAGGGACTGCTCGGGGCCGAGCAGCGGGACTGGTTGATTCGAGAGCTGAGCACCTCGACCGCGACCTGGAAGGTGATCGCGAACGACCTGCCGATCGGACTGGTGGTGTCCGCCGGCTCCGGACGGTACGAGGGTGTGGCGCAGGAGGACCACGGCCCGCCGCTGGGCCGGGAACTCCAGTTGGCCGAGGTGCTGCAGGCCGCGCACCGCAACGGGGTCACCGGCATCGTGTTCCTGACCGCCGACGTGCACTACACCGCGGCACACCACTACGACCCGGCGCGGGCCGCCATCGGCGGCTTCTCGCCGTTCTGGGAATTCGTCACCGGCCCGCTGCACGCCGGTGGATTCGGCCCCCACCGACTGGACCGGACCTTTGGGCCGGAGGTGCGGTTCCAGCAGGCACCACCCCGGGCGAACTGGCCACCGTGGGACGGACACCAGTACTTCGGTGAGGTGGAGATCGACGGAGACACGGGGGTGATGACGGTACGGCTGCGCGACCAGGACAGCCGGGTGCTCTACTCGGTGGACCTGGATCCGTAGGAGTCACTTCCTGCGGCGGGCGTTCCAGTGCTGGAAACCCGCGGCCTCCGCAGCCTCCGCGGTGCGGAAGCAGGTCTGTGCGCGGGTGCGCCCATAGTTGGGCGACTCCGGAGGGTGGTAGAGCATCGACCTGGTGTTGCCCTTGATCGGAAACCCAGGTGGCGGTGACCCGTCCGGCAGCGGATCCGCCGAGTCGTCGGCGCTGGGAACGGTCCTGCCGCCGTCCGGATCCGATGCACCAGTGGGCGCGTCCGTCGCGCTCGGACCCGTTCCGGAGGTGCCCCCCGGGCCGGGGCCGTCGTTCCTGACCACCGTCGCCTGACCGGGGCCCGCGGGTGACGGTCGAGGTCTGGCGGTCGCGCGCTCCAGGTCCGAGCTCCAGACCGGCATCGCGCCGGTCTCCCGCCGGGTGAACCACCACGCCACACCGAATGTGACCAGCGCGACAAAGAATGTCACGATGCCGAATTTCCACCCCGAGCCAGATTGGTCTCGCATGGCTTGACGGACTCCTTGTACACCGTCCGGCGGCAACGAAAAGGCGATTCTACGGCGGCGGGGGTGACAGAGATCAAGCTTTCGGCGCCATCATCCGGAAAACTGCCCTTCGTCAAGCTGTGCGATGGCAGCGGCGGTCTGTCCAGCGTCGCCACCGGCAAGGCCGGCGGCCTGGTCACCGGTGAGCACGGTCAGCGCTGTGGACGTCAGGTTCGGCCAGTACGGCTTCGAGAGCCGGAAGGAAGTCAGCTTGCCCAGGATTGGTAACGCCCGGTACGGCGGTTCGCTGCGAGCGGACGTGATCGGGATCGGATATCGGGATGAGGGCTGGCTGCAGCCTCCGGTAGCCTCTGAGGCACAGGCATTGACCCGGCAATCACCGGTGAGCCTCCGGAAGAAAGGGCCCGGCACGTGGCCTGAGTAGAACCGGACGGGTCCGGCCCGTCACAGCCGGCCAACGAGCGGGCGCCCGGCACGGCGTCAAGCGAGGTGGTACCGCGGGCGGCGCTTCCCCGAGCGCGCGGCTCGTCCTCGCACTGTGAGCAGACAGCCGAGGATCGAACCGCGAGGAGAGCGAGACCATGCCGTACCCGCAGGACGCACCGGATCGTGGCGTATCGGCGAGCCCGTCGTTCCCCGAGCTCGAAGAGCGGGTACTCGACTTCTGGGAGAAGGACGACACGTTCGTCGCCTCCGTCGAGGCTCGGGATCCGGGCACGGACGGCGACAACGAGTACGTCTTCTACGACGGCCCGCCGTTCGCCAACGGCCTACCCCACTATGGACACCTGTTCACCGGCTACGTCAAGGACGTGGTGCCGCGCTACCAGACCATGCGTGGCCGGCGGGTGGAACGCCGGTTCGGTTGGGACTGTCACGGGCTGCCCGCCGAGGTCGAGGCGGAAAAACAGCTCGGCATCTCCACGAAGAGCGAGATCCTGGAACTCGGCATCGCCACGTTCAACGACGCCTGCCGTGCCTCGGTGCTGCGCTACACCCGGGAATGGGAGCGGTACGTCACCCGCCAGGCCCGCTGGGTTGACTTCGCCAACGACTACAAGACGCTCGACCTGAACTACATGGAAAGCGTCATGTGGGCCTTCAAGACCCTGCACGACAAGGGTCTGATCTACGAGGGCTTCCGGGTGCTGGCGTACTGCTGGCGGTGTGAGACTCCGCTGTCCAACACCGAGACCCGGATGGACGACGTGTACCGGGACCGCCAGGACCCGGCGCTGACCGTGGCGTTCCAGTTGGAGACCGGCGAGAAGATCCTGGTCTGGACCACCACGCCGTGGACCCTGCCGTCCAACCTGGGGCTCGCGGTCGGCCCGGACATCGAGTACGCCGTACTGGAACGTGACGGCGAGCGCTACATCCTGGGCGAGGCTCGGCTGGCGGCGTACCAGAAGGAATTCGGCGACGCCCGGCGGGTCGGCACGCTGCGCGGCAGCGACCTGGTGGGCCGGCGGTACACGCCGCTGTTCGACTTCCTCACCGAGCAGGTCGCCGGCACGCCGGCGTTCACGGTGCTCGGCGAGGACTTCGTGTCCACCGAGGACGGCACCGGCGTGGTCCACATGGCACCCGCGTTCGGTGAGGACGACCAGTACGCCTGCAACGCCGCGGGGATCCCGACGGTGGTCACCGTGGACGAGCACACCAGGTTCACCTCCCTGGTGCCGGCGTACCGGGGGATGCAGGTCTTTGACGCGAACAAGCCGATCATCCGGGACCTGAAGGAACGCGGTGGCGTGGTCCGCCATGACACGTACACCCACTCCTACCCGCATTGCTGGCGGTGCGACACCCCACTGGTCTACAAGGCGGTGTCGAGCTGGTTCGTGGCGGTGACCAGGTTCAAGGACCGGATGGTCGAGCTGAACCAGGAGATCAACTGGGTGCCGCCGCACGTCAAGGACGGCTCGTTCGGCAAATGGCTGGAAAACGCCCGGGACTGGTCGATCAGCCGTAACCGGTTCTGGGGCTCCCCGATCCCGGTGTGGCGCTCCGACGATCCGAACTACCCGCGGGTGGACGTCTACGGCTCCCTGGAGGAGTTGGAGCGTGACTTCGGCGAGCTTGCGAGCCGAAGCGGCGGGCACGGCGGGATGAAGGTCAACGACATGCACCGCCCCGGCATCGACCAGCTGACCCGGCCGAATCCGGACGACCCGACCGGGCGTTCGGTGATGCGCCGGGTGCCGGAGGTGCTGGACTGCTGGTTCGAGTCCGGCTCGATGCCGTTCGCGCAGGTGCACTACCCGTTCGAGAACCGGGAGTGGTTCGAGCACCACTACCCGGGCGACTTCATCGTGGAGTACCTGCCGCAGACCCGGGGTTGGTTCTACACCCTGCACGTGCTGGCCACGGCGCTGTTCGACCGACCCGCGTTCCGCAACTGCGTCGCCCACGGCATCCTGCTCGGCGAAGACGGCCGCAAGATGTCCAAGAGCCTGCGCAACTACCCCGACGTCTACGAGATGTTCGACTCGTACGGCTCGGACGCGATGCGCTGGATGCTGATGAGCGCCCCGGTGATCCGGGGCGGCGACACCCCGGTCACCGAAGCCGGGGTACGGGACGCGGTCCGCCACGTGATCAACCCACTCTGGAATGTCTGGTACTTCTTCTCGCTGTACGCCAACGCCGACGGGTACCCGGCGCGAACCCGCACCGACTCACCACACCTGCTGGACCGGTACGTCCTCGCGAAGACCCGAGAGCTGGTCGAACAGGTCACCGCGGAAATGGACGGGTACGACATCTCCGGTGCCGCTGAGGTGATCCGTTCCTACCTGGACGCACTCACCAACTGGTACGTGCGGCGTTCCCGGGACCGGTTCTGGTCCGGAGACCATGACGCCTTCGACACCCTCCACACGGTGCTGGAGACCTTGTGCCGGGTGGCGGCACCGTTGCTGCCGATGGTCGCCGAGGAGATCTGGCGGGGGCTGACCGGTGGTCGATCGGTGCACTTGACCGACTGGCCGGACGCGTCCGCCCTGCCGACCGACCACGACCTGGTGGCCGCGATGGACGCCACCCGCGAGGTCTGCTCGGCGGCGTTGTCGCTGCGCAAGACCCAAGGTCTTCGGGTACGGCTGCCGTTGCGGACCCTCACCGTGGCGGTGCCGGACGCCGAGCGGCTCCGCCCGTTCGGGGAACTGGTCGCCGACGAGGTGAACGTGAAGCACGTGGAGTTCACCGACCAGCTCGGCGAGTACTGCGAGCAGATGTTGACCGTGGTGCCGCGGGTGCTCGGGCCACGTCTCGGCAAGGACGTGCAGCGCGTGATCAAGGCCGTGAAGGCGGGGGACTGGTCGCTCGCCAATGGCCAGGTCACGGTCGCCGGTTTCGAACTGCGACCGGAGGAGTACGAGCTGAAGCTGGTCGCCGCCGACGCCGAGCACACGGCGCCACTGCCCGGCGGGGAGGGAGTCGTGGTACTCGACACCACCGTCACCCCCCAGCTGGCAGCGGAGGGCCTGGCACGGGACGTCGTACGGGTGGTCCAGCAGGCCCGCCGGGCCGCTGAGCTCGACGTGTCGGACCGGATCACCCTGCTGGTGGACGCCCCGGAGGAGGTCACCAAAGCGGTCGAGACGCACCGGGAGTTCATCGCCGCCGAGGTCATGGCCTCGGCCGTCGAGTTCGGCAGTGTCCCGGCTGACGGGTCCGGTGCAGCCGGGTTCGCCGGGGAGGTCGGCGACGGGGCGACGGTACGGGTCCGGGTGACCCGCGCCTGACCGGCGCGGGCCCGCCCGGTCAGCGGACTGCGTGCCAGATCACCGTGGCGAGCATCCCGAACAGGAGCAGCCCTCCGGCGCGCCGGCTGTGGATGAAGGCCAGGGGTGCCCACCACAGCGGCCACACCGGGTTGTCCGGCGGGCGCTCCGTCGGCCTGGGGCGGGTGTAGGCCCGCCAGACGTACCCCAGTGTCGGCAGTCCGGCGAGGGTGAGCAACGCGGGCCAGTCGAGCGCCCGCACGGCGACCAGCGCCACCACGATGACGTAGTAGGCCACCATCATCGCGAGCGTCGCGGCTTTCGCCCGGCGCTCGCCGATCAGAACCGGGAGGGTGCGGGTACCGGTCGGCGTGTCGTACGGAAGCTTGTCGATGTGCTTGCCCATCAGCACGGTGGTCGGAAGCAGTGCGTAGCCCGTGGCGAGTGCCACCACCTGCCAGGGAAGCGTCCCGGTGCCGGCGTAGTAGACGCCGCCCACCATCAACGGACCCCAGGTGACGAGTACGTCCAACTCACCTAGACCGATCTTTTTCAACCGCAACGGAGGAGCGGTGTAGGCCCATGACAGGAACAGCCCGCCCAGCGCGAAGACCGCGATCCACCAGTCCTGTCGCACGATCAAAGTCACCATGATCGTCAGGTCGATCACCTGGCACACCGCGATTCCGGCGAGCAACTGCCCGCGGGTCACCAGCCCGGACAGAATCGGGTGTGGAGCGTAGAGGGCCCGTGGGTAGCTGTCCGTGTCGCTGCCCACGTCCGTGTCGGCGACGTCGTTCATCAGGTTGTTCGCGAGGTGGGCGACCACGATGCCGACCACGGCGAGCGCGACGTTGAACCAGTCGACCCGCACGTCGGCGACCCCCGCGAGCAGCACGGCGATCAGCCCCGAGGTGAGCGTCAGCGGTAGTACCCCGGCGCGGGTCACGACCAACCACCGGGTCACCGCATCGACGACGCCGGCCTGCGGAAGATTGGTGGTCCGGAACGCGTACCGCCAAGCGGCGAACCTTTCCCCCGTGCTGAGGGCCATGTACGAACCGTACGCCCCGGGCCACCCAGGCCCGGGGCGCCGCGGCCTCACGCCTTCAGGCCGTCCATCACCTTCTTGGCGTTGTCCTCGCAGATCTTGCGTACCTCGCCCTTGTCGACCCCGCCGGACTTGCCGAGGAAGACGCTCACGTTGATGGTCACCATCAGGTTGCCGTCGACCATCCCCAGCTCGTAGATGATCGAACTGCTGTAGTCGCTGTCGCTGACGAAGCTGTAGTAGTACGCATCCTCGCCGAGCCCGGACACGTCGCCGGTCTCCCGCCCGGTGCCGGTCTGGCCCTTCGCGGACTTCTCGGAGCTGTCATAGCTGTTGCGCATGTTCGTACTGGCGCCACCGACCGAGGCGTACATGCTGATCCGAGCGGTGTCGTACTCGTTGCCCTTGTAGGAGGCCGAGCAGTTGAACGAGGAGTGGTACTCGCTCTTGCTCTCGCTGTGCTGCGGTTCCTTGTCCTGGTTGCGCGCCCACTTCTGGATTGACTCGACGTCGATCAGGTCGCAGGCGTTGTTCACCTTCGCACCGCTGTACTTCAGGCCGTTGCCGCCGCCGCCAGGGCCCGCGCTCCGGTTGCCCCCGGGCCCGCCGCTGCCGCCCCCGGCGGTGAGCAGCACCGCCCCGATCACGATCACGAGTCCCAGGACCACGAGACCGGCGACGCCACCGATGATCCACGGCACCGGGTTGCTCTGTTTCACTGGCGGCACAGGAGCCATCGGATTAGGTGCCATGGGGTTGGGAAAACCCGGGGGACCCGGTGGCGCGGAGTAAGGATTCCCGTACCCGGCGGGTGGCGTGGAGTACTGGTCGGTGTATCCGGGGCGCGGGTACTGCTCGTAGGCCTGCGGTTGGTTGAAATTCGGCTGGTCGTATGTTGGCGGACTGTAGCCGGGCTGGTCGTACGCCTGCGGCTGGTCGTACCCGGCGGGTCCGCCGGAGGACGGGGCAGCGTTGTACTGGGTCTGGTCCGAGGGGGTCTGCCATTCGCCGCCACCCCCGGTCCACTGACCACCTTGACCGCCGTACGGCGGTTGTTGTGGTCCGGTCACTTACGGCCTCCTTGGCAACAGGGTCGGTGCCGCGCCCGGCTCTGGTTGCTGGATTCCGCCGTCGAGCCGGTCCATGATCGTCATTGAGCCAGATGCGCCACCGCTTACTCTGGCACAGCGGGTCACGGCATGGGTCTCACGGACCGTGGGGGTGTCACAGGTCGCGGTGCCGCGTGTCCGAGTCCGGCCGGTGGGAGCCGCGGGTGGCCCGCGTACCCTGAAGCCTCATGGGCGCATTGAGCGTGTTCGATCAGTTGGAGCCGCTGCTCCCCAAGGTGGCCAAGCCGATCCAGTACGTCGGCGGCGAGTTGAACGCCGTCGTCAAGGACTGGGACTCGGCCGCGGTCCGTTGGTGCCTGATGTACCCGGACGCGTACGAGGTCGGGCTGCCCAACCAGGGCGTGCAGATCCTCTACGAGGTGCTGAACGAGCGCGACGACGTGCTGGCCGAACGTACGTACGCGGTCTGGCCTGATCTCGAGGCGCAGATGCGCCAGCACGGTGTGCCGCAGTTCACTGTCGACGCTCACCGCCCGGTGGCCGCGTTCGACCTGTTCGGAGTGTCGTTCGCCACCGAACTGTGCTACACCAACCTGCTCACAGCACTCGACCTCGCGATGATCCCGCTGCACGCGACCGACCGCGACGACAGCCACCCGGTGGTGATCGCGGGTGGTCACGCGGCGTTCAACCCGGAGCCGATCGCCGACTTCGTCGACGCCGCGGTGCTCGGTGACGGTGAGGAGGCGGTGTTGGAGATCACCGACATCGTCCGGGACTGGAAGGCTGCGGGCCGTCCGGGTGGCCGCGAGGGTCTGCTGCTGCGCCTGGCGCGTACCGAGGCGGTGTACGTGCCCCGCTTCTACGACGTGGACTACCTGCCGGACGGGCGGATCCAGCGGGTGGTGCCGAACCGTCCCGAGGTGCCATTCCGGGTGCACAAGCGCACCACGATGGACCTCGACCAGTGGCCGTACCCGAAGCAGCCGCTGGTGCCACTGGCCGAGACCGTCCATGAGCGGTACGCCGTTGAGATCTTCCGGGGTTGCACCCGGGGTTGCCGGTTCTGCCAGGCCGGCATGATCACCCGACCGGTCCGGGAACGCTCCATCACCGCGATCGGAGAGATGGTCCAGAACGGCATCGAGCAGTCCGGGTTCAACGAGGTGGGCCTGCTGTCGTTGTCGTCGGCGGACCACAGCGAGATCGCCGACGTGTGTTCCGGGCTCGCCGACCACTACCAGGGCGAGAACGTCTCGCTGTCGCTGCCCTCGACCCGGGTGGACGCGTTCAACGTGACGCTGGCCAACGAACTGTCCCGCAACGGGAGGCGCTCCGGATTGACCTTTGCTCCGGAGGGCGGCTCGGAGCGGATCCGCCGGGTGATCAACAAGATGGTCAGCGAGGACGACCTGATCCGGACCGTGGTGACCGCGTACAGCAACGGCTGGCGGCAGGTGAAGCTGTACTTCATGTGCGGCCTGCCCACCGAGACCGACGAGGACGTGCTACAGATCGCCCGGCTCGCACACGAGGTGATCAAGGCCGGTCGCGAGGCCACCGGGTCCAAGGACATCCGGTGCACGGTGTCGATCGGCGGGTTTATCCCGAAGCCGCACACCCCGTTCCAGTGGGCCGCCCAAGCCGACCCGCAGACCGTGGACCGCCGGTTGAAGCTGCTCAAGCAGGAGATCAACTCCAACCGCTCACTGGGCCGCGCCATCGGCTACCGCTACCACGACGGTGAGCCTTCCCTGATCGAGGGACTGCTTTCCCGGGGAGACCGCCGGGTCGGCGCGGTGATCCGTCGGGTCTGGGAGCAGGGCGGCCGGTTCGACGGCTGGAGTGAGCACTTCTCGTACCAACGGTGGGTCGCCGCCGCCGCGGAAGCGCTGGAGCCGATGGGCGTGTCGCTGGAGTGGTACACGCTTCGGGAACGCGACCAGCACGAGGTACTGCCGTGGGATCACCTGGACTCCGGGCTGGACAAGGAGTGGCTCTGGGTCGACTGGCAGGCGGCGCTGGCGCAGGTGGAGCAGGACGACTGCCGGTGGACGCCGTGTTTCGACTGCGGCGTCTGCCCGGCGATGGACACTCAGATCCAGGTCGGCCCGACCGGCCGCAAGCTGCTGCCGCTGACTCCGGTCAGTCGGTGACGAACGAGAGGAGTACCCGCCATCGGCAAGCCCAAGCCGGAGCCGGACCGGGCCCAGGAGCCCGTGGTCCAGCGGATCAGAATCCGGTACGCCAAGCGGGGCAGGCTGCGTTTCACGTCCCACCGCGACTTCGCCCGCGCCTTGGAGCGTGCGGTACGCCGGGCCGGGGTCCCGATCGCCTACTCCGCCGGTTTCTCACCGCACCCGAAGATCTCCTACGTGGGTGCGGCGCCCACCGGGGTAGCCAGCGAGGCGGAGTACGCCGAAATCGGGCTGTCTCGGTCCGGGTCACCCGAGGATGTGCGGGCGGCACTGGATACCGTGCTGCCCGACGGTCTGGACGTGGTCGAGGCCGTGGTCGCCGGTCCGGGTGGCCTGGCTGAGCGGATCGAGGTGTCCCGGTGGCGGGTCGAGCTGCCGGGTGTGGATCCTGACCGGTTACAGGCCGCTGTGGCAAAGTTCACTGCCGCCGAATGCGTGCCGGTCGAGCGGTTGACCAAGCAGGGCCGCCGTAGCCTCGACGCCCGCGCTGCGGTGGTGCGGTGCGAGGTGGTCCGGCACGACGCCGCGCATCCGGGCGGCCCGGTGCCGGCCGGCGGGACCGCCGGCCCGCGCGAGATGTCCGGTTCGCTGTCCCGGATCAGCCCGCCCTCCGGGCTTGGTGGCGCATCGTGTGCGATACTCGACCTTGTCGTACGGCACGTGACACCGTCTGTGCGACCCGACGAGGTCCTAGCCGGCCTGCGCGTCGTGGCCGATCTGGAGCCGCCGGTGCCCGTACGGGCCACTCGACTGGCCCAGGGCACGCTCACCGAGCACGGCGATATCGTTGATCCGCTGGCGGCGGATCGCGAGGGGGACCTCGGCGGAAGACCGTCAACCTGACGGTCCGGCCCCTACCAGGGTCGAGAAGGGAAGACTTCAGCGGTTCCGGTCTGCTGGACCGGAATCGCCCTGAGATAAGCCCGTTCCTGCGTGGCTGCGCACCCGCGCCCGGGGACGGCAGAACTGGAGTACGTCCGGATGCTCGAAAACGAGCCAACGGGCGGCTCCGGCGCAGCCGAGAAGCATGCGTCGGGGACCGCCGAAACAGATGACACCCGTAACGTGCCCACACCGCCACCGGTGGTGTTCATGGCACCTGAGACGGCTGCGGTGCCGCCCAGCGTCGAAGAGCAGCCCGCGAGGGCGAGCCGCCGGTCGCCGGCGGCTCGTGAGGAGCCCGCTGGGGCGGAAGGCGAGGCTGACGCGACACCGGCACGGCGTACCAGGTCACGCCGCGGGAAAGCCGCCGAAACCGGTGAGAAGCCACCGCAGGCTGAGGGCGGGACGAGCACGTCAGACAAGGACGAGAAGCGGTCGCGCAGGCGTGCCAGGCCCGAGAAGGCTGAGCCCGCCGCACCGTCCTCCGCCGAGGCCGCGGCGGGTGACTCCGAACCCGCCCCGCGGGAGGTCGGTGCGGACGGCGACGAGGCCGCGGAGGCCGACGAGGCGGAAACTCCGGCTGCCCGGCGTCGCCGCCGTCGGGGTCGCCGGGGCCGGGGTCGCGGCAAGGGCAGCGAGGAGGCCGGTGAGGAGACCGGTGAGGAGCAGGTCGCCGAGGCGTTCGACACCGAGGACATAGCTGACACGGTCGAAGGCCAGGTCGAGGAAACCAGCACCGTGCGGCGGCGGCGCCGGAGGCGCCGCAAGGGTTCAGGGGATGCCGAGTCTGGCTCGGACGATCCGGTGGAGACCGTGCTCAAGGTCCGGGAGCCGCGCACCGACTCCGGCGAGGTACAGGGTGTTTCGGGCTCCACCCGGCTGGAGGCCAAGCGGCAGCGTCGGCGGGACGGCCGGGAGCAGCGGCGTACCCGGCCTCCGATCCTCACCGAGTCGGAGTTTCTGGCCCGGCGGGAGGCGGTGGACCGGGTCATGGTGGTCCGCAGCACAGCCGACCGGACCCAGATCGGGGTGCTGGAGGACGGTGTGCTCGTGGAGCACTACGTGTCCCAGCAGTCGAACCACACCATGGCCGGCAACGTTTACCTGGGCAGAGTGCAGAACGTGCTGCCGAGTATGGAAGCCGCCTTCGTGGACATCGGCCGGGGCCGCAACGCGGTGCTGTACGCGGGTGAGGTGAACTGGGACCTCGCCGGCCTGGAAGGGCGCACCCGCACTATCGAACAGGCCCTCAAACCAGGGGACTCGGTGGTGGTGCAGGTCACCAAGGACCCGGTGGGACACAAGGGGGCCCGGCTGACCAGTCACGTCACCCTGTCCGGACGCCACCTCGTGTATGTGCCGCACGGTAACGCCTCCGGGATCAGCCGTAAGCTGCCGGACACAGAACGTAAGCGGTTGCGCGACGTGCTCAAGAAGCTGGTGCCGGAAGGCGCCGGCGTGATCGTCCGTACCGCGGCCGAGGGAGCTGCCGAAAGTGACCTGGAGCGGGACATCACGCGGCTGCAGGCGCAGTGGGACGCGATCGAGCATAAGGCGAAGACCGCCAAGCCACCGGCCCTGCTGTACCAGGAGCCGGACCTTGTGATCCGGGTGGTCCGGGACATCTTCAACGAGGACTTCCGCGAGCTCGTGATCCAGGGCACCGAGGCTTGGGACCTGGTCGAGCCCTACCTGGAGCATGTCTCACCGGAGCTGTTGTCCCGGGTGCGTCGGCAGACCGGTCTCTCGGACGTGTTCGCGGACCTGCGCATCGACGAGCAGTTGCTGAAGGCGCTCGACCGGAAGGTGTACCTGCCCTCGGGCGGTCACCTGGTGATCGACCGTACCGAGGCGATGACCGTCATCGATGTCAACACCGGGAAGTTCACCGGAAAGGGCGGCAATCTGGAGGAGACCGTCACCCGCAACAACCTGGAGGCGGCGCAGGAGATCGTGCACCAGATGCGGTTGCGGGACATCGGCGGGATCATCGTGATCGATTTCATCGACATGGTCCTGGAATCCAACCGCGAGCTGGTGCTGCGTCGGCTCACCGAGTGCCTGGGTCGGGACCGGACCAAGCACCAGGTCACCGAGATCACCTCGTTGGGCCTGGTCCAGATGACCCGCAAGCGGGTCGGCCAGGGACTACTGGACGTGTTCAGCGAGACCTGTGAGCACTGTCGCGGCCGTGGCGTGGTGGTCAACG
Organism: Micromonosporaceae bacterium; assembly: GCA_036375165.1. GTDB lineage: Bacteria > Actinomycetota > Actinomycetes > Mycobacteriales > Micromonosporaceae > WHSM01. The sequence goes on along the minus strand of DASUSI010000007.1, from coordinate 13,700 downwards.
TCGCGGCGGTGGAGGCGAAGCCAGCCGACCGGTCAGCCGGGGATGACGTGAAGCGGGTGGCCGCCGCCAGTTCCAACGGGGAGCGTCCGGTCACCTCCAACGCGGAGCCGGCAGCTGAGGCGGCCGCCGGTCCGGAGCAGGGGTCGGCTGCGGACGAGGACTCGAAGGGTCGGGGCAGGCGCCGCCGCCGCAAGGTCTCCAGCGACGAGGCTGCCCCGGTTTGATGCCTACTTCAGCCATGACGTACCCTTGCCTGCGGCGTGTTCAGGCATCCGTCATGCCATCGGTGAAGGTTGCACCGGTGGTTGTGGCAGCCCCACCAGACAGCCTTACCCAGCCAGGACCACGACAGGAGAGCTGCGTCCGATGTACGCGATCGTCAAGACCGGCGGCAAGCAGTACAGGGTCGCCGAGGGCGATGTGATCGAGGTCGAGCGGCTCGCTGTCGAGCCGGGTGAGTCGGTCACCCTACCGGCTGTGCTGCTGGTGGACGGCGATGGTGACGACACCACCGTGGTCACCGACGCGGACCGGCTCGCCGCGGTCACCGTGACCGGTGAAGTGGTCGGCCACGGTAAGGGGCCCAAGATCAAGATACACAAGTTCAAGAACAAGACCGGCTACCACAAGCGGCAGGGGCACCGCCAGCAGCGCACCCAGGTCAGGGTGACCGGTATCGAGAGGTAGCTGGTCGGTCCCATCAGCCCGAGCGGACAGGTCGGCCGAGTGGCCGGGAGTGGAAAGCAGTCGAGATGGCACACAAGAAGGGCGCGTCGAGTTCGCGGAACGGCCGGGATTCCAACAGCAAGCGGCTCGGCGTGAAGCGGTACGGCGGTCAGCTGGTAAGCGCTGGCGAAATCCTGGTACGACAGCGGGGCACCAGGATCCACCCGGGCGATCTGGTGGGTCGAGGTGGCGACGACACGTTGTTCGCGCTCGCCACCGGGCGGGTGGAGTTCGGCACCAGGCGGGGCCGCAAGGTCGTCAGCATCATCACCGCCGACGCGTAAGGGACCTGACGGAGGCGGGCCGGGAGTGCTACCCGGCCCGCCTCCGGCTGTTATCCCCAGTCCCCGACCGGCTCGCCGTGGCGACCGGACGTGGTGAGATGACCGGAAACCGGTGAGGATTGCGCTGTGACGACGTTCGTTGACCGGGTGGTGCTGCACGTCAGCGCGGGAGACGGCGGCCATGGCTGCACGTCGATCCACCGCGAGAAGTTCAAGCCGTTCGGCGGCCCGGACGGTGGTAACGGCGGCAAGGGTGGCGACGTGATCTTCGCCGTGGACTCGGGGGTCCACACCCTGCTGGACTTCCACTTTCGGCCCCACGTCAGTGCCCGCAATGGTGCTCAGGGTCAGGGTTCCAACCGGCATGGTGCCAACGGTGACGACTTGGTGCTGCAGGTGCCCGACGGCACCGTGGTGCATGGCCGGGACGGCGAAGTGCTGGCCGATCTGACCGGTACGGGTACGTCGTACGTGGTGGCACGCGGCGGTCGCGGCGGCCGGGGAAATGCCGCCCTCGCCAACACCCGGCGCAAGGCGCCGGGCTTCGCGGAACTCGGAGAGCCGGGGGAGCGGCTCGACGTGGTGCTGGAACTCAAGAGCGTCGCGGACGTCGGCCTGGTGGGGTTTCCGAGCGCCGGAAAGTCGTCTCTGATCTCAGTGCTGTCCGCGGCCCGCCCGAAGATCGCCGATTACCCGTTCACCACCCTGGTACCTAATCTCGGTGTGGTGCGGGTGGCCGACAAGACGTTCACCGTGGCCGACGTGCCGGGGCTGATCGAGGGGGCGGCCGAAGGCCGGGGCCTCGGCCTGGAGTTCCTGCGCCATGTGGAACGCTGTGCCGTCCTGGTGCACGTGGTGGACTGCGCCACCATGGAGCCCGGCCGGGACCCGGTCAGTGACATCGACGCGATCGAGCGGGAGCTCGCCGCCTACGGCGGGTTGGAGGACCGGCCTCGGATCGTGGCCCTCAACAAGATCGACGTGCCGGACGCCCGGGAGTTGGCCACCTTGGTCCGGCCTGACCTGGAAGCGCGTGGGCTATCGGTGTTCGAGGTCAGCGCGGTGTCCCGGGAAGGGCTGCGAGCGTTCAGCTACGCCGTGGCGGAGGCCGTGGAACGGCATCGGGTCGCGCAGCCGCCGCTGGAAGCGACCCGGATCGTGTTGCGCCCGGCCGCGGTGGACGACGCCGGGTTCGGGGTTGAGTCGGGCCCCGATGGCTCCTTCGTGGTCCGCGGGGCCAGACCCGAGCGGTGGGTACGCCAGACCGATTTCTCGAACGATGAGGCGCTGGGGTATCTCGCGGACCGGCTCGCCCGGATCGGGGTGGAGGAGGACCTGGTCAAGCTTGGCGCCGAACCGGGAGCCACGGTCCGGATCGGCGATGTGGAGTTCGAGTGGCAACCCACGGTGTACGCGGGCGGTGAGTTCACCCCTGGCGCACGGGGCAGCGACTATCGGTTCGACCACTCTGAGCGGAAGCGGGCGGCGACCCGACTGGCGGAACGCAAGGGACGTCGGCGGCGCACCGAAGGGGATGCCACAGACCCGGAGGAGTTGTCTGATGGTGACGCCGAGTAGTGATAGCCGGGGCGGCCCCGTGTGACCTGGACATCTGAAGTAACCTGCCGCAGTCTGTTCCCGGTACAGGTGAACAGCTCGTGGTGGCGTCACGCGTCGTCGCGGGATATCGGCAGAACCCTCGATGGCGCGCCGCGTCAGCGCGGGGAACGACACACCGTGTGACGGCGGCGGAGGAGGCATGTCACTTCTGGTCAAGCGCGGCGACTCGCCGCAGGACCGGTTCGCGGCACAGGTACTCGAGCTGTTCCGATCCGACGAACGGGTGGAGGACGCCTGGTACGACCGGGAACAGTTCGCGATCTCGGTCCGGCCGGTCGGCGGTACCCCGGTGTGGGCCAGGCTCGCGGAGGTGTACCAGGAGGTCGGCCCGGCGGACCCGGGCGACACCCTGGAGTCGCTGCGGAAGTTCGTCGACTCGACAGTCCGGCCACCCGAGCTTCCCGACAGCTGGCAGGAGGCCCGCCCGCTGGTGCGGCCAGTGCTGCGGGGGATCACCGCCGTGCTGCCGTCATCGGAAAACTCCGACTCGGGTCCGCTGTGGCGTCGTAGCCTGCCGTTCCTCGCGGAAGTGGTGGAACTGGACATGCCCGGCGGTCCGTTGGTGTCGCTGGAGACGGTGCAGCGCTGGGCAGTGCCACCTGAGGACGTCCTGGCCCAGGCCCGGGAGAACCTCTCGCAGCGCCGGATGTCACCGCGACCGCCCAGGCAGGCTGGTTCCCGCGTGTTACGGCTGGTTGACGACGGTGGGACGTACTGCGTGTCCCACCTGTTGATCGACGGATGGCTGGCCGGGTTCTCCGAACATCTCGGCGTTCGGCCGGTGGCTTTGGCCCCCGACCGCTCCACGCTGCTGATCGCGGCAGACGAGCCCGGCACGCTGTCCACCCTGTTCGAGATGGTGGAAGAGGAGTACGGCCAGTCGCCTCGACCGGTCTCCCCGATGGCGTACACGGTAGAGGGTGACGGTCGGTTGGTTCCGTACGCGGCACCGCCGGGACACCCGCTGTACGCTCCGGCGGGCCGTGCCGAGCGGGTGCTCGCCAGCGCGGAGTACGGCCGGCAGAAGCGATGGCTGGACCAGTTCTCCTCACCCCATCGGACGGGAAGCATGATGCTTGCCGGTCGCTCCGACGGGAGCATCTTCTCCGTTGCCAGCGTGACACCGGGTGTGCCGACCCTGTTGCCGCATACCGACTATGTGGCACTGGTGATGCAGGGCGACATGGTCTTCCTGCCGTGGCAGGCCGCCGAGCAGATCCTCCGGCTGAAGCCGGAGTCGGATTTGGAACCCGCCCGCTACCTGGTGGACGACTGGTCCTCCGACGGGTCGACGGAGGCGTTACGGGATGCTGCGGTGGACCCGTCGGAGGCGATTGCCTGGCGGTGAGACCGGCCCGGTGTTGCTCCCGTGCGCGTCGGTCACACCCTTGTCGGGGTTGACGCGGGTCCGCCCACTTCGTCGCACGGGCATCCTTTCTGGATTGGTGATCGTCGGGCATTCCCTCCCGGCGGCCCCCGTGATCGCGGGCTCACGCCGCGCGGGCGCAGGACCTCGGTGTGGGTGCCCGGTCATGCTGTGCGGGGCGACAACCGTGCCGGACGACCTTGGACATCCCCGATGGGTGAGGATGTTCCCATGGCGACCCTGACCCGCGACGAGGCGGCCGGCCGCGCCCGGCTGCTCCATGTCGACTCGTACACCATCGATCTGGACCTCACCCGTGGCGACGCGGAGTTCGGCTCGACCACCGCGATCCGGTTCCGGTGCGATCAGCCAGGCGCCAGCACGTTCGTGGAACTCAAGCCGGTGCGACTGCACCACGCGGTGCTCAACGGCGACCCGCTCGACCCGTCCGCCCTTGACGGCAACCGGTTGCATCTGACCGGGCTCGCCACGGACAACGAACTGGTCGTCGAGGCCGACATGGCGTACTCGCGCAACGGGGAAGGGCTGCACCGGTTCATCGACCCCGCCGACGGCGAGGTCTACCTCTACGCGAACAGTTTCCTGGACGACGCGCAACGCATCTACGCCTGTTTCGACCAGCCAGACCTCAAGGCCCCGTACCGGGTGTCGGTGACCGCCCCGGTCGAGTGGACCGTGCTGGCCAACGGTGCTGGCCAGACGTCCTTACCCGGCCGCTGGGAATTCGCCGGGACTCCGCCGCTGGCCACGTACCACGTGACCCTGGCAGCCGGTCGTTGGCACAGCGCGTACCAGGTGTACGACGGGACCCCGCTCGGCCTGCACTGCCGCCGGTCCCTCGCCACAGCCATCGATCCCGATGTCGTGGAGCTGTTCACGATCACCCGGCAGTGCCTGGATCGGTACCACCAGCTGTTCGAGAAGCGGTACCCGTATGGCAAGTACGACCAGGTGTTCGTGCCGGAGTTCAACGCCGGTGCCATGGAGAACCCGGGCTGCGTCACGTTCCGCGACGAGGCGTTCGTGTTCCGGTCGGCGGCCAGCGAGGCCCAACGCGAGCTCCGCGCCGTCGTGATCGCGCACGAGATGGCGCACATGTGGTTCGGTGACCTGGTCACCATGCGCTGGTGGGACGACCTGTGGTTGAACGAGTCGTTCGCCGAGTACATGGGGCACCGGATCGCCGCCGAGGCCACCCGGTTCACCGGGACCTGGACCGGCTTCTGCTCCAGCCGCAAAGGCTGGGGGTACGCCGCCGACCAGCGTCCGTCCACCCATCCGATCTCCGGGGATGTCCCGGACGCCGCGCGGGCGCTGCTGAACTTCGACGGCATCTCGTACGCGAAGGGTGCCTCGGCGCTTCGCCAGTTGGTCACGTGGGTCGGCGAAAGGCGATTCCTCGCCGGCCTGAACGACTACTTCGCCAAGCACGCACATGAAAACGCGTCGCTGTCCGACCTACTCGGCGCACTGTCCCGGCACAGCGGCCGCAACCTCGACGCCTGGGCACGAGCCTGGCTCACCACAGCCCAGGTGAACACGTTGCGTCCGGTGCTCTCGGACACCCCGGACGGGCGGCTGGCCAGTGTGGAGATCGAGCAGAGCGCGCCGCGTGACTTCCCGACGCTGCGTCCGCACCGGGTGGCGGTCGGGCTCTACGACCTGCTCGAATCAGCGCAAGGCACGGTGATCCGGCGTACCGACCAGGTGATGGTCGACCTGGACCCCGGTACTGACATGAACCCTGATGTGAGTGCCCCCGATGTCGTCGCGCGGACCCCGGTGCCGTCGCTCGTCGGCCGGCCGCGACCAGCCCTGCTGGTGGTCAACGACGGTGATCTGACCTACGCGAAGCTGCGGCTGGACGATCTTTCCTGGGTGACGGTCCGTGACCACCTGCACCGGATCGAGGATTCGCTGACCCGGGCCTTGCTGTGGGCGGCCGCCTGGGACATGGTCCGTGACGCGGAGTTGCCGGTCACCGACTACCTCGTGCTGGTGCGCGATCACCTGCCGGCGGAGTCGGCCCTCAACACCCTGGAATCGGTGCTGAACGGCGTCAAGCCGCTCGCCGTGGACCGGTACTTGCCACCGGACCGGCGGCGGGCAGCGCTCGAGATGCTCGCCGGCACCTGCCGTGACCTGCTGAACCGGGCCGAACCCGGTTCCAGCCAGCAGTTACTGGCCGCACGCGGACTTGTCGGTTGTGCGCTGGACCCCGCCGACCTGGCCATGCTGCGGGCGTGGCTGGCTGGCGACCAGGTGCCGGACGGGCTCCTGATCGACCCGGAGTTGCGTTGGTCCGCGCTGCTGCGGCTGGTGGTGACCGGTCTCGCGGGACCCGCGGAGATCGACGCGGAGCTGGCTCGGGACCGAAGCGACGAGGGCGAGCGAGGGGCACTGCGGTGCCGGGCCGCCCAGCCAGTTGCCGGGGCCAAGGCTCGGGCATGGCAGTTGGTCAGTTCCGACATGTCGTTGTCTCCGCACGCCCTGCACGCCACGCTGCAGGGGTTCTGGCAGCCGGATCAGGTCGACCTGCTCTCCGGCTACCTGCCCCGCTATTTCGCGGAGCTGCCGGAGATAGCGGTTCGCCGGGACAGCGCGGAGGTGGAGCGGGTTCTCGGGCACTACGGATTTCCGGGGTACGCGGTGAGCAGCGAGGTTGTCTCACTCGCCGAAGAGCTGCTGAACAGTGATCGGTTGGGTCCGGGCCTCAGACGTTTCATCTCGGACCACCTCGACGAGACCCACCGGGCCCTGCGGGCCCGGCAGGCGGTGCGCGTCGCCCACCGGAGGTCGGATGTGCCCTGACCTGCTGGGGGCCCGGTCATCGTTCCGTACTATGCGGAACGTGCAGGACAGCGCACGCAAGATCGGTGTCATGGGGGGAACCTTTGACCCGATCCACCACGGACACCTGGTGGCGGCGAGCGAGGTGGCCGACCGGTTCGGGCTGGCGGAGGTCATCTTCGTGCCGACCGGTCAGCCTTGGCAGAAGGAGGGCCGATACGTCAGTCCCGCGGAGGACCGGTACCTGATGACGGTGATCGCGACGGCCTCCAACCCCCGGTTCCATGTCAGCCGGGTGGACATCGAGCGGGGCGGTCCCACGTACACCGTGGACACTCTCCGTGACCTGCACCGGCTCTGTGGAGAGGGCGTCGAGCTGTACTTGATCACGGGTGCCGACGCGCTGGACGCCATCCTGTCGTGGAAGGACACCGACACGATGTTTTCGCTCGCCCGCTTGGTCGGGGTGACCCGGCCGGGATATGAGCTGTCAGACACCCACCTGCCCGAAGACACCGTCTCGCTGGTCGAAGTGCCGGCGATGACGATCTCCTCCAGCGACTGTCGGGCCCGCGTGGCAGCTGGGAAGCCGGTCTGGTATCTGGTCCCTGACGGTGTTGTGCAGTACATCGCGAAGCGGCATCTCTACCAGGACGGACCGACCTCCGGTCCGGCGTGATGGGACGCCAGGTGTCGCCCCGTCGACCTGCCCGGAGGGGTACGAATCGCACGTGTAAGGGCTGGCGTCCAGCAGACATGAGAGGCTTGGACCGAGTCATCCTCGTATGAAAGGAATCCGGTGCCCGCGCCTGACCGTACTCGTGAACTGGCCTTGGTCGCCGCTCAGGCGGCCGCGGACAAGAAGGCTGACGACATCCGGATCATCGATGTGGGCGACCACTTGGTGATCACCGACATCTTCCTACTGGCCTCGGCCGGCAACGAGCGACAGGTGCTCGCGATCGTCGAGGAGATCGAGCAGAAGCTGTCCCGCATCGGTGTGAAGCCGGCACGGCGGGAAGGGGCCCGGGGAGGTCGGTGGGTGTTGCTCGACTACGTCGATCTCGTGGTCCATGTGCAACATGCCGAGGAGCGCGAGTTCTACGCCCTGGACCGACTCTGGAAGGACTGCCCGGTGATCCCCTTCACCGATCGCGACCAGCCTGCCGGTGCGGAGGTAGGAAGGGCGTGACCCGGCTGATCATCTGGCGACACGGGCAGACCGTCTGGAATATGCGGAACCGGATCCAGGGCCAGACCGATGTCGAACTCGACGACACCGGTCACGCCCAGGCCGCGGTTGCGGCCGCCGTGCTGGCCACAGAGCACGCGGACGTGCTGCTCTCCAGTGATCTGCGACGCGCCAGGGCCACCGCAGGAGCGCTGGCGGCGCTCACCGGGTTGCCGGTGGAAGTGGACACTCGACTCCGGGAGCGCGAGTACGGCGCGTGGGAGGGACTGACCCACGAGCAGATCTCGGCGAGGTGGCCGGAGGAGTTCGGGCGCTGGAAGGCCGGTGAGCCGGTGCCGGAATGCGGCTTGGAAGACGTGGCGGACGTGGCCAAGCGAGTCGGCTCGGCGCTGCTGGACGCGGCCGACCGGGTCGGCCAGGCGGGCACCGTCGTGGTGGTCAGCCACGGCGGCGCGGCCCGCCAAGGGATGGGCGCGGTGCTGGGATGGTCCGGCGAGGTGGTTCGCGACGTCGGACCGCTCGGCAACTGCCATTGGGCCGAGTTGCGGGGATCGGCTGCCGCCGGGTGGCGACTGCATGCGCACAACGTCGGCCCGCGACCTGGGCTGATCATCCGGGGGGAACCGTGACGGCAGTCATGGCGTCAGATCCGTCATGATGGGTTTGTCGCGAGTCCTGGTGGCATGTGTCGCCCTGGTGGCGTTGGCTGTGGCGAGCGGGTGTGACTCGGGGAAGCAGCCGTCCGCCACGCCGTCAGGGCCGGCGGTGTCGCCGTCTGAGGTGCCGAGCGGATCCGCACCCGGTGCCGGTACGCCGTCTGACCCGGTTTCGTCGGAGAAACCAGACAAGGATGACATCGTGGAACTGCGGGGAACCGTCGAAGCCGGTGTTGAGCCGGGTTGCCTGATCCTGCAGTCCGGAGGCAAGACCTACGGGCTGTACGGTGGCGATCCGAACGTGCTGAAGGCAGGAGCCAAGGTCGTGGTCCGTGGCGTCCCGCAGCCCGACATGGTCACCACCTGCCAGCAGGGGATCCCGTTCCAGGTGGCGGAAGTCCACAAGGTGTGACGGTCGCGGGGACGTGATCCTGCCGATGGGTGAGGCGGGCAGAGCCGCACCTGTGGTGGGATCAGGCCCATGAGCCCCGAACGCGCTGGCCAGGTCGCGGTCGTCACCGATTCCACGGCGTACCTGCCGGATGAGCTGATCGCGCGGTACCGAATCCGGGTAGTCCCGATCCATGTGGTGATCGGCGGCGTGTCCGGTGACGAGGGTGTGGAGGTCAAGCCCGCCGACGTGGCACGGGCGCTGCGCGATCGGCGTACCGACGTGACGACGTCACGAGCCACCCCGGAGGACTTCTCCCGGGCGTATCGGGAACTGTTGGACCAGGGTGCGCACGCTGTGGTCTCCGTTCACATGTCCGGGAAGCTCTCCGGCACGGTGGAGGCGGCCGAACTGGCCGCAGCGGAGTTCGGCGGCCGGGTGGTGGTCCTCGACTCCACGTCAGCGGGCATGGGCCTGGGGTTTCCGGTTTTGTCCGGCGCCCAGGCCGCTGCCTCCGGAGCATCGGTGGCTGAGGTACGGGAGACTGTTGAGCGGGCGATCCGCCGTACCACGATCTACTTCTACGTCGACACCCTTGAGTTTCTCCGCCGGGGCGGGCGGATCGGGGCCGCTGAGGCCCTGCTGGGCACGGCACTCGCGGTGAAACCGATCCTGCATATCGCGGACGGCCAGGTGATGCTCAAGGAGAAGGTGCGCACGGCCGGAAGGGCGCTGGCCCGACTGGAGGTACTGGTGCTCGCCGCGGCCGGCGACGCCGAGGTTGACGTGTCGGTGCACCACCTGGACTGTCCCGACCGTGCCCATGCGTTCGCCGAACGGTTGCGGGAGAGGCTGCCGCGGCTCCACAAGCTCCACACTTCAGAGGTGGGAGCCGCGGTCGGGGCTCATGTGGGGCCCGGCGTGATAGCCGCCGTGGTGTACCGGCGTGATCACCCGTAGGGCGGATATAGCCTCTCGGGCCGCTGGTCGGCCGGTCGGGCGTTTGGCTACGGTGGACCCCGGCCCGGTTCGCGGCCGCGGCCGGTCACCACGAGGCCGTCCGCGGTACGGCTGACCGCCACGTCACCGGACAGGTCGGTGCGGAACACTCTGGCGCCGTCGCGACCGAGCCGGCCCAGCAGCGCACCGCTCGGGTGGCCGTAGTCGTTGTCCGCTCCCACCGAGACGATCGCGACTGACGGGTCGACCGCCTGCAGGAACTTCGGTTCCTGGTAAAAACTTCCGTGATGCGGCACTTTAAGAAGATCCGCCCGGATCGGCTCCCCGCCGCTGAGCATGGCCTGTTGGCGCTCCACCTCCGCGTCGCCGGGCAGCAGGATCGTAAAGCCCGCCAGCGTTACCCGCAGGACCAGAGAGTTGTTGTTGGGGTCCGAGCGGGTGCCGGTCTCGGCCCGTGCCGGGCCGAGGACCTCGATGCGAATTCCCCGCAGTTCGTAACGCCAGCCGGGGTTGACTTCGAGGGTCCGCAGTCGATGGTGGGCCGCCGTGTGCGCAACCTCCAGCGCCCCAGGTTCCGGCTCCCGGATTGCGGGGAGCACCAGCGTGCCGATGCCGCGCCGCCGCAGCGCGCCGGTCAGCCCGTCGACGTGGTCGGCATGGAAGTGACTGATCACCAGCAGCGGAAGGCTTGTGACGTCCAGCCGGCGCAGGCAGCGGTCCACGGCGGACGGATCCGGTCCGGCGTCAACGAGCACGGCGCGGCCCGGTCCGGTACGTAGTACCAGGGCGTCCCCCTGCCCCACATCACAGGCCACGAACGCCCAGTTCGGTGGTGGCCAGCCGGCGACCACGGTCCGTACCCCGATCGCACCTACCAGGGCGGCGGCCAGCGCTACGGCCAGTAGCCGACGCGCCGCCGGCAGCAGACTGACCACCAGCAGCAGCGTGCTGAGTGCGGCGGCGAGCAGCAGTCCTCCCGCTACCCCACCCCGCCACGGCACGGTCGAGTCCGGAAGACCGGAGCCCCACCGCGCCACGAGCACCAACCAACGGGCGGGCCACGCGCCCAGCCAGGCCAGGAACTCTGCCGCTCCGGGCCACAGCGGGGACACCGCCGCGGCGGCGACGCCCAGTACGGTCGCTGGTGCCACGGCGGGTGCGGCCAGCAGGTTCGCCGGGATCGCACTCAGGCTGACGGTGCCGGTGATCGTGGCGATCACCGGGGCGCACGCGACTTGGGCTGCGACCGGTACGGCCAGAGCCTCCGCGACGCCGCTGGGCACCCGTCGGCGTCGCAGCGCGTCCCGCCAGCGTGGTGCCAACAGCAGCAGCCCCGCTGTGGCAAGCACCGAGAGCGCGAACCCGGGGTCGGCCGCCAGTTCCGGGTCAACGACCACGAGCACGTACACCGTGGCGGCGAGTCCCGGCACGGCTGCGCGGGGCCGGCTGGATGCCAGAGCCGCCAGAGCGAGCGCACCCATCACGGCAGCCCGCAGCACGCTTGGTGAAGGGCGAGCCAGGATGACGAACCCGATCAGGGCGGCCAGGGCGAGAGCCGAGGACCGTCGTGGTCCGGCCCGGCACCAGGCAGCCAGCAGGAGCACGAATCCAGTGACGATCGCCACGTTGGATCCGGAAACAGCGGTCAAGTGAGTCATGCCGGTCGCCCGGAAGTCCTCTTCCACCACGGGGTCCATGCGACTGACGTCACCGACCGCGAGGCCTGGCAGCAGCCCGCCTTCCTCGTCGGGCAGCGGTGCCGCCGCCCGTTGAAGCCCCTGCCGTAGTGCTCCCGCCGCTCGTTGCGCCAAGGGCGGCTCGCCGTGGAACCTGGGAGCTGCGGGGGCGATCAACACCGCTGCCCGCAGGTCGCCGCCGCGCGCCTGGACCAGCCGACCGGTGAGCGAAGCGCGTTGCCCGGGCAGCGCCCCGCGCCACCCCGGGTGCCGCCCGATCACCAGCACCCGGGCGCCCAGCCGTACCGCAGACGTCCCCGGCCCGGTGTCGAGCCGGGTGAGACGGGCGCTGACCAGCCATGTCCGTCCACGGGATCCGCGTGCGATCCGGGGATCATCGGTGAGCACCACGTCCACCCGTACCGCGGCACCTTGCCGGGCGAGGTGATCCAGCGGAGGAGCGTCCCGAGTTGCCGTGCGCGCGGCGGTCGCCGCGGCGCCGCTCAGGACACCGAGCAGCAGGCTGACCATCACACCAACCACGACTCCGCGACGCGGTGATGCGAGCCCGCTGGCGTGACGCCGGTCGGCGTACCAGAGCAGTGCGGCACCGCAACCTGCTACGACCGCCAGCGCCATCGCGCCGCCCGCCGGCAGATGAAGTGCCCACAGTGCCGCCAGCCAAGCTCCCAGCGCCGGCCCGGCCAGGCGCAGGTCGGGGCCGTGTCGGTAGAGGTCCGGAGATGACACCGCCAGATCATCCGAGGAGGTGGATCCGGTCACAGCGGCAGCCATCACACCGTCACCAGGTCCTTGAGTTGCTCGTACCGCGCCGGCCCGATGCCGTCCACTTGGCGCAGATCGGTCACCGAACGGAAACCGCCATGCTCGTCCCTGAAGACCAGAATCCGCTGGGCGAGCACGGGCCCCACACCGGGCAGGGTGTCCAGTTGCTGCAGCGTCGCGGTGTTCAGGTTGACCTTTCCGACCGGGGCTCCCGTGTCGCCGGAGCCGGCACCCGGTGCGGCCTCGGGTGGCGGCGTGGCGCCGACCACGATGAGTTCCCCGTCGGCGACCTTCCGAGCCAGATTCAGGTAGCCGATCTCGGTGTCAGGTAGCACCCCGCCGGCCGCCGTGATCGCGTCGGCTACCCGGGAGCCCGAGGCGAGCCTGACCAGCCCGGGACGGCGCACCCTGCCCGCCACCGCCACCACCATCAGCTCGGAGCTGGCACTGGTGCCCACGACAGGTGCCGCAGGGCGGGGCACGGGGACCGGCTCGGGGCGTGGTTCAGACCACCACGCCAGTCCTCCGGCGAGCAGCAGCACAGCCCCGGCGACCGCGGCGAGCGACACCAGGCCACGGCGGCCCGGGTCTACCCGGGCACCGTCCAATCCGAACGCTCGGGTCAACCGCCCCGGTGCCAGAGTTGGCCCTGGGGACCCGATGCTGGATTCGGCCGGATCAGCTGGCTCCGTCGAATCAGTGGCTCCGGCTGGTCCCGTGGACCTGGTCGGTTCGGCGGAGTCTTGCGATTTCACAGGTGTCTCCGGCGCTGTTCGCGTGACGGGTGAGCGGGACGATGGGGACACATCCGGGTTCAGGATCCGGGTCAGGCGCTGACGTACCGTCTTACTGCCGGACTGATCGGAACGGGCGAGAAGCACCGGGCGACCGTAGGCCGGACACCCACCGGAGCGCAGGTCTCGTTCACGTCCCCTGTGGACAATCAGGGGTCCTGTGGAAAGGCTTGCCGGAGAGTCGAATTACTGCTACCAGCATCCCGTGTGACCGAGGCCGGAAGTCCCGTCGCGGCGTGTCCTGGCCGGTGCCGGAGGCCTCCGGTACGGCATGCGACGATGGCGGACGTGACGCAGGCGCAGCTACCAGCGGTCAGGTTGGTCCTCGGTGACGAGGAGTTGCTGGTCTCACGGGCCATCGGCGAGGTCGCGGACGCCGCTCGGAGTGCCGATCCGCACGCGGACGTCCGGGAGTACGAAGGACGGGATCTGTCCAGC
>DASUSI010000006.1:0-50244 GCA_036375165.1 Micromonosporaceae bacterium | reverse complement strand
TCGACATCGTCCGGGATCAGGTTCTGCTGAGTACGGATGATGTCCGGGATCGCGAACGCATCCTCACGTGGCAAGATCCGGGCGTCGATCCGCCGATCGTGCTCGACCTCGGCGTTCACCAGATCCTCGATGGTCTGCTTGAACCCGGGCGGCACCTCGGGCAGGTTGAAGTCCATTCGAGCTTCCCCCGGCTCCATGTTGCCGCCCGTCACGAGCGCACCGAAGTCCCGGAACACCACCCCACCGAGCACATGCAGCCCGGAGTGGGTACGCATCAGCCGGGTCCGCCGGTCGTCCTCGATGGCCCCTCGCACTGCGGCACCGACCGGCGGCAAGGGATCACCTTCAAGAGGGATCAGGTAAAGGTCATCGCCCTTGCGGGTGCCGAGGATCCGGGTCTGCACGCCCTGCCACAGCAGCACCCCGTAGTCCGGCGGCTGGCCGCCGCCGCCCGGGTAGAACGCCGACCGATCCAGCACGATCCCCCGCTCCGGGTCCACCTCCAGGACCGTGCAGTCCCACTCCCGCAGCGTCGGGTCCTCCCAGTCCAGCCGATGCGTACGCCCGTGCTGGTGCTCGATTCCCATACCCCCAACCTAGTGCGTGCCCTGTGGATCTTGGCGGGGTGTTCACGGACCCGCTAGGCCACGCGCCAGAGGAGTGCTTTGCCCCGTCCGTCAGGGCCAGTACCCGATCCGACGATGATGCCGTGCTCGCTGATGAACTCGGCGCTTGCGGACTCGTAGCCATCTGGTGACGGCAGTGCCCGGAGTCTGCCGTCGCGGTCCCACATCATCGGCCTGCTGGAATAGTCGCCCATGAGGGCACTGCCCACGATGACGCCCCGCTCGTTGATCGCGCTGGCCCAATCGCCAATACTCCCGTTGAGCGAGGGCAGTTGGCTGAGCCTCCCATCGCGATCCCATCGCACAGCCTCAGACAACGGCGGATCGACGTCAGAGACACCGACGGCGATTCCACGCTCGTTGATCTCGGCGACGTACCCGTAGTGCCTTCCGGGCGACAGTGACGGCAGTTCGGTGATCCGCCCGTCACGGTCCCAGCGCACGGGTGACGAGCGATAGGGGGCCCAGTCCGCGCGGCCGACCATGACCCCGTGATTGTTGATCGCCGACACCCAGCTTGTGGGCCCTCCGAGGGTTTCCAGGACCCGAACGTTCCCTTTGCTGTCCCATCGGAGCGCCCGCCACGACTCATCGTCCTTGGCGGCGAATCCGGCGACCGTACCGGGTTTGTTGATCAGCGTGGCCGCCCCGTACCGGTAGCCGGGTGGCAGCGGCAACTCGGTGATTCGGTGCTTCCTGTCCCATCGCACCGGCAGGTAGGACCGCCAGTCGTATTGCTCGTCGTACGCGACACCGACCGCGATCCCGTTGTCGTTGATCGCACGGACCTCGGTGGTCCGGCGGTCACCCAGCGATGGCAGCACGGTGAGACGACCGGCGGCGTCCCACAGCGCCGGGAACTGCCGATCGGACGGTGTGGACACGTAGCCGACGGCCGTCCCGCGATTGTTGACCTGCACAGCGGACGATGAACCTCCGATCGCGGGCAGTTCGGTGAGCTTGCCGGCACGGTTCCACGTCAGGGCACGCGTACGGGGGTAGTCCATCGCGTAGCCCACAGTGGTGCCGTGATTGTTGAGGGACGTGGGCCGGATCTCGGGGTAGCCCGGAACGCCGGGTAGCTCCACGACCCGCATCGCGGCTGTCGCCGTCCCTGCCGGCGTTGATGTCGCTCTCGCAACGGACGACGCGTTCCCACCGACGACTGTGCCGGAACCGACGAGGGCACCGATGACAGCCATCGACAAGAGGGCATGGATGAATTGATTGCGCTTCACGACAGTGTCCCCGTTCTTGTCGGATCAGCTCGGCGGCCTCAGTCTCCCCAGTGGAGTTCCATCACGGTACGGACAGAGGTACGCACAGTACGTGACGTTTGACCTGTCCACGTGGGACCATCGCACCGAGCGGAACGGCGGCCGTGCCGGGGGCCGCAGGTCGTGGCGACGAGCCGTCGCCCTGAGTGCCGCGTGCGCCGTCGCCGCCCATCAGGCGGCGAGGAAGCCGGAGATCCGGGCACGCAGGTCGGCGCGGTGCGTCCAGAGCACACCCGGCTCGTCGTACACGTGCAAAGAAGCATTCGGGAGTACGGCGGCGAGCCGTTCCGCCACCTCGACCGGATGCAGCTCGTCGCCCCGACAGGCGAGCACCAGGACCGGTGCCGGCACCCCGCGCAGCGCCATGACATCGTCCACCGCGACGCCGTCGGCGAGGCTGGACACCGGCCCGGCCAGACCACCGTCCAGCAGGGTCGACACCCGCTGTCTGAGGTACGACCGGGCGGCCGAGGTGCCCCGAAACGCCTCGGGAACCTCGGCGGACACCACATCAGCGACCGCTTCCCGGGATCCGCTGGCGAGCGCGGAGGCCAACGCCCGGATCCGGGCCAGAACCGGCCCGGGGCGAGGCGCATCCAACACCGCCGGCAGGAAGCACACCAGCCGGTCGAACCGGTCAGGCTCCGAGGCCACCAGCCGGCACAGCGCCCCGGCCCCCATGCTGACCCCGAGCGCCCGGCTCGCCCCGACCGCGTCGGCGGCGGCTGCCACGTCGTCGGCCAGGTCCGCGTACCGCCAGGAAACGCCGGGGGCTGACGAACGACCGTGCCCCCGAAGCTGAAGAAAGACCTTGGTGCCGGGTACGCCGCTGCCGAGTACCCGGGTGTCCGGGATCCCGCCGCCCAACCCGGGCAGGAACAGGGTCACCGGTGAGCCCGTGCCGGTCGACAGGTACTCCAGCCGGACCCCGCCTGGCAGCCGTAGCAGGCTTGTGGGCTGTCGGTTCACCAACCGCTGAGGCCGTCGGACAGGTTACGGATCGCCGGTCGTACGTCGAGCAGGTACACCGCCGCCGCGATGATCCCGATCAGGCCGAGCAGCCCGGTCGGGGAGGTGAGGAGCAACATCGAAAGGAACACGGCACCGCCGGTCAGCGCCAGCCACAGCCCCTTTGAGAGGGTCCCGACCGCCCGGAAGGCGTCCGGGCGTTGCAGCAGACAGTGGATGAACGCCGCGGCTTCGATCACCACGGCGAAGATGAAGAGCAGGACGTTGATCCAGAAGACGATCGGACCGGCGAACTGTACCGCCGACACAGCGCTCATGCCCGCAAGCCTACGGCGGGACCCCCGTGGTGCGATGTGGCGCTCCTCGGGTACCCCGAGGAGCGCCACCCAACCGCGTTACTTGCCGCTGGACGAACCGGTGGACTTGTTCGTGGACTTCGGTGCGGGCTTGCGATCCACGCTGCGGGTGCTCTTGGCAGCGGGCCGGGACGCTTCCACCTTGACGACGTGCCGGTCGCCCTTGCCGGTTGACGTGCCACGGACCCGGGTCTCACCGAGCACCTTCACGCCTCGTACCGCGAGGTCCTCGTAGATTTCCGCGGCCTGCTTGGTGGCGGCCTGGAGCTGCTTCTGCGCGGTGTCGACGAGTTCGCTGACGGCCGACTGCGCGTTGAGGCGGATCTTGGATGCGTCGCCGCGTACCTCGGCGGTGCCCTCCCGGCGGGCTTCCGTGATCCGGGTGCGGAGCTGGTTCAGCTCGGCCCTGACCCGGTCGGTGAGGTTCTCCAGGTCGTCCCGTACCTCGGTCAGGTCGATCTTCTTCAGCCCGGTCTGCACCCGGCTGGTCAGCTTGGTCGCGGTCTCGGGCAACTTCTTGAGCTGCTCCACGGCCAGTTCGCCAGCGCCGGCCGCGGCGTACATCGGCTTGGCGTACGAGTTGGTGGTCTTCTTCTCGGTCATGACATCTCCTTCTCGGGTCGGGTCGCCGGCTGGTCGACGGTGCGGGTGGCGGCCTTTCTGGCCGCTTTCCCGGGGTTCTTCCGGGAAGCACCGCCGGCTCTGCCGACCCTGGTTGAGGTCCTGCGGGCGGTCTGCCCGGCGGCAGCCGGGCGGTCCGTCTCCGGTGGGACATCGGGGGGTGCGGACTTCGCTTCCGAGCCCGTGCCGGCAGTGGGCTCTGAGGGCTCCGAGGACCGGGAGTGTTCCCGGCGGAACGCCTCATAGATTTCGATCAGGGTCTTCTTGTGCCGGTCGGTGAGGTCGGGATCCGCAGCGATCGCCGCCAGCACGCCCTGGCCTTCCCGCTCGGCGAGCAGGCCAGCCCGTAGATACATCAGCGGCGTCGAGACCCGCAGCGCGTTGGCGAGCTGCTGGAGCACCTCGGCACTCGGCTTGCGCAGTCCACGC
Organism: Micromonosporaceae bacterium; assembly: GCA_036375165.1. Lineage (GTDB taxonomy): Bacteria > Actinomycetota > Actinomycetes > Mycobacteriales > Micromonosporaceae > WHSM01. The sequence goes on along the minus strand of DASUSI010000006.1, from coordinate 45,966 downwards.
TCGATCTGGCTGAGGTACGGATTGCTGACGCCGGCCTGCTCGGCAAGCTGACGCAGCGAGATGCGGGCGTTCTTGCGCAGTTCCCGGATGAATTCTCCGAGGTCACGTGACGCTGCCATGACTCGACCGTACCTCCGGCGCTAACTTTTGCAAGCACAATGCTTGCAAGAGTGCGACATGACACAGCTGGCGGCAGACCCTACGTGGACGCCGACTCCAGAGCCCGCAACCCGAGCATCGCGCGGGCCTCGTCCACCGACAGTGGTGGCCGCTGCGCCAGCCGGGCGAACCCGGCGGCCCGCGCCACCAGCTGCATGTTGCTCTCCACGGGCTGGCCCTTCGCGTACGTCAGCGTGTCCTCCATGCCGACCCGCAGGTGTCCCCCCGCGCCGAGCGAGGTGAGCATCACCGGCAACGCGGTGCGACCGATCCCGGTCGCGGAGAACGTGGTGTCCGGCGGCAACACCTCGCGGGTGAGCTGCTTCGCGGCCACCAACGCCTCGGCGGTGCCCGGCATCCCGCCCGGAACCCCCATCACGAAGTCCACATGGACATGCCCGCCGTACGGCAGGCCGTACTTGTCCAGCAGCCGTGCCAGTGACCACAAATGACCGAGGTCGAAGATCTCGTACTCCGGCACGATCTCGCGTTCCTGCATCCGGGAGTGCACATCGACGATGAACTCCCAGCGGTTCAGGAACACGTCCTCCCCGAAATTGACCGTCCCCATGGTGCAGGACGCCATGTCCGGTGCCGCTTCCAGCACCCGCAACCGGTCGGACTCGGGATCGGTCACCGCACCACCGCTGGACAGCTGCACCACCAGCCGAGTCTGTGCGCGCAGCGCGGCCACGGTGTCCCGCAACCGTCCCAGGTCCAGGGTCGGTGCCGCCGCGTCGTCCCGGATGTGTACGTGAACCACGCTGGCGCCCAGCGCCTCGCACTCCTCTGCCGTACCCACCAGTTCCTGAAGGGTCACCGGAAGGTTCGGAACGTCAGCCTTGGAGGACTCCGCGCCGGTGGGCGCGACCGTGATCAGCGTGCCGTTGGCCATGCTGGGGATCCTGCCACGGTTTGTGGCAGTCGAGTCAGTGGCCCGGCCGGAGCTTTCCGACGGTCCCGACCGCGCCACCAGGTACGGACCACGGCAATGGACAGCAACAGCGCGGCGAACTCCATGAACCGTGGAGCCGCGTTCTCCGGGACGCTCATCGGATCCTGTGCCGCGAGCTGTTTCTCCATCACCGCCGCGCCGTCCAACGCCAGCGGACCCCAGAACACCACGAACCCGATCACCACCGCGGCGAGCACCAGCGGCAGCGGGACCCGCCGTGAGCGCCACCCGACCGCGAGGCCGAGGACGGTCAACACCACCATGCCCGCCGCGAGCCCGACGCCGGACCCACCGATCGACCACAGCCAGTACCGCCGCACCCCCAGCTCACCGTCGACCGGGAGGTACGCCGTCGCCCACGGAAACGCAAGCGACACCAGGGCGGCGGCGGCACCGAGCCCGGCGAGCAACCTCGGACCGAGGTCGGGCCGGGGCACCTGGACCGCCACCAGGCCGAGCAGGGCGAGCCCCGAGGCCGCCTTGTACGCAAGGTGCATGTGGATCAGGAACCAGACATGGTGCCGGTCGTCGCCGAACGATGCCAACAAGGCGGCCCCGGTCTCACCAGAAGCGGTACGTGCCGCGCCGAGCCGAAACGCGAGGTATATCAACTCCACAGCCAGGATCACGGTGAGCATGAGAGCCGCGAACGCGGCCACGGTGCCGGTCCGCTCCGGCAACCCCACCGCTGCCGCGACCAGGATCAGCACCAGTATCAGTCCGACCGCGAATCCGATTCCCAAGATCCCGGACCGCTCCACGCCGTACTCCGTCGAGTCGGACTTCACGGGCGACACGATCAGGGTTGTCGACAGCCACGGCTCGACCAGCGCGTTGACCGACACCAGCCCTCCGAGCAGGGTCACCAGGACCAACGCCCACCGCTGGCGCAACCGGGCTGACAGCGAGGTGGCCGGGCCCGGCGGGACGAGGTACGAGGGCGGGCCCGGTGGCGTCCATGGTGGCCCGAAAGCTGGCACGGTCGGCGACATCAGACGCTGTGGTGACATGGGCGGTGGCGACATGCGGTTCCCTCCGGGCCAGCCAATGCTGGTACGCCCGACAGGCTGCCATGTCAGCTCAACACGTCACCTCAGCCCTGGCCCCTTTTGTGACGAAGACCAGCCGGAAGCCAGCCGTCGTCGGAGATGGGATGGTATACCTCCTCGCGGCCGTGCCACCAGGACCGCACCGCCGCCACACCGAGCAGCACGGCACCGACCGCGAACAGGGCACCAGCCCCGGTGCTTGACACCGCGAGCACTTCCGAGACCTCGTTACGAAGCGCGAACGCCTCGCTCTTGGTGTCAACCTCGAAGGCCAGGACACCGAAGAAGCTCAAACCGGCGAACACCGTCGCGGCGAACGCCCACCTCGCCCGGCCGTACCCAGGGGCGCGGAGACATCCCACAACGATGACCAGCAGCACCAACAACTCGACGACCAGCACGCCACCGTCCACACCGGTGGACCAGGGCCACAGGGTCCGCAGCTCGAACGGCACGTCGGACTCACCGCTCTCGATCACCCAGATCCGGGCCCACGGTGCGACGACGGCCGCGACCGCGAACACCGCACCGGTCACCGCCTGGACCGGGACCGAACGGCCTGGCGCCGCCAACTCCGCGGCGACCAGCATCAACAGCAGGGTGGCGGTCAGTGCGGCGTACAGCCCTGGACTGGTGACCTGAAATCCGGTCAGGGTAGGAATCGTGTCCGTCGACTCCCGCAGCCGCACCACGGTCTCAGCGGTTTCGTTCTGGGTGGTGTGAAATCGCCACGTCACGATGCCGAGGTCGACGAGTAGCAGCAGGCCCAGCCCGAGGACGACCCGAGGCGGCCCGGTACCGACCCGCCTCGGTTGCCACAGCGCCAGGCCCACCAGGGCAGTCGCCAGAATGATTCCCACGCCGTAGCCGACGCCGAGCGCGCCGAAGTGCCCGATCCCGTGCCGGGTCTCCTCCTCGGCGACCTCGAACATCTCAAAACGAATCCGCAGCCAGTCGGCGAACAGTGACTGCGCTCCGATCACCGCGGCAAGGCCGGCGAGCCCGACCAGCACCCAGCGCCGGGCGTTCCCGTCCGGTGAGTGCGGCGGCGCGCCTGTTGGATACGACATGCATGACCCCCGTATCGGCCCGCTGTGGGGGGCCGGGGCCTCAAGCGTCGCCGAATTCCCTACCCGGTGTCGACCGAATTTGGATCCGGGTCGATCGCGGCGACGAACCCTCCCGCCGTCAGCTCCGCGTCATCCGCCACGGTGCGCTTGACCAGCGCGAGCGCGATCGGTCCCAGCTCGAAGTGGTGCAGCGCCGTACCCAGGGATCCGACCCGGCGTCCCCCGGCCTCGACATCGGTGCCCGGTGCCGGGAGATGGTCGGAGTTGCCGGCAAGGTGCAGCAGCACCAAGCGGCGGGGCGGGCGGCCCAGGTTGTGCACCCTGGCGACGGTCTCCTGACCGCGGTAGCAGCCCTTCTCCAGATGCACGGCGGTGGACAGCCAGCCGACCTCGTGCGGCAGCGTCCGGTGGTCGGTGTCCACACCGAAACGGGGGGTACGGGCGGCCACCCGCAGCGCCTCGTACGCCCAGATCCCGCAACGTGGCCCGATCGCCAAAGGCTCTCCGGACGCGGTGCGAGGCAACACGATGTCCGTCCACCCACCGGGCATCCGGCGGACGATGCCGCCACCCGGCAGACGGGCACCGTGGTAGATCGCGGTGGGGCGGGTCGGCACGGACCCGGTGCGGAACTTCGGCCCCGGCAGCGGCAGCACGTCCGGAGGGTCCAGGTCCAGCTTCCGGACTCCGAGGACGTCCGCCCCACGGCACGACAACACCGCGTACCCGTCCGACATGTCCGCCACCTCGACCTGGGTGAAGAACCGCATCCGTTGCAGGAAGTCCAACAGGGCCGGGGCGGCACCGGGTTCGGTGTCCAGCCACACCGTCTCGCCGTCATCGACCAGCGTCACGTGATGCTCGACGTGACCGTGCGGGGACAGCACCAGGGTCTCGGTGCCCTGGTAAGGCCGAAGCTGCGACAGGTGCTGGGTGGTGATGTTGTGCAGCCAGCTGAGCCGCTCCGGGCCGGACACGGTGATCACGCCGCGGTTGCCACGGTCCACGACACCGGCTCCCCCGGCCAGCGCCCGTTGTTCCCGGAGCGGGTCGCCGTAGTGGGCAGCCACCCCGGCGTCGACTCCCTTGGCGGTCACCGCGGTCATCGCACATCCCTTCCAGGGTTGTCGGAGTCACGGCGGCTGTCGGACTGTGGCGTGTCCGGCTCGCGGTCGCCGCATCGGGAACACAGTCCGAACAGCGCGACGTGGCCGATGTCCATCAGGAACCTCCGCTCTTCCTCCAGTTTCCGGGCGAGCGGCTCCAACAGGTCGCGGGGTGCCTCATCGACCGTGCCGCACTCGTGGCACACCAGGTGTACGTGGGACCTGTCACCGGCGGCGTGGTACGTGGGCGCCCCGTGGGACAGGTGGGTGTGGGTCACCAACCCCAGGTCTTCCAACAGCTCCAGGGTCCGGTAGACGGTGGTGATGTTCACACCAGCGGCGGTACGGCGTACCGTCGCGTGGATCTGCTCCGGGGTGGCATGCCCCAGAGACCGGACCGCGTCGAGAACCAGCTGACGCTGTGCCGTGAGGCGAAGACCCCGGGCACGGAGCGCCTCGGCCAGCGACGAACCCGACATGCGTCCGATGATATGCCCGACCGGAACCGTCCCCCTTGCCCCGCTCCGCCCCTCGGGGTGTTTCTCCGGGGCCGTTAATCTCCAGGCATGGAACCTCTTCCCGGATCCTCCCCGGAGGTCCGGCACCCCGCGGCGGAACAGCTGGTGGCGGTGCTGGGCCGGGGGGTGGTGCCAGCCGACACCCCGATCCTGCGGGCGGACGACCTCGGCGTGCTACGCGGCGACGGGGTGTTCGAGACCATGCACGTCCGGGACGGAAAACCCTGGCTGTTCGACGAGCACCTGGCGCGAATGGTCGGCTCGGCGAGACGAATGGATCTTCCGCTGCCGCCGCGCGACGCGATGCTGAAGCTGGCAGCGCAGACCTGTGCCGCCTGGGAGCCCGGGGCCGAAGCGGCGCTGCGTCTGGTCTGCACCCGGGGACCGGAGAGCGGCGGTCCGGTCACCTGCTACGCGATCATCAGCCCGGTGGCCCCGGTGACGTTGCGCGCCCGGCGGGAGGGGATCCGGGTCGTGACCGCCACCCTGGGCTTCGCCGCCGACCAGCGATCCCGGGCACCGTGGCTGCTCGGCGGAGTGAAGTCCCTCTCGTACGCGGTGAACATGGCATCCCAGCGGTGGGCCGCCAGCCAGGGCCGGGAGGACGTGCTGTGGCTGTCCAGCGACGGGTACGCGCTGGAGGCGCCGACCTCGACGCTGGTGTGGTTGTCCGGGACGGAACTCTGCACGGTGCCGACCACGACCGGAGTGCTGCCCGGCACCACCGCCGGCTACCTGCTCGACCGCGCCGACGAACTCGGCTGGCGGGCGGGGACCCGGATGGTACGGCCTGAGGAACTGGTTGCGGCCGGCGGGGTGTGGCTCACCTCGTCGGTACGCGGCCTGGTTCCGGTCCGGGAACTGGACGGCACCGAGCTTGCCTGGTCGCGGCACACCGATGCGGTCCGGGAACTTCTCGGGTTTCCGGTCTGATCTCCGGGGACCGGGAGTTCCAGGGCCTCAGTCGGCGACCCGCTCCAGCCGGGCGGAAAGGTGCGGCTGGCGGGGTTGACCCACCGCGCCCATGTCGTACGCGTACATCAGCGCGCCCTCCACGATCCCGTACAACCGGTGACCCGAGGAGACCTCCTTGGCGGTGGCCGTCCGGAGCACGGTGTCGGTGACCAGTTCCACCTTCGTGCCGTCGATCCGGCCGACATACAGCTCCATGATCCCGGTGGGGTGGCTCAGCAGCACCTCGATGGAATCGTCCGGCTGGGGCCGCCACCAGCCCACCTCGCGGCCGGTGGGCCGCACCGGCTGGCCGTCCGCGTCGAGCAGCCAGCTACGGGACTCGTAGCACAGGAAGGGTCTGCCGTCGTGGCTGAACCGGACCTCCTGGCCGTAGTCGAAGTCCTTGATCGTCGGGTAGCCGCCCTTGCCCCGGCCGCGCCACACCCCGATGTAGGGCAACAGCCCCAGCAACCCGGGGTGCAGGTCCGGTCCGGTCCGTACGTCCGCGGTCTCCTGGAACGGGTACGGAGGAACCGTGAAACTCTCCGGCAGGGTCACCGCATCCTCCCGAGCCGCAGCACCAGATACCCGAGCAGGCCGGCGAGCGCGCCGAACGCCGCCACCTGCACGCCCACGTACACCACGTTCCACACAGCGCAGAGCATATGCCTGGGGCTCAGCACTCCACGGCGGTGGTGCTGACCCGCAGTCGGCCGTTCGTCGTGGTCGCCACCACCGACACCGCGCCCTGGCGGTACGCGAGCAGCCGGTCTTCTCGTGCCAGGACCCTGGCGTCCGGCGGCGCCAGGTCAGCCAGGTCGCTCAGCGGCCGGTCCAGGACCGAGGTTGAGCTGAACTCGACCGACCGCAGGCTCCCGTCGCCGCATCCGATGGTCTCGGTGTGCCAGCGCGGGATCTCCGCGGTGTTCCGCGCCACCCCCAGCAGGTCCAGCACCCCGTCGATGCGCACCATCTCGCTCCGGGTTGGCGGGGTACGCAGCGTGGCCACCGGCCCGTCGAATGGCCGGCATCCGGTGCCGATGTGAACCTGGAGCATGCCCTTGCCAGACGGGCCGCTGGTCCCGCTCAGCTCGACGAACCCGGCACCAGAGGCGGAGAGCCGATACCCGGCGCGCGAGCGGTACGCGGTCGCCCGGTAGTCGCCGGGAAGCTCCCGCCCGATCAACTCCACCACCTCGCCCTCCGCGCTGGGCGGCACGAGTAGTCGGACCAGCCGGCGGTACTCGGCACCGCCGCGAACCAGGCTGACCCGACAGTCCCGTTGGAAGTGGTAATCGGAGACCTGGACGGCGACACCGGGGCCAGCGGCCCGTATCAGGTCGACGGTGGCGCGGTCCACCGCCGGACGGGCTGCGGCGATGTCCCGCTGTTCGGCGACCGTCGCTTCGCCCCCGTAGGCCCCGAAGGCGAGGACCAGCAACACCACCGCCCAGCCCGCGACCAGTAGGCCGAACCATCGGCGGCGCAGTTGTCTCATCACGTCATCGTCCCAGCCGCCGGCCAGCGGTCTCGCCCCACCACCGGATGGGACGCGACCCTCCGGAGACCACGCGCCGTCCTGTCGGGCGGTACGCGTGGTCTCCGGTCCGGCAGATCTGGTCTAGTCCTGGGCGACGCTCAGGGTGAGCTGGTTGAGACCGTGTCCCGCCGCCACCTGGACGTCGCCGTTTCCGGCCCGGGACAACGCCCGCACCGTCCACCGCCCGGGTGCGGCGAAAAACCGGAAGTCACCCTGCTCCGAGGTCACCACCTCGGCGGTGAACTCACCGGTGGCGTCCAGCAGCCGGACGTACGCCCCAGCAACCGGCGAACCGCCGTCGGCCACCACGGTGCCGGCGATCACGGTCTCCTTCGCGAGGTCCACGCTCGCCGGCAAGGGCGCCGCCTGATCAGGGGCGGCGCAGCTGCCACCCCCGAGTGACGCCTGACGTCCTCGCGGGGTCCCCGACGTGTCAGCCACGCTCATGATTCACTCCTTGTTGTCTGGATCCTGGGCTGTCTGGATCCGTCCGGTGTGTCAGGCTTCGCCGGGCTCGTCACCGAGCGCGATCGGCACGCCCACCAGCGAGCCGTACTCGGTCCACGAACCGTCGTAGTTCTTCACGTCAGGCTGGTCGAGCAGCTCGTGCAGCACGAACCAGGTGTGGCTGGAACGCTCGCCGATCCGACAGTAGGCGATGGTCGACCTGTCGAAGTCGACTCCGGCCTGCGAGTAGATCGTGCTGAGTTCCTCATCGGAACGGAACGTGCCGTCCTCGTTCGCGGCCTTGCTCCACGGCACGTTCACTGCGGTGGGCACATGTCCGCCACGCTGGGACTGCTCCTGCGGCAGGTGCGCCGGAGCCAGCAGCCGGCCCGCGTACTCGTCCGGGGACCGTACGTCGACCAGGTTCTTCGCGCCGATCGCCTGGCTGACCTCGTCCCGGAACGCGCGGATCGACAGGTCCTGCTCCTGCGCCCGGTATTGCGTGGCCGGCCGCTGGGGAACGTCGGTGACCAGCTTCCGGTCGTCGAGTTCCCACTTCTTGCGACCGCCGTCGATCAGTTTCACGTCGCGGTGTCCGTACAGCTTGAAATACCAATAGGCGTACGCCGCGAACCAGTTGTTGTTCCCCCCGTACAGCACCACGGTGTCGTCGTTGCCGACCCCCCGCTCGGAGAGCAGCTTCTCGAACTGTTCCCGGTTGACGAAGTCACGACGTACCGGGTCCTGCAGGTCCTGCTTCCAGTCCAGCTTGACGGCACCGGGGATGTGGCCGTGGTCGTAGGCGGTGGTGTCTTCGTCTACCTCGACGAAGACCACACCGTCCTGACCGATGTGGCGCTCGGCCCAGTCTGCGGAGACCAGGACGTCTTCACGGCTCATGCTTCGACTCCTTCAACGGATCGGGATCTCTGGGATCGCGGACGGACAGTGGCCGGTTGGCGGATCAACAGATGGGCCTCGGAGCCCAGGAACCGGCCGAGCCCGGGGTTCAATGCCGGGACCACCAGGACACCACCGAAAGACTGCACGGGAACCACACCGGGTTCCGGCTCGGCGTGCGGAGGTAGCCACGGCGCGACCAAACACCCTGTAGATGATGCCGTACGGGGCGTATCTCGGCCGGGTACGCGCGAGTGTGGCCGCCGGATCGGGAAGGCTGGAACGGGACATTGATCTGGACAAAACCGACCTGGGCACGATCGTCACTCCTGAGGCGAACCTGCGAATTGGACGACTTGAAGGAGACGGCCAGCAGGATCTGGACTTATCGGGAGGAGCCATATCGGCGACGACTCGGTGAACACTCCCGGCCGGCGTTGCGGTGGCAGGGTGCGACGCTCAGCCGGGCACGCTGCAGCCGACGCTCGTCAGTGGGAGCGACACAGGCAGGTGGCCACACGGCACAGGTCGACCGCGCGCCTTTTGGTGAGCAGCGTGCTCATGCCGGCAGGCTAACACGGTCCGCGGCCACGATTCACCGGCCTGGTGAGCGATCACACGGCAGCGATCACGCCGCCCTGACCGGTCGGGCGACAACCGCGTCCCGGGCTCTCCGGCCGCCGTCGGGGTCCGTCAGGAGCCGAGCGGCACGTCCTTCGCCGAAGCGGTCGCGGCCACGCCGGAGTTCGTGATCGTCGCCCTGTGCAGCTTCAGGCCGTACGGCAGCTTCGGCATCGTCACGTCGCGGGACAACTTGCGGGCGAGCGCGTCCAACGCGGGCTGCGCGAACGACGGCAGCTTCCCGTCCGCAACGCCGACCTTGGACACCTTCACCCTGACCACGCCGTCCGCCACCGAGACACCGGCGTGGGCGACCACGATCACGGAGCCGGCACCGTAGTCGAACGGCACCCGGATCACGAGCCGGCCCGCGTTCCCGGTGACTTGCGTACCGTCGATGCCGAGCGCCTCCTCCACGACCGAGAACGGCACCGTGGCCTTGCCAATGAGCCGGCTGGCACGGACGTCACCGGATCCGTCCATCAGCTTCCCGACGTCGGCGGCCACCCCGGTGGCGCGGATGTCCAGAGTGTCCACGTCCACCCCGTCGAGCGAGACACCCCTCATCCGGATGTCGATCGCCTGGAACTCGCCGCCGATCACCTGGGTCAGGAACGGGAAGCCCGCCACGCTGACGTCCGGCTCCCCCTGCATCCGGATCTTCTTCTCGGCGGCCCGTTTCGCGATCTGCTCAGCGATCTGGTCCTCGGCCACCCACGCGGCCGCCCGGTCAGCCGCCACCAGCAGCCCCAGCAACACCAGGAAACTGGTCAACAGGCCGACGCCCACCTTCCGACCACCGTTCACTGTGTCAGCACTCCCTCGGGTACGGCGTCAGAAGCTCTTCACGATCATCAGGACACTGAGCAGATACGCGGCGGGTGCCGCGACGGCAAGCGCGACCAGCGGTCCGAGCATCGTCCGCGCCGTGCCGCGCGACGGATCTCCACCGGCCAGCAGCCGGCCGGTCTCAGCGAACACCATGCCGAGGTCGGCGAGCAGGGCGGCCATCGCCACCACGACGCCGGCCACGGCGGCGAGACTGGGGGTGAGTCCGACCACCATCGAGCCGGCCCAGCCGGCGACCGCGGTCCCGGCCATCGCGCCGAGGACCACGCCGGGTGCTCCCCGGGGTACCTGTGGCGAGATCCGGGGCTGCCGCAACACCAGGTCCGCGAACCGGGCGACCACCAGAGCCCCACCGGCCGCCAACATGCACGCCAGCAGCGCCTCGGTGCCGACCGGATACCGGGCCAGCAACACCGGAGTGGCCAGCGCCACCACACCGACCGCCACCACTGCGACAGACCCGATCGACTCGGTCACCCGGGACCGGCTTTCCCCGCGCACCAGTTGCCCGATCACTCCAGCCAGGAACGTCCCAGCCACCACGTATCCCAGCGGGGCCAGCGACGCCTCGGCAGAGCGGACCGCGACGGCATCAGCGGCCAGGGCACCCAAAATGCCGGCCACCACGACCACCCGTGGACCGGGCGGCCGACCGCCCACCGTCCAGGCGACCACGAACAGCACCTGGATGGCGAAGCACACCCCGGCGTACGCGATCAGGTCCAACCGCGAACCGAAGATCAGCATGCCGGCGAGCAGACCGGCGAACCCGGCGGTGAACAGGGAGCGGAAACCTGAGAAGGCGAGAGCCGCGGCGACGTCCCGTCCAGCACCGCGCGGACTCTCCCCACCGTGCCGCCGCGCGTCCTCGAACGGCGATTCCATGGACGACCGCTCCTCAGCGCGCACTCTCGGCAACCCGGCCGTGTCGTCCTCGCCCGGCGGCGGCACCGGCCGTGCCTGACGGCGCTCCGGCCGTTCCGGCTCGGGCTCCGGTTCACGCCTCGGTTCAGGTCGGGGCTCGGGCTGCTCCCATGCCGGCTGAGGTGGGAACGGCTCGGGACGGCGAGGTTCGGCACGCCGCGGCGGCTCGGGTGCGATCGGACGCACCGACGGGAAGGTGTCCGTGGCGTCGATGTCCGGTGGTGGCGGTCCGGTCCAGCCTGGTACCCCGCCCGGTCCCGGTGGCGGGACCGGTGGGCCCCCCGGACGGTTCCCCGGGGGGTACGGCCCGGGTGGTGGACCGTACCGGTGGGGTGGTGCCTCTGGCGGTGCCGATGCCGCCCGGGGCTGCGGCCCAGGCGGTGGACCGGGTCGTGGTGGTGGGGGTGGCGCCGTCTGCGGCGGCGGGCCGGGTGGCCGCCCCGAGGGTGGCGGGACCGGACCCGCACCGGGCTTGCCCGGACGTGGTGGCGCTGACGGCACCGGAGGTCCAGAGACCGGCCGGGGCGGAGCGGTCGGCATCGGCATCGGCATCGGCATCGGCGGCGGCATCGGCGGCGGCGGGGGCGGGGGCGGGGGCATCGGTGGTGGAGCCGGCCAGGGCGGAGGCGGAGGCACCGGGGCCGCGGGTGTCCCGGGTGGAGACGGTGGAGCTGGTGCCGCCGGCCAGGCGTCCGAATGCTGGCCGTGCCCTGGAGCGGGCCCCCAGCCCTGACCCCCGGAACCCCCAGCCGGGGTGTCCCGCACGGAGTTGTCCGGCTGGCCGGTGTCCCAGGCGGACGCCTGTGGCTGACCCAGTTGCGAGACGTCGATGTCGCGCAGGTCATCCCACCATTTCGTACCCGGATTCGGCGGGCGATCACGCCGACGCGAGCCTGGCTGCTGCTCAGGCTCGCTGTTGGGAGGTGTGCCAGCCACGGTGCGATCGTCTCAGACATTCCCGGCGATGACGAAGCCGGTGCGACTTCGTACCTTTTGTTAGGCCGCTTTCGCGAGAGCTTGACCACGTTCAGCGACTCACCCACCGAGAAGTGATCGGGTCCGGCGTCCGGTCTCCGATAGGCTCGGGTTCACCCAACCCCCGCCACCGCAGCCGGAGGGTCGCGATGACGAGCAGCGCCGTGTACGTACACCGGGACGGGAGAGGGTCTGCGTGAACATCCTGCTGCTGACCGCGATCAGCGGTACCGGCACCGTGAACCACCGGGCCGGCAGAGTCCTGCCGGCCCTCGACCTGCTGCCGCACCAGGTCCGTACCGGGCCCCGCGACGTGCGGGCCCTACTCGACGGGCCAGGTCCCGACCTGTTGCTGGTTGACGCCCGCGCCAACCTGGCCGACGCGCGGGCCACCTGTCGGATGCTGCGGGCCACCGGGATCGGAGTGCCGCTGCTCGCCGTGGTGACCGAGGCCGGTCTGATCGCCGTCGCGGCCGACTGGGGACTGGACGACGTGGTGCTGGACACCGCCGGCCCGGCCGAGGTCGAGGCCAGGTTGCGGCTGGCGGCCGGGCGGGCCAAGGCGGTCGAGGAGTCTGACACGCGGTCGGTGCGTGCCGGGGAACTCACCATCGACCCGGACACCTACTCCGCCAAGCTCAAGGGTCGCCACCTGGACCTGACGTACAAGGAGTTCGAGTTGCTCAGGTTCCTGGCCCAGCACCCGGGCCGGGTGTTCACCCGAGACCAACTGCTGCGCGAAGTCTGGGGCTACGACTACTTCGGCGGCACCCGCACCGTTGACGTCCATGTCCGACGGCTGCGCGCCAAGCTCGGCAGCGAGTACGAATCGATGATCGGCACGGTCCGGCAGGTCGGGTACAAGTTCGTGGTGCCGCCGGCCCGGCCGCTGCCCGAATCGGAGCACGCCTCCGTGTGAGTGGCCGGAGCCCGGCTAGGGTCAGATCGTGAGCCACGTGGAACGTCGTAGCCAGCTCCGACCGGACCAGGTCTCCAACGTCCTCACCCTGTTGCAGGCGGCCAGCGACGCCGACGGCGTCTACCCTCTCTCCGAGCACGTGGTGCTGCACCTGCGAGGCGGCGGTGACCTGCCGTCGGTTCACCTGCTCGCGGTCGACGGCGATGCCGTGGTGGGTTACGCGCATGTGGATACCACCGACGAGGTGATGGGGGCGTCGGCGGAGTTGGTGGTGCACCCGCTGCACCGACACAGAGGCATGGGGAGGGCCTTGGCGCAGGCGGCGGTCACGGTTGCCGCCGAACCCGATCCGGAGGGCCGGCTACGGCTGTGGTCGCACGGTGACCATCCGTCCGCGACCGCGCTCGCGATGAGTCTGGGCTTCGAGCGCTACCGGGTGCTGTGGCAGATGCGCCGCCCGTTGTACGGGTCGGTGCCCACCGTCGAGGTTCCAGAGGGCATCCGGCTGCGCGAATTCGTACCCGGTGCGGACGACAAGGCGTGGCTGGAGTTGAACAACCGGGCGTTCGCCGAGCATCCGGACCAGGGCCGGTGGACCAAACGGGACCTGGACCTGCGGATGACCGAGCCGTGGTTCGACCCGGCGGGATTCCTGCTCGCGGAGCGGGTCTCGGACAGCCGGCTGCTCGGGTTCCACTGGACCAAGGTGCATGGAACCACCGGCGCGCACGCCCACTCCCCGATCGGAGAGGTGTACGTGCTCGGCGTGGATCCCGACGCACAGGGCAGTGGCCTCGCGGTGCCCCTCACCCTCGCCGGGCTGCGGCATCTGCGTGGCCTCGGCCTGGACCAGGTCATGCTGTACGTCGATGCGTCGAACACCCGGGCGGTGCGGCTCTACGAGAGGCTCGGCTTCGTACGGTGGATCACCGACGCGGCGTTCCGCCGGGTGGTCGACCCGGGTCCCGCACAGCCGGCCGGTCCGGGGGACGTGTCGGAGGACGCAGCACCGCGAAACCGTCCGTGATCTCAAGTCGGCGCTCGCGGAACCGGAACAGTTCGGCCGGCCTTCCCCCGTACGGCCCGGGTGGTGCGGTACGGCCGGTGGGCTCGATCTGACGCCGGCGCAGCAACACCCGTTGCAGGTTGGTCGCGGACACCTCGTGGCCGAGCGCCGCGCTGTAGTAGCCGCGGAGTTGGGAGATGGTGAAGTCGGGGGGTGCCAACGCGAAGCCGAGGTTGGTGTACGACAGCTTGGAGCGCAGCCGTTCCCGCCCGGCGGCCACGATCGCGGCGTGGTCGTACGCCATTGGTGGCATCCGGTCGACCGGATGCCACGTGGTGTCCTGTGGCACGTCGGGGTCCAGGTCCGCCGGCACCAGTCCGAGGTACGCGGTGGCGATCACCCGGCGATCCGGGTGCCGGTCCACCTGTCCCCGGGTGTCCAGTTGCTCCAGGTGCGACAACTCCCGTACGTCCACCTTGGCGGCCAGTTGCCGCCGGATCGATGGGCCGAGGTCCTCGGTGCCACCCAGGACCCCACCGGGGAGCGCCCATTTCCCCCGGTGCGGCGGCCTGGCCCGTTGCCAGAGCAGTACGGACAGCACGCCGCCCCGGACCTGGAGCACCACGGCGAGCACCTCGTGTCCCGGGGTCGCGTCCGGCTTTCCGTGTCGTACGTCACGGGCGGCTGCCATGCTCCGATGTTAGACTAGTTTTCGACTCATAGTCGATAACCTGATCTCCACTTCACCCGAGATGACCCAGCCCGGAGGCGGCGGTGACCAGTACAGCGACTGCACCGGTACGTGCCAGCGACCTACCCGCCGGCTGGGCCGAGCAGGTCCGCGGGCTTGCCACGCAGCGCGACGCGGTGATCCTGGCCCACAACTACCAGGTCCCGGAGATCCAGCAGGTGGCCCATCATGTCGGGGACTCCCTGGCGCTGTCCCGGATCGCGGCGAACGCCGAGCAGAGCACCATCGTGTTCTGCGGGGTGCACTTCATGGCGGAAACCGCGAAGCTGCTCTCCCCAGACAAGACGGTGCTGATCCCGGACCCTGAGGCGGGCTGCTCCCTGGCCGACAGCATCACCGTCGATCAGCTACGTGCCTGGAAAGCGGAACACCCCGGGGCCGTGGTGGTGGCGTACGTGAACACCACGGCCGAGGTGAAGGCCGAGACCGACATCTGCTGCACCTCGTCCAACGCCGCTGACGTGGTGCGCTCGATTCCCGAGGACCGGGAGATCCTGTTCCTGCCCGACCAGTTCCTCGGGGCGCACGTACGGCGGGTCACCGGCCGAACGAACCTGCACGTGTGGTCCGGTGAGTGCCACGTCCACGCGGGAATCGACGGCGCCACGCTCGCCGAACGGGCCGCCGCCGAACCCGAGGCGGACCTGTTCATCCATCCCGAATGCGGCTGTGCCACGTCGGCGCTCTACCTGGCCGGCGAGGGGCTGGTGCCATCCGAGCGGGTGAAGGTGCTCTCCACCGGGGGAATGGTCCAGGCCGCCCGGCGTACCACGGCGCGGAAGGTACTGGTGGCCACCGAGATCGGGATGCTGCACCAGCTCCGGGCCGCCAAGACCGGAGTGGAGTTCCTGCCGGTAAACGACCGCGCCTCCTGCCGCTTCATGAAGATGATCACGCCCGCCAAGCTGCTCCGGTCGCTGCGGGACGGTGTCACCGAGGTCAGCGTGCCCGACGACGTCGCTGTCCGGGCACGGGCGTCGGTGGAACGGATGATCGCCATCGGCTCTCCCTCCCGCGGCGGCGAGTGACCGGCACCCGCCCCAGCCCCCGGACCCGCCCCCTCCTCTCCGCGCTCCAGCCCCACCCTCTCCACATACTCCACGGTTTATCGATTTCTCGTTGCTAAACGGCACCGCATAGCAACCAGATATCGATAACTCGCGCTTGGGGAGAGGGGGGGTATCACCGAGCTGTACGCGTCCGTTCACCTTGGCTTCACCTTGCTCCGGGTACCGCGCAACCTGCCGTCCATAACGTGCGATGCGACAGGTAATCGCGCAGGCCGGTGGGTCCGGCCAAAGGAGAGATACGTGAAGGTGAAGCGGAACGCTCAGGCGCGGCAGGCACTCGCCGGTGCCGCACTCGTCGCTCTCGCGCTCACGGCATGTTCGTCGAACCCGGCGAACACTGGATCGGGGGAACTCTCGGGCGAGGTCACGATCGACGGTTCCAGCACCGTCGCCCCACTCAGCGAGGCGGCGGCCGAACTGTTCTCCGACGAGCAACCACAGGTGAAGGTGAGCGTCGGCACGTCGGGCACCGGCGGCGGGTTCGAGAAGTTCTGCGCCGGTGAGACCGACATCTCGGACGCATCCCGCCCGATCAAGGACGAGGAGAAGGCCGCCTGCGAGCAGGCCGGCGTCGGGTACGTGGAGTTGGCGGTCGCCAACGACGCGCTGAGCGTGGTGGTCAACAAGGGGAACACCTGGGTCGACTGCCTCAACGTCGACCAGCTCAAGAAGATCTGGTCGCCGGACTCCCGGGTGAAGACCTGGCAGGACGTTGACCCGAAGTTCCCGGCCGAGCCCATGAAGCTGTACGGGCCGGGCACGGACTCCGGCACGTTCGACTACTTCACCGACGAAATCAACGGTGAGGAAGGTGCGAGCCGCAAGGACTACGAGTCCTCCGAGGACGACAACGTCCTGGTCTCCGGCGTGGCGAGCACGAGGGGGGCGCTCGGCTACTTCGGCTTCACGTACTACGAGGAGAACTCGGACAAGCTCAAGGCGCTGCAGGTCGACGGTGGCGACGGATGTGTCGAGCCGAGCATGGAAACCGCCCAGGACGGCTTCTACAAGCCACTGTCCCGCCCGCTGTTCGTCTACGTCGCCAAGAAGGCGGTCGACAGGCCCGAGGTCAAAGAGTTCCTCGGTTTCTACATCGAACACATCGACGAGATCGTCAAGGAAGCCCGGTACATCCCACTCACCGACGAGCAGAAGCGCACGCTCGCGGACGAGTTCGGAAGCGTCTGAGAGGTTCAGTGACGGCAATCCAGACAACGTCGAAACCCCCTGCCACCAGGGACACCCGTCCCTGGTGGCGGGGGCGCCCGCGTCCCGGCGAGCGGGGCGCGGAAGCACTGCTTGTGCTGGCCGCCGCGGTCTCGATCGCCACCACGGGCAGCATCGTGGTGGCGCTCACCGGGCCGACCGTCGAGTTCTTCCAGCGGGTCGGCGTCACCGAGTTCCTCACCGGCACCGAGTGGTCACCGCTGTTCCGGGACCCGGAGTACGGCATCCTGCCACTGCTGGTGGCCACCCTCACGGTTACCGGTGTCGCGATCGGCATCGCGGTACCGCTCGGCATCGGCTCCGCCATGTATCTCAGCGAGTACACGCGGGCGGGTACCCGTAAGGCACTCAAGCCGATCCTGGAAGTGCTCGCGGGCGTACCGACCGTGGTGTACGGGGCGTTCGCCCTGTTCGCGCTCGGTCCGCTGGTGCGCGAGGTGTGGCCCGGGCGGGAGCAACCGGCGTTCCAGAACATGCTGATCGCCGGGATCGCGATGGGAGTGATGATCCTCCCGACCGTGGCCAGCCTGGCCGAGGACGCGATGAGCGCGGTGCCGCGCAGCCTGCGGGAGGGAGCGTATGCGCTGGCCTCCTCCCGGATGCAGGTGTCCATCCGGGTGGTGGTGCCGGCCGCGATGTCGGGAATCGTCGCGGCCGTCGTGCTGGGGCTCTCCCGGGCGATCGGGGAAACCATGATCGTCACCGTGGCGGCCGGGTCCACGTCCAACCACGTGGAGTGGAACCCGATCCAGGGGGCGGCCACGATGACGGCGTACATCGCCGGAGCTGGAGCCGGTGACCTGCCCGTCGACTCCTTTGACTACCGGACCATCTTCGCGGTCGGGGCGGTGCTGTTCGGGTTCACGTTCCTGCTGAACGCGCTGAGCATTCGGATGGTCCGCAGGTTCCGGGAGGTGTACGAATGACCGAGGTCGCCACCTCGCTCACCCGGCGGCGGTTCCGCCCGGGTGAGGCCGCGTTCCGGCTGGCCCTGCAACTGTGCCTGCTGGTCGGCTTCGGATTCCTGGTGTTCCTGATCGGGTACGCCGTGCACCGCGGCTGGAATCGACTCGACCCCCGGCTCTGGGAGAACATGCCCAGCGGCATCCGGTCCCGCGCTGACGTTGCCGGGGTGCAGTCGGCGTTGACCGGCACGCTGTGGGTGATCACTCTCACCGCGCTGATCTGCCTGCCGACCGGAATCCTGTCGGCGATCTACCTGGAGGAGTACGCGGACACCACCCGCTGGTACAACCGGTTGCTGGAGCTGAACATCCAGAACCTGGCGGGCGTACCGTCGATCGTCTTCGGGATCTTGGGCCTCGGGATCGTTGCCCGTGCTCTGGGGCTCGGTTTCACGGTGATCACGGCGGCGATCGTACTGTCGCTGCTGGTGCTCCCGGTGGTGATCATCGCGAGCCGGGAAGCGATCCGGGCGGTTCCGCAGTCGATCCGCCAAGGCTCGTACGCGCTGGGCGCGACCCGCTGGCAGACCACCTGGCGGCAGGTGCTCCCGGCTGCGGTCCCCGGCATCGCCACCGGTTCGATCCTCGCGCTGTCCCGGGCGATCGGGGAAGCCGCGCCGCTGCTGCTGCTCGGCGCGGTCAGCTTCATCAAGTTCAACCCCGACGGCATCGACAGTGCGTACGCGGTGCTGCCGATCCAGATCTACAACCTGATCAGGAGCCCGCACGCCGAGTTCCAGGAGATCGGGTGGGCCGCGATCGTCCTGCTGCTCGCGGTCCTGCTGGTGCTGAACTCGGTGGCGATCGTGATCCGCAACCGGTTCGGCAAGCGTTGGTGACAGCTATCAGGGAGGCGTGAAGATGACGGAGACCACAATGGACCTGGCGCCGCCGCCCAACGCGGAGGTACGGGCCGCCGCCGACCGGATCCCGGGTGGTGGCCCACCGGCCGACTCGGTGCTCGAGTTGCGTGACGTGAACGTGTACTACGGCGACTATCGGGCGGTCCGCAACGTCGAACTGACGATCACCGAGCACCGGATCACCGCGATGATCGGCCCTTCCGGATGCGGCAAGAGCACCGTGCTGCGCACCCTGAACCGGATGAACGATCTGATCCCGGGTGCCCGGGTGACCGGCGGTGTCCGCTACCGGGGACATGACCTGTACGCCCGCGACGTGGACCCGATCGAGGTACGGCGACGGATCGGCATGGTGTTCCAGAAGCCGAACCCGTTCCCCAAGTCCATCTACGACAACGTCGCGTACGGCCCGCGCGTCACGGGTATGAAAGTGTCCGACCTGGACGAAGTCGTGGCGGAGGCGCTCACCGGGGCCGCACTGTGGGACGAGGTGAAGGACAAGCTCCGGCAGAGCGCGCTGACCCTGTCCGGTGGGCAGCAGCAGCGGCTGTGCATCGCCCGTACCATCGCGGTCCGGCCCGACGTGATCCTGATGGACGAACCGTGCTCGGCGCTCGACCCGATCGCGACCGCCCGGATCGAAAGCCTGATGGTGGACCTCGCCACCCGGTACACGATCGTGATCGTGACCCACAACATGCAGCAGGCAGCCCGGGTCAGCCACCGCACCGCGTTCTTCACCGCCGAGGTGGACGAGCACGGCGAGCGCTACGGGAAGCTGGTCGAGTTCGACCAGACCGAGAAGATCTTCACGAACCCCGCACGGAAGCAGACCGAGGACTACATCGCCGGCCGGTTCGGCTAAGGGCTGGGGGCTACCCTCGCCAGGTGAGGTGAGCGCCGTCGTCGCTGAAGACCACCCGCGGCGTGACCGGGGTCAGGTCCCGGTCGGCCGCGGCACGCAACGCGCTCGCCACGGACGTTTCGTTCGTGAGTTCGCTCAGCGTCACCGCCGTGGGCGGCAGCATCGCCATCTCGCCCCGACGCTGCCGCGCCACCGCCTCGGCCGGGCTGACCCACACCACACCGTCCGCCTCCCCGCCCACGTCCCGGGTGCGTTGCGCGCGGGGCAACGCGGCAAGGAAGAAGCAGGTGTCGTACCGGCGGGGCTCGAACTCCGGGGTGATCCAGCGACCCCAGGCGGCGAGCAGGTCACTCCGCAACGCCAGGCGACGCTGGGTCAGGAAGTCGGAGAACGCCAGTTCCCGGTCCACCAGCGCCTGGCGTGCCCGCTCCCACTCGGGTCCGCTCACGTCCCCGACCACGCCATCCGGGTCGGATTGCCGGCCGGCATCGCCCGGAGCGCCGGCCAGCAGCACTCCGGACTCCTCGAACGTCTCCCGCACCGCCGCGCAGACCATGGACCGCGCCGCCGGCTCGTCCTCCAGTCCCAGCCGACCCGCCCAGCCGGCGGGCGCTGGGCCGGCCCACTCCATGTCGTGGGAGGCGTCCCGGGGGTCCACCGCGCCGCCGGGAAACGCGTACATCCCGGACGCGAACGCCATCGACGCGGCCCGGCGGATCAGGTAGACCTCGATGCCGGGGTCAGCGTCCCGCAGCAGCAGTACGGTCGCGGCCCGGCGGGGCCGCACCGGCTGGCGGCCACCGGAGTAGAACTGGCGGGCGTGCTCCGCCAGCCAGTCGGGCAACGCCCGGTCCGGCGGGGCCGTGTCCGGCGACGTCATGCCGGCGAGCCTACCGACCCCGCAGCGCTCCCGGTCAGTCGACGCGGACCAGTACAGCGGTGCCCTGGCCGACGC
Source organism: Micromonosporaceae bacterium (assembly GCA_036375165.1). GTDB lineage: Bacteria > Actinomycetota > Actinomycetes > Mycobacteriales > Micromonosporaceae > WHSM01. The sequence goes on along the minus strand of DASUSI010000006.1, from coordinate 25,278 downwards.
CGATGCAGGCCGCTGCGACGCCGTACCCGCCACCCCGACGGCGTAGTTCCCGGCACAGGTCGACCACGACCCGGGGGGCCGACGCACCGAGCGGGTGCCCGATCGCGATGGCACCGCCGTTCGGGTTGACCCGGTCCGGGTCCAGGCCCGGCAACGACCGCAAGCAGGACAGCACCATCGCGGCGAACGCCTCGTTGATCTCCCACACCGCGATGTCGGCGATGGACAGTCCGGCCCGGTCGAGCAGCTTGCTGATCGCCGGTACCGGGGCCACCGAGAACCGGTCCGGTTCCACCCCCACCGTCACGCTGCCCAACAGTTGGCCGAACGGTTCGACACCCAGTTCCGAAGCCACGGCGCGGGAACCCATCAGCACCGCGATCGCACCGTCGTTGATCGGTGAGGAGTTTCCGGCGGTGACGGTGCCGTCCGGGGTGAAGGCCGGCTTCAGCGCCGCCAGGGCTTCCGGTGAGGTGTCTGGTCGGATCGATTCGTCGCGGGTCACCGGGTCGACCGGCGCGGCGGCGCGACGTTTCGAGGTCGGCGGCTCGACCGGCATCACGTGGTCGTGGAGGTTCTTCTCCCAGGCTTCCGCGGCGAGCCGGTGGCTGCGCAGCGCCCACTCGTCCTGCTCGGCACGCCCGACGCCGAGGTCGGCGGCGACCGATTCCGCGCAGGCACCCAGCGACCTGGTCCATCCGGCGGGGAACTTCGGGTTGACCATCCGCCAGCCGACCTGCGTGTGGTACAGCTCCATCCTGCCCGGCAATGCCTCGTCAGGCTTGGGAAGCACGTACGGTGCCCGGCTCATGCTCTCCACGCCCCCGGCGATGACCACCGAAGCGTCGCCCACCGCGATCGCCCGCGCGGCCTGCACCAGCGCCTCGCCACCCGAGGCACAGAGCCGGTTCACCGTCACCCCGGGGACCGTCACCGGAAGTCCGGCCAGCAGCGCCGCCATCCGGGCCACGTTGCGGTTGTCCTCGCCGGCGCCGTTGGTGTCGCCCAGGATCACGTCGTCCACCCGGGCGGGGTCCAGCCCGGGAACCCGGTGCACCAGCTCGGTGATCGGCATCGCGGCGAGATCGTCGGTACGGATCCCGGAGAGCCCGCCACGGTGCCGGCCGAACGGGGTCCGCACCGCCTCGATCAGGTACGCGTCCATGTCCGCGAGCCTATCCGCCGACTGTCGAAACCCGGATCGGTGCGCGGGTGGCCCCAGGTCAGGCCACCCGCGCGGGCCGCGGTCAGCCGGTGAACGGCACGATCAGGAAGTGCGCCACGATGGCGATCAGCGCGGCGGCGGGGAATGTGAGGATCCAGGCGGTGACGATATTGCCGGCGACCCCCCACCGCACCGCGGAAATCCGCCTGGTGGCACCGACACCCATGATCGCCGAGGTGATGGTGTGGGTGGTCGAGATCGGGGCACCGAAGATCAACGCATTCGCGTACAGCACCGAGCTGGCGGTGGTCTCGGCGGCGAAGCCCTGCGGCGGGTCGAGGTGGATCACCCGCCGGCCCAGGGTGCGGATGATCCGCCAGCCCCCGGCGTAGGTGCCGAGTGCCAGTACGGTCGCGGACGTGAAGTACACCCAGATCGGGATCTGTTCCGGGCTGTCCTGGAAGTGCCCGATGTACAGGGCGAGCGCGATGATGCCCATGGTCTTCGCGGCGTCCTGCATCCCGTGGCCTACCGCCATGGCACCTGCCGAGACCGACTGGGCGATCCGGAAGCCCCGGTTGAGCCGGCCGGGTTGGCCGCGCCGGAACAGCCACATCACGGCGAGCATCACCAGGTATCCCAGCAACACCCCGACCAGCGGCGAGAGCACCATCGGGATGAGTACTTTCTCCAGGATGTTGGCCCACTGCACGGTGCCGGCCACGGCCAACGTGGCGCCCACCACCCCACCGAACAGGGCGTGCGAGGACGACGAGGGCAGTCCGAAGTACCAGGTGATGAGGTTCCAGGCGATGGCCCCGAGCACTCCGGCGAAGATGATCCAGAGGCTGTCGTATCCGGTGGGTAGTTTCACGAGCCCGCCACCCACCGTGGCGGCCACCTTCCCGCCCAGGAACGCGCCCACCAGGTTGCCCACGGCGGCCACGCCCAGTGCGACGCGTGGCGTGAGCGCCCGGGTGGAGACCGAGGTGGCGATCGCGTTCGCGGCGTCGTGGAAACCGTTGGTGTAGTCGAAGGCCATCGCCACCGCGATGACCGCGATCACGCCGACCAGCAGCGGGTCCACTCAGGACTCCTTGACCGCGATGGTCTCGACCGTGTTGGCCACGTGCTCGAAGGCGTCCACCGCGGCCTCCAACTCGTCGGCGACCTCCTTGAGCTTGAGTACGGTCAGCGCGTCGTACTCGCCGGAGAACAGCCGCACCAGGAGCATCCGGTACGCCCGGTCACCGTTGTTCTCCAGCCGGTTGATCTCGATCCAGTACTCGCTCAGGTTCTTCAAGGACTTCAACCGCGGCATGGCGTCCGCGGTGATCCTGGCCTGCTCGTTCAGGACGTCCACCAGGTCCGCCATCTCGCGGGGCAGCGCCGGCAGCTCGGACAGCCCGTAGAGATAGACCAGGTTGCCGGCCGCCTCGATGTGGTCCATCACGTCGTCCAGATTCGAGCCGAGCCGGTAGATGTCCTCCCGGTCGAACGGCGTGACGAAGGTGGAGTTGATCCGGTTGTACAGCTCGTGGGTGATCTCGTCGTTGTCGTGCTCCACCTCCTGCAGCCGCTCGCTGACCGCTTGGATGTCTGCTTCCGGCCCCACCACCTCGGTGAGCAACGCGGCGCCGCGCACCAGGTTCTGGGCGGCACGACTGAAGAACTCGTAGAAGGAATCCGCACTGGGACGGAGCGAAAATCGCACGGGGCAACCTCGTGGCTGGGTCGCGGCCGACTGGGTCCGGCCGTGGGCAGGAGACTCGCCGGGCTACTGATCCCGGCGTGGCGGCTGCCGTGTTTCAGCAGGCCAACCGGGGAAATGCTAAGCACACGCCGGAGCGCCGGGAAATTGAGCGCCCGGTGTCCAGACTTCGTTCACGCGGCGTTCATTCGCCGTTCACCTGGGCTGTCGGTTGCGCGACCGGCCGGTCACTCCGCGGAGCACCGGACATGGCGGCGCGACGTCAGCTTTGGATCTCGTACACCACCCGGTGCCGGTCGCCACGGAGCACGATCCGGGTCACCCACGCCGGCTCCTCGGCCACGAAATGGATCCGGTTCTGGATCAACACGGGCACCCCGTGCTCCAGTCTGAGTCGCCGGACGTCCTCCGGCTCGGGCATCCGGGTGGAGACCTCGTCGATGTACCGGGTCTGCACCTTCCCGCGCTCGGCGAGCCAGGAGATCATGCCTTGCTCGATGTCCTCCGGTTCCATGATCGGGGTGTCCTTGGCCAGCTCATACGGGAGGTAGGAGTCGGCGATCGAGCACGGGACGTCGTCCACCAGGCGGAGCCTGCGGCGCACCACCACGATGCTGCCCGGCTCCAGGCCGAGCCGGTTGGCGACCAACTGCGGCGCCCGGACCATGCCGACTTCGATCTGCTGGCCCGGTTTGAAGCCCTGGCTGCGCATCTCGGCGATGAATCCGTCGATCTGGGTGGCACGCAGGTCGTTGCGGGTCTCCGGGACGTGGACCGTGATCAGGTCCCGCTTGCGGACTTCCCGGCCGGCGCGGCCCCGGCCGGGGGTGACCAGGCCTTCGGCGGTGAGCTGGTTGAGCGCCAGCCGGACGGTGTTCCGTGAGACCTCGTACTCCGCGATCAACTCCTGCTCGGTGGGTATCCGATCGCCGGGCATCAGTTCGCCACTGCTGATCTTCGCCCGGAGCGCATCAGCGACCGCCTGGTAGTAGGGCGTACCCCCGAGTGGACTCGACGACACCGAGCAACCCTCCCTTTGATACCAACAAATGTATCGATACCACTTGACAGGTTAAAAAGGCAAACCAGACACTGAATTCGGTTGGTACATAACCACCAGTTGGTTTCGTACCCGTGAAGGGGGACTTCAGCGTCGAACGATCGGACGGACAGCCCGGGCAACAGCCAGGCTGTCCCCCCGGAACTCCGGAAGGAGGCCACAGATGACCATCCCCTCGAAGCACATCCCTTCGAGGACCCCCGTGAGCACCCGAGGACGGCTGCTCACCCGGCTGCTCGACCGCATCGAGCACCTGATCTGGGAATCCCAGGATGCCAGGCTACGTGCCGCGGGCTGGGAGGTCACCCGACTGGGCCGATGGCGCCGCGGCTACCGGCATCCGGGCCGGCTCGCCCGGATCACCGCCACTCGCCAGGCCGCACCGGCCCGGACCCGTACACCCATCGGGAGCCGCACCCTCCCCCCGGCCCGCCGCCGAGGGCAGCCTGTACGGGACGCCCGATGACAGTGTTCCGGGTGCTCGCCACCATCATCCTGCTCATCGTCGGCCTGCTCTTCCGCCGCCGACCTCTGGTACTCCTGCTGGTGGGGTTCGGGATCCACCGACTCTGGCGGAACCGGGGCATCGGCCCGACGAACTACCGACCCACCATCGCCAGCCACCGTCGGTAGCCCCCGGCGAATGGGTCGGTGGGTGCCAGGAGTGCGCAACGAAGCCACTCAGCCGCCGCCAACGCCGAATTCACCACCTCGTCCGGGTAGCCGTAGCGCACCCGATGCACGGCGAACTCATCCTCGTCGAGCACCTCAACGGTGCCGTCACGCAGACGACGCACGTCCAGGTCAAGGTCGACCATCGTGACCTCGTCGGCGCGCCACACCGGTACCGTCGTGACATTGCAGTAGATCTCGGTACGTCGCGGCTCGGCGTTGAATATCGCGGTCCACCAGGTGTCCCGGGGAAACAGCACGGTGTGCGCCTGCGGATGCACCACCGGGGGTTCGTGGCCTCGGCGCGCCGGAGTGGCGGGTGGCGCGCCGAGCCACACGCCGTGCTTGTCCTCGCCCAACCAGGACGCCTCCTGGTGCCAGTGCAGGCTGCCGTCGTACTTGCGGTACACCACGCGCACCCCCGGCAGGCTACGCGAGCCGTACCCGATCGGTCGGGGCCGGCCGGTACGGTCGGTCCGTGACCGTCGCTCCGACCGCCGTCTCCACCGATGCCCTCCTCGCCACGGTGGTCGCCGCCGTCCCTGGCGGAGTCAGCCGTCCCGGCCAGCTTGAGATGGCGAACGCGGTCTCGAGCGCCATCGAGACCGGTGAGCACTTGCTGGTGCAGGCGGGCACCGGCACCGGCAAGTCACTGGCGTACCTGGTGCCGGCGCTCCTGGTGAACGGTCCGGTGGTGGTATCCACCGCCACCCTGGCGTTGCAGGCGCAACTCGTCGACGTTGACCTTCCCCGGCTGGCCGACGCGGTGACCCCGCTGCTCGGACGCCGACCGACGTACGCGGTGCTGAAGGGCCGCCACCACTACGCCTGCCTGGCCAAGCTGGAGGCCGCCGACACGCCGGACGACACCCTGGTGGACGAGAGCGGTGGCACCCGGTGGCTCGGTGCGGCCGGCCGGATGGGCCAGCAGGTGACCCGGATCCGGGAATGGGCACTGGAATCCGAGACCGGCGACCGGGATCAACTCGCCCCCGGGGTCGACGACCGGGTGTGGCGGGCGGTCTCCATGCCCGCCCGGGAATGTGTCGGCGCCAACCGCTGCGAGTACGGCGAGGACTGCTTCGCCGAGGCCTCCCGGATCCGGGCCCGGGAAGCCGACATCGTGGTGACGAACCACAGCCTGCTCGCCGTGGACATGCTGAGCGGCCACCACATCCTGCCGCCCCACCGGGTGCTGGTCGTTGACGAGGCACACGAACTGGCGGACCGGGTCACCTCCGCGGCACACGCGGAACTGCGGGCGGAACTGGTCGACCGAGCGGCCCGCCGGGCACGTACCTTCCTGGACCCGGACGTCCAGGAACGGCTCACCGAGGCAGCCGACGGCCTGACCGTGGCTCTCGCCGACGCCCCGATGGGCAGGCTGCTGCGACTCCCCACGCCGGTCACCGAAGCGCTGACCCTGGTCGACGCGGCCAGCCGCGCGGCCGTCAAGCAGATCGGTGAGACCCGGGAGGACCCCGACGCGGTGCGCCGCCAGCAGGCCAAGGCGAACCTGGAACAACTGGCCGACGTGGCGCAACGGCTACTGGAATTCGCCGACCACGACGTGGTCTGGACCGAAGGCGACCGGCGGGGCGGGATCTGGGGGTCGTCGGCGGGCGCTCCAGCGATCGGTGCCTCCTCGCTCGTGGTGGCGCCGCTGTCCGTGTCCGGCCTGTTGGGACTGCACCTCTACCAGGACCGTACGGTGATCGCCACGTCCGCGACCCTGACGCTTGGCGGGAAGTTCGACACCGTGGCACGGTCACTCGGGCTGGACGGCTCGCAGGACGGTCCGGCCTGGCGGGAACTCGACGTCGGCTCGCCGTTCGACTACTCCAGGCAAGGCATCCTGTACGTGGCGGCGCACCTGCCACGACCCACCGCGTCGGGACTGTCCGACGCCGCCGGTGAGGAACTGGTACGGCTGTGTTCTGCCCTGCGCGGCCGCACCCTGGGACTGTTCTCGTCCCGGCGTGCCGCCGAGCGGGCCGCCACGGTGATACGTGAAAAGACCGACCTCGAGGTGCTGTTGCAGGGCGAGGACTCGCTGCCGGCCCTGGTCCGCCGGTTCCGGACCGGCCAGCGCAGTTGCCTGTTCGGGGTGCTGTCGCTGTGGCAGGGGGTGGACGTCCCGGGGGACGCCTGCCAGCTCGTGGTGATCGACCGGTTGCCGTTCCCCCGCCCGGACGAGCCGGTCGCGGCGGCCCGGGCGGCCGCGGCGGACGCCGCGGGGGGTTCCGGTTTCGCGGCGGTCAGTGTCCCGATCGCGGCGATACGGCTGGCACAGGGGGTGGGGCGACTGATCCGCAGTTCCACGGATCGCGGCGTGGTCGCGGTGCTGGACTCACGGCTGCACCATTCCCGGTCCTATGGCGAGTACCTGCGGCGGTCGCTCCCTCCGTTCTGGTACACCACCGGTCCGGATGTGGTGCGGGGTGCCCTGGAGCGATTGGCCGGAGACGCCTCGTGACAACCCTCCTGAGAGGACGCGGAATGACCGGGTGATGATCACCGACGTTTTCAGGGGTCGATCCGGGTGGTTTCACACAACGTCAATAGACCGTCCGCACCTACCAGATTACCCAGAGTACTTACTGCGTAGGGTTATCCACAGAGGTCAGGCACCGGTCTGGTGCGGTGGCTGGGGTCTGTGGTTACGTATCACTGCTCTCCACCCTCCGCGCATCGCAGGAGAACCACCGTGACATCGCTCATCACCATGACACTGCTCGGTGGACTGGTCCTCGGCTGGCTCACCGGTCGCAGGTTCCAGCGGGCTCACCGTGCCTGGATCGAGTACCGCACCACCAAGAACTCGCTGACCACCCTGCGCACCGTGGCGTGGGGAATGACCCGGCCCGCCGCCGGATTCGCGGTGGCCGCCGTCGTGGTCGCCACCTACGCCCTCTACCTCATAGCCCAGCGACCCTGACCCCGACCGGGTCACTCATCGGCGGGATAGGGTCGCACCGCGGTGCCGGGCGGACCGGCGAAGCCGGCCTGGCGTTCGCCGCTCAGGTACCGCACAGCGGTGTTGAGTACGGCGACGACCGGCACCGCGATCAACGCGCCGACGATGCCAGCGGCGACCACGCCCACCGCGATCGCGATGATCACGGCAATCGGATGCAGCGCCACCGCCCGTCCCAACAGCAGCGGCTGCAACAGGTGCCCCTCCACCTGCTGCACCACGACCACCGCGATCAGCATCAGCAGCGCCGTGAACGGCCCCTGGGTCACCAGCGCCACCAGCACTGCCACCAGGCCCGAGATCGTGGCACCCACGATCGGGATGAACGAGGCGAGGAAGACCAGCGCCGCGATCGGGAACCACAGCGGCAGGCCGAGGATCAGAGCTGCCAGGCCGATGCCGACCCCGTCGATGAACGCGACCAGGACAGTGGCCCGGACATAGGACGTCAGAGTGCGCCATGCGGCGTTGCCCGCTCCGTACACCGAGCCCTGTGCGGAACGCGGGAACATCCGGCTGACGAAGCCCCAGATGACGCGGCCGTCACGCATGAAGAAGAACGTCGTGAACAGCACCAGGAACAGCCCCGCCAGCACGTGGCCAACCGTGGTGGCGGTCTCCGTGGCGGTGCTGACCGCACCGCCGGTGATGCTCTCCCGATTCTCGTCCAGCCAGTTCCGGGCACTCTCCAGGGCCTGGTTCAGCTGATTGCGGGACAGGCCGAACGGACCGGTACGAAGCCACGACTCGATGCGCGCGATCCCTTCCTGGACACTGCGGTACAGCTCCGGGAAACCGTCGACGAAAGCCTGCACCACCGCGGTCAGCGTGCCGACCAACGCCGCCAAGCCGCCGATCATCACGATCGCCGCCGCCAGGGACCGCGGCAGCCCAGCCTCGCGGAGCCTCGCAACAGCGGGCTCCAGCAGCGCGGACAGCAGCAGGGCCACCGCGAGCGGCACCACCACCAGGCGCACCTGCGCCAGCAGCCACAGCCCCGCACCGACCGCTACGGCGATGACGAGCAGCCGCCAGGACCACGCCGCCGCCACCCGGACACCCCGCGGGACCAGCGCGTCGTCGTGCCGGGACAACGGCACCAGCTCGCCGACGGCATCCGTACCTGGAGGTCCGGTGTCGAGGACTTCGACCGTGTCCCCGGTGTCGACGCCTCGGCGCGGTGGCGGATCCGAACCAGCCTGCCCGGATCGGACCGAACGCCAGGTGTCCCGGACGCCGCTGGCCAGCCTTCTCAAACGACTCACATGATCACCGTAGTCGCTGTGGGGTAACCCCCGCCTGTCAAGTAGCGTGTCCGCGTGACCGGAACGCATCCCAGCACGCCAGTCCAGCTCACCAGGGAGTCCGAATCATCCGCCGAAGGGCTGCCGATCCGGCTGCTGCACGACCGCCTGCTGGTGAAGATCGAGTCGGAGGGGGAGCGCCGCTCGGCCGCCGGCATCGTGATCCCCGCGACGGCGGCGGTCGGCAAACGGCTCTCATGGGCGGTAACGGTCGCGGTCGGCCCGCTGGTACGGGCGGTCAAGAACGGCGACCGGGTGCTCTTCGACCCTGATGACCGGTCCGAGGTGGAGCTGCACGGACAGGACTACATCCTGCTTCGCGAGCGCGACGTACACGCGGTCGCGGCAGCCCGGGTGGAACCGGACGCCACCGGGCTCTACCTGTAGGTCGCGTCGGCGGTCGGCCCGGTGTGCCGAGCGCCAGCCGGCCCGGCGAGGTCAGACTCCAGGTTGTTCCCGGTCGGATGACGTCGGGCCGTCACCGTCACCGGACGGCGAGGGTCCGGACGGCGGCGGCCCAGGTGACGAGGGCGGCGGTGGCTGCGCGCCGGGTACCGCCACGTAACCGGGTGGCGGCACGGCGTACCACGGATATTGGGCAGGCGCGGATCCGGCACCGAACGGGGACGAGTACCCGACGGGCGGCGGCGAACCGGGCGGTGCCGACCAGGACCCCGGCACGGCGGGACGACCGTGGCCGATCGTGATCCCGGGCGGGTGAGAGGCAAAGGCGTACTGCGGCATCTGCCACGGATACCAGGGACGCACCGGGACCGGCATCGCGAACGGCTGCCGGGGCACCACCGGGTGCTGTTGGCCGTCTGGATACGTGACCAGGTAACGCAGCCCGTCCCACCAGGCCGCCGGCACCGTGGAGTCGCGACCGGTGAAAGTCTGCTGGCAGGCCCTGATCTCGTCGAGCAGCCGGTGTTCGGGATCGGCCGGCTCCCAGTCGCCGACGCCCCGCAGCCGTCCCTCGCGTAGCAGTGCCAGCCTGGTGCAGGCGCTCTGGTAGGCACGCATCGCCCGGGCACCCTCCTGGCCGGCGACTTCCCTGGCCCACCGCCGCGCCCACAGCCTGCGCCGCAGGGTCACGAGCGTGCCGAGTTCCGGAGGACTCAGCCAACCCGCGCGGACGTACTCGGGAAGCACCCGGCGCACCACACGGCCCGGCGCGCTACGGGCCCAGAAGGCCAGCACGACGAATCCGAACAGGATCGGCAGGGTGAGCATGAAGTAGAGGTACCCCAGGAACCTGACGTCCTGGTTCTGCTGCGCCAGGATGGCGGTGAAGTTCCAGACGCCGTGCAGCGCCATGGCGAGCACCAGTCCGATCACCGGATACAACCAGCGGAGCACGACCTTCCCGGTACGTGCCGCCATACCAATCCCGAAGCCGGTCATAGAGGTGAACAGCGGGTGGATGAAACCGGTCAATCCGAGACGCACCACGATCAGGGTCGCCACGCCGACCACCGCCCCGAGCGGACCCTGGAGCTGCTCCCCCGACACGTACACCCGACCGAGGTAGAGGATGTTCTCGGTCATCGCGAATCCGGTGGCGGACAGGCCCGCGTACATCACGGCGTCGGCCAACCCCACGACCTCGCGGCGCCACAGTAGGAACAGCAGCAACGGCGCCAGCCCCTTGGTGATCTCCTCGATCACCGGGGCCACCCAAACCGCCACCCAGACCTCTGGAACACCCACCGAGGCGAACACCAACCCGCCCAACGTGTTGACGCCGAGGGAGATGGACGTCGCCACGCAGGCACCCCAGCCGAAAGCGAAGGCCTGGTACTCCCACCAGGCAGGGTCGAACCGGTCCAGCCAGATGAACCAGAACACGAGGAACGGTACGGGCAACAGGGCGATCAGCGCGCTGGCGGTGAACAGGCCGAAGCTGAACTCCGAGAGAAAGATCAGGACTCCGAAGATCACCATCGCGCCGATCGGAACCAGCGCGATCGCGAGGATTCGTAGCACAACCATCGGCCAGGACGGCCGGGGACCCGTGAGTCCGGTGACCGCCTTCAGCCGCTGGCCCAACGGAACCGGTGCGCCCGGTCGTGGTGCGGGCGGGACTGGTCGGCCGGGGGGGATCGCGGTGCCCAACGGATGTCCCTGAGGTTGTCCCAGCGATGCCGGGGGTCCGGTGCCCGACGTCTCATCCGGTGGGTGTGACGGCATGCGCCCAGACTAGTCGCGGCAGCGCCGCCGTTATCCGGTCCGCCGGAGCACCTCACCCCTCCCAGGGATCCGGAGAGCACCGCGGCGCACGGCCCTGCCGTGCGCCGCGGTAGCGGCTCGATCGCGTTGGCGTCAGACCTCGGCGAGCATGCCGTCCCGGAGTTGCTTCAGGGAACGGGCGAGCAGCCGGGAGACGTGCATCTGGGAGATGCCGATCTCGTCCGCGATCTGCGACTGCGTCATGTTCCCGAAGAACCGCAACGCGATGATCCGCTGCTCGCGTTCCGGCAGCCTGCGGATCAGCGGGCGGAGTGTCGCTCGGTCCTCGACGCTCCGCAGGGACGGGTCGTCGTCGCCGAGCAGGTCGACCACCTCGGGGCCTGACTCCTCACCCGCGACCGGGGTGTGCAGCGACAGCGCGCTGTACGCGTTCGCGGTGTCCAGGCCGGCGAGTATCTCGTCCTCGGGGAGCCCGAGGTGCGTGGCGAGATCGGCCACCGTGGGTGAGCGCTGAAGCCGCTGGGTCAGTTCACTCACCGCCTTGGCGATCTCCAGCTTGAGTTCCTGCAGCCGGCGCGGCACCCGGACACTCCAACCCTTGTCCCTGAAGTGCCGTTTGAGTTCGCCCACGATGGTCGGGATGGCATAGCTGGCGAACTCCACACCCCTGCTGGGGTCGAAGCCGTCGACGGACTTGATCAGCCCGATCACGGCGACCTGTGACAGGTCGTCGTAGGGCTCACCCCGGTTACGGAACCGGCGTGCCAGGTACTCCGCCAAGGGCAGGTACAGCTCGATCACCCGTTCCCGGATCCGGGCCCGGTCGGTGTGCCCCTCCGGCAGGTCGACGAGCCGCGCCAGCAGGATCCTGACGTGCGCGTCGATCGCCTTGTCCGGCCGTACACCTACGCCGGAGGGCGTGCGCTGCTCCGGCGGAGCGGTGTCTTGCGGGGTGGTGCTGAGCATCGGCAGTGTGGTGTCTTCGATCAGAACGTCCACAGGGGGTCGCCCCCTTTCCAGCGGTCACTCGTTGCAACCCCAAAACGACAATCCGTAGGGGGTCTGGTCCAAATGAAACTTCGCTGTAGAGAGGTGCTGACTGTGCGTGCCGCAGACTGCGACCGCATTTCAGAGCGCCCACGTCTTGAGCGCCGATAAGGCCCTGCACCCACGTCTTGAGTGCCAGCCCCAACGCCGATCCCGATGTGGCGAGGGATACGACGCCTCCGGTACGGCGGAGGTGTACCTGCCTTACCGTACGCCTCTTGTCAGATCTCTCAAGTGCGTTCCCGCGACTTGAGGTGGAAAGTCCAAGATACTGGTCAGTAGGCCCGCTGAGCGGGAGCCAGTGTCCCATAATGTGGAACACCCTCGCATTCAAGCAGGTCCGGGGACCAGCCCAAGCCGGGTTACCAGTGCCCGGACCAGTGGCCGGTGCCACGCCGGTCATCGCCGGTAAGCCGTGGCTCACCGCTCTGCCGAAAACCGAAATCGACCCACGCTAAAGGAGTGACAGCAACCGTTGTATGGGTACGGCGATATCTGGAGGTGACTTCAGATGCCAATCCGAAAAGACCTGCCGGACACCCTGAAAAGGTCCCCTAAAGGGGCACAGGAAACCTATGCGAAGGCCCATGACAGTGCGGTCGAGACGTACGGAGAGGGTGAACGGGCACACCGGACCGCATTTGCCGCGCTGAAACATTCCTACGAAAAGATTGGCGACCGTTGGGAGAAGAAATCCAAACGGGGTCCAAGCGACCAACAGGCGGCACGCGGGCGCGGGCAACGCCCGACCCAGACCGCGGGCGGCGTTGCCGCCAACGCGCCCAAACAGCACCTGTTGGATCTCGCGCGTCGGCTGGAGATCCCGCGCCGAACCAGGATGACCAAGCCCGAGTTGGTCCAGGCCATCCAGAAGGCGAACACCAGCCAGACCCGCAAGGCCCGCGCGAAGTAGCTCAGGTCGGCAGCCGGGGACCACGCCGGCACACCGGCGCCATCGGATCCCCGTACCGCTCGATCCGTTCCAGTACCTCCCCGGCGGTGAACCGGGGCCACCCGCCGGCCTCCACCTCCCTCCAGGTGAGCGGGGTGGAGACGGTGGGTTCCGGCTGGGCCCGAAGCGAGTACGGCGCGACCGTGGTCTTCGAAGCGTTGTTCTGACTCCAGTCGATGAACACCTTGCCCGGACGGAGCTTCCTCGCCATCCGGGAGACCACCTGATCCGGACGGGCACGCTCGGTCTGTACCGCGAGGCGCCGTGCGTAGTCGGAAACCACCGCGTCGTTCTGGCTCGCCGATACCGGACAGACCAACTGCAGGCCCTTCTTGCCGCTGGTCTTCGGGTATGCCTCGATGCCGTCCTCGGCCAGCCGGTCCCGCAGCAGCAGCGCCACATCGAGGCACTCGGGCAGTGCCGCCGGGGCACCCGGGTCCAGGTCGAACACCAGCCGGTCCGGCGCACCCGCCCGGCCGCCCCGGTCGACCAGCCACTGCGGGGTGTGCAGTTCGAGGGCCGCCAGGTTCGCCAGCCACACCAGTGTCGGGAGTCGGTCCACGACGACGTAGTCGATGGTGTCCCGGCCCTGGGAGGAGCCCGGAGACGGCAGTTCGACGGTTCGTACCCAGGAAGGGGTGTGATCCGGGGCGTTCTTCTCGAAGAAGTACGCTCCGTCGACCCCCTCCGGGTAGCGCACCCGGGTCACGGGGCGAGCCGCCAGGTGCGGCAGCAGAACCGGGGCGACGCGGGTGTAGTAGTCGATCACCTCCGCCTTGGTGAACTCCGGGTAGAGGTGCTTGTCAAGGTTCGACAACTCCAGCTCGGTTCCGTCCACCGTGACCCGGATCCGCTTGGGCTGGCTCACGCCGCCCACCCCCGCCCCCGGGGTGCTCTGCCCATGAACGGCCTGACCAGCACAGACGGATCGTAGAGGGCGGCACCGAACCCGGCCTGTTGGTGCGATGCTTGGGCGTACCCGTACCCGCAGCACCCGGCCGCGTTCCCGCAGGAACCAGGCGCCAGAGGCCGCATGGCTGCGGGACCGCGCGGGAAGGAGGGCCGACATGCGGGCAATCTGGAAGGGTGCCGTCTCGTTCGGGCTGGTCTCCATCGGGGTCAAGCTCTACTCCGCGACCCAGGAAAAGGACATCCGGTTCCACCAGGTGCATCGCACTGATGGCGGCCGGATCCGGTACAAGCGGGTATGTGACGTCGACGGCGAGGAAGTCAGCTACGACGACATCGCCAAGGGGTACGACCTGGGCGGTGGCGAGATCGTGACGCTCACCGACGAGGACTTCGCCGACCTCCCGCTGGCCACCAGCCGGGCGATCGAGGTGCTGGAGTTCGTACCCGCCGAGCAGGTCGACCCGATCATGTACGCCCGCAGCTACTACCTGGAGCCGGAAGGCCAGGCGGCCAAGCCGTACGTGCTGCTCCGGAACGCTCTGGAGAACTCGGACCGGGTGGCGATCGTGAAGGTGGCACTGCGGCAGCGGGAGCAACTGGCGATGCTGCGGGTCCGCGACGACGTCCTGGTGATGCACACGATGCTGTGGCCGGACGAGGTACGGGCGGCCGACTTCGAGTTCCTGGACTCCGGCATCACCGTCCGGGCGCAGGAACTGGCGATGGCCGAATCGCTGATCGAGTCGATGACCACCGAATTCGATCCGGGCGAGTTCGTGGACAACTACCGCGCCGCGCTGCAGGAAGTGATCGACGCGAAGGTCGAAGGACGTGAGGTGGTGACCCCGGAGCCGGAGGCGGAACGGCCCGCGGCGGTCGATCTCATGGCGGCTCTGCAGGCGAGTGTGGAACGTGCCAGGGCGGGTCGCGGTGCCGCCTCGGAGCCCCCGCCGAAGCCGGAAAAAGCCGCCAAGCGGACCGCCAAGGCCGGCAAAGCGGCGTCGAAACCGGCGAAGCCGAAACGCGCGCCGGCCAAGAAACCCGCGAAGAAGGCCGGGGAGCGACGTCGGAAGTCCGCGTGACGGGATTGCCTCCCACGAGCGCGGTACCGCCCTTCGCGAGGTTTCTCTCCGAATGTGCCCGGTCACACCGCCGGGCCGACTCAGGTTACCCTGAACGGCGTGGTGCGGCCTGACTTATCCATCTCGGTACACCACGAGCAAGAAGAAGTCGTTGTGTCACTCGCGGGAGAGCTCGACATCGGGACGGTGCCGCGCCTTGTCACGGCGGTGGAGGAGGTCCTGGGAGACAGCCCGACGCGCCTGGTACTGGATCTGGGCAGCGTCACATTCTGCGACTCCCAGGGACTCGGAACGCTCGTGGTGCTCAACCGCACGGCAACCCGTGCCCGAAGTTCCCTGGTTCTCACCAACGTCGGCGATTTCCTCGACCGGCTGCTGCAGGTGACCGGCCTGCGGCAGGCGTTCACGATCCGCGACGGCGCTACACCCGGCTGAGAGCGCCATTCCAGCCGGGGGTGCCGCACCGCGCCCGGGGCATCAAGGGTGCCCTCCCGGGACCCCGGCTGTCGTGGCACTGGTGCTGCTCACTCGATCAGGCGGGCCCGGTTGAGCAACGACACCACCTTGGCGACCGCCTCACTGTGCTCGCCCTCCGGCTCCAGGATCCGGATCGCCTCGTCAACCGCTGACGCCAGGAGTTCCTGCTCCGCGGCCTGACGTCTGGCGAGCCGGATCTGCTCCCGCAGTTGCCGGTCCTTCGCCCACAGGTCCACGAACACCATCACCTTGGCCCGCAGCACCCAGGGGTCGAAGGGCTTGGTGATGTAGTCCACCGCACCGGCCGCATACCCCCGGAACGCCAGATGGGCGTCACGGTCCACCGCGGTGAGGAAGACGATCGGAACGTTACGGGTACGTTCCCGCTGCTTGATGTGCCCGGCGGTCTCGAACCCGTCCATTCCCGGCATCTGCGCGTCCAGCAGGATCGCCGCGAAGTCGTCGGTGAGCAGGCGTTTCAGCGCCTCCTCGCCGCTGGTCGCCAGAACCGGCTCCACCGGCAGGCCCTGCAAAATCGCCTCCAGCGCGACCAGGTTCTCCCGGCGGTCGTCCACCAGCAGCAGCTTGGCCCGCACACCCGCCAGGGTCACCGGGTCTCCTTCGCGTCCGTCACAATCCAGGTCACCACGTCCGCCGCCTCTCAGTCGCGCCCGTCCGGTCGGGTCTCGCCCTTGCGCAGCTTGACCCAACCCGCCATCCGGTCCAACAACTCATCCAGATCCACCGGTTTGGTCACGTAGTCGGAGGCACCGGCCGCCAGGCTGACCTCCCGGTCGCCCGGCATCGCCTTGGCGGTGAGGAACACGATCGGCAGGTCCGCGAACTCCGCGATGCCACGGATGGCACGGGTGGTCTCGTTGCCGTCCATTTCCGGCATCATGGCGTCCATCAGCACCACGTCGACCTCTGGGTGCTCGGTGAGCAGTCGCACCCCGTCCGCTCCGTTGTCGGCGTACAACACGGCCAGACCATGCAGCTCCAGAGCGCTGGTGAGTGCGAACACGTTACGGACATCGTCGTCCACAATCAACACCGTCGCCCCGTCCATGCGGCGCGCCGGGTCGCCGCTCAGGTCGATCCGCGACGGACGCAGGATCGGACGGGAGCGGCTCGGCAGGGGTAGCGCCTCGGTCGGCTGGACGGCCAGGGCAGCCGCCGTCTCGGCCGGCAACACTTCGGGGATGTAGAGGGTGAACGTGCTTCCCTGACCCACCGCACTGTCCACAGTGATCGCACCGCCGAGAAGCTGGGCCAACTGCAGGCTGATCGACAGACCGAGGCCGGTACCGCCGTACTTCCGGCTGGTGGTCCCATCGGCCTGGTGGAACGCCTCGAAGATCAACGTACGTTTGTCATCCGGCACCCCGATGCCGGTGTCGCTGACCGTCAGCGACACCACCCGGTCCGCGCTGTCCAGGGTCGGAACCCCGAACGTGAGCCCCTTCGGAGCCAGGTCGACGGTGATCGTGACGGAACCGGTGTCGGTGAACTTCACCGCGTTGGAGAGCAGGTTCCGGAGGATCTGCTGCAGCCGCTGGGCATCGGTGACCGCCGTGACCGGGGCGCTGCGCTTCACGTCGACCCGCAGCTTCAGGCCCTTCTCCTCGGCCTGCGGGCGGAACGCCTGCTCGATGTAGGTGACGACTTCCCTCAGATCCACCTCGCGGGGTTCCACATCCATCCGACCCGCCTCGATCTTCGAAAGGTCGAGGATGTCGTCGATCAGGGAGAGCAACTCCGAACCCGCGTTGTGGATGGTGCGGGCGAACTCGATCTGCTTCCCGGTGAGGTTCTGTTCGGTGTTCTCGCCGAGCAGTCTGGCCAGCAACAGGAGGCTGTTCAGCGGGGTACGGAGTTCGTGGCTCATGTTGGCCAGGAACTCGCTCTTGTACTGGCTCGCCGCCGCGAGTTGCCGCGCCTTCTCCTCCAGGCCCCGCCGGGCCGCCTCGATCTCCCGGTTCTTGATCTCGATGTTGCGGTTCTGCTCGGACAGCAGCGCCGCCTTCTCTTCCAGTTCGGCGTTGGTACGTTGCAACTCCTCGGACTGGGTCTGCATCTCGCCCGCCAGCCGTTGCGAGTTGGAGAGCAGTTCCTCGGTGCGCCGGTTCGCGAGGATGGTGTTGAGAGCCACGCCGATGGTGGAGACCAGTCGCTCCAGGAACGACAGGTGAAGGCCGGACAGCTCTGAGAAGGAGGCGAATTCGAGCACGCCGAGCGGCTCGCCCTCGAACATCACCGGGAGCACCACGATGTCCGCTGGCGCGGCGCTGCCGAGACCGGACCGGATGGCGAGGTAGCCCTGGGGCGCCCCTTTCACCCGGATCATGCGCCGGGACATCACGGCCTGGCCGACCAGGCCCTCACCGGGCGCGAAGATCAGATCCTCCTCGGAGGTGCCGTGGCCGTACGAGGCGGCCAGCCGCAGCCGCGGCGCTCCCTCTCCCGGCTCGTACAGGAAGAAGGTGCCCACCTGGGCCTCGACCAGAGGCGTCACCTCGGTCATGATCATGCGGCTCACTTCGGTGAGATCCCGCTGGCCCTGCAGCAGCCCGGAGACCCGAGCCAGGTTGGAGTTCAACCAGTCCTGTTCTGAGTTCTTCTTCGTGGTCTCCCGCAGCGCCACGATCATCTGGTTGATGTTGTCCTTCAGTTCCGCGACCTCGCCTTGGGCGGCCACGGCGATCCGCTGGGTCAGGTCTCCCCTGGTCACCGCGGTCGACACCCGGGAGATCGCGCGCAACTGCGTGGTCAGGGTGGAGGCGAGCTGGTTCACGTTGTCGGTCAGGTCCCGCCAGGTGCCGGACACCCCGCGCACCTGGGCCTGGCCGCCGAGCTTGCCCTCGGTGCCCACCTCCCGGGCGACCCTCGTCACCTCGTCCCCGAACGACGACAGCTGGTCGACCATCGTGTTCACGGTGTTCTTCAGCTCCAGGATCTCACCCTGGGCGTCCACCGTGATCTTCTGCGTGAGGTCGCCACGGGCGACCGCGGTGGTGACGCTCGCGATGTTGCGTACCTGAGCCGTCAGGTTGCCGGCGAGCTGGTTCACGTTCTCAGTCAGGTCCCGCCACGTCCCCGACACCCCGCGCACCTGGGCCTGGCCACCCAACTTGCCCTCGGTGCCCACCTCCCGGGCCACCCGGGTCACCTCATCCGCGAACGACGACAACTGATCCACCATCGTGTTCACGGTGCTCTTCAGCTCCAGGATCTCACCCCGAGCATCCACCGTGATCTTCTGCGTCAGATCACCCCGCGCCACCGCCGTCGCCACCGACGCGATATTCCGCACCTGAGCGGTCAGGTTCGACGCCATCGAGTTCACGTTGTCGGTGAGGTCTTTCCAGGTCCCCGACACACCCGGCACTTCGGCCTGACCACCCAACCTGCCCTCGGTGCCCACCTCCCGGGCCACCCTCGTCACCTCATCCGCGAAGACCCGCAGCGTGTCGGTCAGCGAGTTGATCGTTTCGGCGAGATCAGCGAGTTCTCCCTTGGCGCTCACCGTGATCTTTCGGGAGAGGTCACCGTCCGCGATCGCGGTCGCGGCGTGGGAAATCGACCGCACCTGATTGGTGAGGTTGGACGCCATCGTGTTCACCGAGTCGGTCAGGTCCCGCCAGGTGCCGGACACCCCGGTGACCCGTGCCTGGCCACCCAACTTGCCCTCGGTGCCCACCTCCCGGGCCACCCGGGTCACCTCGTCCGCGAACGACGAGAGCTGATCCACCATCGTGTTCACGGTGCGACCGACCCGCAGGAACTCGCCCCGCAGCGGACGGCCGTCCACCTCGTTGCTCATGTGCTGGGACAGGTCGCCCTCCGCGACCGCACCGATCACCCGGGCGATCTCCGTTGTGGGCCGCACCACGTGCTCGATCAGATCGTTCACGGCGTGTGCCCCGTCGGCCCAACCACCGTCCAGGAACTCGACATCCAGCCGTTCGGTCATCCGGCCTTCCCGGCCGACCACCCGGGAAACCCACTGCAGTCGCCGGATCTGACGCTGCTGCTGCTGGACCACCTGATTGAACCGCTCCGCCACCTCCCCGGGCAGCCCGGCGCGGCGCGAGACCCGCACCCCGAAGTCCCCCTGTTCGACCCTGCCCAGCGCCTCCACCAGCTCAGCCAGTACGGCACCGGCCTCAGCGCAGTCCACCTCAGGCGTGACGTCCGGCACGGGGCGTTCAACCCGCCTGCCGGCACCGTTCCTGGGCTTGCCGGGCTTGGTCATCTGATGTCCTCGCTACGCGGTGAAAGAGGGGGTCGCAGGACTCGTGTCCGCAGCGCGACACCGCCCCATCTTGACCCCTGACGGGGACAAATGGCGAATGTTGACATACGGGGCCTGACACGCACCGGACGACCGTCTGTCATAGTTGGCCAGAACATTACGGTGCACCGTGGGAGTCCGGCCGCCGGTTCTCCCACTGGTCGTGGCAGCGCCGACAGGGGAGACTGCTATCCGTGCCGAATAAGGCCCACCGCCGGCTTCGATTACCCGCCGACCACCGGTCGCCCGCCACAGCGAGGGCAACGGTCCGCGAGGTGCTGGCCCAGACCGGGCTGTCGGACCTGATGGACGAGGCACTGCTACTCACCACCGAACTGTCCACCAACGGTGTGATCCACGCCGGAACCGAACTCGACGTCGATGTGGTCGCCGACACCAACGGCCTCACCGTAACCGTCACCGACTACAAGGGCGGCCCGATCGAGTCGTCGCTTTCGGCGGACTCCCGGAAATTCGGTCCGAGGCAACCGGACGAACTGGCCGAGCACGGTCGCGGGTTGCTCCTGGTGGACCGGTTCGCCACCGCCTGGGGAACCACCCACAACTCCAACGGCAAAGGGGTCTGGTTCCGGCTCGACCTGGACACCGTGGGACCGGCGTGGGGATCCGGGACCCGGCAGGGCCGGGACAACGGCCGGGTCGGGGTCAGCGCCCCGGCCGCCACCCCGCGGTCCCAGACGACCAGGACCATTCTCACCCCACCACCGGCCACCACGATGCCGGTCGGACCACCCCCGGTCGAGCCACCGCCGGGTGCCGCGACGATTGTCGGCCCACCTCGGGTCACTCCAGGGCTGGTCCCCACCCCGGAGTCACTGGTGTGGCTGATTCACGTACCGGAGGAGGTGCGGCTGCGGCTCTCCCCGCAACAGTTGATCTCGGAACTGCTGCTGCGGCTCTGCGAGGTCACCGGAAGTTCTGGCGGAGCTGTCTGGTTGGACCGCGGCGACGGCCGGGGTGAACAACGGCTTGCCAGCTACGGCAGCAGGGAAAAGGCCACGGGAGAATCCGTCCCCGCACTGAGTGTGGGCCTGCCGCTGTCCCGTCCGGTTTCCGCCACCCTCAGCCTGTATACCGACGGTGGCGCCACAGCGTCCGAGCACTGGGAGCCATTGGCGCAACTGACCGCGGAACGGATGGCGATCACCGTCGAGGCGGACCGGCTGCGTGAGGACGACCTGCGACGTCGCAGCTGGCTGACTTTCCTGGCTGAGGCCAGCGAACTGCTGGCGCAGTCCCTCGACGTACGGCTCACCCTGGCGTTGGTGCCCCAGATCGTGGTGCCACGGCTGGGTGAGTGGTGCGCGGTGCACGTCATGGACGAGTGGGGGGACCTGCGGCTCGCGGCCAGCATGCACGCCGACGAGTCGGCGCTGCCGGCACTGCAAGGAAAGCTGGGCCCCACCAACCAGGAGTTGCCGGTTCGACTACGGGAGGCGTTGCAGTCCCAGAGCCCGGTGGCGCTGGGCCGACCGCTGGAGGGCATCGTGGTGCCGCTGTCAGCGCGTGGCAAGGCCCTCGGCACGCTGTCGGTCGGCCGGCCACCGCACCGGCTGCACGGTGTTGACGACGTCGCGGTGATCGAGGACGTGTCCCGGCGTGCCTCGCTGGCGATCGACAACTCCCGGACCCATGCCGAACGCGCCGAGATCGCGCAGGCGTTCCAACGCGCCCTGCTGCCCTCCGCACTGCCCAGTGCGGTGGGCCTCCAGTTCGGCTCCGAGTACGTCTCGGCCAGCAGCGGCACCGACGTCGGCGGTGACTTCTACGACGTCATCGAGGTGACTCCGAGACGATGGCTGGTCGCGATCGGCGACGTGTGCGGCAAGGGAGCCCAGGCAGCGGCGCTCACCGGCCTGGTACGGGACGTGATCCGGGTTCTGGTCCGGGACGGCCGTTCCCTCCCCCGGGCGATCCAACTGCTCAACCGCACCCTGATCGAGCAACACGACGACGGCCGGTACTGCACGCTGGCCGCCGCGATGGTCTCGCGCAGCGGCGAGGACCTGGACGTGGAAATGTGCCTGGCCGGCCACGAACGGCCGATGCTGGTGCGCGCTGACGGCAAGGTGGAGCAGGTAGGCATCAACGGCACGGCGGTGGGCCTGCTCGACGACGTGCTGCTGCGCCCGGCGCAGGTCACCCTCGCAGCCGGTGAGGCGCTCGTCTTCTTCACCGACGGAGTCACCGAGCGGCGGCGCGGCGAGGAACTGTACGGACTGGGACGGCTGCGACGGGAGTTGACCGCTCTCGCCGGGCACGCGGCGCAGGTCGTCGCCGCCCGGTTGCGGGGGGCTGTGCTGTCGTTCTCCGAGGACCCGCCCCGCGACGACATCGCGATCCTGGTCGTGCGCAACCTCGGCGCCGCCGGGAACCACACCGCCGCGCCGTAGCCCGGCGGCCGGTCGCGCGGCAATCCGCTGCGCCAGGTCTCACCGGAACGGTGATCTCAAAGTCCCGCTGAGGTGTGAGACCCACACCCCCCGGGTACTCCAGGCACCGACGGTCATCCGGGGTGAGACGGCTCTCCCGGTAACACGTACGCGCACGCAACAAGGTGGCGGAGGTACGCGCGAGCAGGAGGGATATGCCGTGGCAAACCTGGAATCTCCGCGAGGCACCCGGGGGCCCGAACCCGCAGGCGGGACACCTGGGCCAGAGCCCGCACAACCTCAGCCGCAGCCCGCGACACCACCTGCGGGGCAGCCGACCAGACAACCCGATCCACGGACGACTCCGGCGTACCGGCCAGGGACTCCAAACCACCCACAGCCGCCACCGGTGAACTGGCCACCGGGTACCAGATCAGCGGGGACGACCTACGGGGTGCCCCCCACGGTGGACACTCCGGCCGAGCCGGCCAGGCCCGGTACGGACTGGGTGAGTCGGGACCGGCGGGACTTCGACAGCACACAGAACATCGATCCTGAGGCGTCGGTGCGTGGCACCGGACGGCACGCGGTCCGCCCTGGTGAGCAGTTCGTCGACATGGACCAGCGCATGGCATACGGCGACGAGGAGTACGAGGAGGAGCCGTACCGGGAGCCCTACCGTCGCGTCCGGGTGAGTTGGCTGGCGGTGCTGGGCCTGGTCTTCGGACTGCTCGGCGTACTCGCCGCGCTGACCGGAGTGCTGGCACCGATCGGGCTGGCGGCCGGCGGGATCGGACTGCTGTTCGGTTTCGCTGGTCTGGTGGCGACGGGCCGTCCCCACCTGGCGAGCCGGCCGCTGGCCGTTGCCGCTCTGCTGGTCAGCATCGGTGCGCTGGGGCTCGCCGGACTCGCGCTGAGCGGCGAGTTCAGCTGGTTGAACCGCGACGACCAGGCCGGGTGGCTGCGGGACTGGCTCGACGCTCGGCTGCCGTGGCTGGAGAGCTGGTAGGCGGCTGACCCGACACGGCTGAGCGCCCCTGGATGGCTCAGCCCGCCAGACACCCCGGTCGGCCGAGCCGGCCGCTAACGCTGGAGGAGGCATGGAATATCTCGAAGACGCACTCGGTAGTGTGATCACCGCACTACCCAAAATCGTACTGTTCCTGGTCATCCTGGTCGTCGGTTGGATCGTTGCCAGGCTGCTACTCAAGGTGGTCGCCAGGCTGCTGGAGCGGGTCGGCTTCGACCGGGCCATGGAACGCGGTGGGCTGCGCCGCTGGATGGGCACGCTCAGCGCCAGCCAACTGGCGGGCAGGCTGGTGTACTACGCCGTCCTCCTGTTCACCCTGCAACTGGCCTTCGGTGTGTTCGGACCCAACCCGGTCAGCAACTTGATCAACGGTGTGGTGGTGTTCCTGCCGAAGGTGTTCGTGGCACTGGTGATCGTGGTGATCGCCGCGGCGATCGGTACCGCGGTGAAGGACGTGATCACCTCGGCACTGGGCGGCCTGTCGTACGGTCGGCTACTGGCCACCATGGCGCAGGTGTTCATCCTGGCGCTGGGCGTGATCGCGGCGCTGAACCAGGTTGGCATCGCCACAGCGGTGACCACGCCGGTGCTGATCGCGGTTCTCGCCACGGTCGGCGGCGTGATCGTCGTGGGCGTGGGCGGCGGGCTGATCCAGCCGATGCGCGACCGCTGGGAACGCTGGCTCGCCCGCAGTGAGGCCGAGATGGGAACCATCCGCTCCCAGCTACAGGCGTCCCGGCAGTCCGCGCCGGCCGCCGGTACCGCCACAACGCCGCAGCCGGCGTACACCGGCCAAGGTGTGGGCGCCGCGGTGGACCCGTCACACCCCAGGTACGCGCAGCCGCCGGAGCACGCCGAGCAGCCCACCGTGGCGTTCCCGCAACCCGGCACGACGCAACAGCCGGGGACGTCCCAGCGGGGCATGGCCCAGCCACCAGGTGGTCAGACGACCTACCGAGGAGGCTCGTCGGGTACGCCGTAACGTCGCTTTGTCCACAGGCCCGCTGTCACGCCCGTCGTGACGGCGGGCCCGACCTGTCCCGTCCCTGGAAACCCGGATGTGTCCGCCCTGAGGGCGGTGGGTACAAACCACCCTGTGACCCCGACCCACATCATGGGGGAGGACGTGGTCGACGTCCTTCTCGAAGATCATCGTGAGTTCGAAAAGCTGCTCGCCAGGTTGCGGTCCGGCTTCCACCGCGGCCTGACCGGCGTGCTGACCGCAGCCCTGGTACGGCACGCGATCGCCGAGGAGGAGTACGTCTACCCCACGCTGCGGGAGCACTCGGTGGACGGCGATCGGGTCGCCGACCGCGGCATGGCGCAGCACGCGCAACTCGCTGAGACCATCCAGCAACTCGACACGACCCAGGCGACTGACGCCGAACACCAGCGACTGATCGCCGCGCTCGGCAACGAAGCGCGCCGCCACATCCGACACGACCGGGTGGAGATGTTCCCCCGGTTACGTGCCACGTGTACCCGGTCGCATCTCACCTGGCTCGGTGAGCGCGTCGCCGGCCTGCGACACGCCGGCCAGGCCCTGGCCGGCAGGCACCGGACCGTCGAGGCCGGGAGCCTGATCGAGGAGGTCCGCAGTGCCTTGGCGGAACGTTCCGTCGGTGACACCAAGTGACCGTTGTCGCCCGCCCGGGAATACACTGACAAGTCCGCCGATCGGGCAGGGGTCACCCAAGCCAGGGACCAGTTAGTGTCTGAGAGGTGATGAGTCAGTCGCCGGCCGGCGCTGGCAGACCAGCCGGCACGGCTGGGGGCACCGGTCCTCCCCATTCAACCAGTGCGGCAGCGCCGACGGAAGCGCTTTCAGCGGTGGTCAATCGGCTCCGCTCGGAACTTGACGGATTACGTCGCGCGATGCGTAACCGGGCCGTGATCGAACAGGCCAAGGGTCTGCTCGCGGCACGGTTGGAGGTCAGCCCCGAGGACGCCTTCGAGCAGCTTCTGGATCTCTCCCAGCGGACCAACACCAAGCTGGTGGAGGTGGCGGCAGC
>DASUSI010000005.1:0-3144 GCA_036375165.1 Micromonosporaceae bacterium | reverse complement strand
TGGGCAACCGCTGTGGACATCGCCATGCGGTTCTTAGACGGCAGACCCGCCGATGACCCGGCCGTGCAACTGGTGCACTACGAAGATCTGGTTTCCGACCCCCACGGACAGATGACCAAGCTGTTTTCGTTCTTGGACCTCGATCTCGCGGCATACGACTTCGCCCGCGCCGAGCGGCTCCCCGTCCGGGGCTCCTCGGTTTTCCACGGCGGGAGAGACCATGTGCATTGGAACCCGGTCGAGCGCACCGATGAGTTCGACCCGCTGCGACGATGGGCGGGATGGAACGCCGGCCAGCATCAGCGCTTCGCGTGGCTTGCCGGCCGGCAGCAGGTGGCCCTGGGTTACCCGCTCAACGACCCCGTACCGGACACGACCACGGCCCGAGCACGGCAGCGCCTGGCGAGCGCTCGATGGCGTGTTCACCGGGGTGTGGACCTGGCGGAGTACCGGCTTCGCGGCTGGCTCGGCCCCATGACCCGGCCACTGCGAAAGCGCGTGGGACTGACCCGTGAGTCATGACGTCTCCGTGGTCATCCCGACCAAGAACCGCCGCGAGCTGCTGGCTCTTACGCTTCGCACCGTTGTCGAACAGAAGGACGTCGACCTCGAGGTGATCGTGGTGGACGACGGATCTGAGGGAACGGCCGCCACTGACGTGGTGACCGCCCGGGCAGACCCCCGCGTCCGTCTGCTGCGCAATCCCACTTCCCTGGGCGTCAGCGGGGCCAGAAACCGCGGCCTGTCCGCCGCCTCCGGACGATGGGTAGCGTTCTGTGACGACGACGACCTGTGGGCACCTGACAAGCTCCTGATGCAGGTCAGAGAGGCGCAGCGGTCGGGCCGGCCCTGGGTATACGCCGGTGCCGTGAAGATCGATTCGGACTTGCGAGTAGTGGGTGGCGAGCCACCTGTGCCCCCTGAGGTCGTCCACCGCCGACTGCCTAGATGGACGTTGATACCTGGTGGCTGTTCTGGTGTGGTGGTCCGCCGCGAGCTCGTCCTGGAGGTCGGCGGATTCGACCCGGCACTGGTCAACCTGGCCGATTGGGACCTCTGGAGCCGCCTGGCCCAGGCCGGCCCGCCGGCGTGGGTGCCTCTTCCCCTGATCGGGTACCGGATCCACAGCGGCAACTCCTCGCAGGACACCGGTCTCGTACTGCGAGAGCTGGACCTCCTCGACGGTCGCTACGGCGCTCGCGTCGACCGCGGGGCGGTCCACCACTATCTCGCGTGGGTGTCCCTGCGCGGAGGTCGCCGCCGTCAGGCCGCCGGGCACTTCATGCAAGCAGCCATCCGCGGTGACTCCATAGGGGTCGCCGGAAGCCTATCCGCGCTCGCGTTGCGACGGCTGCCCGGCGTACACGTGGGCCCTCGATACGCCGCGTGGCGGGAGCAGGCCGAGCAATGGCTGAAACCACTGAGATGACATCACGCCAACTTGTCGAGCCACTGCTGCGCCTCGGACAGGTATGCAGCCAGTGCGGGATCCGCCGGCGCGGAGGCGGCACGGGGAAGATGCAGCCGCCGGCCGATCCGCCGAGCGCGTCCGTCTCCAAACAGGTCGGTGGTATCGGACAGCAGTGTGCGGCCGCGGTACTCGGCCGAGAGGCGCGCCGTACGGGCGTACCACCGCAGCGCCTCGGTGCGGCGGCCGGCTCGTGCTGCCAGGCGACCGAGGTGGCGGTACAGCGTGACCCGGTCCAGCGGGCCGCCGTAGCGACGCTCGATCTCCTCTGCGCCGACCAGGATCTGGCTGGTGACCAGCGAGGATCCTGTGCCGTGCACCCGGTAGCCCACCATAGGTGCGGCCACGCAACGAGGGGTCTCCAACCGGCTCAGCCGCACCCAGAGATCCCAGTCCTCGGTGTTGCGCAGTCGAAGGTCGAATCGGCCAGCCCGGTCGAGCAGCCGTCGGTGGACCATGACTCCCGACCCCCCGCCCGGGACTACGTTTCGCTGCGGAAGCAGAGCCACCACCTGCGCCGGCGGCAGCGGGAGCCTGCCACCTACGACTCTGCCCGCCTCGTTCACGTTCACCGAACCGGTGTAGATCCAACCCGGCCAGTCGTCTCCAGCCGCGTCCAGCTGGCTGCGCAGCTTGCCGCCCGCCCAGAGGTCGTCGTCGTCGCAGAATGCGATCCAGGTGCCACGAGCAGCGGCGATGCCACTGTTTCGGGCCGCGCTGACACCCTGCGACGTGGAGTTGCGCAGCACGCGAAAGCGGTCGTCTTCCAGAGTTGCCACAACTGCGTCCACCTGCCCCGGTGCAGAGCCGTCATCGACCACGACGACCTCCAGATCGACGGCGCGCTGCAGGCGTATCGACCGGAGCGTCTGCGACAGGAAACGAACACGGTCACGCGTCGGGACGATGACCGTGACCGTGACCATGGGACCACGTTAGCGAGCCGGAGCCGGTGACCACTCCTCGTCATGCTGTCGCTTTGCTGCCGGCCGGAGACCGGTTCGAAGACTTCTTCGACAAGATCGGCGTCGATCTAGAGACGTTCCAGCACGAACAGACCGGTGGCTGGCTGTTCAATTACGTGCAAGCCCTTGGTCGGGCCGGGCGCAAGACGGTCGTAATGTTCATGTCGGCGCGAGTCCGGTCAGCGCATCGGTTTGTGCATGAGCCGACCGGTTGCCTGGTCAGCGTGCTGCCGAGCCCGGTGGTGCACCGTAAGATCCGCGCCGCACGGTGGCGCTTCGCTCCCCGGTCCCGGCTCCTGCGGTCGCTCGAGGCGTATCTCGCAACGCCTCCCCGGGCACTGTTCCGGGAGCTGAAGAACCAGGGTTGTGAGGTGATTCTCTGTCAGGAGTACGAGTCGGCACGCTTCGACGTCTGCGTCCTGCTTGGAAGGTTGACCGGCCTTGCCGTCCTCGGCACCTACCAGGGGGCTCAGTACGGCCATAGCCGCCTTGAAACACCGTTGCGACGGCTCGCTATGCGCTGGTGCGACAGGGTAATCGTAGCCAGCGCGACAGAGCGCGAGCGGGTGCGGCGTCGCTACCACCTCCCGGAGCGCAAGCTCGCCTCGATTCCCAATCCGCTGGACGTACGGCGATGGCAACCGCAGGACCGCCGAATGGCCCGGCAGGAGGTTGGGCTTTCCACAGACCGGCGCACGGTCATTTGGCACG
>DASUSI010000004.1:0-23340 GCA_036375165.1 Micromonosporaceae bacterium | reverse complement strand
CCAACTCCGACTCAACAAAACCGACTGGACCGCATTCACCGAATCCAACGACCACTCCTGGTCCGCCACCCAAACCGGATACACCGACTGGACCAAAACCACCATCTACATCAACGGAACCCTCACCTGGGGAACCGAACCGTGAGCACCAGACGTGCGATGGCCCTGGCACCCAACCTGCCGGTGCGCGCCCGGACGGGAAATCGGCCAGCGCGCACCGGAATATCCGGATCGGATCAGTGGAGTGGGTCTGTCAAACGAATGGTGTGAATCGGGTTGTTGACGACTGCTTTCGGCCTGTGGACAGGCGTTCTTCGAAGGTGGTATCGAAGGCGTTTGAGGGTCGGTTTCCAGCGCATCGTGCACCGCTGGCGGCGCTGCCCTGTCGGGTCGAGGCTCATCACCGCGAGGTAGACGCACTTGAGCACGGCGGCTTGCTCGGTGGGGAAGTGGCCGCGGGCCCGCACGGCCCGCCGGATGCGGGCGTTGACGCTCTCGATGGCGTTGGTGGAGCAGACCACGGTGCGGATCTCCGTGTCGAAGGCCAGGAACGGCACGAACTCCGCCCACGCCTGCTCCCACAACCTGACGATCGCCGGATACCTCTCGCCCCAGGCTTCGGTGAACTCGGCGAGCCGGGCTCTGGCGGCGGCTTCGGTCGGCGCGGTGTAGACCGGCCGCGGGGCTTTGGCGATGGCGTCCCAGTGCTGCCGGCCGGCATACCGGAACGACGCCCGCAGCAAGTGGATCACGCAGGTCTGCACGACCGCTTCCGGCCACACCTCACCGACCGCATCCGGCAGGCCCTTGAGTCCGTCGCAGACCACCATGCACGCGTCGGCGACGCCCCGGTTCTTGAGCTCGGTGAGGACCTGCAGCCAGAACTTTGGCGCCTTCGCCACCGGTCACCGGCCCACAGGCCCCGGGACGTCCCTTGCGGCCGTCCACGGTGACGGCCAAGGCGAGGTAGATGGGCCGGTCGGGGGACCTTCCCGTCGCGGATCTTCACGTGCACCGCGTCGAGGAAGATGACCGGGTAGACCGGTTCCAGCGGCCGGTTCCGCCACCCGGTCATCCCGTCCATGACCCTTGTCGGTGATCGTCGAGATCGTCTGCCGCGACACCTCAACGCCATACACCTCAACCAGGCGAGCCTGGATCTCCCCTGTGGTCAAACCCTCGGCGGACAGAGAGATCACCATGTGATCCACCCCGGACAACCGGCGCTGACGCTTCTTGACGACGTGCCGGGGCGAAACTGCCATCACGATCCCGCGGCACGTCAATCCCGACCAGGCCAACGTCGGTCAACACCGTCTCAGCCCGCACACCGTTACGCGAGTTCCCGCCGTCCTTACCCACCGGGTCGCCCTTGTCACAGCCCAGACGGGTCGGTGACCCCACCCTTCCAGGGCCGACCCCAGAACCCGCGCCGTGAGCTGCCCCAGCAGCCCGCCATCGCCGGTCAACTGCAGACCCACCACACGAACCTGCTCCACGAGCCGGGCGACGAGCACCGCCTGGTCACCAACCACCGGCCGTCCCGGCCCCTCCTCCGCCACCACGGCAGTATCCACAGCGGTCGCCGATCCTTCAGACATCAGGCGCTGCTCCCTGATCAGGAGTTACACCACTTGTCTTACAGTCCCGGGATTCCGTTGCTGAACGGCTTAGGGGCCAGCGTGGATGAACGGTGACCAGCGGCTGGGCCGACTGGGCTCAGCATCCCGCAGGTGCCGAAGGCTGTGGTGCAGCGCCGCAGCCGCGTGAGTCGGGTCAAGGTAGCCGTTGTGGATCAGACGTGGATACATGCAAGTGGCGACATCCGCGGCAGCGTCATCCCATACCGACCACATCGTGCCAATGACATGGCGCCAGCCCGCGTACTGGAGAGCTGCGGTCAGGGTGATGATTTCGTCGGGATTGGTCCGGCTGCCGGCGGCGGTCTGACATGCGGACAGAAATGCGAACTCACCGTGGATGGACGTATTGCCCGTGATTTGGGCGATGGTGAGCAGTCCGTCGGTCAACCGGATACCGCTGTTGGACGGCTTTTTCACGTCTTGGATGCCATGACAGGCGATATGTGTCCAGCTGTGGTCCGGCAGGAACGTTTGTACCGCGTCCCGGGTGGCCCGGTCGCCGGAGAGCTCGGTACAGGGCGCGCTAAGCAGCGTGGTGATGGCGTCTCGTTCGCGCCCGACATGAGGTAGCGGTGAACTGCCTGGTGTTTTGGGCATGGTCACCAACAACATCCGTCCGGGGCCGGTTGGGGGCCGTGACGTGCGGGCATTGGCGAGCGCGCGGAGCGTAGGGGCGTACGAGGAGACCACGCGGTCCAGGAGGGTACGTCCACTGCCGTCGGTGTGGTACCCGGCGGCGTGCACAGGTAGCAGAGCCAAGGGCCCGACCGGGCACCACCACAATCGTGGCCAGGCCTGGCCGTCCGCCGGGGTGGCGGTGTCGCCCGTTGCGGCGAGTACCGGCTCAGCGATGGTGTCCCACAGCCATTCCAATGTGGAGTTCAGGGCCATTTCGAGGATCATGACATCGCTCGGGGTCCGGCCGCCACGCGCGAAGGTGGTGAGGGTGTGGATGTGGCGGAGCGCCTCGACGAACATGGTCGTGGGAGTCAGCTTCGGCAAGGCGACCGGCGTGACCTGTCCGTTGAACACGATCAGCGCCTGGCATCCCCATTGACTGGCGTTGAGAACGACCACGCGGCTGTCCCCAATGGCCCGGTACAGCTGGGTGGCCTGCGGCAGCCGGAGAAAAGACTGCGGCTGCGGGAACCGGTCGCTCGGTGGCAGCTGGCGCACCTCCTCGACGAGTGCGTCGAAGCGCCGTGCCACCCGGATCCGGTCGGCGACCTGTACGCGTGGCACCTGTCCAGTGCCGATCCTGGTGTGGTTGACGACCACTGTGGACCGTCCGAGAATGGAGCCTGCCGCATCGAGCTGGGCTGCCAGTTCGGGCGCGACCGCCTGGAGGTCGGTGAGATCCGTACCGGTGTTGAGCACCTGCGACCACAGGACTCCCCGGCCCAGTTCGAGAAGTTCGATCGCCTGGTCATGGGCGTCGGCGGCGGCCGCCGAGGCAACCGCGTCGGCGACCAGATGCTCACAGTCGGCCAGTCGGCTCTCCTGACTGGTCCGGTCAAGCCCGTGCCATGCCATGAGCGGCAACAACCGCACGCCTGCGGTGTAGCTGCCTAACGCCGCCGCAGGCCCGCGCGTCGCGGCGGTCAGAAAGGCCGACTGTTGGGCAGCGAAGATGCGCATTGACACCGGTACGGTGTCCGCTGCGGCTGCGGCAGCGGACAGGCAGGCGCCGGTCTCGGCATCCGCCCGGACTCCGAGGTACCGGTACCTGCTGTGTAGCGCGGTCGCGAGGGCGTACTGGAATGTCGCCAGTTCGGAAGCATCGGCGGGGGTGGCATCGACCGCCTCGGTGAGCAGCTCGATGGCGAGGCTGAGGTCGGCAACATCTGACGGCGAGGGGTTGTCCAGCCTTACCCGACTGCGCATTCTCAGTGCGGCAAGAGATTCCACCACCCCGGTCAACAGATCGGCATCTACACCGCTTGCGGCCAGCGACCCCACGCGCTCGAAGCGCAGGAGCAAGGTGGTCGCGAGGCCGTGCAGGTACCCCGCCCGGCGCGGGTTGTCCATCGGTGTCGCGTCGATTGCGGCGCGACCGGCCGCAACGGCGGCATCGATGTCCTCGATCGCGCCGAACCGTTCGAACCGGGCGTACAACGCGGACCGCAGGACCCCCAGAACCTCGGCCCGGTAGGGATGGTCGGTCGCCATCGCCTCGACCGCGGATCGCGCGACGCCGACCGCGACGTCGGCATCCACCCGCTGACCGGTGCACTCGGACCTCAGCCGCAGCCGGTCGGCGAGGCTGGACAGGTACAGACCCCGGTGCGGGTGATTCGCCGGGACGGCATCCAGGGCCGCCGTGTCGGCGGCGACCGCGGCCTGCAGATCCGCCCGAGCGCCGAGCTGGGAGAAGCGGGCGGCGAGCGCCCCGGCAAGGCCGGCCAGCAAGATCGCCCGATGCTCGTCCCCTGGTAACGTCACGTCGACCACGGCTTGGTAGAGGTCCACGGTCTGGTCCAGATCGGCGGACGCACCAATGTGCACCACCCAAGACCGCATCGCGGCGAGGAGCACGGACAGGTACGTTGGCCGGTCCGGGGCTTCTGCAGGAGTGACCTTGAGTACCCGTACGAAGGTCTCGATGGCGGCCTGAAGATCCGCCGGCGATTTCTTGTACTCGAACCGCAGTTGCAGCATCGCAGCGAGGTCGGAGAGCCGACGGCGATCGGTCGGGGTGACACGTGCCGCCTCTCGCTTGGCGTCGACCGCCGCGTCGAGGTCGGTAGCCTTTTCGTCGCGCTGGAACCTGGTCGCGAGCGCGAAGCCCAACATGGACAGGGCATCCGCGCGGGCGGCGGCACCTACTGCTGCGGCCACCGCCGTCTGATGTACGGCAACCGCATCGTCGAGATCCGCCGAGGCATTACCGCGCTCGTACCGGGTCAACAGCGCACTGCCGAGATTGCAGAGCATCGAAACGCGGACCGGCTCATCGGAGGATACGGCGGTAACGAGAGCACGACTGGTATCGATGACCTCGTCGAGGTCATCGAGGGAATCGGTCCGGCGGAACCGCTTCTCCAGCGTCGTCGCGAGAATGGACAGCAGTACCGCCCGGTCGCGGTACCCCGACGGGACAGCACCGATCGCCACACGCGCGGCGTCGATGACCTCGTCCAGATCGGTGCGTGTGTCAGTCCGGTCGAGCCGGATCGCCAGGTCGAATGCGAGGCGAGACAGATGATCTGCCCGCTCAGGACTATCCGGTTCGGTGACCGCGACGATCGCTCTACTCACGTCGATCAGCTGGTCCAGATCATCCGGCGCCCCGAGCCGCTCATACCTGACCCGTAGCGCGACCGCTGCGGATTCCAAGCGACGCAGTCGGTCCGGATCCTCGGCGGGAGTTCCTCGTACGGCCGCGATGAGCAGTCTGATCGCCTGGTCAAGAGCGGCAGCGTCGTTTTCTCTCTTGGACCGAACGAAGGTTGCGACACCCTCTTCGTACTGTACCCACGCCAGGCCTGCGGCCTTGGCACCGATGAAACGGCGTAACGGTTCGGGTACCGCCTGGGGATCGGCCTGAGCGACGAGGCTGAACCACCGCAATGCCTCCTCGATGTCCGCGATGCTCTCGTCCGGCTGATGCCCCGGTGACCGGGCCAGGTAACGGCACCAGCGCAGTAAGCCCAACCCGAGCACAACGTTCTGTGGGACTGCCGTACCGTCGCGGTGATCCGCCGCATGCCATAACCGTTCGGCGTCGACCAGTGCGTCGGGGTCGAGCACTGCCACCGCATCACCCCGCTTGAAGAACGCTCGGATGCGGCCATACAGCGCCGCCAGTAGTGCCTCGCTCACGACACCTCCGCAGCCAGCCCCGGTATCCTACCGTCGCGATCCGCCACTGACGACCTGCCGCCAGTGACACAGCAACGTCCCATTTCACCTAGGAATTCGAAACGCCACAGTCAAGCTTCCATACTGAGGAGAATCTGTTGACCGATCCGGCCGACACCGACCCCCTCGCCTGGCTGTGCGAGCACCTGCCCGGTCTACAGCGAGCCGCAGACCAGGACCGCTGGCGCCACAAGCTCAATGCAGCCGTGGAAGACATCCGGGCCGGTTCCACTGTGCACGATGCCTTCGCCCGGCACCACCTGCCCCCATTAGGCATATCCGGCGGAGCACTCGACCGGTCGGACCCGTGGTCGCCCGATCTCGCCGGAATCACTGCCATCGTGGGAGACGCCGATCCTGTCGATTGTGTATATGTATGTCCACGTACTAAGCAATGTGGCCGCCGGGGCGTTCCAGACCGCAAAGGCCGCGACCCCGTCTGCGCCGTCGACAACGCACCGATGACCGCCCGCCAGCGCGAGTGACGGGACCCGTACTCATGACGGATCTCCTGGCTGGTTTGGAAACCAAACTCACCGACCGGTGGCTTCAGACACGAGCGCTGCCCGGCCTGCTGTTCGCCGGCATCGCGGGCTACGCCGGGCTGGCCGGCCAGCGACACGCACTTGACCCGGCCCACGCCGTACTCGAACTGCAGCGTGTCGTACAAGTGTTGAAGAGTCTCGACACCACCGTGGGCGGGCGCTCGGGTGTCGTCTTCGCAATCGCGGTCATCCTGCTCGGCGCCTCCGCGGCCGGGTTCGCCGCACAGTGGCTTGCGGACGCGGTACACCGTGCGTGGACTGCACGTGGCCCCTTATGGTGGATCCTGCGTCGGCGGCGACGGGCACGAAACCTGCTGGCGCGCCGTCGCCCACGCCCACCCCTGCGGTATCTGCCAGCCCGAGCCACCCCGATCGGTGACCGTTTCCGGCTTATCGCCCAACGGGTCGACGCCCAGTACGGGTTGTCCATCGCTTTGGCCTGGCCCCGCCTGTGGCTTCTGCTCGACGAGACGCAGAGCGCCCGGCTACAAACGGCATATGGCAGGTACCGCACCGACCTCAGGCTGACCTCGTGGGGGCTGATGTATCTCGGATTCGCCGCCGTCTGGTGGCCGGCGCTGCTCATTGCCATGATCGCCGCTGCCCTCGGGTACCTGCGTGGCCGCACCAGCTCCGGAGTTCTCGCCGACCTCATTGAAGCGACCGTCGACATGCATCAGCAGGCTCTGGCGGCATCCGTCGGTATCGACCTCCCTCACGGCCGGATCACGCCCACCGAAGGTATCCAGATCAACAACATCCTCAATAAACGAGCGTAATGAGTTCATTGGGACGCGGCAGCGCAGGCTCAATCTTGGCCGGCAGGCGCCGCTGGTGTGGGCGTACTTGCGTAACGGGAGTTCCTGGCCGTCCCCTGACGCGCGCTGGGAACAGCCAGGAACCTGGCACGACCCCCGCCACCGCACCCTTACCGACGTAACGCCCCGTCAGTTCGGTGGATTCAGCCGGTGAACTTCTTCGCTCGTAGCCACTCGCTGGCCACGGCTTCAGGAGTGTCTCCGTCGACGTCGACCTTCGCGTTGAGATCCCGAAGCGTCTCATCGTCGAGCGCCTCGGTGATCGCCTCCATGATCGGCGCGAGTTTCGGATGTTTCTTGGCCACCTCCTCGCGCACTGTCAGGCTCGGGTTGTACGCCGTGAAGAACGCCTTGTCATCCTGCAGGACTGTCAGTCCGAGCGCCTTGATCCGGCCATCCGTGGCGAACACCTCACCGAAGGCGCACGGATCCGACTTTTCGATCGATTTGTAAATGGCGCCCAGGGCGAGTTCTGCGGTCGCCGACCGGGGCAGCGTGAAACCGTAGGTCTTCTGTACGCCGGGCCAACCGTCCTCCCGGCCGAAGAACTCGGCCGCGCCACAGAACGATGCCTGCTCCGGATCCCGCTTCGCCAGTGCCGCGTACTCGGAAATCGTCGTGACCCCGAGTTCCTTCGCCTTCTCAGCCGACGCGGCGATCGCGTACGTGTTGTTCGCCGGGGACGGTGGGAGCCAAACAATGCCGTTCTTGTCCAGATCGGACTTGGCAACCGCCTCGTACTGCTCCTTGGGATCGGTGATCGGAGTGGTCTGCTTCAGGTGTGTGATCCATCCGGTGCCGGTGTACTCCCAGTACATGTCGACGTCGCCGCTGAGCAACGCAGCCCGGACGGTATTGCTCCCTGACATCCCGCAGGTGCGTTTCACCTCGGCACCGACCGACTCCAGTGCGACAGCCGTGATCTCACACAGCAGAAGCTGTTCGGTGAACTCCTTGGATCCGACGGTGAGGGTGGCACCCTTCAGCACGTCTTTCGCGCCGAGTGAACCGGGATTCGGCTCGTCTTTCGGCCCGCCATCGAGCGTGCAGCCGCTCAGGGCGAGCGTCAGCAATCCCAGGATCGCGGTGACTCGCAAATGTTGTCGCATCACGCTGCCTCTCGTTCGTTGGAGATCCGCATGCGACGGGCGTCACATGCCACGGGGATGAAGGTGCCGCTCGGCGATGCCGGCCAGCGATTCCACGAGCAGAGCGAGTGCGGCGGTGAGCACACTTCCCACCATCACCACCGGCATCCGGTTGAAGACGATGCCGCTCTCGATGAGCGAGCCCAGGCCCCCGGCGTTGGTGTACGTGGCCAGCGTGGCGACACCGACATTGAGGATCAGTGCGATCCGGATGCCGGCGAGCATCACCGGCACGGCCAGCGGCAGTTCGATCCTCGTGAGCACCTGCCAGCCGCTCATTCCCATGCCACGCCCGGCGTCGACGACCGCCGGGGCGACCTGCCGGATCCCCACCATCGTGTTCCGCAGCACCGGCAGGACCGCGTACGCCACCAGGGCGACCACCGCCATCGTGAATCCGACGCCGTACAGGATGGCCAGCAGCACCAGGATGCCGATCGACGGGATCGCCTGGCCGGCGTTGGCCACAACCAGAACCGGTACGCCCAGCAGCCGGGTGCCGCGTCGGGTCAGCAGGACGCCCAGGGGCACGGCGATCCCGACCACGGCCACGGTGGACACCGCGACAAGCCGTACGTGTTCCCAGGTCCGGGCCAGGATCGCGTCGGTGGCCAACAGTCGCGCCTCGAGCGAGTCCAGTTGTGCCACCTGTACGTAGCCGAGCGCTCCCACGGCCAGGGCGACCGCGACCACGGCCAGCGTCCAGCCGCGAGGCGCTTGGCCGGCCCGGATTGTGGCCGTGTCGGTGGGTCTCATCTGCGGGCTCCTTCTGCCGCGGCCAGCAGCAGCTCGCGCAGCGACAGGGACCGCTCCGCGAGGTCCCCGTTCGAGTCGATCACCACGCGGTCGGTCCCCTTCTGCAGCATCTGCTCCAGAGCCGAGTAGACCGTCGTGTCGCCGGGCACCCTCACCGGCTCCTGATCCGCCACGTCGCCTGTCATGCCCCCGTGGACGTCGGCGATCCGGAGTAACGAGAGCCGGCGGATGCCCGCTCCGGCACCCACGAACGCGCGGACGTAGTCGTCGGCGGGGTTGGTGAGGATCTCCAGCGGAGTGGCGAACTGTGCGAGCCGCGAGCCCTCCCCGAAGATCCCGATCCGGTCCCCCAGCTTGAGCGCCTCGCCGATGTCGTGGGTGACGAACACGATGGTCTTGCGGATCTGGTCCTGCAGCTTGAGGAATTCGTCCTGTAACCGCTCCCGGGTGATGGGGTCGATCGCCCCGAACGGCTCGTCCATCAGCATCACCGGCGGATCCGCGGCAAGGGCCCGGGCGACACCCACCCGCTGCTGCTGCCCGCCCGAGAGCTCTTTGGGATAGCGGTTCCGGAACGCCGCCGGGTCCAACCCGACCAGGTCGAGCAGTTCGTCAACCCGGCCGGCGATCCGTGCCCGGTCCCAACCGAGCAGCCTCGGCACCAGCTCGACGTTCTGGGCGACCGTCATGTGGGGCAGTAGGCCGATCTGCTGGATGACGTACCCGATGGTGCGGCGCAGTTGGTCCGGGTCGGCGTGCGTCACGTCCCTACCGGCGATCCAGACCCGGCCCGCGCTGGGCTCGACAAGCCGGTTGATCATTCGCAGTGTGGTCGTCTTGCCGCAGCCGGACGGACCCACCAGGACGACCAGCTCTCCCTGCCGGATGTCCATCGAAAGCGGTGCCATGGCGTCGGCCGGCTGACCTGGGTACCGCTTGGCCACACCCTCCAGGCGGATCATCACATCGGGTGACGGGGACATGTCAGGCATGGAGACCTCGCGGGGTGGTGAGCCATCCGATGAGCACGAAGAGCAGGTCCAGGGCGAGCGCCACCAGGGCGACACCCACCACCCCGCTCAACGCCTCGTTGAGGGCATTGGCACCGCCCAGGCGGGACAGCCCACGGAAGATCAACTCGCCGAGTCCGGGACCCGAGACGGCGGCACCGATCGCCGCGATGGCCACCACCATGATCGTCGCCACCCGGATCCCGTTCAGGATCACCGGCCAGGCCAACGGGAGCCGTACCAGGCGCAACAGTTGACCCGGTCCGAGGCCCATGCCGCGTGCCGCATCCACCACCGCCGGGTCGACGGTCTCCAGACCGGTGACCGTGTTCCGCAGAATGGGGAAGACGGCGTACCCCGTCAGCGCGACGACAGTCGGGGCGAGTCCCAGCCCGAGCACCGGAATGAGCAGGCCGAACAGCGCGAACGACGGGATCGTGAGCAACGTTCCGGTGATCGTGAGCAGGGCACGGCGCAGCCGTGGGGCACGTTCGGTGCCGATTCCGAGGCCCACCCCGAACACCGCGGCGATCACCACGCTCAGGAGCACAACTTCAACGTGCTGCGCGGTCAGGAAACCGATCCGGTCCGCATTCCGCGTGACGTACTCATAGAACGACATACAGCCTCCATGCTGGTCAGCTCGCGGTGGTGGGCTCGGTGACGGCCTCCAGTCAGGACACCTCAAACCCGTCCGACAACGTACTGACAAATTGCCGTGATTCGCGGCACACGGCAAGAGGCATTTTAGCAATCGCGCACGTGTGGGTCTCATAAGGACAGTCCCATACGGACTCGACGACAACTCATTCGACCTCGTTACGGAAAATTCACGTCGAGAGCGCGCAGAACCCGCCATCGGGGGAATCAGTCAGGCATGAGTGTTCAGCCACTGCCGGCGGCGTCGGAGCCGGACCTGGCCTCTGATCCGTCGCAACCCGTGCCATGCCAGACCTGCCGCTACCCGGTCGCTCGCGACGAACTCGGTGTCTGGAGCCACGTCGGTACCCGTGGCGTGGCCGCCTCCGGATGGCTCTGCCCACCGCCCCACCTGCGCCTGGCAACGCCCGAGCAGGTCGAGCGGCGCCCGCGACGGCGGCCGATCCCGATCCCACCCTTCCCGGACATGGGCCGCGACCGGCCTTCCGGGCAGCGAACCAACCCGCCACAGACATGGCCGCCGCTGACCAACGACGACTGGTGGCAACGGCGATAACCCGCCACCCGCACCGGTCGGGTGCCCGCGCTCCACACGTCAGGGCACTACAGGTCGTTGCCGGCGTAGGAGAGATTGAAGCTTTTATTGACCAGGGGAAAGTCGGGAACGATCGTGTCGGCGAGCGCGACCGGCAGTGCGGGCCAGTTGAACCACGA
The DNA here is from genome assembly GCA_036375165.1 of Micromonosporaceae bacterium. Classification (GTDB taxonomy): domain Bacteria; phylum Actinomycetota; class Actinomycetes; order Mycobacteriales; family Micromonosporaceae; genus WHSM01. The sequence continues at coordinate 12,185 of DASUSI010000004.1, read as the reverse complement.
GGGATCGACGACCTTGTTGCGGGTGATCCGGTGATCCGGTCCGATCTCGACCCGGTGCACGATGGTGCCACGCCAGCCCTCGACAATACCCACGCCTGAGACCGGTGACCCCCCGAGCCGACCAGATTCACGGTCCGGCATGACGTTCACGCTGCCGGGCGTGACGGTGCGGCACAACACATCCAGCAACGCCACTGAGGCATCGACCTCCGCGACCCGCTGCCGGAACCGCGCCATCACATCGCCGCGTTCCTGCGTCGGAACCACGAGTACGTCACCGAGAGCGGCCCCGAACCCACTGAGGTCGAGTGTGGGGTGGTCGCGCCGGGCGTCGACGTCGACACCGCTGGCACGTGCCACATACCCGAGCGTGCCGAGGTCGTGTGCCTCAGCGGTGGTGAGAACCGCCGTACCGGTGAAACGTTCCGCGACCAGTGTGTTGTCCGCCGCCAACTCGGCGACCTCGCGGATGTCGGCGGCGATCGAGGCCAGCCGGTCCGCGTCCGGCACCCGCCGCAGCGTCACGCCACCGATGTGGACACCGCCACGGAGCAGGCGGTGCCCGGTGGTCTCGGCGTTGAGCCGCAGCAGCGACTCCCTGATCCGCATCGCATGCGCGTGGAGTACGCCGTGGCCGACGTCGTTGCACAAGGCTCCGATGTCTCCGATGTGGTTGTAGAGGCGCTCCAGTTCCAGATGGATCGCCCGCGCCCGGTGGACGGCGGCGGGCACCCGGAGGCCGAGTGCGTCTTCGACGGCACAGCAGTACGCGAGCGAGTGCCCGACGGCGGTGTCGCCGGAGATCCGTTCCGCCAGGGGCAATCCACCGGTCAGTTCACGGCCCTCGAAGAGCTTCTCGATGCCCTTGTGGACATACCACAGGCGGGCCTTCAGCTTGAGGATGGTCTCCCCGATGACCGAGAACCTGAAGTGGCCGGGTTCGATCAGACCGGCGTGGACCGGGCCGACCGGGATCTCATACACACCGGGGCCTTCCACGGTGAGGAACGGGAACGGCTCATCGGCGAGACCGAACTCCGGTGGCGGGCCGTCCCACCGCATCGGGTAGTAGCCGGCGGGCCAGTGCGGGTGGCGGACCAACCGGCGCGGCAGCAGGTGACCGGCCGGGGTGATGCCGTACAGGTCGTGCATCTCACGTTCGAACCGGCCGGCGACGAACGACCGGCCGGACAGGCTGGGCACGACCGGGTCGTCCGCGGCGAGCCGCAGGTGCAACTCCACGCCTGGCGCCGGGTCAGGGGCCAGGAACAGGTAGACCACCCGCAGACCAGCGCCGTCCGGACACTCCGGCCCGTCGTGGTGCGCGGCGACGAGCGCCAGCCGGTGACCGGCCGCGAGCAGTTCCTTGAATCGAACCGGAAGCGCTGCGGCGGTGACGTCCTCCGCGATCCGCGGACAGCTCACGGCAACGCCTCCACAATCCCGGCCGCGGCATGCAGCACCGAGGACACCGGCCACGCCGCGACACCCAGGACCATCACGGCGACCAACCCGGCGACCAGCGGTGCCGCCGCGGCCACCCCGAACCCCGGCCCGGCCGGCGACGCCCGGCCGCCCGGATCGGCCGGGCCGAGCAACATCCGGCCGGTACCTGCGGCGATCGCGGCGAAGGCGACCAGCGCGAGCCCGAAGGCGACCGCGACCGCCCAGCCGATCCCGGACTCGAAACCGGCGCGGGCGATGCCGAGTTGACTGGCGAACACCACCGACGGCGGCAGGCCGAGAAGCGCGAGTACGGCGAGCCCGAACACTCCAGCGAGCAGCGGTGCGCGTACCGCGAGGCCGCGCGCCGCGGTGATCTCGGTACTACCTTCGGACCGAAGGATGTGCCCGGACCCGAGGAACGCGACGGTTTTCGCCATACCGTGGCCACCGATGTGCAGCAGCACCGCCGTGATCGCCAGCCGGCCTCCGGCGGCCACCCCGACCGCCATCAGTCCAATGTGCTCCATGCTGGAATACGCGAGCATCCGCTTGTAGTCGCGCTGGCCGAGCAGCAGCACCGCGGCCAGGGCGAGGGTGGCCAGGGCGAGCACCAACAGGAGGGCACGGAGGTACCCGACGCCGAGTGCCGCGTCGGCGATCACCTTGAACCGGAGCAGGGCGTAGAACGCGACCGCCAGCAGCACCCCGGACATCAGCGCGGAGACCGGTGCCGGTGCCTGACTGTGCGCGTCGGGCAGCCATGCGTGCAACGGGACCAGCCCGGCCTTGGCCCCGAACCCGATCACCGCCAGCCCGACCGCGATCCGGGTCACGCCGGGATCCAGCGCGCTGGCGTGGTCGGCGACAGTACGCCAGTCCAGGGCCGCGTCGGCGGACAACCCGGCGTTGCGGGCGGCGTAGTACAGCAGCATGGTGCCGAGAAACGCGACGGCGATCGCGGCGGAACAGATCACGACGTACTTCCACGCGGCTTCCAGGGCGGTGCGGGTGCGGTCGTGACCCACCAGGAACGTGGTGACGATCGTGGTCGCCTCGATCGCGACCCACAGCACGCCCAGGTTGCCGGCGAGCACCGCGACACTCATCGCGGCGATGAACAGTTGCAGCAGGATCCCGTACCAACGGGAACGGCGCGGTGAGGCGTGCCCCGCCGACAGGTACGCGGGGCTGGCCCAGCAGGCGAGCGAGGCGACCGCCCCGACGACGAGCAGCATCCAGCTCGACAGGGCGTCGGCACGCAACAGACCGTCGAGGGTCTCGATCGGCCCGTGCCGGTGGACCGTGACCGCGAGGCCAGCCGCGACCGCCAACAACAGGCCCGTGGTGGCCACCCCGGACCAGGCCGTCCACGGGCGCCAGCCGGCGAGGGCGTACCCCACGGCGGCGGCCAGCGGCAGCCCGAGTGGGGCGAGCAGCAGCAACGTGTTCATCAGTCCCGTAGCTCCCGCAGGTCGTCGAGGTCTGTGGTGCCGAAAGCGGTCCTCAGCCGCACAGTGAGCAGTTGCAGCACGAGTACCACCAACAGCAGGTCGAACGAGACGCCCAGCTCGACGATCAGCGGCACCCCGGAGGTGGCGAGGAACGCCGCGGCGGTGATTCCGTTGTCCAGCACCAGCAACCCGACGACCTGGGAGATCGCCCTGCGCCGGGTGACCAGCACGAAGAACCCGATCAGCACGACGGTGACGGCGGTCGGCAGGACCTGGGTGGCCGGCGAGGGCGCCAACTCGACCAGTGGGCGGGTCACCGCGTACCCGAGCAGTGCGAGCACCGCGGCGGACACCAGGGACGCCGCGATGTTGACCACCGGGCGGGTCTCCCGCTGTTCAGCCGGTACGGTCCCGACGGCGCGGCGCGCCAACCAGGGCAGCAGACCGGCGCGCAACGCGCCCAGCCCGACCGCGACGGCGATCAGCTCCCGGTCTGATCTGTACAGACCGAGGATCATGACCATCGCCGCCAGCGCGATGCCCTGTGCCGCCAGAAAGCGAACCATCGCCGTGTGTTCCCGGCGCCAGAGCATTCCGACCGCGGCGAGCAGGAACCCGCCCGCCGCGAGGTCGAGCGCTTCGACGTAACCGGTTTCCGTCATCGTCACACCAGGAAGAAGGAAGTGGCGACCGCGAGTACGGCCAGCAGGAACGAACCGGCGAGCAGTTCCGGCACCCGGAACAGCCGCAGCTTCGCGACGAACACCTCTGCCGCGGCGAGCGCCGCCGCCAACACGGTGAGCTTCACCGTGAGTGCCAGCAGCGCCACCGGCAATCCGGAAACGTCGGCCGCGGCGATGCCCCACGGGGCGAACAGCGACGCCAACAGCCCGAGCAGCACACTCAGCCGGATCGCCGAGGCGAGTTCGACAAGGGCAAGGTCGACGCCGGCGTACTCCAGGACCATCGCCTCGTGGATCATCGTCAGTTCAAGGTGGGTCGACGGGTTGTCCACCGGCAGCCGGCCGGTCTCCGCGACCGTGACGATCACCAGGGCGACGACCGCGAGCAGGCTCGCCGGGGACGCCACCCGGACCGGGTCGTGCAGCGTGGCGGTCACGATCGCGGCAAGGTTGGTGGAACCGACCCGCGCCGACAACGCGAAGACCGCGAGCAGGATGGTCGGTTCCACCAGCGCCAGGACGGTCAGTTCCCGACTGGCGCCCATGCCACCGAAGGCGGTTCCGGTGTCGACGGCGGCCAGGGCGAGCGCAACCGTGCCCAACGCGAGCAACCCGACAACGGCGAACAGGTCGGCGGCGCGGTCCAGTGGCGAGTGGGTGGTCAGCAACGGCACCACCGCCGCCAGCACCAGCGACGTGCCGACCAGGATCAGCGGGGCGAGCCGGAACGCCCATCCCGTACCGTCCGGGCCGGCCGGTTGGCGGCGGAACAGCTTGCGCAGGTCCCGCCACGGTTGGAGGACCCCGGCCCCGGCCCGTCCCTCCAGCCGGGCGCGCACCTGACGCATCACGCCCACCAGCAGCGGCGCTCCGGCCACCACGACGACGACCTGGGCGGCGGCGACCACGGCTGCGGTCATCGGATCACCGCCAGCACGACGAGCAGGCTCAGCGTTCCGAAGAACCCGTAGCCGAGGTAACGGTGGACGCTGCCGTTGGCCAGCACCCGCCCGGCCCGGCCCAGCACCCGGGCGGCGGTGAGCACCGGCCCGTACAGCCGGTGTTCGATCCGGTCCGGAACCCGGCCGTGGTAGCGGACCCGTTCCACGAGGTACCGCGACTCGGCGTACGGCGTGACGTCCACATCGGTCTCCGGTGCGAGCACGTCATCGAACACCCGCTGCAACGGCTCCGCGAACGACGTGGCGGTGTACTCCATCCGCGCCGTCGGCGGGCCCGCGCCGCAGTCCCACAACGGCACCGCCCGGCGTCGCCGTACACCGAGTGACACGAGGCGTGCCACGGCGGCGGTGACCGAGATGCCGAGCAGTACCGACACGACGACCAGAAGCGGCGACAGGGTGCTGACCACACCGGTCAGCCGCAGCGTCACACCGCCACTCAACGCCTGGCCGCCGGTGTGGCCGGCGGCGCCGACCGCGCGGCCGAGAGCGGGACCCAGCAGGGCCGGGGCGACAGCCAGCGCCACACAGGTCGCGGCGAGTACTCCCATCGCGACCAGCATCGTGCCCGGTGACTCGGTCGCGCCGGCCGCGGCATCGCTGCGGGGACGGGCGAAAAACCCCACCCCGAGGGCCTTGACGAAGGTCGCGACCGCCAGTCCCGCGGTCAGTGCCACCACCGCCACCGCGACCGGCATGGCCAGTGCGGTCACCACACCGCCCGCCGGTACGGCGTGTACCAGCGACTGCAGCAGCAGCCATTCGGAGATGAACCCGTTGCCGAGCGGCAGGGCGGCGGCACCGAGGGCCCCGACGGCGAACAACACGGTGGTCACCGGCATCCGCCCGCGCAGGCCACCGAGCGCGTCCAGGTCACGGGTGCCGGTGGCCCGCAGCACCGACCCGGCCGCGCCGAACAGCAGCGCCTTGAAAGCGGCGTGGTTGAGGACATGAAGCAACGCGGCGGACAGCGCGAGAGCCGCGAGGGTTGACGCCCCGGATGCGCGGAACACCCCGGCGGCACCGACCCCGACGAAGACCAGCCCCATGTTCTCGACAGTCGAGTACGCCAGCAGCCGCTTGAGGTCCGTGGACACCACCGCCTGCAGGATCCCGTACAGCGCGGACACCGCCCCCGCGGCGAGCACCAGCAGCCACCACCACACCGCGCCGCCGCCGAGCAGGTCCACGCCGACCCGCAGTACGCCGTACACGCCGAGGTTGACCATGCCGGCGCTCAACATCGCCGACACATGCGACGGAGCCTCCGGGTGGGCGCGCGGCAACCAGACGTGCAGTGGCACCAGGCCCGCCTTCGACCCGAACCCGACGAGGACCAGAACGAACACCAGCCCTTGCGCCACCGGGGACAGTCGCCCGGCACGCAACGAGTCGAATGATTCGCCGCCGGCCGCCGCCGCGAACCCGACCAACCCGAGCAGGATCGCGACCAGGCCGAGATGGGTCATCACGGCGTACCAGAGCCCGGCCTCGGCGACCTGGCGGCGGCTGCGGTGCCCGGCCAACACCAGCAGCAGCGAGGTCAGCGCCACCAGTTCCCAGAGCACCAGAAACGTCGACACGCTCGCCGCACACGGCACCAGCAGCAGTGCCCAGCCGAACAGTGGCAGGCTCGCCTGGGTGCCGCGGCCGCGCGGCCCGTGGCCAGCCCTGGCGTAGCCGATCCCGTACACCGCCGCCGTGGCGACCACCGCACCGGCCGCCACCAGGAACAGCCCGGCCAGCGCGTCGACCGACAGTCTGATCCCGGCCAACGGCAGCAGCCACGGCAACCAGGCGCGGAACGTGGCGCCACCGAGCGCGGCGACACCCACCACGACACCCGCGGCCCCCACCGCCGACGTACACACCCCCACCGCCGCCGAACGCCAGCGGGCCGGGGTCGCCACGGCGGCGAACACCCCGAGTCCGGCCAGGACGGTCGCCGCCGTCAGGCCCCATCCGATCAGGGTCATCGGCCGGTCAGACCTCGCAACGCGGCCACGATGTCGTCCGGCGTCGGTGGGCACCCGGGTACCTCGATGTCGACCGGAACCACGTCACGGACCGCGCCGTGGATCCCGTACCCGCCGACGAACTCGCCGAGGTCGCGGGCGCAGTCACCCACCGCGACCACGATCCGCGGTTCGGAGACCGCCTCGTACGTGCGTCGCAACGGCTCCGCCATGTTCCGGGTCACCGGGCCGGTGACCAGCAACGCGTCGGCGTGTCTGGGTGAGGCGACCAGCCGCGCGCCGTACCGCTCCGCGTCGTACACCGGGCCGAACGCCGACCCGATCTCGATCTCACACCCGTTGCACGATCCGGCATCGACGTGACGCAGTTGCACCGACCCGCCCAACGCCCTCGCCTGGGGGCACGACAACCCGTCCGGCGCGGGTGGCGCCGGCTCGGCCACCCGCCCTGTCGAGCGGATCTTGCGCATCAGCCGGCGCATCACGAGGCACCAGGAGACTCGGAGGCCCGCAGGTCGGCCAGCAGCTCCGCTTGACCGGTCAACACCTCGGTGAGGATCCGCCGGGCCACCGCGAGCAGCTCCGCCAGCTGCGGGCTGGTCAGCGAGTAGTAGACGGTCGAACCTTCCTTACGGGAGACCACCAGGCCGGCCCGGCGCAACACCGCCAGCTGCTGCGACAGGTGTGCGGGTTCGATTCCGATTTCGGGCAGCAGTTCCGACACCGCGTGCTCCCGGATCGACAGCAGTTCCAGCACGCGGATCCGCGCGGGGTGGCCCAACGTCTTGAAGAACTCCGCCTTCGCCTGGTACAGCGGCCTACTCACGGGGGCCACCTGCGTCCGGCGACCCGCTCCGGGGCGACCCCATGACAACGACATTCATCGTTGCGAAGGTTAGCAATTGCTCAACAGGTCAAGGCGACGGGGTCAGGTCCCGGGCTGACGATCAACAGCTGGCGGTGGGCGGGGCCGCGTCGGCGTGGCTGAACTCCAGACGCAGCGCGTCGGAGCGCGGGATGACGATCGCGGCGCCGTTGGCACGGGACCACCGCTCGGGCAGGAACACGTACTGGTCCCCGGACTGCAGCATGAGTTTCAAGCCGTCGTAACGGAACCGGTAGGCGGCCTCCGGATCACGGCAGCGCACCTCACGTACTCCAGGCGCGGTCAGGCGCAGGCTGCGGTCGCTGTAGAGCGCCACGTCCGGCTTGTCGGCCAGCCCGACCGCGTACCGATGTGCCTGCGACCTGCCGACAGCGGCGGAGTAGTCGGTGGCGGCCCAGAACAGGCTCAGCGCCACGAGTACGAACACTCCCGCCCACTCCGCTATCAGGGTCCACGACAGCGGATCCGTGCCACTGGGCTCTCGTCCCCGGGTGGCACGGCGTAGCCGTACCGCGTAGAGCGTCAGCAGTACGCCGCCGCCCAGGCACAGCGGCGCGAGCGCGACCTGCTGGCGCAGCGGTGTTCGGATGAAAACGCTCAGCAGTCCGGCGGACGCGAGGGTGAGCCCGACCCCGCCGAGGATCCACACGGACATCACGAGTGCCCGGGAGCGGGTGCCGGCGGTCAGCCGGGCACGCACCGCGGCGTGCCCCCACACCAGCGCCAACACGGCACATCCGAGCACCGTCGCCGGCAGGAACAGGGCGTCCGCGCTTCGCATCACGAAGTCCCCGGTCGTCAGGCCGAGCAATGTCGAATTGACCCCGAAGTAGTCGAAGAACCAGAAGGCGTGCATGTAGCCGAAATAGAACAGCAGCGACGTCAGCAGCGTCGTGGGTGCCACGATCCCGCCAAAGGCCCGCATCACCTGGGACAGCCCGGTCGTGGCCGACCCGGCGGGTGTGCCGGCACGCCGCTTTGCCACGGTCACCGGTTCAGCCGGGTGAGGTTTCGCCCTCACTGGAGGTTTCACCGTCAGGGCTCGTTTCGCCATCGGGGGATCCTTCGGTGTCAGGAGACGCCTCGCCGTCCGGGGACGCTGGAGATCCCTCACCGTTGCCGTCGGGGGATTCCTCGCACGGTTGCGTGCCGCTCACGATCACGACAACACTGTTGCGCGGCACCCGGGTTTTCGGTGGCGGGTCGGTGGTGACGAACTGGCACGTCATGAACCCGTCGTCGCGGGACTCCACCGTGAGCTTCACGCAGAGACTCCCACCGCATCGCTCCCTGAGTTGTTTCTCAAGCTCAGCTCGCACTTCGGCGAGCGGACGACCCTGCGAAATGGTGATTTCCGGGATGTCGATCGGGGCACCGGGCGCTCTCTTGTCGTTGTCACCGCCGTCCGGCGCTCCGGGCAGGCCACGTCCGCCCTCGTCCTCGCGCTGGTCGGCCGGCCCCCCGGTGCCGTTTCCCTGATCGCCGTTCTGACCCGCGCATCCCGCAGCTGGCAAGAGCAACGCCATTGCCATCGCGAAAAAGATAAGCCGAAGCAGCACCCACATGACACACCCCCACACGCGTGCCCGCTCAGTGTCCCCCTCGGTCACGTTGCGTAGAAGCCTTCAGTCGTATCCGCGACTGAACGGAGCTGCCTCAGCAGATCTTGGAAACGTACCGTCAAATAATCGCGGTACGTTTCCAAGATCGCGTCGAAGAAAGCGGTGATCGGCGCGGGAGCGTGGGCGAAAGCCCTACGACACCGTGACCAGGCGGCGTCGGCTGGCGAGCATGCCCGTGAAGATGGTCACCACCGTGCAGCACATGGCCAGGCCGAACCAGACAACGCTGGGGTCGCCGGTCAGGGCCAGAGCCACACCGATGGACGGACCGGCGAAGTTCCCGATCCCCATCATCGAGTTGGCCAGCGCGTTCGCCCGCGTCAATTCGCTGTCCGGCACCAGAGAGATCAACCAGGGATGGAAGGAACAGGAGTACGCGCACTCGCCGAGCGCGAACATCACCGCGTACACCAGTAGGCCGGCCAGTCGTACCTCGTACGTCCCGAACGTGCCGGCCCCGGCCGCGACGAATCCCAGTACCCACAACCCGACCGCGACCTGCAGGCCGGTGCTCTCCGTCCGGCTTTCCAACAACCGGGTCATGAACCGCTGCGAGACCATGATCGTTACCACGTTCACGACCAGCATCAGCGAGACCGTGAACAGGCCCATGCCCATCAGCTTCTCGGATACCAGCGGTGCCGTCGCCTCGAACTGGCTGAACCCGAACAGGTACACGGCGAGTTGGAACGTCGCCACCGGCAACGCGAGTTTCCACAGGGCGAGCACGGGCATCACCACCGGCTCGTCCCTGGCCTCGCCCGACGCTTCCGCCAGTTTGTCCGCGGAACGTATCCGGCGACCAGCCACCAACATCGCCACCGTCAGCGGCAGCACCCCGATGGCATTGGCGATGAAGAAGTACGGGATCACCGTCCGGGGCAGCATGATGGTGAGCGCACCGGCGACCAGCGAACCCAGCGCGAGGGTCACGTTGAGCACCGCGTACCGCCGGGCGAACACCGCCCGCCGTTCCTCAGCCGTGACCAGTGAGCTCACAAGCGGGATGATGGCGGCCATGAAGCACCCCTGGCCGGTGCCGATCGCCACTCCGCTCGCCACCACCTCCGGGTACGTGCTGACGAAGGCCATCGCCCCATAGCCGACGAACCACAACAGGGTGCCCAGCACGCCGAGTGCGACCCGTGGCAGTCTCACCACACCGGCGCTGAGCAGCAGCGCCGTCGCCAGGTTGGCCCCGCCGGTGCAGGCGTAGTACAAGGCCACTCCGGCGGTGCCCACGTTCGGCAGGTCCGCCAGGTAGATCGCCGTGTACGGGAAGACGAGCCCGAGGCCGAATGAAGAAACCCCGTGCGTGGCGATCAACCCGTTGACGGGCCGTAGCCGCGACACTCAGGCTCTCCCGACGAGTCGCTCGACCTCGCCAACCACAAGTGGGGTCGCGGCGTCCAGCGCGTCGACACAACCCGCCTCGTTCTCGGCTACCGCGATCAGCGCGGCCAGCCGGGGAATCGCCTGCCTGGGTGGCAGCAGCAGGGTACTGCCGGGCTCGGCGAGCGCCACGGCGTACTCGATTCCAGGCATCGCCGCCGCCCTGGTGACGTCCACGTGCCGGACCTTGCCGTCGTACGGCGGGTAGACGAACCGCACCTCGGCAGAGCGCTCGCGGGTCGGTGTCAGATCCGGTGGCTGGCCCAGTGCCAGGCTGGCGGCGGCGACCACCATGTCGACCCCGGTGGCCAGCCAGGCGGCGTACGGGATCAGGTCCCCGCCGAGCCGGCCGTTCAACTCCACCAGCCGCGGCCCGGCACTGGTCAGCCGCAGCTCAGTGTGGGTGACGCCGAGCTCGACGCCGAGCGTCTGGTGCGCCGTGACCACCAGGTCGCGTGCCGGTTCGGCCCACGGCTCGGTGGTCCAGCCGGTGACCAGGTGACCGACCTCCTCGAAGTGCGGGTCGAAACCGAGCCGTTTGCGGACCACGTGGACACAGCTGACCACGCCGTCGTGGATTACGCTTTCAACGCTGATCTCGGGCCCGTCCAGGTACTCCTCGACCATCACGCCGTGGCCGGTGGGCAGCGTGGCGTACGCCGCACCGACGGCCAGCTCGAACGCGGTGCGTACCTCGGCGGCATCGGTGGCCAGCGCGACCCCGATGCTGCCCGCCAAGGCCCGGGGCTTGACCACCACCGGGAAGCCGAGCGATTCGGCGATCTGCTCGGCTTCCTCGGTGGAGTGCGCGAGCCCGTACCGCACGGCGGACAGCCCGGCCTCGGCGAGCAACTTCCGGGTCTGGTACTTGTCCCGGCAACGGGCGGCCGAGCGGGCGGACATGTGCCGCAGCGACAGTTTCTCGGTGGCCGCCGCGGTGATCTCCAGTACGGTCTCGTCCCAGGTGAGGACACCCGAGTCGGGACCGGCCAGAGTGGTCAGCGCCTTGACCACCGCGACATCGTCACTGACATCGGCGACCCGCCAGTCGTCCAGGTACGGACGCTGCCAGGTTGGTTCGTCCGGCAGCAACGCGGACAGCCGGTACCGCTGCGCGAGCGTCTGGAACCCGTATTCCCGGTAGGGCTGACCGCCGCTACCGACCACGATGACGTGCGCTCTACTGTCCTGCACTGCTGTCCTCCCGGGGCGGTACTCGGATCGCGGCTGTGGGTCAGTCCTCCGTGGCACGCAGGGGTTGCAGTGCGACGGTCATCTTGTGGAGTTCCTCCAACATCCCCACAGCCGCGCCCTCCATCGCCTCCGTGCCCTTGAACCGGCCATCCTCATCCAGATGCGTCCCGATGAAGTGGATCGCCACCGACTCCGTCAACGGCACCATCTTCAACGTCGTCACCACCTGCTTGGTCATCTGAGCCGCCCGCGTCCCCGCCGACGTGTTCCCATACGACACAATCCCCAACGGCTTGTACTGCCACTCGAAAAACAAGAAGTCAATCGCGTTCTTCAACGCCGCGTTCATCCCGTAGTTGTACTCCGGCGTCACAAACACAAACGCGTCAGCAGCCTCCACCGACGCACTCCAGTCCTTCGTGTGCTGCTTCGTGTAAGCCCGCTCCGACGGATGATTCGGCTCATCCAACAACGGCAGGTTGAAGTCCACCAGATCAACCAAATGCGTATCGAAACTATCGAAACGCTTCGCGATCTCCATAAACCAGTCGGCCACAGCAGGACCAACCCGAC
>DASUSI010000003.1:0-8934 GCA_036375165.1 Micromonosporaceae bacterium | reverse complement strand
GGAGCCATTCGGAAAGTCTTTGTAATGAATTTGCCTGGCATCGGCGTGTCTGTTTGATGGAGGTGCCCTCCTTGGAGATCGTGAACTTTGCGACAGCTCCAATCCCAAGGAGGGCACGTCCATTGTATCGTCTGCCTGGTCTGAGTCTGCGTGCGGGTGAATATGTGGTGGGTTTGGTGCGGGATGAGTTCCCGGAATGGGATTGCGGCCGAGGTCGGCCGCGTGCTGTTTCGGCGGTGGGGGCACTGCGGTTGGCGTTGTGTCATGTGCGTCGAAATTGCACGTATGGCGAACTCGCCGAGGATAACGATGTGGCGGTATCAACGGCATGGTGTTATGTGCGGTTGATGACGGTGTTTCTGGCCGAGGTGCTGGGGCGTTCGGCTGAGGATCTGCGGGACGGGGTGGCGGGCAAGATCTGTCTGGTGGACGGGTCGTTGGTGCCGGTGTTCAACTGGCGACACCGTCGTGACCTGTACTCGGGCAGGCATCGACGGCACGGGGTGAACATCCAGGCGGTCGTGGATGTGCATGGCCGGCTCATCGGTGTGAGCCGGGCTTTTCCCGGTAGTCGTCACGACCGTTGGTGTTTCGAGCAGGCCGGGTTCGGCGGGATTCTCGCCCACAGCGGTGGTGGTGTCGGTGATTCCGGATATCAAGGGTGCGGTCTTGTGTCGCCGATCAAGAAGAAGCCTGGGGTCGATCGGTCGGAACACGATATCGAATTCAACACGGGTGTGGCGAAGATCCGAGTGGGTGTCGAGTGGGGTTTCTCGCATCTGAAGAATTGGCGGATCTTGGCGAGCCGGTATCGTGGAGACTTGTCACGCATCGATTCGGTCATCCAAGCTGTGACTGGGCTACAAATCCTTAATGAGCAGTTCAGCGACAGGAGGCTGATCTTCCGAAAAGGGCTAGCCAATCGAGTTTTCGAATGACTTCCCTGAGGCGGTGACCCCGGCGGATAGCAGAAGCACAGCGCACGACACATCACGACCGCCGAGCCTCACACCGTTGATCAGAGCGACCAACCGAAACCGACGGACTCTACTGTGTCAGGCGTCGGTTGACGGCGTCACCGCCAAGCGGATGAAGGCCGAAGGTCCGAAGATACAAGAAGCCCAGCCCGAGCCCATACACGGCGACATAGGCCAGTGTCGGGAACATGGTTAGGGGTGAAAGTGCTCATTGATGCCTCCGATGATTGGTGCAGGTGGATGGTGGTGAGGTTGTCCCGCGTTCCGTTGAACTTCGGCGGCGGTCCTCATGATCCTCAGGCAGCGATCACGTTGTCGTGGCCAACATCATGAGCTCGTGAGGATGACGAGTTGCTGGGTCGCTCGGGTCATCGCGACATAGCGGTCGACCGCTCCTTCGATGCCGTTGCCGAACGCGTCGGGGTCGATGAGGACGACCAGGTCGAACTCGAGCCCCTTCGACAGCTCCGGGGTCAGCGACCGGACCCGGGACGTCGCCCGGAACGTGGGATCGCCGATGACGCAGGCGATCCCGTCGGCATGCCCGGCAAGCCAGGTGTCGAGGATCGAGCCCAAATCCGAAACCGATCCGGGTACGACGGGGACGCCGGTGCTGCGGATGGAGGTCGGCACGTTGGCGTCCGGGAGCACGGCCCGGATGATCGGCTCGGCTTCTGCCATGACCTCTTCCGGTGTCCGGTAGTTGATGCTCAGGGAGGCCAGGTTGATCCGGTCGAGCCCGATCCACTCAAGCCGTTCCTGCCACGACTCCCGGAACCCGTGCCGGGCCTGGGCGCGGTCCCCGACGATGGTGAAGCTCCTGGACGGGCAGCGGAGCAGCAACATCTGCCACTCAGCGTCGGTCAGCTCCTGCGCCTCGTCCACGACGATGTGCGCGAACGGGCCGGCGAGCCGGTCCGGGTCGGTGCCGGGCAATGCGGTCTCGTCGACCAGCGCATCCTGGAAGTCCTCGCCGCGCAGCATCGTGACCAGGCCTACGCCGTACTCGTCGTCGGCGGCCTCGATGAGGTCGTCCACGACCCTGGCCATGCGCTCGCGTTCGGCGGCGACAGCGGCGTCACGGCGACGCTTGCGTCGGGACGCCTCCGGGTCGCCGAGCCGCTGCCGTGCCGCGTCCAGGAACGGCAGGTCGGACACCGTCCAGGCCTGGGCGTCTTCGCGCTGCAGCCGCCGGACATCGTCAGAGCTGAGCCAGGGAGCGCACTTGCGCAGGTACGCGGGTACCGACCACAGGTCTCCGACAAGATCGGCCGCTTCGATCAGCGGCCACGCGCGGTTGAAGGTCGTACGCAGTTCCTTGTTCCGCAACAGCGACATGCGCAGCAGGTCAGCCGGTTCGTCGCCGTCGTGCTGGTCCATCAGGATCGTGAGCAGTTCCTCCCAGACCTGGTCGCGTGCCTCGTTGTGCGGCGTACCGGGTCCCGCAGCCTCGAACGCGTCCGCCCAGTCGTGGGGGCTCGGCCAGATGTCGGACTCGTGGGTCGTGACCGTCATCCCCTTGGCGGGTGGCTCCTCGTAGAACCTGACGGCCGCCTCGATCGCCTTCACCAGGTCGGCGGACGACTTCAGGCGGGCCACTTCCGGGTCGGCCTCGATGGTCGCCGAAGCTCCCTCGGCGACGAGATCCCGCAGGGTGCAGGTCTGCACGCCCTCCTCGCCGAGGCTCGGCAGGACGTCGGCGACGTACGCCAGGTAGGGCTGGTGCGGACCGACGAACAGCACGCCGCCCCGACGGTGACCGAGGCGCGGGTCGGAGTAGAGCAGGTAGGCGGAACGGTGCAGCGCGACGACGGTCTTCCCCGTGCCCGGACCGCCGTCGACGACGAGAGCACCCTGGGAGCCCGCGCGGATGATGGCGTCCTGGTCGGCCTGGATGGTGCTGAGGACGTCGCGCATCCGGCTCGACCGGCTACCGCCGAGACTGGCGATGAAGGCGGACTGGTCGTCGAGCGCGGAGTGCCCCTCGAACCCCTCCGAGGTGAACACCTCGTCCCAGTAGTCGCTGATCCGGCCGCGGGTCCACCGGTACCTGCGGCGGCTCGCCAGACCCATCGGGTTGGCGTGGGTCGCGCCGAAGAACGGCTCAGCGGCCGGGGAGCGCCAGTCGAGCAACAGCCGGCGACCCGTGCTGTCGGTGAGACCGAGCCGTCCGATGTACACGGATTCGGCATCGTCTGCGCTGACCATGCGTCCGAGACACAGGTCCAAACCGAAGCGACGCAGGGTGCGCAGGCGAGCGGTCAGCCGGTGGATTTCCTGGTCCCGGTCCAGCGCCGCCTGGCCCGTGCCGCCGGGTGCCTTGCGCGCGACATCGAGGCGGTCGGACAGGTCCGAGATCGTCCGCTCGAGGCTCTCCGCGATGGCCGCGAAGTGCCGCTCGTCGCCGGCGATCAGCGTCGGGTCGGCCTTGCGGGAGAGGCGGTCGGGAAGGTCAAACGCGCTGGTGGTCAGCGGGTTCATGTCATCAGCTCCGATCTAGGTCGCTGGCAACCATTGCGCGCAGCAAGGCGTCTGGACCGGCGTGACGAACCTGGTGGCCATGACGAGCAACGCTCCGCCTGACGTGGACCCGTGGCCGTTGTCGGTTCAGGTCGCCAGGGTTTGCAGGTCCTCTTGTTCTGGGCCCTGGCTCGACGATCCCGCGTGGTTCACGCAGACACTGGCGGCCTTTCCGACCCATACATCGACAACAACACACGCACGTCGCGTCCCCCATTTCCGCAGGTACTGGCCTCGACCAGCGATTCTGCGGCACGACCCGGGCCTTGCCGCAAGCCCCCCGGTGCGCTATATGTTGAAAGTGGAAAGGAGTGGGTACTCTCCTTTCCCTTTATCGTCTGCTCCGGGCGGACGACATCCCACAAAACGACGACGCGTCGCGTACGGCGCTACCGTCGGCCCAAGAGGATCTCCCATGGACGTACCGATGCAGCCGCGGAACGAGAAGCTCTTCACCCACTTCGGCAAGGCCGGCTCGAACGTCGTCGAGAGTGCCGCCATTCTCATGGAGTTCGTCGCCGCCGACCACTGCCCGGTAGCGCGCTGACCAACCTCTACGGCGAATGACCAGGCACCGCGACCTCCACGCCGACGGCCAGACGACGACGGTCAGGTCAAACGAGCGCGTCGCACACCTGTCCCGACCTGACAAGACCCAACAGCACAGGTCAGCCCCGGTAGGTACTTGGCGCTGACAGCACTCTCCGTCCAGTCAAATCGCGGCTCGCACCACCGCGCGGCGAGAACGCCTGAATCGTGTCGGTCCGCGTCTGGATACGCGTTTGTGGTGGGCGATACTGGGATTGAACCAGTGACCCCTCGCGTGTGAGGCGAGTGCTCTCCCGCTGAGCTAATCGCCCGGGAACGCTGATCACCATACCCGACCGGGCGAGCGAGCCGCACACCGGTATGGCAGGGCTTGACTCAGTTGGACGTCAGGAAACGCCAGATGCCAGCGGCGACCTCGCCACCAAGGTCGCTGCGCAGCGCCAGCCATGCCACTCCCGCCAACACGACCAACCCGACGCCCCCCATCCCGAACCGGACCATGAGTGACTGCTCACGTACCCACTGAGTCCAGGCCTTGACCCGCTCCCGGACGAACCCGAGGACGTGTTTGGCCCAGACGTACTCGATCGACAGGATCGCCAACCCGGCGAACACGACCAACCAACCCGGCCCCGGCAACGGGATCATCATGAGCCCGAGCAGCAGGATGGCCACCCCGACAATGGCGACAACCACCTTGAGCGTGATCCGGCCAGCGGTGGTGGCGCGGATTCGGTCAAGCAGGCCGAGCTGCGGGCTCACCGTCGTCTCGTCCCGGCCTTCGGACGGGATGGCGCCGCGGTCGGCCACCGCTGTCGCGTGCGCTGCCCCCAAGTCGTCACGCAAAGCACCCTCCTGGGCTAACGTACCGGCCGCAGCCCCCGACCGGAGAACATCACGGTATCCAACCGACCCAATCCGTACCGCTGACCTGCTGAATCTGGTCATGCCCCTGCGGCTGGGACGGAGGGCGCGGGCGCGCCACACCGGATCGACTGGGGATTCTCACGTTACAGGGCGCGGCGGAAGTATGGCGGCACGTGTTCAGGGGTATGACGGAGCTGGAACAGATTCCGGGGCGTGGCGGGAACGCCCCGCTGCACCAGGGGGAGTGGTCGATGGGCCCTATTCACCCCACCTCCGTCGAGGTGGAGACCTCATTGCACCTCGTCGCACCCGACGCGATGGTGCTGCCGGTGCGAGCCAGCCTACGTTATGACCCGAACGACCCGTACGCGGTCCATGTCAGGTTCCATCCGGATGGCACCGGTACCGGACCGGTCAGTTGGACGTTCGCTCGCGACCTGCTGGTGACCGGAATCGACGAGGCGGCCGGAATCGGCGATGTGCGGGTGTGGCCATGGGCCACCCCCAGGGGCGAGGTGATCGCCCTGGCACTGTCCTCCCCCGACGGCAACGCCCTGTTCGAGGTACCACGCGGGGTTCTGGTGCGGTTCCTGCGGCGTACCTTCGCGGCGGTGGCCCGCGGTCGGGAGAGCGAGTACCTGGACATAGACAGAGCGTTGACGAGGCTGTTCCAAAGCAGCTGACGCGCGGCTACTGAAGCCGGCCGATCACGGCCTCGGCCGCTCCCAGGATGTCCTCCAGAAGCCCTCGTACCGCCGTGAGCTGCCCAGCGATCTCGGCATCCACCATCATCGCGGGCACGTGCTGCCGGATCGCCCGGTGTACCGCGCCGGTGGCCGGTCCCGGCGGTGCGGCATCGCGCCGCAGATCCACCCCTTGGGCCGCGCACAGCAGTTCCACCGCCAGCACCGTCTGGGCGTTGTCGAGCACCTGATGGGCCTTGCGGACGGCGTGCCACCCCATCGAGACATGGTCCTCCTGGTTGCCGGAGGTCACGATCGAGTCCACGCTGGCCGGGTGGCAGAGCACCTTGTTCTCGCTGACCACGCTGGCGGCGGTGTACTGCGCCAGCATGAACCCAGAGTTGGTGCCGGCGTGCGGTGCCAGGAACGGCGGCAGACCGCGCGACGTGGCCGGGTCCAGCAGGCGGTAGACCCGGCGTTCGGAGATGCTGGCGACCTCCGCGACCGCTATCGCCAGCATGTCCGCCGCGAACGCCAGCGGCTGGCCGTGGAAGTTGCCGGTGCTCATCACCTCGTGCCCATCGGACCCGTCCGGGACCACCACCGGGTTGTCCACCACAGCGCCGAGTTCGATCTCCAGCACCCGCCGGCAGTGCGCCACCACGTCCCGGGCCGCGCCGTGTACCTGGGGGGCGCAACGCAGCGAGTACGAGTCCTGCACGGCGTGGTCGGAGTAGCGGTGGCTGGCCAGAAGTGGGCTGTGCGCCAGCAAGGTCCGGAGATTGGCCGCACTCGCGAGCTGACCCGGGTGTGGCCGGATCACCTGAACCCGCTCGTCGTACGCCCGGTCGGTACCCAA
This sequence comes from Micromonosporaceae bacterium, assembly GCA_036375165.1. GTDB lineage: Bacteria > Actinomycetota > Actinomycetes > Mycobacteriales > Micromonosporaceae > WHSM01. The sequence goes on along the minus strand of DASUSI010000003.1, from coordinate 2,479 downwards.
CAGCGCCTCCACGCTGAGCGCGCACGCGATGTCAGCGATCTTGAAGTGCTGCTCAGCGCGGTACACCGCGAGGGAGAGCACCGCCTGCATCGGTTCGGTGCCGTTGATCAGGCTGAGCCCTTCCTTGGGTTGCAACGACAGCGGCGTGAGTCCGTGCTCGGCCAGCACCTCAGCGGCGAATCGTCCCTCGGGCGGGTCGCCGGGACCGCGCAGCCGTCCCTCGCCGATCAGCGGCAGCGCGAGGTGGGCCAACTGCGCCAGGTCGCCGGAGGCGCCCACGGAGCCCTGGCCGGGTACAACCGGCAGCAGGTCAAGTTCCAGCAGCTCCAGCAGGCGTCGCGGCACGTCCGCCCGTACTCCGGAGATGCCGGCGGCGAGAGTGCGGGCGCGCAGCAGCAACAATCCGCGCACCACCTCGGGTGGCAGTGGATCACCCACCCCGGCGGCGTGGCTGCGGACCAGGTTGACCTGGAGCTGGCTCAGTTCGTCCGCCGGGATGTACGTGTCGGCGAGCGCACCGAACCCTGTGGTGACCCCGTACGCCACGGTGCCCTTCGCCACGGCGGACGCGACCACACCACGGCTCGCCGCCATTCGATCATCAACGCCGGGACCGAGTTCGACACGCGCACGGCGGTATCCGACGTCGACCACGTCGTCGACCGTGAGCGCGTCCCCGGTCAACACCAGAAGACGCATACCGCAGACAGTAAACCGCGCCTTCCAGGCACGATCGTGTGGCCAGGCTGCTTGTCTCGGTGTGCCGCCGCAGCGACGGTCCGCATCTAAGCTGGCGCGGTGAGAAACCAGCCGGCCTTCGCGCGGGTCACCGCCCTGGTACTCGGCGTGACGGTGCTGCTCAGCATTGCCGGATGCGCTGCCGAACCCACCGCCCGTTGGGTGGACGGATCCGCAGAGAACAGCCCGGAGCCCAGCGCTTTGCCGGAGATGACGCTGGCATTCGCGGGTGACGTGCACTTCGCCGGGCGGACCCTGGGCCTGCTGGACGACCCGGACTCGGCGTTCGGTCCGGTCTCGCGGGTGCTGTCGGCAGCGGACGTCGCCGTGGTCAACCTGGAGACGGCGGTGACCGAGGGCGGCACGCCGGAGCCAAAACAATTCCACTTTCGAGCCCCGGCCAGTGCCTATCAAGCGGTACGGGCCGCCGGGATCGACGCGGTGTCGCTGGCGAACAACCACGCCCTGGACTACGGCCGGGACGGGCTGGCGGACACGCTGCGCCACGCCGCGCAGGCGAACATGCCGGTGGTCGGCGCCGGACCGGATGCCAAGGCCGCGTACTCACCCTGGGTGACCGGGGTCAACGGTGTCCGGGTCGCTGTCCTGGGGCTGAGCCAGATCTCCGAACTCGCCGAACGCTGGGAAGCCCGCGACAGAGTGTCGGGGATCGCCATGGGTCATGACCGGGCCCGCGCCGCCCGAGCGGTACGGGCCGCGAAGCGGCGGGCAGACGTGGTGATCGTGTTCCTGCACTGGGGCCAGGAAGGCAACCAGTGCCCCACCAACCGGATGAAGCGACTTGCGAAGACGCTCGCCAGGGCCGGGGCGACCGCCGTGATCGGCACCCACGCACACCTGTTGCAGGGCGACGGGTGGCTCGGGAACACATACGTGGCGTACGGGCTGGGGAACTTCCTGTGGTGGCGGGACGGGGCGTTCTCCAACGACACCGGCGTTGTGCGGCTCACCCTGCGGGGCTCGAAGCTGGCGGACACGGAGTTCGTACCGGCCCGGATCTCCGGCACCGGCCAACCCCTGCCGGTCAGGGGGACGCAGGCTCGTCGGATCAACGACAAGTTCGCCGGCCTGCGGGCCTGCACCGGCCTGTCGGAAAGTCGGTAGCCAGCGGTCGTCGCGATCCGGAAACTGAAGCGGCACCCCGGTTTGGCACTCGGTGAGCCGCTCGGCTACATTCTTGAGGCGCACCCGGTACGGCGAATCACCCGGGTGGCACGCGGACGTAGCGCAGTTGGTAGCGCATCACCTTGCCAAGGTGAGGGTCGCGGGTTCGAGTCCCGTCGTCCGCTCGGCAGCGGTGCCCGCGCACCGTCACGCCTCGGCCCTGTGACTTGGGGTAGCGAACCGGCGGGATGGCCGAGTGGCTTAGGCAAGGGCCTGCAAAGCCCTGTACGCGGGTTCGATTCCCGCTCCCGCCTCGGGCGCTTAGCTCAGTGGGAGAGCGTTTCCCTGACACGGAAAAGGTCACTGGTTCAATCCCAGTAGCGCCCACCAGCAGGAACACCCCGGCTCGACCGTGAGCCGGGGTGTTCCAGGAGCCAAACAGGGAGCCTATCCCCTGCCGATCACGGAGTCTCCGGGAAGATCGCTGCCATCACGTCGGCCCCCTCGGTGATGACCGGTCGTAGCTCCTTGCGGTAGACCTGCTCCGTCACGGCCGTACTGCGGTGGCCCACCAGGCGGGCAATCTCCTCCACCGGGACCCCGTTGGCTGACATCA
>DASUSI010000002.1:0-7174 GCA_036375165.1 Micromonosporaceae bacterium | reverse complement strand
CCCGCCGGGTGTCGGGTCAGGCTGGCAGGTCGGGGAACGGTGCCTGGATCCGGTTTTTCGCGGTGACCGAGTGGCCGCAGGTGTAGCCCTGGTTCAGGTCGCGATGCACGTTGCCGAACCGGCGTACTTCGAAGTGCAGGTCCTTCCGGGGCCACGGCATTGGGGGATGTTCACCCGACTGTGCCATGAGACCAACGCCACCGCGAACCACGTGCCAGACGCCTATCTCGCAGCACTGGCGATCGAACACGGATGCGAATGGATGACCGTGGACCGGGGTTTCGCACGATATCCGCGTCTACGGTGGCGCGATCCGGCAGCCCCAGGCTGAGATCCTCAACGACGCCTGCGGGCTGAATGCATAGCGGACGCCACTCTGCTGGCACAGTCAACTGCCGCATTGCGGTGGCCGTGCTTGAAGACGAACCCCGAAGCTCAAGCCGGGTTTTTGTCTTGTGATGCTGTCGCAGCTCGATCGCGTCGGGTCCGGTGAGCTATCGCGGCTCAACGAACTTTTGGCGGGGTTAGGTGTCTTACGGACCGTGGTTGGCGATCGTGGTGAAGTGGTAGTTGCCGGGTCCCACGGTTCCGTCCAGGGTCCGCAGGATGCGGGTGGGATTGTCGTAGGGGCCTTGTTGGAAGTGGGGTTTGCCGTCTCGCCCGAATGTGATCCGGCTGGGTGGTTGCCAGGCGTCGAGGTGCCCCGCCGCGAGGGAGAAGTCGCGGTGGGGGTCGAAGCCGAGGCCGCGGGCGTAGTCGACGGCGCCGAACACGAGGTCTTGTGCCAGTTCGAGCGGGGCGGGTAGCGCGCCGGCTGCGTAGGCGGCAAAGAAGTCAGCGAGGAAGTCTGACAGCTGACGCCGGTTGATCATGTTGGGTGGGAGGGCGTTCTTGACTCCGAGGCAGTAGGTGTCGACCAGGTATCCGCAGATGCTGACGTCGGTGTCGTCGTGTGCGCGGACGACTGCGATGCTGGGTAGGCCGGCGCCGGGTGCCAGTGGGGGGAGATCGTCATCGTCGATCCAGTCTGCTGGTCTGTCCTGGATGGTCAGTCCGTTGCTCCACTGCCGGGTGATCCAGCAGCCGATCAGCGGTGTCGGCGTGGACGGGGTCCGGTTGGGTCGGCTGGCGGGGATACCGCGCACGAGGGATGTGATCTTGGCTCGTGGCACGCCGAGGGCACGGGCGATTTGTTTGGGTGTGTTACCGGCTGCTCGTAGGGCCTGCGCCTGCGCTTTCAGGTCGTCGATCTGCACCTGGACATCTTCGTGCGGGTGACAGATCACGTCAAAACGGCTGTTGAGGCCGGCCGGGCATGCCGGTGCCATCTCGATCCGGGTGTTAACGAGCCTTGAGTCGTCCGCGGACGCGTCGGGTGGTGCCGCACCGGGTACGCGCCGCTGACTTTCGGGGTTGCGGAAGCCGTACGCGTTGCGGGCGATGGTCTTGATCATGCGGTTGGTGCCTTCGTAACCGGCGTTGCAGATCCTGGTGTCGATGCACGTCAGGGATCTGCGGCCACCAGGTCCCGACCGTGGTGGCCAGGGCGTTGCAGTTCGGGCAGACCCGAACTGGCGCAGCGGGTATAGAAGCGGTGCAGCCGCCCGGCGGTCAACCTGCGGTCGGGGTGGGTGCGGGCTAGGGCGAGTACGCCGTCGCGGTGGTGCGGCCATCGCCTGGCCGAGCAGACCCTGCACGTCGGTCAGGTCCACGAAGCCTCGCAACACGGACTGCCGGGCAGGGGCGCTGGTCACGGTGACCGGTCGGGACTTGGTGGGCTATCAACTGCGCTGGGGGTACGGGCGTGCCCCGGCGCAAGGTTAATTAGGTCGGCCCGGTTCCGTGGCGGTTGTGAACCGTCACGGAACCGATGGTGTGGCTGGGAGCCACGCCCGGGACGCACCACCGGATGGGGGGTGTCCTGTGTGACCAGGACGACTTCGTGGCCGCACCGGATCAGTTCGTCGGCCAAGGCGAGGTAGAGGGTGCAGATGCCGCCGCGGGTGATCTGGTGCAGGTCGCGGTGGATCAACGTCACCCGCATCACAGCTGCCTGGCCAATTCGTGAACCCGGCCCCGGGCGGTGTCCCATGTCGGACCCAGGTACGCCAGCCGCTGGTTACGTAGCGGCCCGTCAGGCAGTTCCTGGTGGATGCGCAGTTCCCGGACACACAAGGTGGCGACGTTGGCCCAGAAGCCGGCCTGATCCGCCGGGGCGGTGCCGGCCAGCTGCTCAGCCCGCTGGCGTGCGCCGGGCAGGTGGCCCAGCAGGATCCACAACAGGGCGGCGTCGATGCCGGGCAGGAACCGGCCGGTGAACTCCCAGTCCAGCACCCCCGTCAACATTCCGTCGGGACGGTGCAGCACGTTGGCGGGTAGTAGATCCCCGTGCGCGAGCCGCAGTGGCCCGGCTGCTTCGGCGAGCGTGTTCAGGGCGGCCTCGTCACGGTTGTCCAGCAACTGGTGTTCAGCCCGGTACCGGCGGAACCGGTCTGGGTAGTCCCACACTCGCATGAACACGCCGGCCGGGGCCGACCATGTTGAGAGGGCCTGGGCCGCGTCCAACATGACGGAAACGTCGTGCGGGTGCAGCGTCGCGGGGTACCGGTCGCGGGCCACCGGGGTACCGGGAAGACGGGTGGTGACCAGCACCCCTGTGTCCGGGTCCGCGCCGAGCAGGTGCGGCACCGGCACCGGCGGGGGTGCCTGGGCGAACGCCCGGTAGGTGTTGATCTCGGCGGTGAACTTGTCCTGCCAGAAGCCGTCGGCGTTGACGAGGAGCTTCACCACCACGTCGATGTCGTCCACCGTGCCGGCGAGCAGCACCGTCTTGTCGGTGCGGTGCACGACGTGGTCGATGTGTACGCCGGGGCAGCATGCCAGGACTCGCTCGCGCAGCGCTTTGCCCATGACGGTTCTACTCACAGGCTCGTCCGTTGCTGCAGCAGGTGCACGGTTGCAGGCACCACCGCGGCGGCCAGCGCGGCGTCGGCGACAGCTACACCCCACGAGTCCTGCTGGTGCTGACCTTGGCCGTCGCCGTCATCACCGTGGTCCCTCCCCGGGCCTGGTCTGGGCCGGCCGCCCTGACGGCAGTCGGGTTGGCTGCCGGTGCCGTACTCATCTCCACAGACCTCCGCCCGATCAGGGGTGCTCCAGGCAGCAACAACGACCTCTGCGAGCTGCCGGTGCACTGTCCGGTGACGGATCGGTTCCGCAGGCTCGGCTCTCGCCTCCCGCTTTCCCCACACTGGCCGTTCGTGTCGGTAGCCTGGCGTGTGCATTGATCGGCACATTGACGTGAGGGGTTACGTGGTCAGGAGCGGCACGCACGTCCAGTCGGTGAGTCCGCTGATCCGACGCCGTCGCCTTGCCGGGGAGTTGCGGGCGCTGCGTGAGGCGGCTGGGGTGACGGCGGAGGAACTGGCCAAGCGCGCTGGTAAGAGCAGGTCGATGTTGTCGCGGTTCGAGACAGGAGACAGGGTTCCCACGGTCGCTGATGTCAGTCGTCTGCTCGAAGCGCTGGGTGACATGGGAGTCCGTGTCGAAGATGCCCGTTGGCATGAGCTGATTCAGATGGCGTCCGATGCTGGGGAACGCGGCTGGTGGGAGGCCTATGGCGCGGCGATGGGCGCCAGGCAGCGGGTATATGCGGATTTGGAGTTCGGTGCGACCACGGTCAGGGAGTACCAGAACTATGTCATCCCGGGGCTTTTGCAGATCCCGGCATACACCGAAGCCCGGGTAGAGCTGTCGCAGATGCAGGCGATGCTCCCCGCCGGGGTGAGCCGCAGTGTCGAGGCGAAGATGATGCGGCAGCGCATGTTGCTCCGTCCGGGCGGGCCATCGTATGACGCCGTGATCGATGAGGTGGCGATACGCCGCCCAGCAGCGGCCAAGGATGTGATGCGCGAGCAACTCCTTCACTTGGCTGACCTCGCTGAACGAGATGACCGGATGAGGGTCCGGATCCTGCTTCAAGGTGCTGAGCTACGCGATTATTGGCTGCCCAGGTCACCGTTCAGCGTCTATGACTATCCCGGCGGGGATCCACAGGCGGTGGCGGTCGACACGGAGACTGTCGACCTCGTCTACACCGGTGACGAGGTCAAGCCGTATGTCGAGCTGTGGAAACGAGCATGGGACGCGGCTCTGCCCGGCCCTGACAGCGCTGCGCTGTTACGCGGCGCAGCCGCCGAGAAATGAGGAGAAGATGGACAAAACCTGGCGCAAATCTACGCGGTCTGGCGGGCACGACAACTGCGTGGAAGTCCGACGGGCGGTGACTGGTGAAGTGCAGGTGCGTGACTCCAAGGACCCGAACGGCCCAGTGCTGAGCTTCACGCCATCTGAGTGGGCCTCGTTCATCGGCAGTGCCCAGGGCGGAGAGTTTGATCGGTAACGGTAAGTAACCGTAGTCGCTTGCGGCGGCCACCCGATTCGGGTGGCCGCCGTTTTTTGGATGCCTCGATCTTGCGGCAGAGCCGTTCCGATGGGATGCTGACACTGTTCTCAGATCGTGAACATTGCATGATCTTGGGACAGTGAATCAACCTCGCATATCCCGGAGGACGGTCGATGAAGGAACGCAGGCTCCTGCCGTATGGCGGTGACGTAGTAATGGCGCGCTCACTACTGCGGAGTCACGCACGTGTGCGGTGGAGCGGGCGCTGTCGGTGCGGTGACCCGTACCCATGCCATACGCGACTTGAAGCCCACCTGGTAACCGGCGACACCGAGCCGACGCCGGGACCTGCCGGTCGGACAGTCGTCGCCTTTGCGGTCTTGGCGGTCTGGGGCGGTGCCTTCCTTTTCGCCCTCACTTGGTGGGCGGCGTCGTGAGCACCGCGCCGAAGCTGGAACGGTGCGCGAACTGCGGCCGTGCCGTCCGCGATAGCCATATCGGCTATGTCTATGTGGACGCTCATAGACAGGAGAGCTGGCTGTGTCCGCTACCGCACATAACCCTTGCGGTGCCGGACGCGAGGCTGACGCACATGCCGCAACAGCCCGTACCTGAGCCCTCGGCCAGCCGCTACGCCCTTACTGCGCCGTCGCCACCACCGCTACCTCGGCGTCAGATACCACAGCATTGGCGACCGCCCAGTGGCGCGCTATTAGTGACATCCCGGCAGGTTTCCCGCCCAGAGATGACCGCGTTGCATTACCAATACGGCTAGATCATGCCGGCACATATCCACGAGGGGCCCGATGGCCGAATTTCACTGATTTCAGCGCGGTGGAGTCGGGCCGTCCTAGGTTTACCGCATGGCGCAGCAGCGATGGTCATGTCCGAACCCGGATTGTCCCCCGGCAGAGAACCCGCCAGCTGAGGTGGAGTCATTCGAGGATGAAAAACCCATGGCAGTCTGTGGGGGACAATGCGGCCGGACGTATCCACGAGCTGAGTTCAAGAAACTCCCGTAGCTTGGGGGACCTCGGATAGGCCGGCGATGACGGCGGGTCGGGGTCGTCAGCCGGTGAACCAGGCGGCGGTGTCAGCCGGCAGTACGCCGTCGGACACCGGTCCGCTGGTGCAGAGCAGGTCGCCGTAGCGCGGGAGCGTCACCGGACTGTCGCCCAGGTTGACCGCGCAGACAAAGTCGGGATCTCGTCGGAACACCAGCGTGCCGTCGGGGGAGGGCAGCCACTCCAACCCGCCGTCTCCCAGGGCCTGGTGTGAGCGCCGGATCCGCAGCGCCGCCCGGTACAGCGACAGCACGGAATCCGGGTCGTCCCACTGTGCCGCCACCGTCAGAGTGCGCCACGAGGCCGGCATCGGAAGCCAGGACCCCGCGGTGCCGAACCCGTACGGCGGCTCGTCACCCTCCCACGGCATCGGCACCCGGCAGCCGTCCCGGCCCCGCTCGGTGCGGCAGGACCGCTCCCACACCGGATCCTGCAACACCTCCTCCGGCAGGTCGGTCACCTCCGGCAACCCCAGTTCCTCGCCCTGGTACAGGTACGCCGAGCCGGGCAGCGCCAGGGTCAGCAACGCGGCGGCACGCGCCCGGCGCAGTCCGGTCGCCCCGTCGCCGTACCGGGTGACGTGCCGGGTCACGTCGTGGTTGGACAGCACCCACGTGGCGGGCGCGTCGACCGCGTCCATGGCCGTCAGTGACCCGTCGATCACCTGTCGCAGCACCGTCGCGTCCCAGTCCGTGGTCAGGTACTCGAAGTTGAACGCCTGGTGCAGTTCGTTCGGGCGTACGTACGCCGCCAGCCGTTCCACACCGGGCACCCACGCCTCGGCGACCCCGATCCGACCACCGGGATAGCTGTCCAGCACCTTGCGCCAGTCCCGGTAGATCTCGTGTACGCCGTCCTGGTCGAAGTACGGCAACGGTTCGGTGCCGAGCAGCTTGATCTGCCCGTCGCGCCCGGCGTCGGCCAGCTCCGGGTCCTTCACCATGCCGTGCGCCACATCCACCCGGAACCCGTCCACCCCGCGATCCAGCCAAAACCGCAGGATGTCCAGGAACTCCTCGCGTACCTGCGGGTTGTTCCAGTTCAGATCGGGCTGCTCGGGCGCGAACAGGTGCAGGTACCACTCGCCGGGTCGCCCGTCCGGTTCGCTGACCCGGGTCCAGGCAGGCCCGCCGAAAACCGACTCCCAGTCGTTCGGCGGTAGTTCCCCGGCCGTACCCCGGCCCGGCCGGAAGATGTATCGCTCCCGCGCGACACCGCGCGGCTCGGCCGCCAGCGCCTCGACGAACCAGGGGTGTGCCGACGAGGTGTGGTTGGGAACCACGTCCACGATCACCCGCAGCCCCAGCCGGTGCGCCTCGGCGCGCAGCGCGTCGAAGTCGCCGAGCGAACCGAACAGCGGGTCCACGTTGCGGTAGTCGGCCACGTCGTACCCGCCGTCGGCCATCGGGGACACGTAGAACGGGGTGATCCACAGCGCGTCAACCCCGAGATCCCGCAGGTACGGCAGGCGCTGCCGGATCCCGGGGAGGTCTCCGACGCCGTCGCCGTTGCCGTCGGCGAAGCTGCGCACGTACACCTGGTAGATCACCGCTTCACGCCACCACTGGCGCGCGGACAGGTCCTGACTCATCGAGTCCCCTTTCCGAAAACCGGGTACGAAAACCGGAACGGACGGGCGGCCGGTGCCGGCCAGCAGGCCGGCACCGGCCACAGCGACTACCGGGGTGCCACCAGCACCACCACC
>DASUSI010000001.1:0-71010 GCA_036375165.1 Micromonosporaceae bacterium | reverse complement strand
CACCGACCTGGGGTGGACCGAGCAGCCGTCGGGATGACCGCCCACAATGTCCGCTGGCCTCGGCCCTGCTTCCCGGAACTGAGTTAGGATCTTTCTTAGTTAGATGCCTTCTGAGTCAGACTGGTTCCAAGTGAGGTCCTGTTGATCGCCCAGTCATTTGTCGGCCGGCGCCGCGAATTGGCGTCGCTGAGCCGTCGCCTTGAGTCCGTCACCCGGGACCGCCAAGGCAAAGCCGTCACGATCCGGGGCCGCAGGCAGGTCGGGAAGTCCCGTCTCGTCGATCAGTTCTGCCGCGACGCCGGCTGCCCGTACGTCTACTTCCAGGCCAGTCGCGGCGTGTCCCCGACCGAATCGCTCGGGGAGTTCCTCGCGGCGATCCGCGAGTCGTCGCTACCGGCCGCCGCCGACCTCCCGGCGCAACCTCCCGGAGGCTGGCTGGACGGGTTCAAGTTGCTCAGTCTGGTGCTTCCGGACGCGTCACCGAGCATCGTGGTGGTGGATGAATTGCCTTGGCTGCTGCAACAGGACTCCCATCTGGAGGGCCCGTTGCAGACCGCCTGGGACCGCCACCTGTCGACCAAACCGATGCTGCTGATCCTGATCGGCAGCGACCTGCACATGATGGCGGCCTTCACCGGGTACGACCGACCGTTCTACGGACGCTCGGACCAGTTGGTGATCCACCCGCTGAACCCGGCGGACACCGCCACGATGACCACTCTCGCCGCTCCGGACGCCTTGGACGCGTACCTGATCACCGGGGGTTTCCCCGGCCTCTGCCGCGCCTGGCCACCGGAAACCGCGCCGCGGGACTTCCTCGCCGCTCAGTGCGAGGACCCGGCCAGCCCGCTGTTCGCGGCCGGGGAATCGATGGTCAACTCAGAGTTCCCGAACCCCGATCAGACCAGACGGGTGCTCGAAGCGATCGGACACGGTGAGCGTACGTTCACGAACATCGCCAGAGCGGCCAGTGCCAGTCCCGGTGATCCGGTCAAGGGAGGCACGCTGGGACCGGTGCTGCAACGGCTCCAGGACAAACACGCGGTCACCGCCGACGCGCCACTCGCCACCACGCCCGGAAACGGTGGCAAGCTCTACCGGGTCTCCGACCCGTACCTGCGCCTCTACCTCGCGGTCCTGGCAAGAGCCCACGAGGACGTGAAACGCGACCGGCCGGAGCTGGCGCTGCGGCGGATCCAGCGGCAGTGGGAGAGTTGGCGCGGTCGGGCGATCGAACCCGTGGTACGGGAAGCACTGTCCCGAGCCGCTGACGCGCTGCCGTGGCCGGATGCCGAGGCGGTCGGCGGCTGGTGGCCGCGCGGCTTCGATCCTGAAATCGACGTGATCGGGGCCGATCGAGCGCCCGTCGCCCGGACAGTCTTCTACGCCGGCTCGATCAAGTGGCTCGATTCGGCCTTCGACCGGCGTGACCACGCCGCACTGGTACGGGACAGCGCCCGCGTCCCCGGCGTCGCACCGGGCGAGACCGGCCTGGTCGCGGTCAGCCGCTCCGGGGTGGAGCCGGGGCTGCCACTGGATCTCGTCTGGGGACCGGACGACGTGCTCGCTGCCTGGCGGTGACGGCGGTACCGCAATTTTCGTTCCGGACGTCGATATGCGGGCGACCCGTTCGACGCAGGAGTATGACTGACACCATGACCGAGCCGATCTCGACTCGCAATCTCGATCGATACGGGTCCGCGGAACTGCCGTGGAGCCGCCCCCACGACATCCTGGCGGGCGACACGCCAGAGGCCGACCTGACGTTCTTCGTGGCGACGGTGCGGCCTGACGGGCGGCCGCACTCGGCGGGCGTCGGGGTCATATGGGTGGACGGCGCGCTGTTTTTCACGAGTGGGCCGGGCACGCTCAAATCGCGAAACCTGGCCGTGAATCCGGCGTGCAGTGTTTCGGTACGCCTGCGCGGTATCGACCTGGTGCTGGAGGGCCAGGCCCACTCGGTCACCGATTCCGCCACTTTGGAGCGTGTGGCGGCCGTGTACCGCACGGGCGGCTGGCCGGCTTCGGTGGCGGGCGACGCACTCACGGCCCCGTACAGCGCGCCCAGCGCGGGCCCCCCGCCCTGGCACCTGTACCGCCTCACGCTGCACACCGCCGTTGGCGTGGCCACCGCCGAGCCCTACGGCGCCACCCGCTGGGACTTTCCTCATTAGGAGCAATCCGCGCACCGCTGGTTGCCACGCACCGTCACCGGCCTCCGACGGGCCGTCGCCCCGATGAGTCCCAGCATGCACTATTGAAACGAATACGTATTGACATACACTTTGTCTTATGCGCACCATCACGCTGAGAGCGGACCGTGAAGTCGAACAGGCACTCGCCGCCCTGACCGAAGACGGCCGCAGCCAGTCAGCGGCCATCCGTGACGCGATCCTGGCCGCGTACCGGGCGCAACGGGCGGCCCGACTTCGCGCGGAAGCGAATGCGATTGCCGGAGATCCGGAGGACCGCGCTGAGGTACGGCGGGTGCAGGCCGAGATGGAGGCGGTGCGTGCGTGGTGACGTGTACCGGCTTCGAGCGCCTCGCGACGCTCGGGGCCACGAACAACAGGGCCACCGGTTCGCGGTCGTGGTGCAGTCCGACCTGTTGCCACTATCCACGTGGCTTGTCGCGCCGACATCCACCAGCGCTCGACCAGCGAGCTTCCGCCCGGAAATCGAGTTGAACGGTAAGACCACCAGGGTTTTGGCGGAGCAGACCGCGGCGGTTGACCCAGAGCGCCTCGGCGAGCCCGCAGGACGTCTGACAGTTGAGGAAATGGCGGACGTTGACGCCGCTCTCCGCATCGTCCTCGGACTCGCACTGTTCTGACAGAAAGCTTCTCCCACCGGAGAACCTTCAGCGTCGGATCAGCAATCAACAGAGCACACCGCCAAGGTCACGCAGAAGCTCCCAGACCGTCTCGCGAGGCGACCTGATCGAGGCGGCCACCACCGCCGGTGCCGACGGCGGCATCCTGCGTACCCTGCAACGTCTGCCCGAGGTGCCCGTCCAAGCCTGACCACCATCCCGTCACGGAGGTGCCGTGCCCCGGCGATTCGAAGAACTCGACTGGCACCCGACCCCGCTCGGCGACATAAGCCTGCGCAGGCGACTTGACCCGCGCCTGAACACCGATGTGTACGAGGTCAAGCTGGGTGACGAGTTCCTGATGTCCAGCCTGTTCACCACAGCGGAAGAACAACTCGCCGAACTCGGACTCGCCCAGTGCCCCGACGATGCCCTCGACGTCGTCGTCGGCGGACTCGGCCTCGGCTACACCACACGCGCCGCCCTCCGACAACCACACGTACGGTCCCTCATCACCGTCGAAGCCCTCGAACCGGTGATCGACTGGCACCGCCGCCGGCTCGTACCCCACTCCGCCGAGATCATCGACGACCCCCGCAGCCGCCTCATCCATGCCGACTTCTTCGCCGTGGCCACCAGCGACCACGGCTTCGACCCTCAGCAGCCGGGGCTACGGTTCCACGCGATCCTGGTCGACATCGACCACTCTCCGAGTCACCTACTCAACGCCGCTCACGCCGCGTTCTATCGACCAGCCAGCCTGCGGCGTCTCACCAACCATCTCCACTCCGGCGGCGTGTTCGCACTCTGGTCCAACGACCCACCCGATCCGGCGTTCACCGAAACCCTGAACGAGGCATTCACCACCGTTCAAACCCACCGGATCAACTTCCCCAACCCGCTCCAGCACAACGACGCGACCAACACCATCTACGTCGCGACCGCACCATCCGGCTGAACCGCCGACCTCACACAGCACAGCGTCGAGGACAACAGCCCAGTTGATCCGCCCGGCACGGCGGCGCGCCGAATCCAGGGACGACAACACAGAGGGGCCCAGCGAGCGATCAGCACTAATTACGCACTAATTGGCTTAAATTTCGGACTGTGCGCCGTCAGGGACTCGAACCCCGAACCCGCTGGTTAAGAGCCAGCTGCTCTGCCAATTGAGCTAACGGCGCGTGACCGTGCAACGGCTAGGAACCCTAGCACGGCCGATCTACGGTCTACCAACGAGGTTACCCGCCACGGTCTGTGCCGGACCGGTACCCCATGGTCACGCGGTGATGGCTGGCCGCAGGTGTAGGGGTCGCACCGGTCGGGGACAATGGAAGTACGACTATCTCCGCCTCCAGGATGGTCCCGGCGCTTCGCATCAGGGACCTGCCAGACACGCTCTCGGGGGGACCATGACCATGCCCGTCACCCGCGTTCCGGGTTGCCGCCGCCATGCCACCGTCGCGGTCGTCGTCGCGCTGGTTTCCGGGTTGCTGCTCACCGGTTGCGGCGGCTCGACCGCGACCTGGCAGGACCCGGGCGACCCGGCCACCGGAGGCGGTCCTGGCAACCCGGTCAAGGTCGCGATCACCTCCCCCGCGCCGAAGGCTGCGAACGTGCCGACCAGCACCGAGATCGGCGTGCAGGTGGCCGGCGCGGAGAAGACCGAAGTGGCGCTGGCCGGGGCGGACGGGCGGCGAGTCCCCGGAGCGTTCCGGGAGGACGGTGTCACCTGGGTGCCAGGCCACCAACTGGCGTACGGCACCAGGTACACGGTGACCGTCACCGGGATCAACAAGGCGGGTGGCAGGGCCGCCAAGAGGTCGACGTTCACCACCATGCGTCAACCCGGTCTGATCATGGGTGCGGGCCTGTACCTGTTCGACAACCAGACGGTCGGTGTCGGCATGCCGGTGGTGGTGGAGTTCACCCGTTCGGTACGGGACCGGGACCGCGCTGCGATCGAGAAACGGCTGTTCGTCACCAGCAATCCTGCGACGGAGGGCTCCTGGCACTGGTTCAGCGACTCGCAGGTGCACTACCGCCCCAAGGACTACTGGAAGCCGGGAACCACGCTGTCGGTACGGATCGCGATCGGCGGCTTCCCGTTCGGCAAGGGCTGGTACGGCAAGCGGGACCGGATCGCCCGGAACGTGACGGTCGGCGAGGACCTCCGCATGGAGGTGGACAACACCACCAAGAAGCTGACCGTCACCCGGGACGGCCGGGTGATCAAGACCATGCCGGTCAGCCTCGGCAAGCCGAGTTCCCCATCGTCCAGCGGGAACCTGGTCGTGATGGAGAAGAAGGACACGGCGCTGTTCGACTCCTCCACGTACGGCGTTCCGGTGAACTCCGCGGACGGTTACCGCACCAAGGTGCGCTACGCGATGCGGCTGACCTGGGGCGGCGAGTTCATCCACGCGGCGCCGTGGTCGGTGGCGGACCAGGGCCGGCGCAACGTGTCGCACGGGTGCGTGAACGTCTCCACGGAGAACGCCCGTTACCTGTTCAAGCTGGCGAAGGTCGGGACGCCGGTGGCGGTGAAGAACACCGAGACGCGGGTCGGCAAAGGTGACGGGTGGACCGGCTGGGACCTGCCGTGGGAGGACTACCAGGCCGGCAGCGCCCTGGGCTGACCGGGCCAGAAAACGTCAGACCCTGTCCCCCACGATCCTGTGGACAGGGTCTGGGACATGGGGTGGCTGAGGGGACTTGAACCCCCGACCCCCGGGACCACAACCCGGTGCTCTGCCAACTGAGCTACAACCACCATGCACCACGGCCAGCCGCATCAGGCGACCGGTGAGCGCGACGCTCAATGATAGCCGCCCCGGGGGTCCCGAACGCCACCGGGTTACCGAGCGACGGCCGGTGTCACCGCAGTCCGGTGACCGGTGGTTCGGCGCCGCCATCCGCCGCAAGCCCCGGAGAGGCAACCGGTTCCTCCGGCCCGGTCGCGGTGAGTTCGGCGGCGATCGCCTTCGCGGCTTCCACATCCAGACCCGGTGGGCGTACGAAGATGGTGCGCCGGTAGTACTCCAGTTCCCGGATGCTCTCTCTGATGTCCGCCAGTGCCCGGTGGGCCAGGCCCTTCGGCGGCTGCCCGTAGTAGGTGCGCGGGTACCAGCGTCGACACAGTTCCTTCACCGAGGACACGTCGATCATCCGGTAGTGCAGGTACGCGTCCAGCGTCGGCATGTCCCGGGCGATGAAACCCCGGTCGGTGGCGATCGAGTTGCCGCACAGCGGCGCGGTCCGGGGATCGGGGACGTGCTGCCGAACGTACTCCATGATCATCAGCTCTGCCTCGGCCACCGTGACCGTGGATGCCCGCACCGCCTCGGTGAGCCCAGACGAATCGTGCATCCTGGCGACCACCTCGTTCATGGCGGCGAGTCGCTCGTCACTGGCGTGGATCACGACGTCGACCCCCTCGCCGAGCACCGTGAGATCCCGGTCCGTGACCAGCGCCGCGACCTCGATCAGGGCGTCCCGGCGCAGGTCCAGGCCGGTCATCTCGCAGTCGATCCAGACAAGGAGATCATTCACGTGCTACAGCCTAGTGATCGGCCGTCGGTCCGGCCTCCGACGAACACACAGCTCACACCGCCGGAGGTTTCGCCAGCAGCGGATCCGCGCAGGGCGGACACCGATGGTCCAGGCCGCCGGACGGCCCCATGATCGGACCATGCGACTACTGGTACTCGGTGGCACGGTCTTCCTCTCCCGCACCGTTGCGGAACTCGCCGTGGCCCGGGGTTACGACGTGACCTGTGCGTGTCGCGGCGAGTCCGGACCGCTGCCCGAAGGCGTCCGCCATGTCCGGCTGGACCGGGACGACCCTGACGGGTTCGCCGCGCTCGCCGGAGAGCGGTTCGACGCCGTGGTGGACGTGGCCCGCCGGCCCAGCCAGGTCCGAAGGGCACTCACGGCGTTGGCCGGGCGCGCCGGTCACTGGGCCTTCGTCTCCACGTGCAGCGGGTACGCCGACGACACCACGCCGGGGCAACGGGTGGACACCGCGCCGTTGCTGCCGGCGGCGGCTCCGGACGCCGACGAGACGGACCCGGAGTTGTACGGCCCGCTGAAGGTGGCGTGCGAGGAGGCGGTCCGGAAGGTGCGCGGTGAGCACACCTTCGTGGTTCGGGCCGGCCTGATCGGCGGCCCGCACGACGCGGGTGACCGGTTCTCGTACTGGCCGCTGCGCCTGGCCCGGGGCGGTGAGGTGCTGGCTCCGGGGACACCGGAGGACACGACGCAGGTGATCGACGTCCGTGACCTCGCCGGGTGGCTCCTGGACAGCGCGTCCAGGGGGCGTACCGGGACCTACGACGGCGTCGGTGAGGCGATGGGGTTCGGCCGGCTCCTGGACCGGGTGGCGGCCGGGGTGGGGGTGCGGCCCGATCTCACGTGGGTGTCGCAGGAATTCCTGACCGAGCGGAACGTCCAGCCGTGGATGGGGAGGCGCTCGCTGCCGCTGTGGCTGCCACGCCCGCGCTACGCCGGGCATTCCAGCCGGGACGGCGGCCCGTCGTACGCGGCGGGGTTGCGCTGTCGTGACATCGCCCAGACCGCACGGGACACCCTCGCGTGGGAGCGGGCGGTGGTCCGGGAGCATCCGGTCAACGCCGGACTCACCGAGTCTGAGGAATCCGAGTTGCTCGCCGCGTGGCACGCCATCCGGAGGGTTGATCCGTAACTGTTCTTCTTGACCCTGACTCCTCAGCGAAGGTAATTTCCGCTGCATACCCCAGTCCTGTGAATCGGAGGTGCGCAGTGCGCCCCGCACCGAACAGCAGCATCCGCGACGACAACGCCCCGTACGCCGCTACCCGCCGCCAGTTCCTGGCCGCCGCTGGGGCCGCCGCGGCTGGAATAGCGGCCACCGGAATCCCGACACCCGCGTTCGGCGACGAACCCGCCCGGGTCGCCTGGGTGCACCGGACCATGAGCCGGATGAGCCTGGAGGAGAAGGTCGGGCAACTGTTCATGACGTACGCGTACGGCGCGGACGTCACGAACGTGGCCTCCGCCGACCGCGCCGCCAACCGCGCCACGTACGGGGTGGAGACCCCGCAGGCCATCATCGACAAGTACGCCCTGGGCGGCCTGATCTACTTCGCCTGGTCCAACAACCTACAGAGCCCGCAGCAGGTCGCCACCCTGTCCAACGGCGTCCAGCGGGCGTCGCTGGAACGGGCCAGCCGCGCCGCCACCCCGCTGCTGATCTCGACCGACCAGGAACACGGCGTGGTGCTGCGGCTGGGTCCCCCGGTGACCATGTTCCCGGGCGCGATGTCCCTGGGTGCGGGCCGCGACCCGGAATACGCGTACACCGCGGCCGAGATCACCGGCACCGAGTTGCGGGCGCTGGGCATCAACCAGAACCTCGCCCCGGTCGCCGACGTCAACGTCAACGCGCTGAACCCGGTGATCGGGGTGCGCTCGTACGGCAGTGACCCGGCCATGGTGGCGCGGCTCACCGCGGCCCAGGTGGCGGGGTTCCAGCGTGGCGCCGGAATGATCGCGACCGCCAAGCACTTCCCCGGCCACGGCGACACCGACACCGACAGCCACACCGGCATCCCGATCATCGAGCACAGCGAGACCGAGTGGGAGCAGATCGACGCCCCGCCGTTCGAGGCCGCGATCCGGGCCGGCACCGACATGATCATGACGGCGCACATCCTGGTGCCTTCCCTGGACCCCGCCGAGGACCCGGCGACACTGTCCCGTCCGATCCTGACCGGAGTCCTCCGGGAGCGGCTCGGGTTCACCGGCGTGATCATCACCGACGCGCTGACCATGGCCGGGGTACGCCAGAAGTACGGTGACGACCGGGTGCCGGTGCTGGCCCTGAAAGCCGGTGCCGACATGCTGCTGATGCCGCCGCTCATGGACGTGGCCTACCAGAGCGTGCTGAAAGCGGTGCGCTCGGGCGAGGTCACCGAGGACCGCCTCGACGAGTCGCTGCGCCGGATCCTCTCGGTCAAGTGGGACCGGGGACTGGTGGACGATCCGTACGCGAAGCTGGAGCGGATCCCGGAGCGGGTGGGCATCCCCGAGCACCAGGCGGCGGCCCAGACCGTCGCGGAACGCGCGGTGACCGTGGTGAAGAACGACGCCGCACTGCTGCCGCTGTCGGCGGCGGCGCGCTCGGTGCTGGTGACCGGCTACCACAACGCCACCTTCAACTCGACCGGCGAGTTCGGGGCCGCGCTGAGCGCGCGGGGCGCCACGGTGACCCGCAGGCCGTACGGCACCCGGCCCACCGACACCCAGATCGCTGCCGCGGTGGCCGCGGCCGAGACGCACGACCTGACCGTTGTGTTCACCCACAAGGCGTGGGACACCAGGGTCACGGACCCGAGCGGCAAGCAGCAGAAACTGGTGCGTGACCTGGTTGCCACCGGCCGTCCGGTGGTCGTGGTCGCCGCACGGGACCCGTACGACATCGCCTACTTCACCGAGGCGGCCACGTACCTGGTGACGTATGCCTTCAACGCTCCGTTGATGCACGCCCTGGCCCGGGTGCTGTACGGGGAGGTGTCACCGGTCGGGACGCTGCCGGTGACGATCCCGGTGGCCGGCGACCCGGGCGCGGTGCTCTACCCGTACGGCCACGGACTGAGCTGGTGAGGGGACTGCCATGACGCTGAGCAGACGCGCGATGTTGTCCGGTGCGCTCGGGGCGGCCGGAATCGGGCTGACGGCGGGTCCCGCCGCGGCCGCCGGTGACGGCGCGGCCGGGGCACCCGATGACACAGCCGTCATCGTGGCCGGCGGTGAGGTGCCGGTACGACCGGTCGCCACCGGGCTGGAGGTGCTCCGGGACTCCGGCTTCGCGACACTGGCCGGGCAGCGGGTGGGCGTGATCTCCAACCCCACCGGGCTCGACCACGACTACCGGCACGGCGTGGACCTGATGCACGCCGACGAGCGGGTGGACATCGTCGCGGTGTTCGGGCCGGAGCACGGGTTCCGAGGGTCGGCCCAGGCGGGCGGCAGCGAAGGCACCGGGATCGACCAGCGCACCGGGCTGACCGTGTACGACGCGTACGGCGCGGGCGTCGCGAAATTCGTCACGATCTTCGAACGGGCCGGCGTGCGGACGGTGGTGTTCGACATCCAGGACGTGGGCTCGCGGTTCTACACGTACATCTGGACCATGTACCAGTCGATGGTGGCCGCAGCGCAGCTCGGCCTGCGGTACGTGGTGCTGGACCGCCCGAACCCGATCGGCGGCGCCGCCGACGGTCCGATGATGACCTCGTACTACACGTCCGGGGTGGGATTGCGGGAAATCGTGCAGCAGCACGGGATGACCGTGGGTGAGCTGGCCCGGTTCTTCAACGGCGAGTTCCTGGCGAACGAGGCCGGCGCGGTGGACCTGGACGTGGTGTGGTGCGCCGGGTGGCGCCGCGACGTCCGCTACGGCGACATGGACCTGCCGTGGGTGCTGCCCAGCCCGAACATGCCGACCCCGGACACCGCCCTGGTCTACCCGGGCACCTGCCTGTTCGAGGGGGTGGCCAACATCTCCGAGGGCAGGGGCACCACCCGGCCGTTCGAACTGATCGGAGCCCCGTACCTGGATTACCACTGGGGTGACCGGCTGAACGACTACGGGTTGCCCGGGGTGCGGTTCCGGGAGGCGTACTTCCAGCCCACGTTCAGCAAGCACACCGGCGTGCTGTGCGCCGGGGTGGAGGTGAAGATCACCGACCGGTACGCGTACCAGCCGATCCGGACCGCGGTGGCGATGCTGATCGAGGCGAAACGCTATCCGGAGTTCGTGTGGCGTCGGGACTCCTGGGACACTCGGCGGCCGTACTGGGTGGACAAGCTCAGCGGCTCGCCCCGGCTGCGGGAGATGATCGACGCGGGGGCCGGCGTGGACGACGTGGTCGGCGCGTGGTCGGACGAGCTGGCCGAATTCCGGGCCCGGAGGGAGCCGTACCTGCACTACCAGGGACCTGCCGGTCGCTGACACGGCGACCAGTAGGGTGATCTCCGCCCCCACACCGAGTCACGAAGGGCGGAGATGGAACCACGTGGCTTCGCCGAGCTGGTGCGCTGGGCGCTCGGCGCACAACCCGACCCTCCACTGTGGCTGATCCCGGCCACCGGAGTGATCGCCCTGGCGGTGGTGCTCTACTGGCCTGCCTGGCGGGTCGCCCGTAACGTGATCACGATCGTGCACGAGGGCGGCCACGCCAGCGCGGCGCTGCTCACCGGGCGGCGGCTGCGGGGCATCCGGCTGCATTCGGACACCTCCGGGGTGACCGTGTCGGTGGGTCGGCCGACCGGTCTCGGGATGATCGTCACGGTGTTCGCGGGCTACACCGCGCCGTCCGCGGTCGGTGTGGCGTACGCCGCCGTGCTGGCGCTGGACCGGGTCACCCTGCTGCTGTGGGGGTCGATCGGGCTGCTGGCCCTGCTGCTGCTGGCGATCCGCAACATGTTCGGGGTGTTCGCGGTGGTGGCGACCGGCGGCCTGGTGTTCGCGGTCTCCTGGTTCGGGTCCGTACTGGTGCAGTCCGGCTTCGCGTACCTGACCTGGTTCCTGCTGCTGGGCGGGGTGTGGCCGGTGCTGGAACTGCAGCGCAAGCGGCGTCGCCGCCAGGCACCGGATTCCGACGCGGACCAACTGTCCCGGCTCACCGGCGTGGCCGGCATGGTCTGGGTGGTGGTCTTCGGACTGTTCGCGGTCGGCGCCGCGGTGCTCGGAGGCCGCTGGCTGTTGCTGTGAGTGGTCCGGTTTCGACCTGATATTCGCGGGTACGACGTTAGGTCGGTTCGGCAAAGGGTTGTCGCGCGGGTGCGGGGCAGGAGTAGCGTGGCTGTCGATGACAAGAGTCAACCCTTCGGCTGCGGTGATGACGGTGCACGTACCGTGCTATCGCTGCGAAGCCGCTGGACAGATCATGGAAGCGATGTCGGCCGTGGACCCGGACGGCGAATACGCCACGGTCTACGTGCCGCAGTTCTGCCGGGTGTGTGGCGGTCGTCGCTGGTTCGAAGCTGTGGTGCCTGTCGTACGTTCCTGACCCGCACCTCGGTTGTCCGACATGCTTTGTCGTGAAATACCACGTCGATAGGTGCACCCTCGCATGCCGCCCAGGGACCCAGGGCCATCACAGGTGGAGATCGCGGATACCATCCGCCCCGTGTCCGGTGCGGTAGAGACGACGGACGGCGAGGTCCGGGAGTCGGTCGTTGCCGCTCCGGACACCGCCAGCCGGCCGCTGTACGCGATCGGAGACATCCACGGATACCTCGCCGAACTGGACGCCGCGCTGCACGCCGCCGACCTGACCGACTCCGACGGCGCATGGACCGGCGGAGCTGCGACTGTGTGGTTCCTCGGTGACTTCACCGACCGGGGCCCCGACGGGATCGGGGTGATCGACCGGATTCGTGGCCTCGCCGAGCAGGCGGGAACGACCGGCGGTGAGGTGCGGGCCCTGCTCGGCAACCACGAACTGCTGCTACTCGGCACCCACAGGTTCGGCGACGACGTGGTGCCGATCACGTACCCGGAGCGCACCTTCCACATGGTGTGGACGCTCAACGGCGGCCGGCAGAGCGATCTGGACCGGTTCACCGACGAACATGCCGGGTGGCTGTGCCAACTGGACGTGCTGACACTGGCCGGGGAACACCTGCTGATGCACTCGGACACCACGTCGTACCTGTCCTACGGGGACTCCGTGGACGAGATCAACGCGGCCGTGCGTAGCGTGCTGAACGGCGACGATATCGAGGACTGGTGGCTGTGTTTCCGCCGGCTCACCTCACGCCACGAGTTCCGGGACGAGCCGGGCGAGGAGAGTGCCGAACGAGTGCTCAACACCCTCGGCGGCCAGCGGATCGTGCACGGACACAGCACCATCCCGAACCAACTCGGGATTGACGCGAGCACGATCACCGGTCCGTACCCGTACGCGGGTGGCAAGGCGCTCGCCATCGACGCCGGCGTGTACCAGGGGGGACCCTGCCTGGTGGTGCGCCTGGCCTGACGCGCCCCGGGGCCGTCAGTTACCGGTGGTGCTGCCCTTGATCCGGCCCAGCCGGGCCTGGGTCGCCCGCACCGCCGCGACCACCCGCTCCGCGGTGATCCCGTACTGCTCGTAGAGCACCTGGTACGGCGCACTGGCACCGAAATGCTCCAGCGAGACGCACTCGCCGTGCCCTCCGGTCACGTCCCGCCAGCCCTGCGACACTCCGGCCTCCACGACGACCCGGCACTCGACGTCCGGCGGCAACACGGCGTCCCGGTACGACGCCGGCTGCTCGGTGAACCACTCCCGGCACGGCATCGACACCACCCGGGTCGCCACCCCGTCGGCCTCCAGCGCGGTACGGGCCTGCAGCGCGATGTGGACCTCGCTGCCGGTGGCGACCAGGACCGCCTCGGGCCGACCGTCGGTGGCCTCCGCCAGGACGTAACCGCCCCGGGCCACCTGGTCGGCGGCATCGGCGGTGGCCTCGAGCACCGGGACGTTCTGCCGGGTCAGGCACAGTCCTACCGGGCCGCCCGGGCGTGGTCCGCTGTGCCGTTCCAGCACCGCCTGCCAGGCCCACACGGTTTCGTTCGGGTCGGCGGGACGTAACACAGCGAGACCCGGGATGGCCCGCAACGCCGCCAACTGCTCCACCGGCTGGTGGGTCGGACCGTCCTCGCCCAACCCGATCGAGTCGTGGGTCCACACGTACGTCACCGGCAGCCGCTGCATCGCCGCGAGCCGTACCGCCGGCCGCATGTAGTCGCTGAACACAAGGAACGTGCCGCAGTACGGGCGGAGCGGCCCGTGCAGCGCGATCCCGTTGCAGATCGCGGCCATGCCGTGCTCACGGACTCCGAAGTGGAGGGTACGGCCGTACCGGCCGGCGGTGTTCGACTCCCAGGGCAGGAACGACTTCTCGCCGTCCATCGTGGTGTTGTTGCTGCCGGCGAGATCGGCCGAGCCGCCCCACAGCTCCGGCAGCACCGGTGCCAGCGCGGAGAGCACCGCGCCGCTGGCCGCCCGGGTTGCCATACCCTTCCTGGACGGCTCGAACCGGGGCAACGCGCCGGTCCAGTCGCCAGGCAGTTGTCGGGAGTGCAGCCGCCGGTACAGCGCCGCGCGGTCCGGCTCAGCCGAGGTCCAGTCCCCGAACCGCTTGAGCCACCGGGCATGCTCGGCACGCCCCCGGTCGACGACTTCGCGGGCTCGGGCGAGCAGTTCCGGGGGCATCGCGAACCGGTTCCGGGGATCCAGTCCCAGAATCTCCTTGGTGGCCGCCACCTCGTCGGCGCCGAGCGCGGCACCGTGTGCCTTTCCGGTGTTCTGCGCGTGCGGGGCGGGATAGGCGATCACCGATCGCATCGCGATGATCGAGGGCCGTTCGGTCTCTTCCCGGGCGGCGGTGAACGCCTCACGCAGTGCGTCGACGTCCTCGGCGTCCGCCAACCGCTGGGTGTGCCAGCCGTACGCCGCGAACCGGGCGAGCACGTCCTCGCTCATCGCGACACTGGTGTCACCTTCGATGGAGATGTGATTGTCGTCGTAGAGCACCACCAGGTTGCCGAGCCGCTGGTGCCCGGCGAGGGCACACGCCTCGTGACTGACGCCCTCCTGCATGTCGCCGTCGGACGCGAACACCCAGATGGTGTGGTCGAAGACGCTCTGCCCGTTCCGGTTGTCGGGGTCGAACAGGCCACGTTCCCGGCGGGCGGCCATCGCCATCCCGACGGCGGCCGAGATGCCCTGGCCCAGTGGCCCGGTGGTGACCTCGACGCCCGCGGTGTGACCGTGCTCGGGGTGCCCGGGGGTGCGGGAGGCCCACTGTCGGTAGCTCCCGAGGTCGGCCAGGCTCAACCCGCACCCACAGAGGTAGAGCTGGATGTAGAGGGTCAGGCTGGAGTGACCGGCGGACAGCACGAACCTGTCCCGGCCGGACCAGTGCGGATCTGTCGGGTCGTACCGGAGGAACTCCTGGAACAGCAGGTACCCGGCTGGTGCGAGGCTCATCGCGGTGCCAGGGTGGCCGCTGCCGGCCTGTTCCACGGCATCCAGGGCGAGCGCCCGGATGTGGTCGACGACCCTGGCGTCCCGGTCGTCACGCCACCCCTTGCCGGCACGCGACTGGTACTCCGCTCGTTCCGCGGCGTGCCGGATGCCACCGCTCAGTTCGGGATGACCCTGATTCGGGGGATGGGTTGTCGTACCGGTCCGGTGATCGGCCTGGACCTGCTGCGACTCGGTGTGTTCCCGTTCAGCCATACCGGAGCTATGCCCGCCGCCCCGGTGCGGTTAACGGGTAAGGGGGTCCCTGGCTCTGGTGCCAGCCATTTCGACCGGCACCAGAGCGCCTCCGTCAGGTGAAGATGCTGACGCCTCCGGGCCCCACGAGGAGTCCGAGGACGATGAGGACGATGCCCCAGAGCAGACCGCCACGGACAATAGTGACGATTCCCGCGATCACGAGTACGACAGCGATGATCCACAAAAGTGTACCCATGCGTTGATCAGTGCCCCGCTCGGATGATTTTGAAACGGCCAGCCACATTGCGAGGTATCAACCGATAGCTGCGAGGCACGCCAGGTAGACATATAGTGATGTACGCATAGGATTCCGGGATCGGATCTACACGGCAGCCCATGGCGATCTAGGGGGCCCGGTGAGTGCGGGACACAAGCACGGGGTGAGCCCCGGCTCCACGGGAGTTCGACACCGAGGCAGGCTGCTCACGGTGCTGCTGCTGCTTGCCGGGTTCGCGGTGCTGGAGGTGGTCGCGGCCTGGTGGACGGGGTCACTGGCCCTGCTCTCCGACGGCGGGCACATGTTCAGTGACGTACTCGGCATCGGAATGTCGCTCGCCGCGATCCAGGCCGCCGCGATGGCGGGCGTAGGGCCACAGCGGACCTTCGGCCTGTACCGGCTGGAGGTGCTGGCCGCACTCGGCAACGCGCTGCTGCTGTTCGGGGTCGCCGGTTACGTCCTCGTCGAGGCGGTGAGCCGGCTGCCGGAGCCGCCCCGGGTGCTCTCCGGACCGATGCTGGTGGTCGCCCTCGCCGGGCTGGCCGCGAACCTCGCCGCGTTCGCGCTGTTGCACCCCGGAGCGGGCGACAACCTCAACGTCCGTGGCGCATACCTGGAAGTCCTGGGTGACACCGTGGCATCGCTCGGCGTGATCGCCGCGGCGGTGACCATCATGCTGACCGGATGGGGGTACGCCGACCCGATCGTGGCCGTGGCGGTGGCCTGTTTCATACTGCCCCGGACCTGGAGGTTGGCCGCCGCCGCTGTCCGGATCCTGGTGCAGGCCGCGCCGGAACACCTGGACGTGGCGGCGATCCAGGCCGCGCTGCTCGGGGTCCCGGATGTGATCGAGGTGCACGACCTGCACGTGTGGACCCTCACCTCCGGGATGGAGGTGGCCTCCGCGCATCTGACGGTCACCGCCGCGGCGGACACCGGCCGGGTGCTGGCCGCGGCCCGTACCGCGTTGCAGGACGGGTACGGCATCGACCACGCGACGCTACAGGTCGAACCGGCCGGTGCGGTCGGGTGCTGTCAGTCCGTGGGCTGGTGAAGCGGCAGGCCCAGCTGCGCCGCCAAAGCCGCCATCTCGGCCTGGAACAGCGGCTCCACGTCGGTGAGCGCGAAGTCCAGGTGCCCGAACACCTCCAACGCGACCATGCCGTAAAGCCGGACCCACCCCGATACGAAGACGTACGCCAGCCCGACCGGCACCGGCAGGTGGAGTACGCCGGTGAACCGCTCCAGTTGGCCACGCAGTTCCGGTGACAGGGAGTCGGGTTCCGGGACCGGGAACGGCGAGCGGCGCCAGTGCTCGACGATGATGTCGAAGAACACCGGCCCGAAGCGTCGTGCGGCCTCCCGGTCGCGCTGTCCCATCCGGTCGGCGAGACCAGCGTCCGCGCAGCCGCCCTGCCGGGCGCTGGCGAACATCAGGGTGAACTCGGCCGGGTGGCCGGTCGCCCAGCCCCGGAACGCCTGGCAGGTGGCCACCAGGCGGGCCGCTGCCTGTTCGGCGGGCAACGCGTCGCGGGCCCGCACCAGCTCGCCGACCAACTCGTCGCCGAGGTCGCCGCACAGCCCTTCCAGCAGCGCTTCGTGGCTCGGGAAGTAGCGGTACAGGGCGGGTGCCGTCATCCCCATCTGTCGCGCGATCGCGCGCAGCGAGATGGCGGCCGGTCCCTGCTCGACCAGTAGCCGGCGTGCCGTGGTCTTGATCTCGTCGACGGTCGCGGCACGTACCCGCTCCCGGCGTGTGGGCAAGGTCATAACGTCCCTTTACCGCCCTGCTTTGCTGTCGCTAACTACGTAAGCAAGAGTTAACAGAGATAACAGATGTGATTGACGTCTACATCATAGGGCACACACCGGGGTAGGGGACGACATGTTCGCGTGGTGGGGACGAACGATGAGCCGCTTCCGGTGGCTCGTCCTGGCGGTGGCGGCGGGATTCACGGTGCTGGCCCTGGACTGGGGCGCAGAGGTGTTCGCAAACCTGTCCGAGGGCGGCTTCGAACAACCCGGCAGCGAGTCGCAACGAGCGGTCGAGCGCATCGAGTCAGAGGTGGGACGCCAGGACTTCGACCTGATCGCGCTCTACTCCAGCGACAGCCTGACGGTCACCGACCCCAGGTTCCGGGACGCGGTACGCGACGCCGCCGACCGGATCCGCCACCACGGCGACGTCACCGAGGTGGTGTCGTACTACGACACCGGCTCCCCCGCCCTGGTCTCGGAAGACCGGAACGCCACCTACCTCGCGATCCGGCTGGTCGACAACCCGGACACCGACACCGTCCGGGAGGTGCGCGACCTGTTCGACACCGCAGCACTCGACACCCAGGCCGGTGGGCCCCGCGCCGTGTTCCTGGACGTGAACGACCGGGTGGCGGCCGACATCACCCGCGCCGAACTGATCTCCCTGCCGCTCCTACTGGTGCTGCTGGTGCTGGTGTTCGGCAGCCTGGTCGCCGCCACCACGCCGTTGCTGGTCGGCGGGCTGGCGATCATCGGGGCGTTCACCGTGGTCCGCGCGCTGACACTGATCACCGACGTGTCGGTGTTCGCCATCAACATCATCACGCTGCTGGGGCTCGGGCTCGCGATCGACTACGCGCTGTTTCTGGTGAGCCGGTTCCGGGAGGAACTCGACCGGGGCGGCCCGCCACCAGCCGACGGACGTGACGCCGGATCCGACCCGGTGACCGAGGCGGTGGCCCGGACCATGGCGACCGCGGGCCGCACCATCGCGGTCTCCGGCGTCACCGTGGCGCTCGCCCTGTCCGGCCTGCTGATCTTCCCCCAGATGTTCCTGCGTTCGATGGGACTCGGTGGGATGGCCGCCGTGGCGGTCGCCATGATCGCCAGCCTCACCGTACTGCCGGCGCTGCTGGCCGTACTCGGACGCCGGGTCGACTCGCTGCGACTGCCGTGGGCCCGGCGGCGGGCCGTACCCACCGTCACCGGGAGCACGGGCGAACGGAGGTTCTGGGCCCGGATCGCGGGCAGCGTGATGCACCGGCCGGTGCGTTATCTGCTGGGGTCCACCGCCGTGCTGGTACTGCTCGCCGTGCCGTTCCTGCGGGTCGAGTTCGGCGGGGCCGACGAACGGATCCTGCCGGCTGGCACCGAGAGCCGGGTGGTGTCCGAGCGACTGTCCGAGGAGTTCCCCGGCGGCGGCGCGGACCCGATCCAGGTGCTGGTCAGCGGCGCCCCAGCCGAAGACGCCGCCAGATTCGCCCGGGACATCACCGCTGTCGACGGGGTACGCGACGCCGTACTGTCCGGCCACCGTGGCGAATCCACTGTGATCACGGTGAGCTACGACGGGGCCGCGACCTCCGAACCCGCCCGGGACATCGTCGCCGAAATCCGCGACCTGGCCGAGCCCGCCGGAGCCGACGTGCTGGTCGCCGGCCCCACGGCGAGCCTGGTCGACCTGCTGGACGGGCTGGCCGAGCGACTGCCATGGATGGCGCTGCTGGTCGCCGCGGTGACGTTCGTCCTGCTGTTCCTGGCCTTCGGATCGCTGGTGCTACCGGTCAAGGCGATCCTGATGAACCTGCTGTCGATCGGGGCGTCGTTCGGCGCCGTGGTGTGGATCTTCCAGGAAGGCCACCTGTCCGGACCGCTGGCGTTCACCCCGACCGGTTTCCTGGAGGCAACCCAGCCGATCCTGATGCTCGCCCTGCTGTTCGGGCTGTCCATGGACTACGAGGTGTTCCTGCTGTCCCGGATCCGGGAGCAGTGGGACGACCTCGGCGACAACACCGCCGCGGTGGCGAGCGGGGTGCAACGTACCGGTGGCATCATCACCGCGGCGGCGCTGCTGCTCGCGGTCGTGGTGGCCGCGTTCGCCACCTCCGGGATCAGCCTGATGAAGATGGTCGGGGTCGGCATGCTGGTCGCCGTGGTACTGGACGCCACCCTGGTCCGGCTGATGCTGGTGCCGGCCACGATGCGGCTGCTCGGTCGGTACAACTGGTGGGCGCCGAGGTTCCTGCGGGGCCTGTACCGCCGGTACGGAATCCGGGAGTCCGAGCCAGCCCGGGAACCGGTCGGCGCGGCCCGCTGACCGGCTTCCCTGGCCGGCCGGTGACCAATCCCTCCGCCCGCTGACCCGTACCCGGGACCGGTGAGCGGCAGAATGACCCCATGAGCAGACGGATCCTGATCACCGGAGGCGCCAGCGGCCTCGGGCTGGCGATGGGCCGCCGCTTCGCCCGCGACGGCTGGCGGGTGCTGGTCGCAGACCTCGACGAAGCCGCCGGTCAGGCCGCAGCCGCCGAGGTCGGCGGTGCGTTCCAACACCTGGACGTACGCTCTGACACCGACTGGGAACGGTTGCGCGACTGGTGCCTGGCCGAGTGGGACGGACTCGACGTGCTGGTCAACAACGCCGGGGTGTCCGCCGCCGGGCGGATCGAACGCGTCGACCTGGCCGACTGGGACTGGATCCTCGACATCAACCTGAAGGGCGCGATCCGGGGGTGCCGCAGTTTCGTACCGGTCTTCAAACGGCAACGCTCCGGGCACGTGGTGAACATCGCGTCGATGGCCGGACTGATGAACCTGCCCGGCATGGTGTCCTACAACGTCGCCAAGGCCGGCGTGATCTCACTGTCAGAGACCCTGCGGTACGAACTCGAACCCTACGGGGTGCGCACCACAGTGGTCTGCCCGTCGTTCGTGAAGACCAACATCGGCAACTCCATGCGCAGTCCGGACCCGCTGCTCAGCAACCGCGCGGAACGCTGGATCTCCGGGGCGAAGCTGACCCCCGAGGACGTCGCCGAGCAGGTGTTCGAAGCGGTGCGCACCGGCCGGTTCCTGGTGATCACCCACCCCGAGGCACGCCGTACCCTGCGACTGCGTCGGCTCGCTCCCTGGCTGGTCGACAGGCCGATCCGCCGGATGTGGCGACATGCCACCGCGAAGCTGGACGAGCAGGACGCCGCGCGGCCCTGAGCCACGTGCCCCCGGGGCCGGCTCAGGCCCGTTCCACCGCACCCAACACCCCGAGCGGCGCCTCGACCTGCTCGGCGTCGGCCACCACCACGGTCACCCCGCGGGCCGGTGCCAGATACCGGCCAGCCACCGCGAACACGTCGGCATCGGTGGCCTCCAGCAACCGGGCACGGTGCTCTGCGAGCCAGTCCAGCCGCAGCCCGAAGCCGGCCAGGCTGCTCGCCAAGCCGGCCAGCCCCGCCTGGGTGGCCACGCCGAGTTGCAACGTGCCCAGCGCGTACTGCCGGGCCTGCTCCAACTCCTCCCCGGTCACCGGAAGGCTCGCGATCCGGCCCAACTCGTACCAGGTCTCCAGCAACGACGGCACGGTGACCTCAGTGGACACATCCGCTGACAGCACCAGCGTGGTGCCGGCCGCCGAGTGCTCGATCTGGGAATGCGGGGAGTACGTGTAACCCTTGTCCTCCCGGATGTTCTCCACCCAGCGGGACGAGAAGTAGCCACCGAAGACCAGGTTGGCCAGTTGCAGCGCGGCGTGGTCCGGGTGGCTGCGCGGCACCGCCGGGAACGCCATCCGCAGCGAGGACTGCACCGAACCGTCCCGGTGTACCAGCCGCAGCGGACCGGGCTCCAGCGCCGGAACCGCGGCCAGCTCGACGGTCCTGCCACCGCCGTCCCAGCCGGCGATCACCTGCTCGGCCAGCTCCAGGGTCCGGTCCGGGTCCAGGTCTCCAACCAGCACCAGGATGGCACCCGCCGGGTGGATCCGTTCCGAGTGCAGCTCCTTGAGCGCCCCCGGTCGCACCGCCAGCACCTGTTCCGGTTCCGGGGTCTGCACCGCGTACGGGTGCCTGCCGTACACCCGCTTCAACAGCGCCACCCTGGCAAGGTGCGACGGCTGGGTGAGTGCCACCCGGATCCGGTCGGCGAGTCGCTCCCGCTCGGTCGCCACTTCCTTGGCCGGGTACGCCGCGCCGGTGAGCACCTCTCCCAGCAACCCCAGCATCCGCGGCAGTTCCGGGGCCAACGCGTTGCCGGAGACCAGCAACCGGTCCGGGTCCACACTGGCCGAGAGGGCACCCCCGAGCTTCTGCAACGCGGCGGCGAGGTCCACCGCGGACATGGTCTCGGTACCCGAGAACAGGCTCTGCGCCAACACCGACGAACGCGCCAGATGCGCCTTGCCGAACGGCACCCGCAGTCGCAGTTCCACCAGGGGAACCGAGGAGCGGCGCACCACGATCACGGTCAGGCCGTTCGTCAGGGTGTGCTCGGCCGTGTCGGGCAGCCGCAGTTCCTTGGCCGGCCCCAGCTCCGGCACCGGTGTCGTGGTCACTTCGCCGTCCTCCCGATGGCCGAGCCGGTGGGTCCGCCGCATCCACTCACTGGTTCGCTCCTCCGGGAATCACCTCGACCGACGCGCGGCGCTGCGGTCGCAGCGTCGCTGCTGCCTCCCTGACCTGGTCGGCGGTCACTTCGCCGAGCAGTCCGGGCAGTTGGTTCAGCAGTCCGGCTCCAGGCCCGTCCCCGCCACGCTGCTGCTCGTGTACCGCCATCTGCAGGGTACGGCCCAGCACCGAGTCCACGTCCCGCAGCAGGTGGGTGCTGATCCGAGCCACCACTCGCGCCAGCTCTCCGTCGTCGAGCCCGTCCCCGGCCAGGCGGTCGAGCTCCTCGTCAACGGTGAACAACACCTTGTCCGCGTCGCCGCCGGGCGGCAGGTGCGCCTGCAGCACCAGCGCGGTGGGGTTGCGGACCTCGAACGGCTCCCCCATGAACCCGAGGTAACCGCCGACGCTGGTGGCGGAACGGTCCCGCTGCACCAGCCGCTGCTGCAGCCGGGAGGCGTCACCGTCGGTGAGCGCCTCGGCCAGTACCACGTACGGGAGGTAGCCGGCCAGGTCAGCGATCGGGTCCGGGACCCGCCAGCACGAGGCCACCGCGGGCAGCGGCGCGTACGAGTCGGTGTAGCCGGCCCGGCGTTCGGCGGTCAGATCCGGCTCCTCGAACTCCGGGCGGACCGGGACCGGCCGCCCCGGGATCCCGCCGAAATGGCGCTCCACCAGCCGGGCCGCCTCGGTCACGTCGAGATCCCCGGCGATCGCGAGAACCGCGTTGCCCGGCGCATAGTACCGCGCGAAGAAGTCGGCCGCGTCCGCCACGTTCGCCGACTCCAGATCTTCGAACGAGCCGTAACCGTCGTGGGCGTTGGGGAAGCTGTCGAACAGCACCGGCGGCAGTTTCAGCCAGGGGAACCCGCCATACGGGCGGTTCAGCACGTTGACCCGGATCTCCTGTTTCACCACGTCGACCTGGTTGCGCAGGTTCTCCTCGGTGATCCGGGGCGAGCGCATCCGGTCCGCTTCCAGGAACAGGGCACGTTCCAGGGCGTTGGACGGCAGGATCTCGTAGTAGTCGGTGTAGTCCAGGTGGGTGGAACCGTTGAAGGTCCCCCCGGATGCCTGTACGTACCTGAAGTGGGCGAGCTTCTCCAGGTTCTCCGAGCCCTGGAACATCAGGTGCTCGAACAGGTGCGCGAAGCCGGTACGCCCCTCCGGCTCGGAGCGGATACCGACGTCGTACACCACCGCCACGCCGACCACGGGGGCACTGGAGTCCGGTGCGAGCACCACGCGCAGCCCGTTGGGCAGGCTGAGACGCTCGATCGGATACGTGGGGGACGGCACGCTGGCGCGGGGTTCAGGCGAGATCTCGTGACCGGGCACCCGTCGACCCTAACTGGTCCGTCCGCCACTTCCCGCCAACCCGGCTGGCGAGCCTCAGCGGAGGGACAGAGCTGGTCAGTACGTGGGACGAACAAGTCGTCAACGCGGGACGGACCATATTGATCAGTCCGTGGGACGGACGCTGTTGATCAGTCCGTGGGACGGACGCTGTCGATCACGTCATCGACCACGTGGTCGAACCCTCGGTGGGTGCCCGGAATCGACACGTACAGCACCGCTGCCTCCGGTCGGCCCACGTCGACCAGGACCACCGCGACGAGTTCGTCCGTGGCCTTGAGCCCAGGCTGCCGGAAGTACAGCCGGAACACGCTCACCCACGCGGGGCGGCCGCCGAGATCGGCCGGTTGTTCCCGGATCTGCCGGATCCGGTTCGGCTGCGGATAGTACGACCGGCGGACGTCAGCGGTGACCTGCCTGCCGACGCATCGCAGGTCGAGCGTGAATCCGTCGTTCACGGTGGCCGGCACGGATCCGGACAGGATCGAAGCGTGGTAATCGCCACCGACGTACCGTTCGGTGACGAAATGCTGGCCCACCCGGTAGTGGACCTTCAGATCACCGCCGCTCCAGTCGTCCCGCCACGGTTGCCACGGGTTGCCGTACGCGGTGTAGGAGATACCGGCCCGCTCGTCCACCGTGCGCTTCCCGGGTGGTGGCGGCTCCGGTTCGGCATAACCCGGGGTGCCGGTCGCGGTGGGCGGCGGGCACAACTTCGCCAGTGGCGGCGCGTCCGGGTCGACGCCTGCCCCACGGGTCCTCGGGTCCGGTCCGGCGAAGGTACCGGTGAGTGCCAGGACAACCACCACGACCAGGCCGATTCCGACGATCGACGCCCCGGCCCACCCGAAGACCTTGAGGACACGTCGATCCGACGCCACCCGGCCGACCGGCGGAGTGGCGACACCGAGGGACGCGCGATGCGCCGCGGGGATCGCGTCTCCGGTGTCGGGACGCGCCCACGGCGAGGCGGCACGGCGAGGCTGATCGGTCATCTCGACACGACCGTATCGAGTGACGTCACGCTGACGGCCAGGTTGCCCGGTGCGGTGCCCATTGGACAGTCCGGGTCCGCCAGCCGGCGCTGGACGGCCGGCGGCGCCCCGACGGAGGGCGCCCACGGCCCCGTGCCGGGCTCAGTCGAGCCGGTCCACCACCTTCATCACTTTGGGGACCTTGTATTTCGCGAGCCTGCCCAGCAGCACGCCGCGCACCGTGGCGACGATGTCGTCGGTTTCCTCCGCGACCAGGTACGCGGTGACGACCTGTCCCCACACCGGGTCCGGCTCTCCGGTGACCCGGACGGCCTTGACACCCGGCACGGCCACGATGGCCTCCTCCACCTCCTCCGGATAGACGTGGTACGAACCGGTGTTGATCATGCGGTCGAGCCGTCCGGCGAGACGCAGGTAGCCCCGATGGTCAATGCTGGCGACATCGCCGAGCGAGCACCAGCCGTCCGGGTCGCTGTAGTCCTGTGCCACCATCCCGTTGCGGGTCCGCAGCTCACCCCAGCCATCCGACCCTCCAGGCAACGGGCGGAATCGCAGTTCGACCTCTGGCACCGGCCTGCCGCAGCTGGATCCGACCTCGTCGTCGCCCGCGAGGATCGCCGCGTGATCGTCGTGGTCGAGTACCGCCAGCGGCCAACCAGCCTCGAACCGGCCGTAGAGTTGGACCAGCGAGGGGCCCAGCAGCCGCAGTAGCCGCCGAATTTCCGCGGTGTCGATCGGAGCACCCCCGTACAGAGTGTGCCGCAACGGGAACCGCCCGCTCTGCCCGGTCTTTTGCAGCAGGTCGGCGAGTCGGCTCAGCATGCCTGGCACGGTGAACGTCGCGGTGACGCGGTGCCGCGACACCACCTCCAGCATGGCGTCCGGGTCGAACCGGGGAAGCACCACCTGCGGAAGGCCCATGAGCAGGAACGGGAAGCTTCCCACCATTCCGGTCCCGTGCATCAGTTGCTGGACGGTCAGGAAGCATTCGTCGTCGCCGAACGGTGTCCCGTACCGTCCGGTGTGGAACAGCGACCGGTTGATGTCCATGATCGCTGTCCAGTTGCGGTAGGACGTTGCCACGCCGAACAACTGGCCACCCGACACCGCGCGCGGATAGACCACGAGCGCGGTTTCCGGTGGCACCCGCACCTCGTCCGACCAGAGTGGACCGGAAAGCGGAGACTCGTCGTCGTGGACCAGCACGTCACCGCCCAACAGCCCGGCACGTCCGCAATCGGCGAGCACCGCGTCCACCTCCGCGGCTTCGAACACCGCCCGCGCCTCGGACGCCGGGACCCCGGGATCGACCGGGATCCGGGTCCCACCGAGCCACTCCACAGCCAGGAACGCCTCGAACGCGGCCAGGCTGTTCTCGTACCACACACCGATCCGGCGGCGGCGCAGACCGCGACGTGCCAACTCGCCGGCCACCCGCCCGATCCGTTCGGCAAGGCTGTGGCCGGTGCGCCGGTCGCCTCGGGTGTCCACAAGCAGCGGACAGTCCGCAGCCGCGTGCAGCGCCCGACGGATCCCGTCGGCCGCGACGATCATGACGTCTCCAGTCGCTCGCGTAGCGCCTGCCGCTGAACCTTGGCACCGCCCAACACGGTCGGCAGTTCCGACCGGAACGCCAACCGCACCGGCCGCTCACGCTCGGCGAGGTCATCACAGGTCGTGGCGAGGATCGTGGTGGCCAGTTCCGGTGTCGGCTGCCAGCCCGGCTTCAGCTGTACCGCCGCGACAACCCGCTGCGCGCCCGGTTCGCCGAGGCCGACCACCCCGCAGTTCGCGACCGCCTCGTGACGGAACAGGGCCGCCTCCACCAGGTGTGGATACACCACGCCGGCCGAAGTGTGGATGGTGTCGCCCGCCCGGTCGGCGTAGTACAGGAAGCCGTCCTCGTCGAGATAGCCGACGTCGAACGGGCGGTACCAGTCGCCGGGGAACGACGCTTCCAGCGTCTTGTCCGGCATGTCCCAGTACTCACCGAGCGACATGGCGCTGCGTACCGCGATCTCACCCACCTGACCGGGTGGCAGAGTTCTGCCCTGAGGGTCCTTGATGGACAGCTCCAAAAACGGCGAACCGGGGCGCCCGACACTGTGCAGTCGCTGTGGCTTGTCGGCGACCTCGTGAGGCAGCAGCCGCGTCGTGGAAGCACCCTGCTCGGTCGACCCGAAGCCGTGCGCCCACACCGGTCCGAGCAGTTTGGTGGTGCGTTCGAGCAGTTCGGGCGTCCCGAAGAACACCACCACCCGTCGCAGCGAGTGGTCGAAGCCGTCGCGGCGTTCCACCGCGTCGAGGATCGGGCCGAGCAGCGGACCAGGAGCGAAAGTGCCGGTCACCCGCTCCCGGAGGATGGTGTCCAGCACAAGGTCAGGGTCGAACCGGGCGTCGTCCAGCAGTACGGACCTGGCGCCGCGGATCAGGTACGGGTACATGGTCTGGAACCCGGTGGCCCACTGCAGCGCATGGAAGTGCAGGTTGACGTCGTCCGGTCCGACAGCTGGTGTGTCGGGGCCAAAGGTGTCCAGGTGATGCATGTTGTGGTTGATGACCGCCTGCCATGACCGGTAGGTCTTGACCCACGCCTTGGGGTGCCCCGTGGTGCCCGAGGTGAGCTGTAGGAAGCATGGCGCATCCTCGTCGACCTCCAGTTCGGGCTCCTCCGCGCTGCCGGCCGCGACCACCTGCCGGTACGGGGTTGCCCAGTCTGGAGCATCCGGCCCGATGGCGACGAAATGCCGTACGGTTTCCAACCCGCCACGGTGGCGAGCCACCTGCTCGGCGAAGCGGGTGTCGAAGAGCAGGGTCGATGCCGTGATGTGGTTGAGCGACCAGACGTGATCGTCCATGTCGAAGTGGCTGTGCAGCACGGCCCGAACCAGGTTGTGCTTTTCGAAGCCCAGCCACGCCTGCATGACTTCCGGGGTGTTGTACCCCAGCACACCGACCCGATCGCCGCGGCGTGCGCCCATGGCCAACACCCCGGACCCGATCCGGTTGGCGGCCTCGTTCAGTTCGGCGAAGGTCTGTGACCCGGTACCGCCGCTGAGGCTCGTCATCGCGACTTTGGGCCCGTACCACGCCGCCGCGAGCCGCGTCAGATATCCAGCCTGGACCTGCATCCCGTTCTCCCTGTGGTCGTGCGGTTCGGACAACATCGCCGCGCCGAAGCCACGCCGACTCTGGGATCTGACGTACCCCGGCGACCGTCGCATGGACAGACATCGTCGACGCACTCACGTCACGTCGGCCCCGACCGTGATTCAGCGAGAGACAGGTGTCTCGTGGATCATGAAGCTGACACCGTCATGGAACACATGTCAAGGAACACCGGATCACGTTCCCCTGAGTGGGTGACACCGTCCTGGGTCAACCCGGTCAGGCGTCAGCCGGCCAAGGGTCAACCGGCGGGTCAACCGGCCACGGGGAGGCCGGCCACGAGAGCGGCGAGCGCGTCAGCGTCGAGCAGGTCCGCCGGGCGTACCGTCACATTGTCCGGTACGTAGTGGAAGCCGGCCCGTACCCGTCGCACCGGCACCCCGGCCAGTTGCGCCCATGCCAGCCGGTACGCCGCGAGCTGCACCGCGGCGGCCTGAGCGTCCCTTCCGGACGGTTGCCGACCGGTCTTCCAGTCGATCACCTGGTAGCCGCCGGCTCCGTCGGCGAACACCGCGTCCATCCGGCCCCGCAACACCACTCCCGCGACGACCGCGGTGAACGGGACCTCCACCGCCACCGGGGTACGGTGCGCCCACTCGCTCGCCTCGAACCGGGCACGCAACTGTCCAAACGCCTCGTCGGGGGCGGCGTCCGCGTCACCGGCGCCCGGCAGCTCGTCCAGGTCCAGCAGCCGGTCACCGTCGAACCGCTGCTCCAGCCAGGCGTGGAACGCCGTGCCGCGCCTGGCGTACGGATTGGGAGGCTCCGGCAACGGCCGACGCAACCGCTTGGCCAGCCGCTGCGGATCGGCCCGCAGCCCGACCAGCATCGACACCGAGACCGACTCCGGCAGGGTGACCTCGACCGGGCCAGTCGTGATCGCCGCGGCACGCTCGGCCAGCAGCAGATCCACCTGCCGCGCCCACTCCAACTCCTCGTCCGTCTCCGGCTCCACCGGACCGGACCCGAGTGCTTCCCGTACCAGGGCCGCGGCCTGCTCCAACGTGGACCGGCGAGCCCCGAGCGGATCGAGCGGCCACTGCGCCGTGCGGGCCCGCGCCAGCAGCGGATTCTCCGCGTCCGGGTCCGGCTCGATGACCCAGTCGTCAACCACCCCGGCCCCGGCCCGACAGTGGTCCCGGACCTCGGTGAGGAAATCGGACGGTCCCCGGCGGCGGCGTGCCACGTCATCCCACCAGTAGCCGGAACAGAGCAGGAGCCATCGCGGCCGGGTCACCGCGACGTATGCCAGCCGCCGCTCCTCCTCCCGGGAGTGTTCCCGCCACGCCTCCTCGAACGCCTCGATCGCGTCCCGCACCCCGCGCTGGTCCAGTGCGGCTCCGAGGTCCAGCGCCGGAAGCCCGGCGGCGTCGCCACGCAGGTCGAACGGGAGCACCCCGGGCTGGGCCAGCCAGTGGTCGGACTGCTGCCGGTTCGGGAACACCCCGGCGCACAGGCCGGCCACCGCCACGATGTCCCACTCCAGACCCTTCGCGGCGTGCACCGTGAGCAGCTGCACGGCACCCTCGGTGACCTCCACCTTGCCGGGCTCAAGACCCCGCTCCGAGCGTTCCGCCGCCTCGCAGAACGCCAGGAACGCCGACAGCGTCGGGGTCTCGGATTCGGCGGCGAACCGGGCCGCCACGTCGGCGAAGGCATCCAGGTGGCCACGTGCCATGGTGCCGTCGCCACCCCGGGCTGCCACCTCGACGTCAAGTCCGATGGTCTGTTCCACGTCCCCGACCAGGTCCGGCAAGGTCTGGTCGGTACGGGACCAGAGCCCGCGCAGCTCCCCGGCGAAGCCCCGCAGCCGGCGGTGCCCCTCGGCCGAATAGCCCTCGGCGGACCCGATGTCGAGCAGCGCCTCGGTGAGCGCCGCCTCGTCCAACCGGTGCGTGACAGCCGGCAGGTCCTCACCGGCGGCCAGCCGGCGTCGCTGCTCGGCCAGGGCCCGGGCCCGCCGGTGCAACGCCACGATGTCCCGAGGCCCGATTCGCCACCGAGGGCCGGCGAGCAGCCGCAGCAGTGACGCGCCGTCGGTCGGGTCGGCCAGCACCCGCAGGGTGCAGACGATCTCACGGACCTCCGGAGTGTCCAGCAGGCCGCCCAGACCCACCACCTCCACCGGCAACCCCCGGGCCCGAAGCGCCGACTCCAGCAGCGGGATCTGTCGACGGGTACGTACCAGCACCGCCGCGGTGGGCCGGGGTCCGGCCTTGCGCCACGCCTCGGCGATCCGCCCGGCGAGCCACTCCGCCTCGTCGGCGACGGTGGCGAGCAGGGCGCAGCGCACCCCGATTCCGGCGTCAGTGGCCACCGCCCGCGCCGCGCGGAGCACCTGCCCGTCCCCGGCACGCAGCGGCTCCGACAGCCCGTTGGCGACCTCCAGGATCTCCGGCCGGTTCCGCCAGCTCACCGAAAGCGGCAGGGTACGCGCTGGCTGTCCGTCCGGCCCTGGGAAGGCGGTGGGGAACCGTTCCAGGGTGCCGGCACTGGCACCTCGCCATCCGTAGATCGACTGGCACGGGTCACCGACCGCGGTCACCGGATGGCCGTCCCCGAAAAGCGACCGCAGCAGCACCACCTGGGCGTGGCTGGTGTCCTGGTACTCGTCCAGCAGCACCACCCGGTACCGGTCCCGCTCGATCTGGCTCACCTGCGGGT
Organism: Micromonosporaceae bacterium; assembly: GCA_036375165.1. Taxonomy (GTDB): domain Bacteria; phylum Actinomycetota; class Actinomycetes; order Mycobacteriales; family Micromonosporaceae; genus WHSM01. Next base: position 41,131 of record DASUSI010000001.1, on the reverse strand, counting down.
GGTCCCGGGCCACGACTGCGGCGCGGGCCATCTGGTCGGCGAAGTCCATCGCGTCGGCGTCCCGCTTGCGCTCCGCGTACCCCTCCACCAAGGGCAGCAACCGGCCCCGCGCCCGCTGCCGGGCCAGGACCTTCTCCACCGGGGCGAACATCCGACCAGGCCGGCTGGCCAGCTCGGCGGCGAACTGCTCGCAGTAGTCGGCCAGCTCGGCCGGGCTACGCAGGTGCTCGGAGAGACTCGCGGCCAGTTCCAGCACCGCCTTGGTCACGGTCGCCACCGCGAAATCGACACCGGACATGTCGCCCTCGTACGAGCGCACCACGGTGTCGGCGAGCTGCCAGCACGCCGCTTCGGTGAAAAGCCGGGTGCCCGGCTCGAACCCGGAGCGGACCCCGTGCTCGGAGACCACCCGGGCGGCGTACGCGTGATAGGTGGAGATCGTCGCCTCGCCGGCCAGCAACTCTCCCCGCAGTTGTCCGAACTCGGGTGTGGCACCGAGTTGAGCCAGTCGCTGGCGTACCCGCCTGGCGAGTTCCCCCGCCGCCTTGCGGGTGAACGTCAGGCCGAGCACCTGGTCCGGCCGGACCAGTCCGTTGGCCACCAGGTACACCACCCGGGCGGCCATGGTCTCGGTTTTGCCGGAACCCGCGCCTGCGACCACCAGGACCGGGCGCGGCGGACTCGCGATCACCGCCGCCTGCTGGGGCGTGGGAGCCGGCAGCCGGAGCAGGTCAGCGAGGTCCCCGGGGGTGTACCGGAGACCATCGCGTACGTCGAGCCCGGTCACCGGCACCCGCCGTCCGCACCGTCGGGAAGCTCCCGCACGTCATGCTCCCGCTCCCCGGGTTCCACCACCTGCCGGCCATGCTCGGACAGCGGACATGAGGTCCGCACCGCACAGATCCCGCACTGCGGGTTTGCCCGTGCGGTGAAACTGGCCCCGGACATCGTGCTGGCGGCGTCGCGGACCGCGTCCTCGGCCCACCCGGGATCCTGGTCGGCCGCCAGCGGCGGCTGGTGCTGCTCCGGACCGTCCCGCCGTTCCCTGCCGAGTTGCACCAGGGCCGCCCCGCCCGGCTCGGTCACGTCGGAGAACCCGGTGAACCCGCCGAGTGCCACCGCGAGCTGGTACGTGCCGAGCTGGGGGTGGCGGCGCACCTCCTCGCCGGTCGGCGAGGACTTACCGGTCTTGAAATCGATGATCACCAGCCGGCCGGCGGCGTCGCGTTCGACCCGGTCGACCGTGCCCGTGATCGTGACATCGCTTCCCGGGAGAGTGGCCTGAAACGGTTGCTCGGTGGCGACCAGTTCCCGAGGGTTGTTGGCCACCCAGCGCACCAGTCGCTGCACCATCTGCTCGGCCTGCTCCCGCTTGCGGCCTTCCTCCCAGCGCGCCGCTACCTCCACCACCCCCCAGTGCTCGTCGAGGTAGCGGTAAAGCTCGGGTGTGGTGAGCCGGTCCACCCGTTCGGCGGCGGCATGCACCAGGCTGCCCACCGTCTGCTCCGCACCGGGCGGCTTCGCGCCGCCGTGCCGCTCCAGCAACCACCGCAGGCCGCACCGCCGTGCCTGCTCCACCATGGACGGGGAGACCGTCGCCGGTTCGCCGGCGGCGGCGAGCGGGCCGGGGTCCGACAATGGCCGCAACCCCCACCACTGGTCCGGGTGGGCGCCCGCTACCCGGGTGTCGGCCAGCCGGGCGAGCTGGCGGGCGGCGGCTCGGCGCCGCACCAGCCCGGCCCGCGGATCGGCCACCACGGTACGTAACCGGGCCACCAGGGCGGGCAGCGTCAGGGTCAGCGGCGGCCCGGCATCCGGCACACCAGCCGGCGAGGACCCGGTGTCCGGCTCTGACGCGGGTTCCGGCCCGGAATCCGGGGCGGCCAGCTCATCCAGAAACCGGCTCGGCTGTTCCTCGCCGTCACCGGAGGCGATGGCGGTCATGATCAGCTGGGTGCGGGCCCGGGTCACGGCAACGAAGCACAACCGGCGCTCCTCGTCCAGAGCCGCGGTGAGCGACCCGGACCGGTCCCCCGGCACGGCACGGCCGGACACCACGTCGACCAGCAGCTCAGACCCCAGCACCGAGCCGCGCAACCGCAGGTCCGGCCAACGTCCTTCCTGCACCCCAGGGACCGCCACCAGATCCCACTCCAGGCCCTTCGCGGAGTGCACCGTGATCAGGCTGACCGCTTCCCCGGTCTCCGCGGCCGGGGCCAGCGAATCGGCCGGGATCTGCTGCCCCACGAGGTGTTCCAGGAAGGCTCGCGGGCCCGCTCCGGGCAGCCGGTCGGTAAACCGTGCCGCCGCGTCGAACAGCGCGAGCACCGCGTCCAGGTCCCGGTCCGCGGCGGCACCCCGCTGACCGCCCGCGGCACTCGCCGCGGCCCACCGTTCTGCCAGCCCGCTGGCCTGCCACAGTTCCCAGAGCGCCTGCTCGGCCGTGGCCTCCGGGTGCCGCACCGTCTCCCGGGTGGTGGCGAGCAGGGCGGCGACCCGACGGGCCGGGGCCGCCCACCGGGCGTCCAACGCGGCCAGTTCCGCCGGGTCAGCGAGCGCTTCGGCGAGCAGCACGCCCGACGGACGGCGGTCCCCGGCGGCCAGCGCGAGGCCACGCAGCCCTTGGCGGAGCCGCCGCTCCGCGAACGGATCCGCACCACCCAGCGGGGAGTGCAGCAGCGCCACCGCGACCTCCTCGTCCACCCCGGCCGGCTCCAGGGCGCAGCGCAACAGCAGCAGCAGCGGCGCGGTCGCCGGCTGCGCTGCCAACGGCAGGTCGTCGGCGGCCACCCGGACCGGGACGCCGGCCTGCGTCAGCGCCCGACGCAGCCCGGCGAGTTGCATCGACGCGGAGCGCATCAGCACCGCCATGGCCGACCACGGCACCCCGTCCAGCAGGTGTGCCGCCCGTAACCGGTGTGCCAGGTACGCCGCCTCCTGGGTCACCGACCGGAACAGCCGCACCTCGACCGCACCGTCCGGGGTTCCGGTGGCCGGCCGGCGCACCCGGTGCCGACCGGGGCCGCGTACCCGCTCGACCACCCGGTCGGCGGCGGCCACCAACGCCGGACCGGACCGCCAGCAGGTGTGCAGGGCGACGATGGGTGCCGGCTCACCGGAGGCGCTGCGGAACCGCTCGGTCATCCGCCAGATCTCAGTCGGGTCCGCCCCCCGGAACGCGAACATCGACGAGTCCGGGTCACCGAAGCCCACCAGGTTGCCGCCGCCTCCGGCGATCAGGTGCAACAGGTCCCACTGCGCCGGGTCCAGGTCGTGGATCTCGTCCACGTACGTGAACCGGGCCCGGCTCCGTTCGGCGGCCAACGCGTCGACATCGGCGGCGAGCCGTGCTGTGGTGACCCGGATCAGCTCCGCCGTGTCGTAGCCGACCGAGCCGAATGTGGTGGCGTCCCGCAAGGTCAGCACATCCCCGTACTCCCGGGCGAACCGGGCGGCGGCCACCCAGTCGTCACGGCCGTGCTCCCGGCCCAGCTCGGCCAGGTGCTGCGGCCCCACCCCACGCTCGGAGGCCCGCAGTAACAGGTCCCGCAGTTCGGCGGCGAATCCCCGGGTACGCAGCGCGGACCGCAGTGAGACTGGCCACCCGACGGTGTCGTGGGCGAGCAGCTCCCGGATCACCAGGTCCTGCTCGGGGCCGTTGAGTAGCCGGGGCAGCGGCTCGCCGTACCGTGCCGCGAGTCGCCGGAGCACGGCGAACGCGTACCCGTGGAAGGTACGGACCGAAAGCTCACCGCAGGCCCGGCCGTCCATGGCGACCCTGGCCGCGATCCTGGTCCGCAACCGGGCCGCGCCCCGGCGGCTGAAGGTGAGCACCAGCAACCGCTCCGGGTCGGTGCCTTCGGCGACCCGGGCGGCGGCGGCCTCGACCAGTACGGTGGTCTTGCCGGTGCCCGGGCCGCCGAGCCCCAGCAACGGGCCCCGTCGGTGCGCCACGATCTGCCGCTGGGTTTCGTCCAGCGACGGTACCGTCGGCTCGAACGGTCGGCGGACCAGGCGGTACGTCGGTCGGGTTGCGGTCGACGCCAGGGTCACCCGGACATCAGATCACGCGGGTATGATCCATCCCGGGACCGGCACGGCACTCCGCTTTGCGGATTCGGGTCTCCCGGACACCGCCAACTGCGAATAATGCGACTGGTGGATCCTGTGCGGGGACCCGGGGCCCGGCCCTGGGGGTTCCGCGCTTCCGGGACACCGGAGTCCGGCAGGAGGAGGGCGACGAGGGTGCGTGCCGGCGTGGCTGCCGGTCACCCAGCGACCGCACAGGTCGGCATCGACGTACTCGACGCCGGGGGCACGGCAGCGGACGCGGCGGTGGCCGCCGTACTGGCCAGTTGCGTGGCCGAGACCCTGCTCACCGGGATCGCCGGGGGCGGGTACGCCACGTACTACGACGCCGCCAGCCGCACCGTGACCTGCCTGGACTTCTTCGTCGCGGTGCCTGGGCTGGACCCTGGGACCGCCGCCATGCCGATGACCGCGGTGGAGGTCAACTTCGGTGCCGTGCCGGTGCAGTACGCCGTGGGCGGCGCCAGCGTCGCGGTGCCCGGCGTACCCGCCGGGTGCGGCGAGATGCACGCCCGTTGGGGCCGGTTGCCGTGGCGGTCGGTGGTGATACCCGCGCTGCGGCTGGCACGTCGCGGCGTCGCGTTGCCGGTGGCACAGGCCCGTACCCTGGTGTCGCTCGCCCCGGTGATGCTGCACGGCGACGGTGCCGCGGTGTACGCGCCGGACGGTCGGCTGCTGGACGGCGGCGACCTGCTCTACCACCCCGGCCTGGACCAGGCCCTGGCGCTGCTCGCCGAACAGGGCCCCGCCGTCTTCTACGCCGGCGAGATCGGGGCGGCGACCGTGGACGCGGTACGGAAGGCGGGCGGGGCGCTCAGTCACACCGACCTGGCGGCCTACCGGGTACTGGAGGTCTCCGTGACGTCCGCCGACGTCGACGGGTACCGGGTGTACGGACGCACCGACCTGAACCGCACCGTGGAGACCATCGCGAGTCTCCCTCCCCTCGCCGGGCTGGCCCCGGACAAGCGGGTGGTACGGATCGCCGACGCGCTACGCGACGCGGGGCAGCAGCGGCGCGGTGAGACCACCAACATCAGTGTGGTGGACTCCGCCGGGAACGCCTGCGTCGTCACCACCACACTGGGGGTGGGCGCCGGGGTGTGGCTGCCCGGGCTCGGAGTGCACCTGAACTCGATGCTCGGCGAAGCGGAACTGCTGACCGCGAAGCAGGGTCCGGGACAGCGGATGGCCAGCATGATGTGCCCACTGGTGGTGACCGAACGCGACACGCTGGCGCTCGCGGCCGGGGCTGCCGGGGCCTCCCGGATCCGTACCGCGCTGGTGCACACCCTGGTTGGGGTGCTGTTGGACGGGCTGGACCCGGCGACGGCGATCGCCCGGCCCCGGTTCCACGTGCTGGACGGCGTGGTGCACACCGAACCGGGGGTTCCGGAACCGGAACTGGCGGCACTGGCCGCGGCGGGCTACCCGATCCAGCGGTGGGATGGGCTGAACCACTACTTCGGCGGAGCGAGCGCGGTGGGACGTACCGGTGCCGGGGGCGACCCGCGCCGCGGCGGGGTCGGCCTCACCCGCTAAGGGCCTCAGTCGTCCGGATACCAGGCGGCACGGGCCATATCGACCTTGTCGGTGCGGAACGGCACGCCCTCGGCGGTGAGCCGCTGCCACGCCTCGACCTCGTGTCCGGGTTGCAGCCGCCCGTTCCCGGCCACCACCCGGTGCCAGGGCACCGCGCCGCCATACCGTGCCATCACGTTGCCCACCACCCGGGCCGAGCCCCGGCCGGTGCGGTCGCGTACCCACTCGGCGACCGATCCGTACGACATCACCCGGCCCGGCGGGATCCGCTCCACAAGCGACAGCACCGCCTCGACGTACTCCTCGTCGGCCACCCGGACACGGTAGCCGCAACGTCAGCCGGGGGCGGCGAGGTGGCCCGACGGCAGCCCCGGGCTACCCGAGGTCGGCCGGGTCGGTGTTGGCGCCGCACAACACCACCGCCACCCGCTCCCCCGGCTGCGGGCGATACCCGCCGGTGAACAGCGCCGCCCACGCGGTCGCGGCACCGTGTTCCACCACGATCCGGTACCGGTCCCACAGGTCCCGGCGGGCCGCCACGATCACCTCGTCGGACACCAGGAGCGAGGCCACCGCGCACCGGGTCACCACCTGGAACGCGATCTCGCCGAGCCTGCGTGCCCCGAGGGAGTCCGCGGCCACTCCGCCGACCGGTACGTCGACCGGTTCCCCCGCGACGAGCGCCGCGTGCAGCGTGGGGCAGCTTTCCGGTTCCACGCCCACCACCCGGGAACGTCCCTCCAACGCGGCGGCGATGCCGGAGACCAGGCCGCCGCCTCCGACCGCCACCAGGACCGTGTCCACGGCGGGCAGCTCCAGCGCCACGGTGCCCTGACCGGCGACAACCTCCGGCTGGTCGTACGGGTGGCAGAACACCGCGCCGGTTTCCGCCTGACGCTTGCGCGCCGCCTCGTACGCCGCCACGTACTCCCGGCCGTGCTGCACCACCGTGGCGCCCAGGGCCCGCAGCTTCGCCACCTTCACCGCCGGGGCGGTCTGCGGCACGTACACCTCGGCGGGCACCCCGACCACGGCGGCCGCGTACCCGAATGCCAGGCCGGCGTTGCCACCCGACGCCGCGATCACCCCGGTGTCGGTCAGCTCACCGCTCTCGGCCGCCGCCAGGACCCGATTGAACGCTCCCCGGGCCTTGAACGAGCCGGAGTGCTGCAGAAACTCCAGCTTGAGCAGTAGCGGGCCGGGTTCGAAAACCTCCAGGACGGGGGTGTGTCGCACCCGCTCCGCGATCCGGGCCGAGGCCCGCAGCACGTCCGGCCGGGAAACCATGCTCAGTACGTCGGCAGCGACGGGTCAACCTGCTTCGCCCAGGCCACCACGCCACCCTGGACGTGCACCGCGTCGGTGAAGCCGGCCGCCTTGAGCGCGGCGAGCGCTTCGGCGGACCGTACCCCCGACTTGCAGTGCAGCACGATCTGCCTGTTCTGGGGCAGAGAGGACAGGGCCTCACCGGAGAGGATGTCCCCCTTCGGGATCAGCACCGAGCCGGGAATCCGCACGATCTCGTATTCGGCCGGCTCCCGTACGTCCACCAGGTGGAAGTCTTTTCCGGCGTCCATCCACTCCTTGAGCTCAACCGCGGTGATGGTGGAACCCTGCACCGCCTGGGCGGCCTCGTCGGACACCGCGCCGCAGAAGTCCTCATAGTCGATCAGCCCGGTGATGGTGGGGTTCTCACCGCACAGCGCGCAGTTCGGGTCCTTGCGGACCTTGATCGAGCGGTACGACATCTCCAGCGCGTCGTACACCATGAGCCGGCCCACCAGCGGCTCGCCGAAGCCGGCCAGCAGCTTGATCGCCTCGTTGACCTGGATCGAGCCGATGCTGGCGCACAGCACCCCGAGCACTCCGCCTTCAGCGCAGGAGGGCACCATCCCGGGCGGTGGCGGCTCCGGGTAGAGGCAGCGGTAGCAGGGGCCGTGCGCCGGGGGTCCAGCCCAGAACACCGAAGCCTGCCCGTCGAAGCGGTAGATCGAGCCCCACACGTACGGCTTGCCGAGCAGCACCGCCGCGTCGTTGACCAGGTAGCGGGTGGCGAAGTTGTCGGTGCCGTCCACGATCAGGTCGTACCGGGAGAAGATCTCCATCACGTTGTCGTTGGACAACGCCTCGTTGTGGATCACCACGTTGACGAGCGGGTTGATCTCGGCGATGGTCTCCGCCGCCGACTGCGCCTTGGGGCGCCCGACGTCGGACTGGCCGTGGATGATCTGCCGCTGCAGATTCGACTCGTCCACCACGTCGAAGTCGACCACGCCGAGAGTGCCCACCCCGGCGGCGGCCAGGTACATCAGCGCGGGCGATCCGAGGCCGCCCGCCCCGACCACCAGGACCCTGGAGTTCTTGAGGCGTTTCTGACCCGCTACCCCGACGTCGGGGATGATCAGGTGTCGCGAATACCGCCGTACCTCGTCGACGGTGAGTTCAGGCGCGGGCGCTACGAGCGGTGGCAGTGGCACGGGTTCCGCCTTTCGGTCCGGGTCGTGACGGTGTGCGCTCCGGCAATTCTCCCTCTCGGTACCACACGGCGTGGGTGAGGTGGAACACCGAACGCCGGGAATCCGGCGGAGTCCGACGCGGCCGGGCGGTGGTGCTAGTTACTAGGCGTAGCCGCCGGGCGGACCGGTCAGGAGTTCCCCGTCGACGTACGGCCAGGCGTTGCCGGTACAGCCGGCCAGCTTGAGCGACTGCTGCTGCATCACCGGTGCCGGCTCGCCGCGTCCCGGGCACCGCACGTGCCCGTGACCGAGCCGGTGTCCCACCTCGTGGTTGACCACGTACTCGCGGTAGCTCTCCAGGTCGGAATCCCAGTGGTCCACGCCGTACACCCATCGAGCGAGGTTGACCACCACGTTGTTGCCCTGTCGGCAGGACGTGAACCCGTTGGTCGGCAGCGGCGCGCACAACCGGTCAGTGGTCGCCGGGGTGGTCAGGAAGACCGTGAAATTATACGAACCGGATGATACGCGCTGGAGTCGGATGTCGCCGCCCGCGATCCAACTCCGCTCGTCCGCGAGCGTGCTGTCGACGAACTCCGCGAACACATCCGGGTCCTGACCGGTGCCACGCTCCACCCTCACCCGGTAGCGCAGCAGGCCACCGGCATCCCCCAGTATCCCGGTTCCCCCGGACGCGGTGCGAAACGTCCCCGGACCGCGGTAGGGAACCTTTGCCGGCGCCGACCTGGATGGCGGGGGTGACAGCGACGGTGAGACGGAGGGACTGGGCGACGCGATCTCACCGACCGGTTCTGGAGCCTCAGCATGGTGCTGCTCCGGCTGTGCCCGCACTTCCGCCGGATCGGGCGCGGTGATTCCACCGAGCGCGAAATCGATGCCGGCCGCGGTTCCGGCCAGGATCAACAGCGCGAAAAGGATTCCTCGGCGGCGGAGTTGCGCCGTTCGCCGACGTTCCACGACTCGGCGGTCCAGCCGGCTGGGGTGGGGGGATCTGACGTCGCGGTTTCCGGTCATCGGAGTACAGCTTGCCATGCCCGTCCGATTTCAGGGGGTAGCGGCGCGATATACGGTCCGTACCGTGGACGCAGTGCGACTCATACCTCACCGTCAGTTGACGGCACGCGCGGCGCGGCCAGCTCGTCGAGGAGTACGACCACCGCCCGGGCCACGAGATCCGGCCGTTCCATCTGGCTCACATGCCCCACCTGGCCCAAGATCAGCAGCCGGCTGTCCGGGATCGCGCCAGCCACCCGGGGCGCCAGCCTGACGTCCACCAAGCGATCCTCCCGGCCCCAGATCACCAGCGTCGGCACGGCGATCCGGGATGCCAGCCGCCACAGCGAGTCAGCCCCAGGCAGGTACGCCCGCAGGAAGCTGGTCACCAGTCCGCGGAAGGTACGCACGTACGCGTCCGCGGACCAGGGGACGGAGAGCCGGCGATTGACCTCCTCGATGGCCTCGGCCCGTCGCCGCGGGTGCAGGCTGTCGGGATCCGCCCAACAGATGTCGATCACCTGCTGGGCGATGTCCTCCCCGGCCATGCCCGCGAACCTGCGGGCCGCAAACCGTTCCACCCTGGGGATCAGCAACATCGGAACCAGCCGACCCTGGGCCGACCTCCGAGGATCCATGAACGGCATCGCGGGCGAGATCAGGGCGAGGCTGCGCACCAGGTCCGGACGGGTCGCCGCGATCCGTACCGAGACAGCTCCGCCCAGCGAATTGCCGAACAGGTGCACCGGACCATGACCCAGGTGGTCGATCACCCGGATCACCCGGTCGGCGAGCGCGGTCAGGGTGTAGCGCCGGATCGGGTCACTGTGCCCGAAGCCGGGCAGGTCAATCGCGTGGCCTTCCAGCCACGGTGACAGCAGGTCCGCGAGGTCGGTCCAGTTGGTTGACGAGCCACCAAGCCCGTGCACGTACAGCGCCGGTTGCGCGCCCGGCCGGGTTGCCGGGGTGTGCCGGAGGTACGTGGTGAGCCCGTCGAGCGCAACTGTGTGCCCCGGCCACGGCGGGTGTGGCTCGTCCCGGGCCGACACGGCCGATTCGGGAGCCAGCCGGGCACGCTTCACGGATCAAGTTTGCCGGGTCGGTGACGCTTCTCGCGCCGTGGCGGCGGTCCCCGGGGTTCGTGTCAACGGCCGCTCACCTCCCGATGGCGGCGTCGTCCAGCAGATCGGGGAGCCGGTGGCGAACCGCGGCGATGGTGGCGCGGACCGCGGCGGCGGGGGCTTCACCGGTCACCGGGGCGGCTCCGGCGACCCGCTCGGTGCCGTCCCCGGACAGCAGCAGCAAGGACACCACCGCGAGCTTCGCCGGACCGGCGGAGACCAGCTCGGCGTACTCCACAGAAAGCCGGGCCCGCCCCGCGAGCAGCATCCCGAGCGCCTCCGTGGCGGCGGTGACCGCCGCGCGCAGCACGTGCCAGTCGTGCGCCGGTCCGGACGCACGGCCGGCCACCCGTACCCCGGATGCGGCCAGTCCCACCTCCACCGCCGCCTCCGGCCCGGCCGTGACCACCTGGACCTGTTCGATGGACACCGCCAGTGCGGGTGGACTCTCCGGCCTGGTCACCCGCTCCGGCGGGTCTGGACGTTGCGGGCCGCGCGGCAGCGCGTGGCTGTCCCGCTGGCTGCGGGCCCGCACCGCCGCGTTCACCCCGAGTTGGTCCCGCAGCAGCGCGGCCGCCTGCCGACCCACGGTGTGCGGATCAACCGATGCGACCAGATCCAGGCGTAACACCTGCGGCCGGCCCGGCTCGCCCACCAGTTCGGCACCCCGTACTCCGGGGAGTCCCCGCACCGCGGTGAGTACGGTGGCCGCGTCAGCCTTGCCGCTCTCATGCGGCCGCCCCCGGCCCGGTGGGTCCTCCGGTTGCGGACTCGTCGGGGATTGTCGCGGACCGGGACGGTCCCGCGGCGGCACCACCGCGTCGGGCGTGCCCGGATCGTGGGGTCGCCCCGGGGGGTACGCCCCCGTGTCGCGGCGCATCCGCTCCAACCAGGCCGGCACCGGATCAACCCCAGGCCCCGATGGTCCCCCCGTGGAGTACCCGGGAACAGTGCGCGGATCGTCCCGGGCCCCCGGGTCGCGCTCGACGGCGGAGGGCTGCCGTGCCCGTCGCGGGTCGGATTCACCGGATCCCGACACCGGGCGCGGATCCGGTGAGTCACTCCGCCGGGACGGATCGTTCCAGGCATGACGCTCCGCCCTCGGCGGGGCGGGATGCGGTCCCCGCCCGGTGTCGGACGGTGACCACGGCGGTGTCTGGTCCGGCTGTTCCTGGCCACCGCGGATCCGGCCCGGCTGCGAACCGGGGTCCAGGGGAGGCACCAGGCCGGTGCTCCACCGGGGGAATTCGCCGGTGTTCTCGTTACCGGGACCACGACCCTCGGATGTGGCCGGTGCCACGCTCTGCCCGGGGGACATCGGGCTTCGGGACTCCCCCCGCGACGGGTCACCGGTGAGGAACGACGGGCGTACCGGCTCGTCAGGCGGCCTGGAGACCGGGGGGGCAGCCGGGTGTGGCGGGTTGTCGTCCCGAGGTCCGGCGGGTGGCCCGGGAAGGTCGTGGTCAGTGTCCCGGCGTTCCTCGGAGCGACGCCGGAAGGACTCCGGGTGCTGCCCCCGACCAGGTCCGGTGTCGTCGGAGACCGGTGGTTCGTGGCTCGCGGGCCCCTCCAGGGGATGTGGCACCGGCGGCCATACCGAAGCCGGGGGACCTTCAGGTTCGGCTGCCTCCGGCCAGTGCGGTCTCGCTTCCGATGGCTCGTACACGGTGCGCTCCTCAGCGGCTGAGCATTCGGCCGTGCCATGTTGTGGGCGCTCGAACGCGACCATCCGCGGACCCGTGCCCCTTCGAACGGGACCAACGAGGGCGGGCCCTGATACGGGCCGGTCCGCCCCCGGGAGGCTACCGTGGTGTACGCACGGTGCGCGACAGCGGCGGCGTCAGCCTGGCTTGTGGACCGGATAGGCTCGCTTATCGCACCACGTGCCCAGGGGACCGGGACGCCGAGCAGGAGGTGGTCGTGACCGGTGGTACGCAGACCGATGGCCGACCGGTGAGGCTGCCCAGGTCCGCCCGCCGCAAGCAGTTGCTGGCGGCTGCCCAGGAGGTCTTCGTCGCGCATGGCTACCACGCGGCAGCCATGGACGAGATCGCCGAGCAGGCCGGGGTCAGCAAGCCAGTGCTCTACCAGCACTTCCCCGGCAAGCTTGAGCTCTACCTGGCTCTGCTCGACACGCACGTGGACGCGCTGATCAAGCGCATCCGTGACGCGATGGCGTCGACAACCGACAACAAGGTCAGGGTCAACGCCACCATGCGGGCCTACTTCGAGTTCGTCGGTGACGGGGGTGGCGCTTTCCGTCTGGTCTTTGAGTCTGACCTGCGCAACGATCCGGCGGTGCGGGAGCGGATGGAACGCATCGAGCAGGCCTCGATCGAGGCGATCACCGAGACCATCATGGCCGACACCGGGGTCAGCCGGGAGCGTGCCGCACTGCTCGCGGTCGGCCTCACCGGGGCGGCCGAGGTGAGTTCCCGGTACTGGCTGACCACACGCCGACAAGTACCCATCGACGAAGCGGTGGATCTGCTGGCGACCCTCGCCTGGCGGGGCATCTCGAGCTTCCCGCTGCAGAACGAACAGGCTGCTCAGCCTTCCTCCGGATGATCATCCAGCACGGTCCCGTCCGGACCGGTCGCCCCGCCACATCGCGAAGGAGAGAACGTGGAGGTCAAGATCGGGGTGCAGTTCGCACCCCGCGAGTTGACGTTGGAGTGCACCCTGTCGTCGGACGAGGTGGAGAAGGCCGTCACCAAGGCTCTCTCCGACGACAACGGGGTCCTGAGCCTCGTTGACGAAAAGGGCCGCCGGGTGATGGTTCCGGTGAGCAAGCTGGCCTATGTGGAGATCGCCGATCAGGGACAACGCCAGGTCGGCTTCACTCCCCGCTGAGCCACTGAACCACGGGGCCACTGAACCACGGGCCGAAACCCGATTCTCCCGAACCCCGACGAGGTCGAAGCACGATCGGTCACCCGGTCGGGCGCACCGTCGCCCGGCCGGGTTTCCATGTCAGCCGGCCGTTCCGGCGCGGACTCAGTTGTTCAGGCCGATCGCCGTCATCCGGGCGCTGTGCGCCACGGTGAGCCGGCGGATCAGCGCACCGACCCCGGTCAGGTCTCCGGACCCTTCCACCACGAGCATGGTCAGTTCGTCCTGCTCAGCCGCCACTTGCTGGGCCTGGGTGAGAGCTTCACCGACCAGGCGGCGGGCCCACAACGCGAGCCGGTTGGCCACCTTCGGGTCCACCCGGATGGCTTGTTTGATCTCCTTCTCGGCGAAGTCCGCATACCGGGTGTCGTGCAGCACATCAAGTACCAGTTCCCGGTCCGGCGGGGCGAGCATCTGGGCCACCTCGCGGTAGAAGTCGTCCGCGATGCCCTCACCGACGTACGCCTTGACCAGACCTTCCAGCCAGTCGGTGGGCTGGGTCTGCCGGTGGTAGGCGGTGATCGGAGCCACATACGGCCGCATCGCCTGCTCTGGGTCGGCTCCGAGTTCGCGCAGCCGGGCGACGAGTACGCCGTAGTGCGCGATCTCCCCAGCCGCCATCTCACACAGGATGGCCCGCCTGGTCAGGTCCGGGGCGAGCCGGGCGTCAGCCGCCATGGTGTCGAAAGCGACCAGGTGTCCATAGGCCAGGACACCCAGTAGTTCCACGACCGCCTCGGTCGCCGGCGGGGCGGAGGCTTCGGAAGTACGTGGCGGGGCGGGGTTCGGCGACGTGGTCGGGATGTCGGGCACGTTCGCAGGCTACCGTCCCCGGACGTTGGTCACGACCTGACGTACCATGGGTGACACATGCGGGTGGATCCACCCCCGCCGATCGCGGTTGACGCGGTGATCACACACCCGACGGCACAGCACCGTCGCCTGTGGCACCTCGCGAGCATCCTCCCGCGAACCAGTCAAGGAGTACGACATCACAGAGCAGAACAGCACACCCACAGACCAGGACAACACACCCGGCCCCCGAAACTGGGCACCGGGCGACCCGGACCTCCGGATGCTCGATCATGCCACCGTGGGCGCGCCGGACGTGGAGCCGGGGGAAGGACTTGCGGCGCGCGCCCTGGTCCGTCCGGACAGTCCCAGCTTCCGGGAACTCGGGGTACGTGAAGAAACCGTCGAGGCCCTGGAAGCCGCGGGAATCACCCGGGCGTTCGCGATCCAGGAGTACGCCATCCCGGTCGCGATGCGCGGCAACGACCTGATCGGACAGGCCCCCACGGGGACCGGAAAAACCCTGGGCTTCGGGATTCCGATCCTGGAACACCTGGCCGGACCCGACGATGGCGCCGACGGAGTGCCCCAGGCGCTTGTCGTGGTGCCGACCCGGGAATTGTGCCTGCAGGTCTCCCGGGACCTGGAGCTGGCCGGCAGCCGTCGCGGGATCCGGGTGCTCGCGGTCTACGGCGGCGTCGCGTACGAGTCGCAGACCCGCAAGTTACGCTCCGGCGTCGACCTGGTGGTCGGCACCCCGGGCCGGCTGCTGGATCTCAAAGAGGGTGGACACCTGCGACTGGACCAGATCCGGATACTGGTACTGGACGAAGCGGACCGGATGCTGGACCTCGGCTTCGCCGAGGATGTCGAGAAGATCCTGAGCATGCTGCCGGAGCGGCGCCAGACCATGTTGTTCTCGGCGACAATGCCGGATCCGATCGTCCGGATCGCGCGGCGGTTCCTGCACCGGCCACTGACCATCCATGCCGACCACACCGTCGATACCCGCCCGTCACCCGGCACCGAGCAGTACGTGTACCGCACACACCCACTGAACAAGCTGGAGGTGCTCGCGCGGGTGCTGCAGTCGAAGGACCGGTCGCTGTCGATGGTGTTCTGCCGTACCAAGCGAACCGCCCAGCGGGTGGCCGACGATCTGGACTTCCGCGGGTTCGCGGCCGCGGCGGTGCATGGCGACCTGGGCCAGGCGGCACGGGAGAGAGCGCTACGGGCGTTCCGTAGCGGCAAGGTCGACATCCTGGTGGCCACCGACGTCGCCGCCCGAGGACTGGACGTCATCGGAGTCAGCCATGTGATCAACTATGACTGTCCGGAGGACGCCGACACGTACGTGCACCGCATCGGCCGCACCGGACGGGCCGGTGCCACTGGGATCGCGGTGACTTTCGTCGACTGGGAGGATCTGCCCCGCTGGCGCCTGATCAACTCGACGCTGGGAATCGGGATCCCCGAACCGGTGGAGACGTACCACACCTCCCTCCATCTTCACGACGACCTGCGGATCCCGGAAGGTGTCACGGGCACCCTGCCCAGCGACCAGCGGACCCGCGTGGGACTTGAGGCCGAGGAGACCGAGGACATCGAACCGAAGCGACGCTCCCGCCGCCGCCCGACCGACGAAGCCGGGAAGCGGAGTGGCCGAAGCCGGCGGCGTACCCGCCGGAACGGTGATTCCGCCTCCTCCACCAGTCCCGCTCCGGCAGCCGCTGCCGGTACCCCCGGGTCCGGCGAAACCGCGGGCCGGGGACAGGCCGGCGAGCCGGCTCCAGAGTCCCGCCCCCGCCGACGGAGGCGCCGCCGCAAGCTGGGCCCTGGGTCCGGCGACAGCGGCCCCGACAGTTCGGCGGACTGACCCGCCCCGGGACCAGGCCGATCCCGGGGCGGCGTGGCCCGAATCGCCCGGCTCCGTTACCGGCTGGGCGGGCGGCCACCTGGGAACAGCTCCGCGACCAGTTGCTCCACCCGGTCGCGGATCTCGTCCCGGACGCCCCGGACCAGCTCGATCCCGTGTCCGGCGGGGTCGGTCAGTTGCCAGTCCTCGTACTGCTTGCCGGGAAAAACCGGGCAGGCGTCGCCACAACCCATGGTCACCACGACCTGGGAGGTGGCGACGTCCGCATCGGTGAGACGGCGTGGCACCGCCGTCGAAATGTCGACACCGACCTCGGCCATCGCCCGCACTGCCACCGGATTGACGTCGGTGGCCGGTGCGGAGCCCGCGGACCGGATCTCGACGGCGTCCCCCGCCAGGTGCCGCAGCCAACCAGCCGCCATCTGCGACCGGCCGGCATTGTGCACGCAGACAAACAGGACACTGGGCTTCTCAGCCACGTGTCGCTATGCCTCCTCCGCCATCGTCGCCGGCTCGGCTGCCGGTGCGGAATCCTGACGAGCCTCAGGGTAGAGGTAAACCACGAGTGCGAGAGCCAGTATCGCGCCGACGATCTGTGCCACCACGAAGCCGGGGACAGATCCCGGGGCGATTCCGGTGAACGCCTCGGTAAAGACGCGCCCGATCGTCACGGCTGGGTTCGCGAACGCGCTGGACGACGTGAACCAGAACGCCGATGCGATGTAGCCGCCGACGGCTGGGGCGATCAGCGCGGCCCGGCCACTGCGCGCCAAGGCGAAGATCACGAAGACCAGGCCAGCGGTGGCCACAACTTCGGCGAGCAGCAGGTTGCCGTCGCTCCGATCGGCCTTCGAGGCGGTCAACGCCGGGAGGCCGTACATCAGGTTGGCGAGGATCGCGCCGACAACGCCACCCACGATCTGGGCGATCAGGTACCCGCCAAGGTCACGGCTGCTGAGTCCGACACCGGCACGGCGGCCAAGCCACCAGTCCACCAGGGAGACCACCGGGTTGAAGTGCCCACCGGACACCGGCCCGAACATGAGGATCAGCACCGCGAGTCCCAGACCTGTGGCGATCCCGGTTTCCAGTAGCTGCAGGCCCGCGTCGGCTTTGGAGAGGGCCTCGGCCGAGGCACCCGCTCCGACCATCACGGTGACCAGCAGACCCGTGCCGACGAACTCCGCTGTGAGGCGCCGTATGAGTGTCACATTCACCACCTGGTGTCCAACGTGCGATTCAAGACAGGTCCGGTCGGCCCGCGATCCGGTACCCGTGATCCATTTGACATCCGCCTAAGTTGGCAGAGCGCGGTCAAGAAGGCAAGACCACGGGTTCGTACCGGCGTACGGCAACCAGGCGAACCTGCGTGCTTGGTTCACATGAACAGGGCCGCGACGAGGCCGAGGCCGATACTGCCGAACAGGCCGACGGCCAGATATGTGAGAAACACCCGATTGACGACAACAGCGCGCACAGCCACCATCGCCGGCACCGTCGTCACCGCACCACCGAGCAAGAAGGTGACCGCAGCCTCCGCCGACATTCCCCGCTGCAGGAGTCCGTCGACAACCGGGATCGCGGCGATGCCGTTGACGTAGAGCGGAACACTGACCAGGCCGGACAACGGCACGCTCCAGAGGCTGGAACCGAGGACGGAGGTGATCGCGTCCTGGGGCACGTACTGGACGATCACGGTTTCCACGGCGACCGCGACGACGACCCACTTGCCCAGAATCAGACAGTCGCTGACGAACTCGCGTACCAGCGGCACCAAGCGCAGCTTCCGCAACTCGGTGACCGCCAGCTCACGCCACGGCCGGCCATCGTCCCCAGTGTCTGATGCGCCACAGGCCGGAGTCGCCGCGGCGGCACAGGGAGGAGCCGACTTCGACAGTACGGCCGTCACACTCGACGTGGTGCTCGTGGGTACGCCACGCGGATCTCCGGAAACCGTGGTGACGGTCCGGCCGGCCGCTGGCTGGGCGGTGGAGGTTCCCGGTGCCTGTCCCCGCAGCACCCTGCGGAAGTGACCACGCCGTTCTCCGGCATAGACCAGTAACCCGGCCCCGAGACTCAGCGTGAGGGCCCCCACCAGTCGGGCTGTGGAGATTGGAAAGCCGAGCTGCACCAACGAGAACGCGTATATCTCCGGGTCCATGGATGGCGAGGCGACCCAGAAGGCCATGACCGCCGAGAGCGCGACACCAGATTTCAGGAACCTGCGGACCAAGGGGATCACAGTGTAGGAACAGAACGGGCTGAACGCCCCGATGGCGGTGGTCAGTACGATCGCCAGCAGGCCGTGATGCGCGAATACCCTGCTGGCCAACACGTCCAGCTTGACCTTCTGAACTGCCAGTGCCAGTCCGATGGCGAGCATGAACCACGGCAGGATGTGGAAGAGCGTTGGGAAGAAATAGAGGGCGAACGCTCTGACCGCTGACACGGCCGTTCTCCTCTCGCATGCGGCGTGCTCGACTGCCCGGTGCTCAGAGGGCGTGGATCGATGCTCCAGCCACGGCGCGCACCAATGTCATTGGGACCACTCCCTTCCACTGTGGTCTCACCAGCGATCAACAACAGGTCGCCGACTCCTTCGAGGCCACCGCGAACGGGCGGGCTGCCAGGGGCTTTCTCGCCCGGACGATCGCCCCGTGCAAACCATCAGCCACCTGGTGAGTGAACGTCACTTCAGCGTCAGTCAGCCCCGCGGCGCGCAGCGCCGCCAGATATTCACCCCGGGAAAGCGCTCCGGCGATGCAGTCGCTGTGACTGCCGCGTTCCCGGCGCATTTCCGGAGTCAGTCGGTCCTCGGCCACGACATCGGTGACCCCGACACGCCCCCCGGGAACCAGCACCCGGTAGATCTCGGCGAACACCGCGGCCTTCTCGATCGCGAGATTGATGACGCAGTTCGAAATCACCACATCGACGCTCTCCGCGGGCAGTGGGACCGCCTCGATGTCCCCCTTGAGCAGTTCCACGTTGGCCACGCCGGCCTCAGCGATATTGCGACGAGCCAGCAACAGCATCTCGTCCAGGGCATCGAGCCCGTAGGCCCGGCCCTGTGGGCCGACCCGGCGAGCGGACAGGATCACATCCAGACCCCCACCCGACCCGAGATCCAGGACACGCTCACCGGCGCGGAGTTCGGCCACCGCGGTGGGGTTTCCGCAGCCGAGGCTCGCCAGCATGGCGGCATCGGGAACCTGCTGATCCCCCAGGTCGGAGTACCGGGAACTGCCGAAAAGGTCGGTCTCGCCCGGTGAGCAGCAAGCCGATCCCTGGGCCGCGGTTCGCGCGGCGGTCCGATACTTCTCCGCCACCTCGGCGCGCAACTCCGCGGTGTCGGTCCTATCGGTGGTCATCGGTACCTCCCACAAGTGCTGGACGCAGACGGTGGACCGGGCGGGGGTAGCTGGGTCGAAAGGCCGTGCCCTCCACCACTTCGGAGACGACCCCGTTCGACCGATCCGCCACAGCGACGGAACGGTCGATCATCGCTTCGATGATCTCGGGCGGACAGGCGACCCGGACGTTGAACACCGCCTGCCCGCGTGTTGCCGGCCGTCCCATGGTCCCGTCGAGACTCGGTGTCGCTCCGGCCGCGGTGACGCTGGCGTTGACCGTGCCCTCGCTTGTCCGCAAACTGACCTTCGCGTGCCCGACAGTCACACCGTCCGCGGCACACAACTCCGACAAGGCGCCAAGAACCTGGTGTATCCATGTGTCGGGGACAAAGTCCGTCTCAGTCCCCGTCACCTCGTACACACGGTTCAGCCAGGCCAGTTCCGCCTCGGCCGCCGCGTACCGGTCGTAGTCCACATCGACGTCGCGGTCGATGCTGAGGGGACCGTTCCAAGCCTTCAGCAATCGAGCCAGGCCTTCCCCGGTGCGGGCGGAATACGGTGCGACGATCGCATGTGGATAACGCCGGGTGAGCTCTTGAACAGTCGCGGGGATCAGGTCGGGCGGTGTGATGTCAATCTTGTTCAACGCCAACACGTCGGCCTCGGCCAACTGACGATCGAAAAGGTAGGAAAGTTCGGAGTCGGACTCACCTCGCTCCCAGCCGCCGCTGAATGCCTTGTAACGCAGCGGCTCCACGACTGTCGTGAGAGGTGAGACGACGAAGCGTGATCCGTAGAGTTCACGTAGCGGACGCACCACCGTCGCCTGCAGGTCGGTACAACTCCCGACCGCCTCGGCGATCACGGTGTCAACATTGCGCTGCGCGACCAGTTCGCTGACCACTCCGATCAGGTCCTCGAATCGGCAACAGAAACAACCACCGGTGACCTCACCCACCCCGCTCAACGCGGCACGGGCCTTTGCGGTGTCGACCAGATCGACTCCCTGGTCGTTGGTGATCACCGAAACCGTGCGCCCCGCGGCCTCCAGACTCTTGGCGGCGGCGATCATGGTCGTGGTCTTGCCAGCACCGAGAAAACCGGACAAGGGAATAAGAGTGATCATGACACGCCTCCACCGACCAGGGACAAGGGAGCCGTTGGCGTGGCACCCGAATCAGCGGCGAACGACTCCAGGCGCCGCCGACCGAATTCGGTCATCCATTCAGCGACCTGTGGCTGTAGTTCCTTGTCCAGGACTAGTTGCGCCACCCACTTTGTACGCGATCGAGATCCGCGAAGCGCCTTCGCCTGGTGTGCGCCGGCTCCCAACTCCAGGACCCTGAGTCCTTCGGCGTACGCGTCACGCATCGGAGAGTCGAACACCATGGGGAAATAGACGCCGCTTCGGTCGCCAAGTGCCTCGTAGTCAAAACCGACCCATTTGACGAACAACCGGTGAACTTTACGGATCGTCACGCAGCAGGCGACTATGTGATCATCCTTACGGGCCACGTAGCAGCGGACATCGGCCCCCGCGTCGAGTAGCTCGGTAAAGATCGGCTCAATGTGCCGGGGTTCCTCGCCGGCACCGTTCTTCTCACGATTGGCGCAGGTCAGAGCGGCGATGTGTGGGATCAGGGCCCGGAGCGCCTCGCCGTCGATCCGGTCGAGTTCAACGCCGGCCTGGTCACCTCTCGCCAGGTCCTCTTTCAGTCGCCGCCGCTTCCGCGCCGGCATGGCGGCCACATGCGCGTCGTAGCTCCCCTCGCGGAGCGGAATGTAGTCCTCATAGCCCCAGAACGCGCTCTGCCCTCCGGCGAGGACCAGTTTCGACACGATGGCCTCGTTGCCGCGCCGCTGCGGAATCCACGGCGCCATGACTGTCTTCACACCGACCGACCGTGCGTGTGACACCAGAGTGTCGACCAAGGTCGGAAACAGCTTCGGGGTCCAGAATGTGTAGAAACCTTCGGATCGGTAACCCAGTGGCGAACCGAGGATCATCGCGGGGTAGAAGGCATCTTCGCCCAGCTTCTCGACCTCACCGATCGTCGTCTCACAGGTCGCCACGCCACAGCAGACCTCGTCCCCGGAAGCCGGCTTCCAACCGAGGTATGTGCGCGGGTCAAAGTCGACCGCCCCAGGCTTGTCGAGAACGAAGCCCGGCAACACGGCCAGTTCGCCCCTGGCCCGCCGAGCCACGGCGTACCACCCCCGAGCCTCCGGCATCGCGCGTTCGGTGCCGCGTAGCCACGCGGGTCCCACGTACGGCCAGGCCTCGGGGATGTCCCCGCATTCAAACTGCCAGTCGAGTTCAGGCAGCGTGTCAGAAAGATCAACCGTTGTACGATGCGATCCACCCATGGCACATCATGTCCTCTCGCAATCGGCAAACCAGCGAGCACCCGACGATCAGCACTTCACGCAGCAACGGGTCTTGCCAACTTTCTGGGCCTCCGCACGCCGTTGTTCCCAGAGCTGATCGACCCTGCGGTCAGGGTGTGCCCAATCCAGCCAGAAGCCACGGTCAACGGTGTCGATGTCCTCCACCCATGGTGAAACGAGCAGCGGTGAACCCTTGAACAGCAACAGCCGGGTCTGCAGCACTGTCGGATCGACGCGGGCGGCCAGCCCGGTGTCGACCAGAAAATCCTCGAAACCGAGCAGTTCCTCCAGGCTCACCCAGGGTGTGAACGGGATGAACGTCGGATTCAGTTCGAAACCGAGGCGGGCGGCTTCCGCGATCGCCTGGCGCATGTCCGCGACATCAATGCCCTTGTCAAAGATACGAAGCACACGATCCGACGGGAATTCCAATGCGGAAGTGACGCGGCGAAGACCCAGCGAGACCAGACGGGTCAACTCATCGGTGTAGTCCAGAATATGGTCTATCCGGGTGGTCATCTCGAACGTGACACCGGGAATCTCGCGTGCGATCTGTTCGGCCACCTGGACGCCAAGCCTGCGAGAATTGAAGAACTCGGCGTCGATAAACATGAAATGACGTACGCCCTGCTCGGCGAGATCCTTCGCGTCGGCGACCACGACATCCGCCTCGTACGCCGCGACCCCACCGCCGTAGGCACCGTAGACCGAACAGTAGGTGCATTTATGGTGGCACCCCCGGGACACTTCAATGTTGCCCATCAGGCCGAAGGATGTGTGATGCGCCGGGTAATGGGCCAGCGAAGGGAACAACGACCGGGCGGGAGCGCGTACGCTGATTCGCCGCCGAGGTGGCGGCGGCGTCATCCCCTGACGAGTGAGCAACCCGGGAACCGCCCGAATCTGTGATCGACCTGCCACGCAATCCGCCAGGGCACTGCCGGCGAATTCCGGCTCCACCATCAGCACACCGTCGGTGGCACCGAGGAACGCCGATGCGTTCAGTCTCGCATACTGACCGAACGCTATAACCGTACCGGCCCGGTCCTCCGATCGAAACTTCCGTGCTAGTTCAAGACCCCGCTCCAAGCCCTCGAACTGCTGAACCGACACGAGGACGAGATCAAACCGGTCGGTCGGCGCCCGGTCCGGAAACATATGGGCATCCCAACCGGAGACCTCCAATCCCTGTTCGCCCAGTGCGGCTGCTGCCCAGGAAGCGGCTACAGGCTGCATTTCGGCTTCGAATGCAGAAACCATGAGTGTACGCCCAGACGTCATCGATATTCCTCCATAACGCCCTGATCGAGCCACCAAGAATGCGCAGGACTTATCTGACGAAAGGTATTACCTTACGTTCCTCACGAAGCCTAACAACGCTTATAGCACTCATCAATGGGACCTAAGTCCCGGTTATCCGTCCCGGCAACACCGGGTACCCCAGTTCGTCTGATCAAGGTAATTGATCAGATCCTTTGATCAATTCGGTGTTTCCGATCGGAGATCAATCAGGCGATGGCAGTATCGCCACCGGCGAAATTCACGGTGCTCCGTACGGACGACACCGGCCAGGGTGCACCGCGCCGCCTGGCCAGGACGACGCGACGCTCGGAGCACATCCGGCTCGGGACCCCGACTTGGTAGCGTCGTCGCGTGACCAGCCCGGATCCGGACGCGTACTGGCGGCGGCCCGACGAGCAGCCCGCTCCAGAGACCGTCCGGCCCGAACCGGAGGAGCCTGACTATCCCGGGCCACCCCGCGGCGTCCCGCCACCGCCCGGTTGGCGTACCCCCACGGTCCCCGAACCGCACTCGCCGCGGCCGATGCCAGAACAGGACCACGCGGCCATGGACGCGGCGGAACGGGACGCCCGGACCGTCACGTACGGCGTGGGCATCCTCGCCGCGGCGGTGCTGCTGGTCCTGCTGTTCGTGATCTGCGCCCGGTTGATCGGCTGACAGCTACCGGGAGATCGTGCCGTGCTCGACGCAGCTCGCGTGCCAACCCGCGGGCAGCACCTGGACCTTCATCCGGCGGCGGCAGTACGGGCAGTACCGCGGCGGTTCCAGGCTCCGGGCCCGCACGCACCCGGTGTGGTCACTGGAAAGCGGACCGCCGCACCGGTCACACCACAGCGGATCCATCGGCTACAGCGTCGCGTTCAGCGCCTTGACCGGCAGCTTCAGCTCGCGCAGCAGTTCCAGGTCCGCGCTGGCAGGGCGACCAAGAGTGGTCAGGTAGTTGCCGACGATCACCGCGTTGATACCACCCAGCAGTCCGTCCCGGGTGCCGAGATCACCGAGGGTGATCTCACGACCGCCCGCGAACCGCAGGATGGTCCTGGGCAGCGCCAGCCGGAACCCGGCGATGGCGCGCAACGCGTCCCGGGCCTCCACCACGGGCCGGTCGCCGAGCGGCGTGCCGGGGCGAGGGTTGAGGAAGTTCAGCGGCACCTCATGCGGGTCGAGTTCGGCGAGTTGGGTGGCGAACTCGGCGCGCTGCTCCAGGGTCTCCCCCAGGCCCAGGATTCCGCCGCAGCACACCTCCATGCCAGAGTCGCGGACCATCCGCAGGGTGTCCCAGCGCTCCTCCCAGGTGTGGGTGGTCACCACCGTCGGGAAGTAGGACCGGGCGGTTTCCAGGTTGTGGTTGTACCGGTGCACGCCCAGCTCCACCAGCTCGTCGACCTGCTCCTTGGTGAGCATCCCGAGCGAACAGGCGATGTTGATGTCGACCGCCTCCCGGATCGCCGCGACGCCCTCTCGGACCTGCCGCATCATCCGCTCGTCCGGGCCCCGCACGGCCGCCACGATGCAGAACTCGGTCGCGCCGGTGGCGGCGGTCTGCTTCGCGGCCGCCACCAGCTCGGGGATGTTCAGCCAGACACCGCGTACCGGCGAGGAGAACAGTCCGGACTGGGAACAGAAGTGGCAGTCCTCGGGGCAGCCGCCGGTCTTCAACGAGACGATCCCCTCGACCTCGACGTCCGGACCGCACCAGCGCATCCGCACCTCGTGCGCCAGCCCGAGCAGCTCTTCCAGCGCCTCGTCAGACAGCCGCAGTACGTCCAGCACGCCGGCCTCGTCGAGTCCGCGTCCTTCGTCGAGCACCTGCTGGCGAGCCCGGGTGAGGATGTCGGCCACGGATGCCTCCTGTCGGGGATACCGAGGTGGGAGCCCAGTTGCGCTGACCCTACAAGACCGACTGTGGGTAGTCTCCAAGCCGGCACGGTGAGGACAACCACCTCGGAGGGGCGGTGAGGACGCGATGACCGACTGGATCGCCGGGCTGCGGCAGCAGGCCGAATCCCGGGCCCACGCCGGGCTGACCCGCAACCTGCGGGTGCGCCGCCACGACGACCCGGTGATCGACCTCGCGGGCAACGACTACCTCGGGCTGTCGCGGCATCCCGCGGTGCTGGCAGCGGCGGGTGAGGCGATGCGCGGCTACGGTCTCGGCGCCGGCGGATCCCGACTGGTACGGGGTACGACCACCGAACACGCGGCGTTGGAACGTGACCTGGCCGGGCTGTTGGGCTGGCCCTCGGCGCTCGTCTTCTCGTCGGGGTACCTGGCCAATCTGGGTGCGATCCGGGCGCTGTCCGGTCCCGGCACCCGGATCGTCAGCGACGCCCACGCCCACGCCTCGCTGATTGACGGCTGCCGGTTGTCCCGGGCGGAAGTCGTCGTGGTGCCGCACGCGTCCGTCCCCGCGGTACGGTCAGCGCTCGCCGAGGCGCCCAGCCCCGCCCTGGTGGTCACCGAGTCGCTGTTCTCGGTGGACGGTGATCTGGCACCGCTTCGTGACCTGCACGCGGTGTGTCTGGAGCACGATGCGGTGCTGCTGGTGGACGAGGCCCACGCGTTCGGCGTACTGGGTCCCGCGGGGGCCGGTGGCGTGGCGGCGGCCGGTCTGGCCGGTGCGCCGAACCTGGTGGTCACCGCCACGCTGTCGAAGGCGGTCGGCGCGGCCGGCGGAGTGGTGGCCGGGCCGGAGCCACTGGTCAGGCACCTCGTCGACACTGGACGGACGTTCATCTACGACACCGCGCTGCCGCCGGGGGTTGCCGCCGGTGCCCGTGCGGCCACGGCACTGTTGCGGGACGCCGACGACGCCCGCCGGGAACTGGCCGACCGGGCGCGGTTCGCGGTGCAGGTGCTCAGCGGTGCCGGCTTCGAGGTGTCCACGCCGGAGGGTGGTGTGATCTCGGTGAGGGCGCCAGGCCCGGAGGAGGCGGTGGCGTGGGCAGCCGATTGCGCCGGCGCTGGTGTCGCCGTGGGGTGTTTCCGGCCACCGTCCACGCCGGACGGCCGGTCCCGGCTGCGGCTGACCATCAACACCGGCATCCCGCGGCACGACTTCGACCATGCGCTGGCCGTGATCGCCAAGGAGGCCCCGGCCACGTCGTACCGGCGACCGGCCGGGGCTGAGCCCGACGGCGGGAACCGGAGCGACCGGCCGTGACCCGATGGTCGGGACCCACAGTGAGCTGGCACGGCCCGGTGGTGATCACCGGGACCGACACCGGGGTTGGCAAGACCGTGGTCACCGCGGCGATCGCGGCGGCGGCCACCCGGAACGGGCGGCGGGTCGCGGTAGTCAAATCGGCGCAGACCGGTGGCGACGACGATGCCGGTACGGTGGCCCGGCTGGCCTCACCGGCCACCGTGACCACCCTGGCTCACTATCCCGATCCGCTGGCCCCGCTCGCGGCGGCCGGTGCCGCCGGCCTGCCGCCACTGGCCATGGACCAGGTGGTCGACACCGCCGCCGGCCTCGCCGAGCGTCACGACCTGGTGCTCCTGGAAGGCGCGGGCGGCCTGCTGGTCCCGATGGGGCTGCGGAACGTCTCGGAACGGCCCTGGACCGTCGCGGACCTCGCGGTGGCGCTCGGCGCACCCGCCGTGGTCGTGGTACGGGCCGGACTGGGCACCCTCAACCACACCGCGCTGACGGTGGAAGCGCTGCACCGGCGCGGTGTGCCGGCGTCCCTCGTTGTCGGGTCCTGGCCACGCCGGCCCGAACTCGTGCACCGCACCAATTTGGCCGACCTGGCCACGATCGCGGAACTGGTCGGACGGGTTCCGGAGGGGTCGGGCCAGCTGACATCCGAGGAGTTCCAACGGGCCGCGCCAGGCTGGATCGACCTGGCTCCCGGTAGCCGGCTGGTCACCAGAGGCTTACCGAAACGATCCACGATACTCCTTTGACTTTAATGACTTTGGCGCGCGAACGTCGATTAGCGATATATCTTATATGGATAATGAAAAACACGAGGAGGACAAGACCTCGATCTCGCATATTGGCTTCACCTACGATCTCTCCACATTTGACCGCAAGGACGCCAGCACGCCAATCAGCCGGCGAGTGTACGCATTCTTGCGTGACCTCGATGATCTGACGCCCACTCACCTACGAGGCGACTGAGAGCGAAGGTATTAAGCCCCATGCAGTCTGGTATGGCACCCAGTTGGGGCACTGTGCTGATGGGGAACCTTTGCTACTAATCAGAAATTGAGCTAGTGGACTCCCTGACTTGGGCCACGATCCGGACCTGAGCGGAGCGGCGGCGCGCTGGCCTGGGGGTTTTCCTGCCGGGGCGGCTGGGTTTGCGCACTAATCGGGCTCGTAGAGTCGGGGTTTGTGGCGTACGTGCGGATGGTGAGGACTACGTCGGGCGCGACGGCGGTGCAGATCGTGTATTCCTCGCGGCGTGGGTCACGCGATATCGAGCACTTGGGCCCCGGCGCACGATGAGGTGCAGCTCGATCGAAGCGCACATGACGATCGTCTTCGCCGCCCTCGCCATCGGCAGGTTCATCGAGGACCGCACCGGCTGGTCGATCAAGAAGCTCGTCCGCACCGCCCGCCACCGCACCATCAACGTCCGCGCCGGCCAACCACTCCTCACCGCCGAAGACCCGCTAAGCGCCGACCTACGCGACACCCTCACACAAATCACCCGACCCGGCGGTGCGCACTAACTTGGCCCAAGTCGGGTTTGTGGCCGGGTGTCCTTAAGGTGTGGCACCGTTACGACTCTTCGCGATTTTCAGGCATAGCATTGCAGGCTGCAGCCAGCACTCCTGCCGGTAACGGAACGTCGCGGTACGGCCCAGGTTGGCTCCCCGACCTGGGCGTCAGACGTCGCGTATGTGAGGACTGCGGACGCCGACTGTGGACAATCCAAATGCTGTGTGAGAATACACTCAGTTATGGAGCAGGCTACAAGCAGCCGCTTCAGGGCAGGTCGAGTCGCGCGACTTGATCATCCGCATGGCCGATGAGCTGAAGGCAGGATTATGACCAGCTCACCAGCGCGACGTGGCACAAGAGTCGCCGCAGTGGCGACAACGGTGGCCAGTGTGTGGAAGTAGCGTTCCTGGAGAATGCCGTTGGAGTCCGCGACTCCAAGGACAACGGCAACGGCCCCATCCTCGTCTTCACCCACGAAGAGTGGGGTGCCTTTATCAGCAGTACGAAAGACGGCGAGTTCACCCTGTGACTCTTTCAGAAGCAAGCAGGAGTGGCAGCCTGCCTTGGCTGTCATTCCTGCGTCTTCGGTCAGTAGGCGGACACGGCAACACGTGAGGGTGATCGCCGACAGGGCACCTCGCTACAGGTCGAACTCGCCATCCTTGGCGCCGCCGATGAACCTCTCCCACTCATTGGGGGTGAAGGTAAACACCGGGCCGTCCGGGTCCTTGGAGTCGCGGAGTTGGACACTGCCATCGCCGGCACGCCGGGCTTCCACACAGTTGTCAGCTCCCCCAGAACGCGATGACTTGTACCAAGTCCTTCGCATTTTGTCTCCCGTCTGCTGGCTTCCCTCAACGGCAGCACACTGGTGCCGTACTGTCTGTCCCTGATCAATTCACGTTGATCAGGGAGCGCAGAGCGAACGCGATTGCTTGGCGTTCCGGCTTGGTGATGGTCCCAGCGGCGTGCCGGGACACCAACCGGTCGGTGGACAACGCTCTGACCTGGTCGCATTGGGCGAAGCCGGGCCTACCGGCCAGCACGACAGGCGGCTGGATCGGCAGTCCGCGGTCGGTGCTGGTGTAGGGCACCAGCAGCGCAAGCCCGTTGGGTAGGGAGCAGGCCAACGCCGTGCCGACGACAATCGCCGGCCTTCGCCCAGCCTGCTCATGGCCCACCTGGGGATCGAAATCGACCCACCACACTTGCCAGGGTGCAACGGTGATCCGCCGGCGGGGCCTGGTCACTCAGTGACCCCCGTGTCCAGCTCCGCCCACTCGTGGGCCTCTCGCTGCCAGTCGGCCAGCGCCTCAGGATCAGCTTCCAGGCGGGCTACCGCCCTCATGGTCTCGTGCTCGAACAACAGCATGCGCAACGCCTCATCGAGAGATACCCCGCCCAACTCCTCGGCAGCGATACGCGCCAGCGCATCGCGGTTAGCCTGATCAACTCTCATACTGGTCTGCATATATACAGCATACATCGCGCATACCTACTCGTCGCCAGACCTCACGACTCGCCGCCGTACCCGGCAGATCGGTGGTGGTGTCGCCGGGCGGCGTAGTTCTGGACGGCAGGATCGCTGGCGCATGGCGCCTGGCACACCCCGCCGACTTCTCTCCCCAGACTGCCAGCTCGTGCCGGTAGCCTTGCGTGTGAATTGATCGGCACATTGACGTGAGGGGTTACGTGGTCGGGAGTGGCACGCACGTCCAGTTGGTGAGTCCGCTGATTCGACGCCGTCGGCTTGCGGGGGAGTTGCGGGCGCTGCGTGAGGCGGCTGGGGTGACGGCGGAGGAGTTGTCCAAGCGTGCCGGTAAGAGCAGGTCAATGTTTCGGTCCTTAGCTACCGGATCGCTGACCCGCTCGATGAAGCTCGTGGCTGTTTCAAGCTTGTGATCCAAATCGATCTTCAGGTCGAGGCGGTCGGCCTGTTCCGTCACATGAGTGCGAGCGCGCCTCGCGTGGACCGCCAATGCACCGCCGCCGACCGTGAAGAGCGCACCCGTCAGCGCCGTGACGTACGGCAGGTAACTGACATCTGGGTTCCCTGCGTACACGAGCGCCAGGATTGCCCCCGTCAGGATTACCGCTGCTCCACCTGACATGAACCAGATGCTCAGTCGGAACGTCCACTCTGCCTGCTTGAGCGAGTGGTTCAGGAACTCAAAGAAGAAGCGTTGCCGCCGTTCAGCAAGGGTCTCGCACTGCTTGGACCTAGTGTGGCTCTCACCAACGACAATGTTTCCAGCACTGTAGAAGTTGACAACTCCGGTGCTGGCAATACCGTCAACAGCTGTCACTTTGTCAGTGAAGTGGATCTGCTCCGGTTCGTCCCTGGAATTATCAAATTTGAGCGCGCAGGGACTACGCCGATGACTGTCGTCCATGCCGGCGAGGACTTGGCATGCACCGGAAGCGCCGACGAGCACCGCACCAAAGACGATGACCCTCCGGAATGACATCTCACTAGCTTAGAGAGGTTTTCCCCCACCCGTTTCCTCGTCGTGAAGCTGCCGTATCCACTGCCGTGCCCCGTCCGGGTCGTGGAAGGTCTGCGGCCTGCTCTGGTGGATGGACTGCGCACGCCACACGTCATCCCGGCCGACGTACTCGACGCTGCCGATCACCTTGCCACCGTCGCGGACCTGTTCCACCGTGCCCCCTTCCGGAAGTCCTGCCCCGGTGTGGCGGCACCAGGGCAGGAGGTCACCCGACCCCGAGACACGGGTGAGCACCCAAGGCCGGGACGTGCGCACAGTACCCTCTTGTACCTTCATATATCTTCTTAGATACGCATAGGCATGCCCAAGTAGCCCTGTATCCGCAGGTCACGCACCATCCCGGCCCGTACGGTCAACGGCATGAACTGGGATGCGTACGGGCCCGACGACCGGATTGACGACCAGGGCGCGGACTACCTGTACGAGCAGCTCGCCGGGATCCTCGCCGCCCGGATCGAGCGCGGCGACTGGGAACCCCGTCGGTTGATCCCGTCCGAAACACACCTGTGTCAGGAGTACGCCGTGGCGCGCAAGACAGCCCGCCGTGCCATCGGCCTGTTGGTCGAGCGCGGGCTTGTGGAGGTGAAGCCTCAGCGCGGCGTGTTCGTCAAGCCGGCCGACGACCAGGACAAGCCCGCCGGGTAGCCACCATCGAAAGTCAGTCCTACTTCGATCACGCCTGGCCAACCGGGCGGGGAACACGTTTCCAAGAGTGCTCAGCACAATGCCCGCGGGCGCACCACGATGGTGCCCACCGCATGTCGCAGCGGCCCGGAACCACGGGGTCGGGTGGTTCATTTGTGGTCCTGGGACAGCTACCCACGCGCGGGTTCGTCAGGCCGCCGGTTTGCGGCCGAGCGCGCGGTCGAGAGCGCGGTGCAGTTCGTCAGGGTTGACTGTTACCAGGTCCCCGGCGGGCCGGCGGGCCGCGTCGATGAGGGACCGGAGCACGTCGCTGACGGTGCCGCCGGTAGCGGCGGCCTGCTGGCCGAGCCACAGCGCCTGATCCGGGGTGAGCCGCACGGAGATCATGGCGCCGGCTCCCCTGAGGGCCGGCTCGGCGGTGGCGAGCTCGGTGTCGGTGATCTCGTTCATCGGCCGTCCTCCTTGCTTAGATTCGGGATCGCCTCGGCGCTTCGTCTCGGATGAGGTCGCCCCTCCGGCCGCCTCGACGCGCCACATCTCCTGCTGTCGGAAGAGGCCCGCCAGTTCAGGCAATCCCCGATGAGGTTGCAGGGCCAGAGCAGCCGTCATGAGCCGATTGTCCAACCCCGCACGCCGCAGTGCTGAGCGGTCTACCGTCGCAGGGTCCAATGTGAAGAGATGACCGAGTTGCGCAGGGACTGTCGAGTGTGGTCGTCCCTGATGGACGTGACTGGTGATCTTCGTGAATTCCTTATGCGGCGCTGTCGGTCACGAACTGTTCGACGAGGCGCCGCAGGTCTGCGGTGTGTACGGTGATCACCCGGTCCTCGCCGAGCGAAGCCAGACCAAGAACCAGCAGATCACGCAGCATGTCGGAGGCTGTAGTACCGCGCTGCTCAGCTATCTCGGCGATCCGAGTAGCCAAGCCCCCGGGAAGCTGCACCGAATACCGAACCGTGGCCTTGCGGGGCTGAGCGACGATCTCGGCCTCGGTGAAGTCCAGAGATCCGGTGAGACTGTCGATCGCGACCTGCACCTTGTCCTCGTGTGTGCTCACTGCCCCTCCCCGCACCCGGTCAACTTGCGCAGGGCGATGATCTCATCGGGATCGAGCACCTGAGCTGCGGTCCCCTGCCATACGTTGCCTCGCCCGGTCTCGATTGCGGCGACCACGATCCGCGTTGTCTCTCCGGCCACTCGACCGTCAGGCGTCAGGCCGTATATAGCAGTTCTTGCTATAATTCTCTCATGCTAAGCCGTGGCGAGATTCTCCGTGCGGTGATGCTGGAGACAGGGACCACCCAATCCGAGCTGTCTCGGGTCAGCGGGGTGCGTCAGCCCAGCATCAGCCAGTGCCTCTCGGGACGAAGGCCCCTGAGCGACGACATGCTCGATCGCCTCCTGTCGTGCATGGGCTACCGCTTGGAGACTATCCGGCGTCCAGTCAGGCAAGAACTTGATCGCTCACTGAAGCGTTCGTGGGAACTTCATCGGCGGCTCTCGACCCATCTGACGCGCGAGACTTTGAGCGAATGGCGTCCGATCATGCTGCGAAACCTGCAGCGCCTGCGGGAAGGCACTCGTGGGCAGCCCCACCTGCGAAATCTGGACCGGTGGCAACGCCTGATCCAGGATGGCGACCTGTCGAACTTGCACCGGGTGATGACCGGGCTCGATACGGACTCGGTGGAGATGCGCGAGGTTTCGCCGATGCGTGGTCTGCTCTCGCAGCAGGAGCGATCCGAGGTCCTGGGGCTGGTGAGCTGATGCGACGCGACCAGCTTGAGCACGCGATCAGGACGGCGTGCCAGATCATCGGACATGAAGCTGTGGTCGTTGTCGGCTCCCAGTCCATCCTCGGATCTTTTACCGAGGACGAACTTCCGTCGGAAGCCACGATGTCCATGGAGATCGATGTTCTCCCTCTCGGTGACGGCGGCGACGAGACCGCTCGACTCGCTGACCTGATCGAAGGTGTCGCCGGCGAGTGGTCGCCGTTCGAGGAACAGCACGGTTTCAGCATTGACGGGGTGGACTTGGGGACCGCCGTCTTACCGAGTGGCTGGCGCGACCGCCTGGTCAAGATCCAGAACGCAAACACCGCCGCACCCTCCGGTGTGCCTCAGTACACCGGGTGGTGTCTCGACAAGGAGGACCTGTGCGTCGCGAAGTTGTGCGCCTTCCGAGAGAAAGATCAAAATTTCGTGGCGGCGCTGCTCGACGTCGGCCTCGTTGACGCCAGGGTCATAGCGAAACGGCTTCCTGAGGTGCCAAAGAACCATCACTCATCCGCTGAGCGGGCACTTTCCTGGCTTGCGGCAAGAGGTTAGGCATAGCGGAAGTCCCACGCGTCGACTGTCGGGCCGCGTGGGGGTCATGCTGCCGGGTGATCAGGACCAGCGTTCGAAGGGTTCGTCGATCCGCTCGCCGCGTAGGAATCCGGGCAACAGTTTGGGCAGCCGGCCGGGATAGAACCGCTCGGCGCTGCCAGTCACGTCGGTGACCAGCCACCAGCGGAAGCCGACGTAGTCCTGCTTCTCGTACTCAAGTCGCTCGGTCTCGTCCACGTCCGGCCCGGGACCGGCGAGCCGGACCGGCACGACCACCTCGTGCTGCAGCCGGCGCTCCTGCCGGTAGCGGAACGTCGCGGTGCGCCGCCAGGTCGGCGCGCCGACCTGCGTCGGACAGACCACGATGCCGGTCTCCTCCCGCAGTTCCCGCACCGCCGCCTCCAGGTAGGTCTCGCCCGGGTCGATGCCGCCGCCGGGCAACTCCCACCACATTCCGAATTCGGGATGGTCCTGGTCATGGGTGTGGAACAGCAGCATGCGAACTTCGGCGTCGAGCACCACAAGTCGCACCACGTCGCGTTCCACCACCGGCTCCGCCATCGACACACCTCCACACCCGGCCGGTCGCGAGCCGACCGGTCAAAACCCGGTTCCGATGTCGCAGCGCGGTCCGTACCGTCCATCCCTGTGGAGATCATGCCGCAGCCCTGCGACCAGATCTGGGCGAACGCCGAGTGGCGGGCCGAGGTGACCGAGTGGGTCAGGGCGGTCACGGCACACCACGGGCTGCGAATCACCGGGGAATTCCATCAGCCGCGGATCCGGTTCTGGTCCACCCAGCTCACGGTACCGACGGACGCCGGGGTGCTCTGGTTCAAAGAGAACTGTCCGGGTCAGGCGTTCGAAGCCCGGTTGGTGGCGCTGCTCGCCGAGTTGACGCCCGATCAGGTGGTGGCACCGCTCGCGGTGGAACCGGAGCGCGGCTGGCTGCTCACCCCGGACGGCGGAGAAACTCTCACCGACAGCGCCGACCTCGACACGTGGCTGCGGGTCGTCATGGAATGGGCACAGGTGCAGCGATGCCTCGCCGACCACGTCGGGCGGCTGCAGGACGCCGGAGTGAGCCTGATGCCGACCGTCCTCGCGGCCGAACTCACGGAGCGGTACACCGACCTGTCACCGGACCGGCCAGGACACCTTGACCCCGAGACTGCCGAACGGGTACGGGCCCGGCTGCCGGTCATCGCGGAGTGGGGACGGCATCTGGCGGCGACCGGCCTGCCAGTCACCCTGGACCACAACGACCTGCACGCGGACAACGCTTTCACACCGCGACCAGGTGAGCGGCTGAGGTTCTTCGACTTCGCAGACGCGGTGCTCGGGCATCCGCTGTGTTCGCTCATGGTGCCGCTCCGGACCCTGGGCAGCACGCTCGGATGCGGCGACGACGACCCCGGACTGCGCCGGCTGGTCGACGCGTACCTGGAGGTGTGGACGGATCTGGCGGACCGGGCCACGCTGCGCTCGGCGGTCGCCCCGGCGCTGCGGCTGGCCGCGTTGCACCGGGCCGAGAGTTGGCGACGGGTGTTGCCGTACGCCAGCGCCAGCGAACGCAGCCGGTACGGCGACCCGGCCGCGCACTGGTTGGCGACCGTCCTGGACTGACCCGCGACTAGGTCGCCTTTCGTTAGTCGGGTGATAGCCACTCGTCGATCGCGACGATGTCGAGTGTGGCTCGGTAGCGTACGGCGAGTTTGTCGTAGCGGGTGGCCACAGCTCGGCGGCGTTGTAGGTGTGAGGGTCGAACGTCGGTGGCCTTCCACCCTTCGATCCTTCCTGCGCCGGTTGGCGGCCTGGTCGTCCTTGATCGGGATCGTGGCATGGATGCCGCGTCCGCGCAGGTATCGACGGTTGGCCTTCGACGAGTACGCCTTGTCGGCCAGGACACGATCCGGCCGGGTCCGGGGCTGGCCACCACCGATACGGGAACCCGAACACCGCCAGCACCGGCACAAACTGCGGGGCTATTGCCACGCTGCCCGACGGTCACCAACATAGACAACGGCTTGCGGTGCTGCTCGCAAGCCACATGCAGCTTCGTGGTCCAGCCACCCCGGGAACGCCCCAACGCGTGGTCGGCCGGCTCGACGGCAACCCGCCGGGCGGCTGCCTCTGCGCTTCGGACCGGGTGCGCGCCCCAGCGGCGTGCTGATGCGCACGGGCAACGGTGGAGTCCACACTGACATCCCAGGTGATCAACCCGGCCGCGTCCGCAAGAGCCTGCAGGCCGGTCACCACCCGAGCCCAGGCCCCATCGCGCTGCCAACGGCAAAACGTCCGGTGGACCGTCTGCCACGGCCCGTAACAGGCGGGCACATCCCGCCACGGCGACCCGACCCGCACCCGCCACCGGATCCCATCGACGAGCTGCCGTTTCGTCCACTTCGGCGGCCGTCCCGTCCGGGGCTTCGGCAACAGCGGCTCCAGCACCGCCTACCGCCCTTCGGTCAGATCGAACCGCCTCGTCACCGCTAAGGTGACTCCGAGGTCTGCGGTATCAGGTTCTTCTTGGTCGATGGACCGTCTGCCGGAGATCTCGCTAATTTTCGATCTCCGACACGCGAAGATCCTCGAACCAGCTCAAGCCCTGATACCGACTTCGACACGGGCCCTAGTAGTGCTTTGTTAGGTCGGTGTGTCGGTGTGTCGGTGTGGTTAGGGTGGTAGTTCGATGTTGGCGTGACTCCTGACGAGTTTTCGGTTGTACTTCAGCGGCTTGAGGCGTTCGCCGCTGACGTGTTCGCTCCTATGGTTCGGTCGGATCAGCGGGCAAAGGGTGAGACGTATCTGCGGGGGCTGCTGCTGGACGGGCGGCGTAAGTCGATGCAGCCGATGGCGCAGCGGCTCAGGGTGGATCATCAGGGGTTGCAGCAGTTCGTGACGACCTCGACGTGGGACACCACGGCGGTGCGGATGCGGCTGGCCGGGCGGGCGGTCGATGTGGTCAAACCGGTGGCGTGGGTGGTCGACGACACCGGTTTCCCGAAGGACGGCAGGGGGGTCGCCGGGCGTGGCCAGGCAGTACTCCGGCACGGTGGGCAAGGTGGCGAACTGCCAGATCGGGGTGAGTGTCCACGCGGTCACCGATACCGCGTCGTGTCCTCTGCAATGGCGGCTGTTCCTGCCGACGTCGTGGGACGATCAGGCCGTTGACGAGGCTGACCGACCCGGGGTGGCCGCTCGCCGGGCCCGATGCGGCATACCCGAGCAGGAGCGTCATCGGCCGAAGTGCTCGCTGGTGGGCTCGACGAACTGGCCGAGTACGGGCTGCGCCCACCGCTGTTGGCCGCGGACGCCGGTTACGGCGACAACAGCCAGTTCCGCAGTGCCTTGGACGAACGCGGGGTCGGCTTCATCATGCAGGTCAAAGGCGACGCCCTCGCCCACAAGCCAGACGTGCGGCCAGTCGAGCGGGTGTGGTCCGGGCGGGGCCGACCGCCGGCCCGCACCGATCCGCGCTACCCCAAGACCGCGGTCAGCCTGGTCGAACACGTCCGCGCCGCCGGACCCGCCGCTGCGCAGACGATCACCTGGCGGGAAGGCTCGAAAGGCACGATGAGCTCCCAGTTCATCGTCCTGCGGGTGCGCCCGGCCGGGCATCGCGTCGCCCGGGACACCGACGGCACCCTGCCCGAGCGGTGGCTGATCGCCCAATGGCCCGACGACCAGGCCGAGCCGGTCAAGTACTGGCTGTCCAGCCTGCCCGCCACCACCAGTCACACCGACCTGGTCCGCTACGGCAAGATCCGCTGGCGGATCGAACACGACTACCGCGAACTGAAGACCGGCCTCGGTCTGGACCACTTCGAAGGCCGCTCCTGGATCGGCTGGCACCACCACGTCACCCTGGTCACCGCCGCGCACCTGTTCATCACCGAACTGCGCCTGGACCCAAAAGCGGCTGCGCCGGCCTGACCCTCTACAAGGCCATCCGCGAGTTGCAACGACTCCTCGCGACCTGGACCGGCGCCTGCCTCACCTGCCACCAACCCGTGAGAACCCCACACTCCAACAGACGCCACAGAACCTAACAAAGCACTACTAGTGGTCATTGCAGGTCGTGGAGTCTCCGTCGAAGGCCGGTAGCGGTAGTTCCTGGAAGCAGCGATCGCAGCGGCGCGTGGTTGCCGGACGGAGGCTGCTTGGCTCGCATTCGCAGACGCCGCAGCTAACACAATGCGGTTCGTCGCAGTGGCGGCAAGGTGCTTTCCAGGTGGTGAACTCGCGGGCGCAGGCCGTGCAGTAACCGGTGTTGCCAATCGGCCTACTGTCCAGCAGCGTCGGTAAGGTGTCCCAGGCGGGTGAGTCGGTCACCCAGACCGCGAAGACGTAGCTGTCAGCGGTGATCGCGTCGAAGTACATCTCAGCGGTGTGCACGCCGCTGCCGAGAGTAGGCCGATCCACGCCTCGGGCGGTGCCGCCGTCGAGGGCCACCCGGAGTTTGGTAGCGGTCTGGGCGCTGTCGCGGCTTATAGGGACGGCGTCGCCATGGCGGGCAGCAAACTGACAGCGCCCGTCAGGACGCAAGAGCATGACGTAGCCAGGTGCAGGTAAGTGCTGTGCGGCCGCGACGCAGCACGCCTCACGCGATGCCGATGTGGTCCGCCAGAGGCGTACGACCGATGCGGCGTCGACCCCAGCGGCAAAGGTGGCCGTAACCGTGTCGGCAGGCAGCAGGATCTCGGCAGCGAACGCGTCAACGAGGTCTTCTTCGAGACCTCTGCCGCCTTCAGGAAGGTCCCACAACGCGTCGGCGACTGCGTCGACCTGGGTGCACAGATGATGGCCGAACTCGTGAAGGATGGAGAAAGCGCGCCGGCCCGGTGAGGCGTCCCGCACCACGGCGATTCGCGGCGGGACTTCTGTGCCGCTGTAGAGGGCCGCCACCGAGCAGCCGGCACCGACCTGGCCTGGGTCGACCCAGTCGAGCATGATGTCATCGACTGTAACGACCACAGCCGCCGGGTCGGCGGCGAGGTCGCGAAGGCTGACGCCAATCGTGGTCAGGTGCGTCACCATCGCGAGAACCAACTGCTCGATCAACTGAGTCCGGCTGAGGTGGATCCCGCTCGTCATGACTGGGCTTCACTCGTCTCATCGAGTTCAGCGAGCCGCCGCCGTAGGTAGTGGTCGACTTTCTCGGCCCAATGAGTCGTGGTTGCGGGTTGGCCTGGCTGCTGGCGACCTGTGACTCTACGGGCGGCAGTCGGAGAGACCGCTTCCGCCATAGCCCACCGTTGCTGGTCTTCGTCGGTGCTCTCTGCTCGGGCCAGCCGTCGGAGGGCTGGCCGGTGCCGAGGCCGACTGACCTCGGTGATCAGGTCGTCATCGAGCGCCGGATTCGCGTCCAACACGGTCCGAATGTCGATGTCGAGCACTGTGGCGAGCTTCGCCGCCTCGGCGGGTTTGACCCGTCCGCCGCGGTTAATGTGCATAAGCACCTGCAGGGAGAGTCCTGTCGCACTTGCCAGCTCGGTCGGCCGCAGGCCAAGATCACGGACCCGCTGAACGAGGGGTACGACCTCCCCCAGCGGGTCCGCTCCCGGAATCGTGGCAGACGCACCCGCTAGCGGCGCAAACGAGCACGCGATGACGGCGCGTAGTTCCCGCCGGTCCAGGTCGCCCTCGTCGAGGGCGATGCCATAGGTCAGGTTTGCCGGTCCCGGCGTACCGCAGCGCCAGGCCCGCCACACGTCGCGCAGCGTCTCCGGGGGCGGTAGCTGCGCCACCGCCTGTTGCGGATTGATTGTAGGCCTGCTGGCCGGCGCGATTTGCCGGTCGAGCACGAACATCGGCACTGTACATTCCAGGCTCAAACAGACCGCCAAGGCGATGTTCAGCGGGCTGGCGCTGGGTGGTAGCAGCAGGCTGAACTCATCCGCAGCGGCTATGTCGGTCGTGACTGGCGCGACCGTCACCCACCACCGGTCGACGGCGATGACGACAGCGAGCTCAGTGGCCTGCTCCCAACGCAGCCGCCACAGCTGCCCGTTAGCGACGTCCTCCCGTCCGTCGGCGTCGAGGGTTAACGCGTGTAGCTGTGGGGGCAGGCGAGTGATGGGGGCGAGTGCAGCGGCACCTCCCGCCTCGGCACGCTGCCATGCTGCACTCAGGAACTCCTCATCGTCGAGGTCGCCGTCGTGGCGGCGGTGCTGTTCGGCCGCATTCTGCCGCTGCTGGCACCAGCCGCATTCGGCCAGGTGTTTGCCCTCCGACACGGTGGGAGCCAGCAAATCGGCGTCGAGCAGGTGCGGGCCGGCGAGCGAGGCTGGTGGGTACACGTCGATGTCAGGGAAGGCGGCAGGACTGGTTTCGGCTGGCGGGATGCTGGTCATCGCCGTACACCGGCTGAGCAAGTATCGGCCTGGCAGAGTAGTGAACTGATGGATCGATGATTCACCATGCGCCTACCTTTCCGCAGGGAACGTCTCGAACTCTCATTCCTTCTCCATCTGACCTGTGTGTAGATAAGACGGCGCACCGACGTCATCTGTCCGCCGCGAACGGCTGCGGTTGGCCGAGACTCTTGCATCGCCCGATCAGGACGCTAGTCGTTGACGGTTCGCGGCGTCGCCATGGCCCGTGCCACGCTGAGCATGTCTTCGCGATGGTCTTCGCCGCCGAGGACCTGGCTCACGATTTCACGGACCCGGGCCGCGATCTGAGCTGCCGCGCTCTTGCCCAGCCCTGTGTGGTCGGCTATCCGCCTGACTGGCTGATCCAGGTAGGCCAGCACCAGGCGCTCACGCGGTGTGAGCTGCGCGAGCAGCCGCTTAGCTCCCGCGAGCACCTCAGCCTCGACTTGTGCCTGTTCGACCGTGTTCACGCTGGGCAGCCAAGGGTCCACGTCATCGACCGGCGTGACCACCGGTGTCGGGCCGACGGCGAACCGGGCGGCGACCGCGTCGGCGAGCTCACCGACAGACAGGGAGGCACCGGCTGCTCGCAGCACCGCCTCGCAGACCGCAGCCAGACTGGCCGCGTCGGCCACCGGCGACTCGCGGCGTGCATCGATGCGCCACCGCGCGATCGACACGTCGGTGACCTTGTACGCCGCGCTGACTAGTTCGCTCGCCCGGCCGTTCCATACTCCCGGGGTAGTCCCGTCGGCCAGTTCTATGTTACGACCGGCACCGGGACGCCCGGACGGTACGACCGCGAACCGGGGGTCGTTCCCCAGCACTTCCCGCAACCGTCGGATCAGCCGGCCCTTGGCGGTGGCCCGCCCCTTGTCGCGCAGGAAGTTACGCACCACCTGTTCCAGCAAGCGGCGCAAGCTCGCGTCGTCGTTGGCCTTCACTGCAAGTTCCACCAAGCGCTGGGGTCCCCGGGCGTCGGCGAAGATGTCGTGCGCGGTCTCCGCGACCGCATCGAGGTTCCACGTCGGATGCCCGTCCGGCGGCGGGAAGTTGCCTGCCCGGGCGACCGCCCGCACACATCGGTACAGCTCGACGGTGGCTTCGGTGCCGAACACGCCGTCGCGCCGCAGTTCCTCCCAAGCGGTCATGAACACCTCTCGTAGGCACCGATGATGCGGGTGAGCAGTCCCTCTTCCATCTTCGCGAACTCCCCGAGTTCATCATCTTCGTAGGCTGCGAAGTCCACCCGCCGCGACCGCCACGGCTGCCACAAGCCCGACTTGTCGCAGCCCAGGTCCGGGTCGGCAGGATGGAAAATGTCGTCACGATGCCGGTTGCCCAGTTGGCTGGTCCGCGGCACCACGATGCACGTCCGCTCGACTTGCAGCACCTTGACCACAACGGTCGGCCGACCCGCATGCTCATCGCGCTCGTCGTAGTAGTCGCGTGGCAGCCACACCACCAATCCGAGGTACGGCTGCCACTGCCTCATGCCCGGCCACGTCATTGAGGGGCTACTCCCACCTGCCGCCGCCGTCCGGATAGACATCGACAAACGGCGACGTACAGCATACGGAACGCCGCCGTCGGTCCCCTCTGACACACCGCCGCGCCGCTCATACCCCCATCTAGTGCGCTGTCCATATACGTTCGCCGGGTTGGTTACGCGGCGTGGATCCTGGGTCGTCCCCAGCGTTGTTGGCGTTGACTGCGGATGCGGGCGCGTTCGCGGCGTTGGGCGGCGAGGACGTCGGGGTGGCGGGCGTTGG